>DAOTZC010000027.1:0-82908 GCA_034434535.1 Anaerolineales bacterium | reverse complement strand
CACCGTAAGCCCTTAGTAGCTTCTCCACGTGATACGGAGAAATTGATACTTTTTCATTCTACATTTGGCCTACAAATGTACTTACTTGCTTTAGGTCAAAAAAACGATGTTATTCAGTTGTCAAGGTTCTGGTTCACCGCTCACGTTGACCGGTGAGTGATGCGCTCAGTTTCCTTAAGAGCATCAGTCACCCTTCAACCACTCTCAAATTTTGACAAAGCGACCCGGCTCACCGCCGGGCCGCAAAAGCGCCTTGCGATGAAAGCCTTTCTCATTTGTTACAACACGTCGCTCGTATTTACCAAACGATATCACCTTTTTTGCATATTTGATGCAGCCCTGTGGAGATGACGGGATTTGAACCCGTGACCTTCGCCTTGCAAAGGCGCTGCTCTCCCGCTGAGCTACATCCCCAAGCCACTTACCGAGTGGGCTTGACAGGATTCGAACCTGTGACCCCTGCGTTATCAGCACAGTGCTCTAACCAACTGAGCTACAAGCCCGTAGTCGCCACCTGAACAACTGAGAAGTGATAAGAAATACCTGCCTTGTCGACCTTCGCGCACCGCGCGCAAAGGATTTTTATGGAGCAGACCCGCGTGAGAGGGTCGCTCAACAAACTAGAAAGGAGGTGATCCAGGCGCACCTTCCGGTACTCCTACCTTGTTACGACTTCGTCCCAGTCACCAGCACCACCTTCGACAGCGCCCTCCTTACGGTTAGGCTACCGGCTTCAGGTGTTACCAGCTCCCATGACGTGACGGGCGGTGTGTACAAGGCCCGAGAACGTATTCAACGCACTATGGCTGACGCGCGTTTACTAGCAACTCCGACTTCACACAGGCGGGTTGCAGCCTGTGATCTGAACTGAGACCGGCTTTGGGGATTGGCTCTACCTCGCGGATTAGCAACCCGTTGTACCGGCCATTGTAGCGTGTGTGTAGCCCCGGACATAAAGGCCATGCTGACTTGACGTCATCCCCACCTTCCTCCGGCTTGATACCGGCGGTCCTGTATGACACTTGTAACATACAGCGAGGGTTGCGCTCGTTAGCGGACTTAACCGAACATCTCACGACACGAGCTGACGACAGCCATGCAGCACCTGTGAAGGCTCCCTTGCGGGTCGGTCACCTTTCGGATCCCTACCACCAACATGTCAAACCCGGGTAAGGTTCTTCGTGTAGCATCGAATTAAACCACACGCTCCGCTGCTTGTGCGGGCCCCCGTCAATTCCTTTGAGTTTTAACCTTGCGGCCGTAGTCCCCAGGCGGTAGACTTATCGCGTTAGCTTCGACACCGATGGTTTTTAACCCACCGACGCCAAGTCTACATCGTTTACTGCTAGGACTACCGGGGTCTCTAATCCCGTTTGCTACCCTAGCCTTCGCGTCTGAGCGTCAGGAACATCCCAGAAGGTCGCCTTCGCCACTGGTGTTCCTCCCGATATCTACGCATTTCACCACTACACCGGGAATTCCACCTTCCTCTGATGCCCTCAAGTTCGGTAGTATTGAACGACCTCTCCTAGTTAAGCCAGGAGCTTTCACATCCAACTTGCCGAACCGCCTGCACGCGCTTTACGCCCAGTAAATCCGGATAACGCTTGCCTCCTACGTTTTACCGCGGCTGCTGGCACGTAGTTAGCCGAGGCTTATTCCTGGGATACTGTCCTTTCTCATCTCCCAGAAAAGTACTTTACGATCCGAAGACCTTCATCGTACACGCGGCGTTGCTGGGTCAGGCTTTCGCCCATTGCCCAATATTCCCTACTGCTGCCACCCGTAGGTGTATGGACCGTGTTTCAGTTCCATTGTGAGGGGCCACCCTCTCAGGCCCCTTACCCGTCGAAGCCTTGGTAGGCCATTACCCTACCAACTAGCTGATGGGACGCAGGCCCCTCCCAAAGCGGATTACTCCTTTAGAAATCGGTTTCTAATTCCGAAAACCACATGCGGTATTAGCAATCCTTTCGGACTGTTATCCCACACTTTGGGGCAGGTCACCAACGCGTTACTCACCCGTTCGCCACTAAGACACTATTGCTAATGTCTCCGTTCGACTTGCATGTATTAGGCACGCCGCCAGCGTTCATCCTGAGCCAGGATCAAACTCTCCGCAAAAAAAATCACTCTTACGAGTGTAAGTTACGGAAATTTAGAACGACAGGGCTGTCGTATTTCTTATCACTCTTCAGTTGTTAAGGTGCCGTCAACCGGAGCGGGCCATGTTTTACCCGCAGCATGTTGGCCTGTCAAAAGCCACAGAGAGACAAATTTACCGATGTCGCAAACTCTACATCGGCGCGCCAGACTGCAAGACAGCAAACTCGCGTCTCTGACGAGGACGTCTCTCTAGGATGTAAGCGATCTGTCGGGGTTGACGAAATCGTTCTCGATGACTGGCTTGTCTATTATATTCAAGCCGTTTCTTTTGTCAAGGTTTTTGTCAGACCAATTTTGCAACCATTCTGCAAGTTTTTTGTCAGACAACTCTCTTGTTTTTTGCCCCGCTTCAGGGGGCGAGAGCGAATTATATTCATTCACTCAGTTCTGTCAAGGGTTTTGGTCAACCAATTTGCGAATTCGTTCACAATCGCGCTTCGTTTGATTGCCGTCCAGGACAGCGAAGCGGTATTATATGCGCCCCGGCAAAAGAGTCAAGGGAATTCGGGGCAAATTTCAACATTTTAAGGTTAAAGATTCGGAATTCTTAAGAAAACTCTGATTGCCACGCATCCAAATTTGGGAGCGCGGACGAGAACGGATAAAAACGGAGTTTTTATGGATTTCTACGCGTTTATCTGCGCTTGTCCGCGTCCCCGTTCGCAGTTACAGGTTGGGGTTGTTGCCAAGAATTTCGTCAATGCGCTTCATGACATCCGGTGTGAGTTTTTCGACCACGTCCAGGGCTTTCATGTTTTCATGCACTTGCGAAGCGCGGCTGGCACCAGTGATGACAGTGCTGACATTCGGGTTCTTGAGGCACCAGGCAATTGCCATTTGCGCCAATGTTGCGCCAATTTCTTCTGCCAACGGCTGAAGAGCGCGGACTTTGGCAAGTCGCTGCTCATCGGTCAGCGAGTTGCGCAGCCATTCATAGCCAGGCAAACTGCCCCGACTATCAGCAGGGATACCGTTGTTATATTTGCCAGTCAACAAACCAGAAGCCAGCGGCGACCAGGTGGTGGAGCCGTAGCCATAGTCTTTGAACAAACGGGCATACTCCTTCTCAAACTTCTCGCGGACAAACAGGTTGTAGTGCGGCTGTTCCATAACCGGTTTGTGGAGGTGGTGTTTTTCGGCAATTTCAATAGCGGCCACGATTTCTGCCGCGGACCATTCGGAGGTGCCCCAGTAAAGGGCTTTGCCCCATTCGATGATGTTGTGCATCGCCCAAACTGTTTCTTCAATGGGCGTGGTGGGGTCAGGACGGTGACAGAAAATCAGGTCAACGTATTCCAACCCAAAACGCTGAAGCGACCCGTTAATGCCCTCGATGAGCCGCTTGCGGTTGAGCGTGTTTTTTTCGTTGATGCCGTCTTCGATTCCCCAGTAAAATTTGGTAGAAACCAGATAACTGGAACGCCGCCAGCCCAAACGCTTGAGGGCCGCGCCCATTACTTCCTCAGATTTGCCACCCGCATAGACTTCGGCGTTATCAAAAAAGTTGACGCCATAATCGCGCGCGGCGGCCATCAGTTCGACGGCGGCATCGACATCAGCCTGGTTATGGAATGTAACCCAGGAGCCGAGCGAGAGTTCGCTGATTTGCAGGCCGGAACGGCCCAGGTGACGGTAGTTCATAGGGAAGGTCTCCTTGTTGTTGTTAAGATGGGTAAGACGAAATTCATTTCGCCTTACGGTTCGTGAAATTCTTCGACCCGGTAGGTTTCGACCTGCAGGTGTTTTTTGCGCCACAGGTCGGGGGATGCGCCCATTTTCAGACACAGGTGGTTGAGAAAGGCCTCTTTTTGGAGCAATTGCGACCAAACCTGGGGCAGGAAAGTGGCCCGGCGAAAACCGTCGCGCAGGATGAGGCCGTCGAGTCCGGGGTTGAGTTTGGCGAGCAGGTCAGCGGCGTCGGTGTAGGGCAAAGGCTGGGGGCGGGTGAGACGTGAAATTTCGATGCGGATGTGCGGGAGTTCGTCGGACGTGACGGGTGGGAAGCGCGGGTCGTGCAGGGCAGCGGCAACAGCGTGTTCGCGCACATCTTCGGCAAGGGACTGGTAGGGTTCCAGCGCGCCGATGCAGCCGCGCAGTTGACCATGAATGGTCAGAGTGACGAAAGATGCTCCTTCGGACTGCAAGGCAGGAGTCAGCCTGGCAGGGTCGAGAGGGGGAATCTCTTCGCCGCGTACCACTTTTTCAAGGGCCTCGCGCGCCAGGCGCAGTAAAATTCCCTTTTCTTCTTCGGTCAGATGCTCTGCCATTCGTTCCTCATCAGAACGAATACGAATTTACCAGGCAATGCGGCGATATTGGCGATTGTAGTAGATGAGCGGGTCGGCATCGGGCTGTCCCTGGGCAGACAGGACCGCGCCAATGAAAATGGTATGCGTGCCGGAGGTAAAGGTGGCAATGACGCGACAGTCGAAATGGGCCAGGCCGCCCTGAAGCAGGGGAACGCCAGTTTCGAGCGTGAAGGTTTGCAGGCCAGCCAGGCGGTCCTGGTCGTCAGGCATACGTCCGGCGAATCGGTCGGAAATGTCTTGCTGGCCCTGCGCAAGCAGACTGACACCAAAAAATTTCGATTCGCGTACCAGGGCATGGGTGCGCGTATTTTGTGCTAGCGAAATGAGCACCTGCGGCGGGGTGAGTGAGACCGATGTGAAGGAACTGACTGTCATGCCATGCGAAATACCATTATGAGTGGCAGTGACGATTGCAACACCCGTGGCCCATTGGCGCATGGCGCTGCGGAGTTGTTCAGGGTCTGCAGACATGTGTGGCTCCAAAGGTTTCTTTCATCTTACTTCGCGGACGGGAGAGCGTCAAGGCAAAAAATACTTGCTATTTCAAGACTTTTTAAGGTACTATAGGCGCAGGATAATATGGAAACTACTTCACCCCCCCCCGTGCCGCGCCCAACCCCTGAGCCAAAAGCACACCGCAGGAGCCGGTCGCCACACGTTCTGTCACACACGCTGATGGTTGCGTTGATGGTCGCCACCTTGTTCGTCGCTTTCACGCCCGGCGCGCTTTCGGGAGGTTTGAGCGAACAATTGAACCTTTTGCTGACCCCTCAGATGGAGCAGGACTTGTTGCCCGATGGAACGCCGCGCCCGCGCGTCAAAATCGGAATTGTGGCCGGACACTGGGGGAATGATTCGGGGGCAGTTTGCGAGAACGGCACAACCGAGGTGGATGTGAACCTGCGGATTGCTACGCTGGCGCAGCAAAAATTGACGGCGCTGGGGTTCGAGACCGACTTACTGGAGGAGTTCGACCCGCGTTTGAAAAACTATCAGGCGGCAGCGCTGGTTTCCATTCATAACGATTCGTGCGTCTATATCAATGACCAGGCAACTGGCTTCAAGGTGGCGCGTGCCATAAGCGCCCGCGACCAAAACCTGGCCGGGCGGCTGGAAGCCTGTCTGCGCGACCGCTACCAGCGCCGCACCGGGCTTCCCTGGCATAACAGCGTGACCAATGATATGACTCTTTATCACGCTTTTGATGAGATTAACGCTGATACGACTGCGGCCATCATCGAAACCGGCTTCCTGAACCTGGATTATCGCATTCTGACCGAAAATACGGACCAGGTAGCCACTGGCGTGGTGGATGGGATATTGTGTTTCATCAACAACGAGAACATCGCGCCGACTGCCGTGCCATAAAACCCACCACCCATGACTGTCACTCCATTCGCAAAGCGCCGCGTAACCGTCAACTCTCGTCCCCCCAAACCGGGCGAAGAAAAAGCCGCGCGAAAGAAGCGAGACCGACGGGAACAACAGGCGGCATGGTTTATCCTGGCAGCATCTTTCCTGTGCATGGGTATGTGGATAGTGGCTTTTCTTGCAATTTATCCCGCCACTGCGCACATTGGGCTTGTCAATTCTTTTAACACGCCGCAAAAACAAAGCGCAGTGAAAAGCGATGTTGTGGAAGAGTTTAGCGCAACGCCGGGGCTGACGAAAACGCGCACCCCAACACCGACCACCCCACCGCCCACTACGACTACGACGGCGGTCTTGCCTCCATCAGCAACCGTCCCCCTCACGCTGACCGAAACCGCAACGCTGATTCCCACCGAGACGCCCACCGAACAAGATACGCCCACGCCGCTGCCCACCGATACGCCGGAGCCAATTCCACCAACCCGCGCACTCCCGCCCTCCTCAGTGAAAAGCAACGGAGGGGTAAAGTGGATTGAGGTGGACCTTTCTGACCAGATGCTCTACGCCTGGGAAGGGAAAACCCTGGTAGCGTCCTTCGTCGTTTCTACCGGCGCAGCGCCGTATCGCACCATTACCGGCAGTTATCCGATTTATGAAAAACACATCAAAGCCAATATGTGGGGGCCTGGATATTTCTTTCCTGATGTTCCCTACACCATGTACTTTCACAAAGGCTATGGCATTCACGGCACCTACTGGCATAATAATTTTGGAACGCCCATGAGTCATGGCTGTGTCAACATGTCCATTTCCGATGCCGAGTGGCTGTATTCCTGGGCGCTCATTGGGACTTCCGTCAAGGTGCATCAGTGATTTTTATAGACAGTGAAACCTTTCTGTCGGAAAAAACGTCCCTCTTTCAAAAAGTCCATTTTACAGGTGAGCCATGAACCCCAATCAGGCAGCCGCCTACCATTCGCTCCAGAAAGCACAGCAAGCCCTGAAGGCCGGCGATAGAACAACCGCGAATCACTTTGCCGAGCAGGCCGCCCGTTCCGCGCCAGAGTTAGAGGAAGTCTGGTTGATGATGGCGGCGCTGGCCGCGCCACAAGCCAGCGTGACCTATTTGCAGCGCGCGCTGCAAATCCACCCCGGCAGTGAACGGGCCCAAAAAGGAATGGCCTGGGCAATGGAGCGGATAAGACGGGAACGAGAAGGGATACCGAAAGAGCAAGCCGCGCAATCTGGGAGTGCTCCTCCGCCCAGGCCGCTGGAAACCCAGGCTGCTTCCGTTGTGGAGAGAACCCAGCCCACCCGCCCGGTTCCGTCCCCAATCGAAGCGCAGCCTGGGAAAAAACCAGCCAGGCCGCTGCCCGTCTCAAAGCCGAAATCCACACCCGCTGCCAGGCATGGCGCGACCGGCAAACCACCAAAGCACCGGCGGATTCCCCTGTTGCCGTTGCTGGCGTTTATGCTGTGCGCCGTTATCGGCGGGGTTATCTGGTGGAGCGCCACGCCGGTGGCCGCCTTTTTTAGAAGCGAGCCAGGCGGCCCGGCCTGGGCGCAGGCAGAGGTCTCCAAGTCGACCCCAACTCCCTCGCCGGAGCCGACCGCCACGTTCACGGCGACGCCATCTCCAACATCGACTCATACGGCTACAAGCACCTTGACAACTACGCCCAGCATCTCGCCCTCGCCGACCATCACCGAAACGCCGACCGCCAGCCTGACGCCGACGCCTAGCGAGACGCCCTCCATCACCCCCACCGAGGAGGCCACGCCCACCCCGTTGCCTACTGATACGGCCATGCCCACGCGCATCGTCCCAACTCGCGCCCTGCCTCAAGCCCAAAATCCCGGCGCAAGCGGTGGTGAACGCTGGATTGATGTGGACCTTTCGCGCCAAATGCTGTATGCGTATGAAGGCAACACCCTGGTCAACTCCTTCGTGGTATCAACGGGAACCTGGCAATATCCGACCGTGACCGGGCAATACTATGTGTATATTAAGTACCGATACAAAGACATGTCTGGCCCTGGCTATTACCTGAAAAACGTCCCCTATACGATGTTCTTCTACAAAGGCTACGCCATTCACGGCACATACTGGCACAACAACTTTGGCACGCCAATGAGTCACGGCTGCGTAAACCTGACGATTGCCGATGCCGAATGGGTGTACAATTTTGCTTCGGTTGGCACCCTGGTTAACGTTCACTATTGAGTTTAGATGACCGACAAATATCGCTTTTCCCGGCGCGATTTCCTTAAATTCAGCGCCAGCGCCCTGGGCAGCGCGTTCTTTTCGACCCTGAACCTGCCTTCCGTTGCAGCGGCAGACCCTCCCGCCCCACTGCTGGGACGGGTATGCTGGAATAAGGTCACGGTTCATGAATCGCCTGACTATTCCGGGGCTGTGCTAAAGACCTTCAAGTTTGATACCATCCTGGAGATTGAACAATCTGTTCGCAGCCCGGATACATCCGCTTATAACCGGGTATGGTATCAATTGCGGGAGGGAGGTTATGTCTATTCGGGCGGGGTGCAGCCTGTCAAAGAAGTACTGAACGAGCCTGTTGCCGAAATTCCCAAAGAAGTGGGACTGCTGGCCGAACTCACTGTGCCTTTCAGCGATTCGCACTGGAAACCGACCAAAAACTCGCGGCGCGGATACCGCCTGTATTATGGCACAACCTATTGGGTACGGGCCCTCTTTGAGGACGAAAAAGGCAACCCCTGGTACCGCATCTATGATGACCTGATGAAGCTGGTCTTTTTCGTTCGCGCCGAGCACCTGCGCATTGTGCCACCCGGAGAACTGACCCCCCTCTCGCCGAATGTGCCGGAACAGGAAAAAAGAATTGTGGTAAGCCTGCCAGAGCAAAAGATGGCAGCCTTCGAGGGGGAGCGGGCCGTGTTCGTTGCGAAAATTTCCAGCGGGCGGGGCAAAGGCAACATGCACTATGCCAGCACGCCCTCGGGCAGATTTACAACGTTTTTCAAACGACCCGCCGGTCACATGGTGGGTGGCAGCGGAGGGTCTGCTTATGACCTGCCCGGAGTCCCCTGGGCTTCGTACATCAACGACCAGGGGGTCTCATTTCATGGTACCTACTGGCACAATGATTTCGGCGCGCCGCGCAGCGCAGGATGCATCAATCTGCCCAATGAACAGGCGAAATGGATTTATCGCTGGACGACACCTTCCGTACCAGAGCAAAAGAGACACATCTACCAGCCCGGCACCGGAACGCGCGTTTTGATTTACGAAGAGCCAGTTTTTTCACCCAATTCCAGTCCTATCCGCTTTCGGTTGGACGATGACCCTCGATTCGACTCAAAGGAGAGATAATCCATGCACCCCGCTTTTCAATACAACCAGTATCTGCTCAAACGCCAGGTGTTCGCGCTCACCGGCAAATTACGCTTCTACAACGAGCAAGGACAACTGGTCTTGTTCAGCGAACAAAAAATGTTCAAGCTGCGCGAGGATATCCGTCTGTATGCGGATGAGCAAAAATCGCAGGAAGTCCTGTCTATTAAAGCCCGCCAGATTATTGACTTTTCCTCTGCCTATGATGTGGTGGATACCGAAAGCGGCCAAAAAGTGGGCGCGCTGCGCCGCAAAGGGCTGAAATCCATCCTGCGCGATGAGTGGGAAGTGCTGAATGCCAACGACCAGGTTGTTGGAATGCTCTTTGAAGACAATATGACACTGGCTCTGCTGCGCCGCCTGTTTTTGGGCGCCTGGCTGCCACAGGATTACGACCTGACCATTGGCGAACAGCGCGTGGCCGACCTGAAACAGCGCTTCAACCTGTTTCGCTACGAAATGGACATCAACTTCAGCATGGGCAGCGCTGGCCTTTTTGACCGCCGCCTGGGATTGGCCGCCGCAGTCCTGATTGCCATCATCGAAGGACGGCAGGAATAATGCCCCGCCAGGCCCTTTTCCCTGGGCTCGTCTTTGACGAGTACGACCGACCGCTTGAAACCGGATGGATTGGGAACGAACCTGCCTACGTGATTGACGATTCCGGGTTCCGGCGGCATGTCCCCTCGGAGCAAATTGACAATGTGGTGCTGGGCGAGATGAAGAAACTCATCCAGGGCAATGAAGATTTCATCAGCCGGGAAGCAGCCAAAATGGTCGGCGCCGAAGACCTGTTTAGCAAGGCCATCATCGAGAACCAGTTGAAGAACATCGACAAACAATTTGAGATGTTGTTCGAGGTCGGCATTCCCGAAGAAATGCGTGCCTGGCTGGGGATGATTGGCTTCAAGGTGGTGGTCAACTATCGCGGAGAAGTGATTGAAGTTCGCCAGGCGGGGGGCGCAGGCGGCGAAGACGAATAGAAATTAAACCCTGGCAATTAAAACGCTACAACTCAGGCTGTGGCTTTTTAATTGCCAGAATTTCTATTGGACAACCGACTGCTCGACCAGGGCAGGCAACACCACTACAAATTTCGTCCCCACTCCAACACTCGATTCAACCCAAATACGCCCCTGGTGATTTTCCACAATTGAACGCACAATCGCCAACCCCAGCCCGGTGCCTGGCGTTCCCTTGGGGGCGTTACTGGCACGGTAAAACTTTTCAAAAATGTGCGGCTGGTCAGTGGCTGGGATGCCCACTCCGGTATCAGACACTTCAAAAACGACCTGAGAATCTTCCCGCCGAAGGCTGACAGCCACTTTCCCATTTTCCGGCGTATATTTGACCGCGTTCACTAACAGGTTATCCACCATCTGCCGTAAGCGAATGGGGTTACCGCGCAAAACGGGGATATCCGGGTCAATAGAGACGCTGAAATCGAGTTTTTTATCGATAATCTGTCTCCCCAGGTTATCAACCGTAAATTGTAAGATTTGTTCCAGCGAGACTTCATCTTTGCGCGTATCAAAACCAGCCTCGATACGGCCCAGGTCAAGAAGGTCGTTAACCAGCATGGTGATATTCTGAGCACTGTTCTGAACATGCTTGACAAATTGCTTCTGCTGGTCATTGAGCGGGCCAACCCGCTCAAGCAGTTCAATGTAACCCATAATGGCGGTCAACGGTGAGCGCAAATCGTGAGAGATGGTATGGATAAAGTCGCTCTTCAGCCGGTCGAGCATCTTCAGGTGTGAAATGTCCTCCAGCGTAATCACAGAACCAATATCCACAATCGGCGTGTATTGATAGTTGAACACCCGGCCATCCTCAAAGACCACTTCATGGGTTTTGAGCGGATTATCTTGAATGGAATTGAGCAGGGCGGCAAAATCACCGTGGGTAATAACCTCCAGAACAGGTTTGCCGGTAAAATCTCCCAACCCTAAACCGAAGATTCGGCGAACCGCCGGGTTAATCAGGATAATTTTGCTTTCCTTGTCGAGCAAAATGACCCCATCCTGAATGTTGGCGATGGTGGCATCCAATTTATTGCGTTCATTTTCTGACTCGTGATAGAGTTGCGCATTTTGGATAGCAATGGCAGCATATTCGGCCAAAACTGTCATCAACAATTCATGATGTTGGCTAAACGGGCGTTTGGTCTGACGATTGTCAACCCCCAGTACGCCAATCACCCGGTCATTCGAGCGCAGAGGAACATAGATGAGCGAATAGACCAGATAGGCCGTTTTAATTTTGTTGGGAGAATCTTCACTAAAAGAAACTGGCTGCCCAGTGTGAATGACCTGCCCGGCAACAGAGTCTTTGACGGGCAGACGGAAGGTGCGCGCAAAACTCTCTTCAAAGTTGCGCCCGGCGCGCATATAAAGTTCGTTCGTTTCATCATCCAGAAGGAGCAGATGACCTTCTTCGGCACCGGTTAATTCCACCGCAGCGGTTACGACACTGGTCAGAACACTGTCAAGGTCAAGAGTCGAAGTAATCGAACGGCCCAGTTTGACCAGGGTGTCCATCTCGTCCACCCGCTGTTCAAGCGAAGCGGTCGTTCGGCGAATTTCGCGCCGCACCCAGTCTCCCATCTGTTCGGCGCGTTTCTGGCTGCGCTTAATCGAACTGACAATATCGTCAATTTTCAGCGGGGGGTGCAAGTAATCGCTCAGTCCCATCTTGAGGGCCTGTTTAACGAGCGCCGGGTTATCCGCATTCGCAAAGAAAATAACCGGCATGGTGGGGAATCGCTCCAACACCTTGCCGGCCAGGTCGATACCCCTTTTGCTTCCCAGAGTTTCTGTGATGACCATCAGGGTCGGGATGGTCTCAAACAGGACTTTCTCCAGGGCTTCAGGGTCTTTGGCAACCGCCACCGCATAACCGCCAGCCCGCAGGGCGCGCTCTACCAAACCCAACGTAGGCGTCTCCTCCATTGCAAGCAGGATTAAATCCATTGGCGGCATAGATATAATTTTACCTTAAGGTGTCATTTTGGCTGTGTCTTCTGTTGGTTTAATAACAGCGCAAGGTGTTTAACTCCCGCATGGACTGTCTCTAATGCCTGCGCCTGCTGTTCATTCAATGCGCCCATTTTACCAGAGACCAGCAGCTCCATCGGATACCCTATAACCTGGATTGTAGACTGGATTTCCTTCTGCACCTGTGTCAGTTCAGCAGCCTTGCGCTGCTCGCCCGCCCGGGCCAATTCAGCCGTTTGAGAGAGGGCGCGGAACAGGCTGGCGTTAATGAGAGAAATGGAAGCGTAGTCGGCAATGGCTTCTAAAATCGTTTGCTCTCCCTGCGAAAAAGCACGTTCCGATTTACGCACGACGGTCATCAGACCAATGGTTTCGTTCTTCACTTTGATTGGCACCACCATCGCCGCTTTGCCCAACGAGGCGACCTTGAATTTTGCCAGCGGCGCGCCATGAATCTCCAGCGTCTCAGCAGACATGGCAACCAGCGCGCCAATTCCATCATCTAACGGCTGGCCGACCTTTTTCGCCCAGGCATCGGGCAGACCGCGATGGGCTGCCAGGAGGAAGACTTTCGTTTTCTCGTCCTTGAGCGTCAACCAGCCCAGGTCGGCTTCAGCCAACTGCACCACGGCCTCGACAATCTTCTCAAACAAGACGCGCTGGTCGGTAATTGAAATCACCGCCCGCCCCACCGAGAAAATGGTGGTCAATTCGCGCACGCGGCGCTGGAGTTCATGGTTGGCCTGTTTCAACTGCGCATCCAGCTTGGCGCGTTCGCGTGCCTCGCGCGTCTGCGCCAGAGCACGCTCCACCGCCGAAACCACTTCCGCTTCCCGGGCCGGTAGAATCAGATAATCAAATGCACCCAGCCGAAAGGTCTGAATAACGTGCTGTTCCTGCCCTTTTTCAGCCAGCACAATCACCGGCACCGAAAGCCCTTGGGAAGAAAGCGCCACCAAAAAGTCTTTGGCGCCCAGGCCAGGCAAACTCAGGCTTGCCAAAATAACATCCGGCTGGAACTGGACGGCCTGCCGAATGGCACTTGGCCCATCGGCGGCAACTTCTACCCGATAGCCAAGCGGCTGGAGGGCCTGTCGACCAATCAGGTCGCTGACATCGGGGTCGTTTTCAACAACAAGAATTTTTTCATTCGTGGAAGCAGGCATACCCGTTTATGATAGCACGAATCTTAAGATTTGTCCGCTTTGTATTAAAATTCTGTAAGGCCTGGTGTAGCGTGAAATTCATTCCACGCACTATCCTTTTTTCAGGAGCATCTTGATGACCAATGACTTCCTCTGGTGGCGCGATGGCGTCATCTATCAGATTTACCCGCGCTCTTTTGCCGATTCCAACGGCGACGGCATCGGCGACCTGCCCGGAATCACCTCCCGGCTCGACTATCTGGCCGACCTGGGAATTGACGCCATCTGGCTCTCGCCATTCTACCCCTCGCCACAAGCCGATTTTGGCTATGACGTAAGCGACTACAAGAACGTGGACCCGCTCTTCGGCACGCTGGCAGATTTCGACACGCTCGTCGCCGAGGCCCACCGGCGCAGCATCCGGGTGGTGGTAGACCTGGTGCTTAATCACACCTCCGACCAGCACCCCTGGTTCCTCGAATCCCGCTCCAGCCGCGAAAATCCTAAACGCGACTGGTATCTGTGGCGAAAAAAGCCCAACAACTGGCAATCCATCTTCGGCGGGGGCGGCTGGGAATGGGACAAAAAAACCGGCGAGTATTACTTCCACATGTTCCTGAAGCAGCAACCCGATGTTAACTGGCGCAACCCCCATGTGCGCCGCGAAATGCTGGATGTCTTCCGTTTTTGGGCCGGCCGGGGCGTGGATGGCTTTCGGCTGGATGTCTTCAACGCTTACTTCAAAGACGAACGCTTCCGCGACAATCCGCGTAAATTTGGCCTGCGCGGATTCGACCGCATCCACCACATCTACGACATGGACCAGCCCGAAATGCACCCCCTGCTGAACGAAATCCGCGCCCTGCTCGATACTTACCCCGAACGCTATGCCGTCGGCGAAACCTTCATCGCCACGCCCGAAAAAGCCGCCTCCTACTGCGGCCCCGATAAACTACACGCTGCTTTCAACTTCGATTTCCTCTTCCGCAAATTCTCCGCCGCCGATTTCGCGGCAGGAATTGAAAAATGGGAACAAGCGATTGGCAAAAACGGATGGCCGAACTACGTCCTGAGCAATCACGACCAGCCCCGCTCGGCCACCCGCTACGCAAAGGGCGAAGACGACGCCCGCGCCAAAGTGACTCTCGGCATGTTGCTCACCCTGCGAGGCACGCCCTTCCTGTATTACGGCGAAGAAATCGGCATGAGAGACATCTCGCTCAAACGCCACGAAATTCAAGACCCGCCCGGCAAATACTACTGGCCCTTCTACCAGGGCCGCGATGGCTGCCGCTCGCCCATGCAATGGGACGCCTCGCCCTACGCCGGATTCTCAACCGTCAAACCCTGGCTGCCGGTACACCCCAATCACGCCACCCGCAACGCAGCCGCCCAGCAGGCAGACCCGCAATCCCTGCTCAACTTCGTCAAAAAAGTGCTGGCATTGCGCAAGAATTACCCGGCTCTTCAGCGCGGCGATTTCCGCCTGCTCGCCCCCGCCAGGTCTGGCGCGCTGGCCTATGAGCGCGCCCTCGACGGCCAGCGCATCCTGGTTTACCTCAACTTCACCGGCAGCACGAACGCTGCCAGCCTGCCGCGCCCTAACCATGCCGCGCTGCTGCTTTCCACCCATCGCAAGGAATGGAACAGCAATCTCCAACAATTTCCGCTCGCCCCTTACGAAATGACCATTCTGCTGGCTGAGTCCTGACCGGTTGTACTTGCCCCCCGCTTTCGCTATACTAAAGGCATGGATTTCGCTCCGTCCATGCCTTATTTTTCTGGAATAAAACCGGAGGCTTCCGGCCCCCTGGCGCGTTACCTGCCGCCCGCGCCGGAGGGCGTGGCCCGGGCCTTTCTCGCGGAGCAGACTCCGCTGGGGCTTTGGGTGCTGGACCCGTTCGGTTCTTCGCCCCGATTCACCGTCGAACTGGCGCGCGCCGGAGCGCGGGTGTTGGTGACAGCCAGCAATCCCATCAACCGCTTCCTGCTCGACCTGGCCGCTCACCCCCCCGCCTTAAGCGACCTGCAAGCCGCCCTGGCAGACCTGGCCGCCGCCCGCAAAGAAGATGAGCGGCTCGAAACCCACTTCCAATCCCTCTACATCACCCAATGCGCCCATTGTGGCCGTGAACTGCCCGCCGAAGCCTTCCTGTGGGACAGCCGTAGCGGAGCATTGACCGGCAAAATCTACCAGTGCGCCTGCGGCTCTGGCGGCGAACAGCCCGCCACCGCCGATGACCTGGAACGCGCCGCGGCCTGGTCACGCGCCGACCCATTGCACCGCTCACGCGCCCTCGGGCGGATTGCCCCCCTCGACGACCCCGACCGCCCCACCGCCCAGGAAGCCCTCGACATCTACCAACCGCGCGCCGTTTACGCGCTCGGCACGCTCATCAACCGGTTAGACGCCATCCAGACCACTGGTGAGCGCCGCCGCTGCATTCTGGCTCTGCTGTTGTGGGCTTTCGACGCCGCCAATTCGCTCTGGCCGCATCCGGCGGAGCGCCCCCGCCCTCGGCAGTTAACTTTTCCCAACGTCTTCCGCGAAAACAACGTCTGGCTGGCGCTTGAAGCGGCAGTCAAGGCCATCGGGTGCGATGAAAACCCGTCCGTACCGCACGCGCTCTGGCCCGAAGAACCGCCCGAAAACGGCGGATTGTGCATTTACGAAGGCCCACTGCGCGCCCTGGCTGCCGAATTGGGCGAAGTTCCGCTCCAGGCTGTTGCCGGGGTCCTGCCGCGTCCCAACCAGGCCTTCTGGACGCTTTCCGCGCTGTGGGCGGGCTGGCTGTGGGGGCGCGAAGCGATTGGCCCTTTCAAGGGCGTCCTGCGCCGCCGCCGTTATGACTGGAACTGGCACGCCGAGGCCCTCCAGGCGCTGTTTACCAGCCTGGCAGGAAACATCCCGGCGGGAACCCTGTTCTTCGGCCTGCTGACCGAGCCAGAGCCAGGCTTCATCTCCTCGGCCTTGCACGCCGCCCGTTTAGCAGGATTCGACCTCGGCGGGCTGGCCCTGCGCGGCGAACAGGAACCTCTCCAAATCTACTGGAAAAAATCGGAAAAGCCGCGCCCGGCCCGTCTCCCGCTGGATGTGAAGTATGCCCGCAAAACCCTGCGCGAGATTTTGGAAACGCGCGGCGAGCCACTCCCCTACCTGCACCTGCACGCCCTGGCTCTCTCCGCTTTCGTATCAAAAGGCATGACCCCTGCCGAAAACGAGACCCTCGCCGCTTATGATACCGTCATCCATGCCGCGCTCGGCAATCCCGAATTTACCGACCTGGAAAACCGCGCCACCCCCCAAACCGGCACCTGGGCGCTCCGGGAATGGGGACAGCGGGGAATCTTTGAGCAAATGCGCTAATTTGATAAAAAGTGAGGTTTGTCACTGTTTTTGGGCGGGCAGTTGCGCTATACTGACACAAACCTTTCATGTTTGCAAAGGAAAAGCGAGGGAAAACCCATGAAACGTCTGCCGTTGCTTTTTCTGTTGTTTATCGTCTTTTTTATGAATTTGATGGTTGGCTGTGGTCCGTCCCTGGCAACGCCCACGCCCATTCCAGCCGCAACGCCGCTTCCGGCCCTGCAACCTACTTGCATCCCCTCGCCAGGTGATTTTTATTCCAACAACGGAGGCACCAATAAACAAGCCACTGACCTGGCCGATAAAATATATGGTCAGCTATTTATGGGTGCGTTAGGCAGTAATAACGTGGTTGGCATTCGGGATGCTCAGAATCAGGCATTGCAATTTTTCACTTATGAAGTTAAACGTTGGACCGCCGCATCCGATGAAATCTCTTTTGAAGATGGCAGCAAAGCGCGCATTTTCGTCACATTCATCAGCCCACAGTTAGCGCGCGCCGCAGCGTTAACTCATGCCATTATGGTTAGCGAAATCGAAGGACATAACCTGAATGCTTATACAGCAAAAAGCCTGCAAAGACTCGACAAGCGTAATGAATACCTGCTGCTGATAACAGTTCAAGTTCAGGCCAACGCCGCCAGCCAGGAAACGCTCACCTTGCCAGCCGAGTTCTTCGCGCTCAAAGGCACATCTGGCACGCCAATCCGACACATTCGACATGACCACTTTCTGGATAATCCGATTCCGCTTTCAAAAGGCAGTACAGCAGGCTTTGTTTATTTTCCGCTTACCCAATTAACCGGCGAACAATGTCAACGCGTTCTGGATGAAGAAAGAGATTCATATCTCATCTTTTTGATGGGCAATGCGCAGACAAAAAAACAAACCCAAACCCTTCCATTTGAGATTCCATTCATTGCCCCGGCCTTGTTCGATAACGAATTTATTCCTACCCCTCTCCCCAATACCCTGCTTAACCCGGAAGAATTCAAACCTTCCAAACAACTGCCCCCCTTTGACGCCTTTTCTACCTCGCGCGATGAATTCTGGCGAGGATTCACGCGTTTTGTATGGAATAAATTGACCTTTGATGGGCTGGTTTTGGAATAGCGCCACATCACATCTTCTAACCCATTTCCTGCCGCCCCGATAATGCCCGCAGGAGAGTGTTCTGGTCGGCGTATTCCAGGTCGCCGCCAACCGGCAGGCCGCGCGCCAGGCGGGTGACTTGCACGCCAAACGGGGCCAATTGCTGACGCAGGTAGAGCGCCGTTGCGTCGCCTTCCATGCTTGGGTTGGTGGCGAGGATGATTTCTTTGGCCTGTCCCTGGGCAACACGCATCAGCAGCGGCTTGATTTTCAAATCATCGGGGCCAATGCCTTCTATGGGTGACAAGACCCCGTGCAAGACATGGTATTTGCCTTTGTACGCGCCAATCCGTTCCAGGGCCAGTACATCGAGCGGTTCCTCGACCACGCAAATTACGGCTTCGTCGCGGGCGCGGCTCTCGCAAATTTCGCAGCGTTCACGCCCGGCCAGCATGATGTTGAAGCATTCCGGGCAGAAAGCGGTGTTTTGCTTGAGGGCAATCAGCGCGTCAGCGAGCTGCTGTGAGATGTCTTCGGGCGCGCGCAAGAGAAAAAACGCCAGCCGCGAGGCCGATTTGGGCCCCACGCCGGGCAGCCGCTCGAAGGCGGTGATGAGGTTCCGGAGGGGTTCAGGGAGAAGCATAGAGGGTGTCAGGTATCCAGTGTCAGGCATCCGCAAAAAGGTTTTTTCCTGACGCCTGACACTGGAATACTAGAAAGGCAACCCACCCGCCAGGGGGCCCATCATTTTCTCTTGCAGCTCGCGGGATTTGTCGAGCGCCAGGTTGACGGCGGTGAGCAGCATATCTTGCAGCATCTCGGCATCGGCGTCTTTCAGGAATTCGGGGGCAATTTCCACGCCAGTACAGCGCTGGTCGCCGGTCATGGTGATTTTAATGGCCCCGCCGCCCGAGGTGGCGCTGACGGTTTCGACTTTCAGTTTTTCCTGGGCTTCTTCCATCTGGCGCTGGAGCTTTTGCAATTGCTGCAACATACCAGCCTGCCCGCCCATGGCGGGCATTTTGTTAAATCCTTTGGCCATGAATCGTTTCTCCTATGGAATTCAGGTTTAGGGCAAAATTCGTTTTGCCAGGTCTTTAAGTTGCGTTGGACTAACCGGCTTGAGCAAGACAATATCGGCCTGGTCGCTTAATGCATCTGCCTGCAAGGCATCTGCAGTGGCAAGGATGACGCGAGTGCGGGTGAATCTCTCGTCGGCGCGGACGAATTCCAAAACTTTCGCGCCAGAGACGCCAGGCAGGTTCATATCAAGCACAATCAGGGCTGGAGCGCGGCGTTCCAGATGCGCCAATGCCTGGCTACCGTCATAAACCTGAATCAGGTCGAAATCGGCTTTGAGGGTCAGACCAAACAGATGATTGAGTTGCTGGTCGTCTTCGACAATGTACGCCAGGGGTTTGTCCGTCACGGTGCTATCCTTCGATGCGTGAAAGAATTTCCTGCAATCGCATGGGGCTGACTGGTTTAAGTAAAACCTGTTCTCCTTGTTCTTGCATGGTTCGCGCCCGCAGGATATCGGCGGTCATGATGAAGATGGGAACACCCTGGAGATGCTCATCGGCGCGAAATTCTTTAAGCAATTCGCTGCCAGAGGCAAAGGGCAGATGCAAATCGAGCAGAATGGCTTTGGGAAAGCCATGTTCCCGGAAAAATTCAGGATATTGGTTGCCGTTGTTATCGAGCAGGGCGAGAACCCCGGCTTGTTTGGCGGCTTCAATGGCCACCTTCCCTAAAATCGGGTCATCTTCGAGAACAAGAATGTAAGTCTGCATAAGAAGTTGGCCAAATAAAATGAATCTCTTGGTTGACTGTAATCAGGGCAAATTTTGTACTAGGGTACGCGCAAGGGCAAGATAATCGTAAAAATACTGCCACGCCCGACTTCGCTTTCAAGTTTAATGTGCCCGCCCATCAATTCTACCAGTTGTTTGGTGATTGATAAACCCAGCCCCGTGCCGCGATTGTCGCGGGTGATGGCATTATCCACCTGGCGGAAGGGGTCGAAGATGTATCCCTGCGCTTCTTTTGGGATGCCCGCGCCGGTATCTTCCACCTGCATGGCCCATTCCGAAGCATTCTGGCGAAACAAGGAAACTTTGACATGCCCCTGCTGGGTAAATTTGATAGCGTTGCCCGCCAGATTAATAAGCACTTGCTGGAGACGGCGTTCATCGCCAATCAAGGTCGAGGGCAGGGCAGGGTCGAGATTGACGATGAATTGCAGGCCTTTATTGAGCGCAAGGACGGTCATATTGGCCTGCACGCTCTTAAGCAGGATAGCCGGTTCAAACGGCGCGGGGTGAATTTTGACGGCGCGGGCTTCAATTTGAGCCTGGTCAAGCAATTCGTTAATCATCAAATTCAGATAATTCGCGCTGGCAACGATGTTCCCGGCGGCATCCAATTGCTCTGTAGTTAGCTCGCCAAATGCGCCCTGATGCAACAATTCGGCATACCCCAACACGCCTCCAAGCGGAGTGCGCAACTCGTGGCTGACACGCGAAACCAGCTGGCTCTTGAAACGGCTGGCTTCGAGGGCCTGGTCGCGGGCTTCCTCGAGTGCCTGTTGGGTATGCTTGAGTTCAGTAATGTCGCGGGCGACAGCCTGAAACCCGATATTTCCATCCGGCTGATGGATAATTTGGACATTTTGACCCAGCCAAATGAGGCGGCCTTCTCGCGTGAGGGCCTGAAATTCGTAGTAAGTATTGGGTTGCGCCTGAAGCGCCTGCTGTTTATAAAAAGCTTTGGTTCGGCTGCGCCAGGAAGGGGCAACAAATTCGGTAAAGTGCTTGCCCAGCGCTTCGTTCTCATGGGCTATGCCCATCAGCCGCAAGCCTACCGGATTGACATAGGTCATGCGCCCACGGTCATCTATGCGATAGATGATGTCGCTGGCGTTTTCGACAATCTGCCGAAAGCGGGATTCGCTCTCGCGTAACAACTCTTCTATTCGTTTCCGACGAATGATGTTGCTGAGCGTGCCAGCAAAGGCCTGCAAAAATTGAGCTTCGCGTTCGTCATAAACATAACCAGGGGGCAGGTAAATGACAATGCCGCCAAGAACGTCTTCTCCGCTCAGGATGGGGATGTTGTAGTGTCCATGGTCAGGCATGTGGTCATAACGAATTTCGTGCCTTTCGTCCACATGGCTGCTGAACTGCAATTGACGGGTGAGAGCCGCGCGCCCGCAATGGCATTTGCCAAACTCCACCCGCCGGCAAAGTGAACAAATTTCGGGAGAAAGATTGCGGTTGACCGTCAGAATCAGGGCATCTGACTGCGGGTCTTTGAGGAAGAAGCCGCCTTTGGCTTCGATGCCCAGCCACTGGATGTCTAACAGGCTGTCCATCGCGGTCAGCAAGATGTTCTCAAGCGTATCGTCCTTCATGCCAATTTGCAGAATGGAGGCCAGGGCACGCTCTTCTTGTTCCCGGATTTCCAAATCGGACTGAATGCGCTTGCGCTCTTCCAATTCGCGCAGGGCGGCATCGTACAGGTTGGCGTTATCTAACACGAGTGCGGCAATTTGCGCCAGCGATTGTCCAAATTCGATTTGCGAGGCGGTAAACGGCAGGGCTAACTCGGAACGCCCAAGCGCAATCACTCCCAGGGCCTGGTTGCCAGAAATAATTGGAAAATCGGCCACCGCGCGAAGGGTTTGTCCGGCGACCTGGTATGCGCCATATTTTTCGGCGTAGTTCTCTACCACCACCGGGCGGCGCTTCTCAAAGGCCTGCCAGACGAGGGGCATTGTTTCGCGTGAAATAGGCTGACCGTAGAGTTCCTGCCGGTCTTTGGCAACCGCGCGGAAGACCAGTTGGCCGTCTTCCCACAGCGCAATCGCGCCGAGCGAAGCCCCTAACGAATCACGGGCACGCTGGAGGATGTCATCGAGCAGTTCCTGCCGGTCGCGGCGGTCGAGCAGTTCCAGGGTGATGCTTTGCAGAGCAGCCAGGTATTCGTTCTGGCGCGCCAGGGTTTCGCGCAGTTCTTTTTGGGCAGTGATGTCTTCTTTAATGGCAACATAGTGCCTGATACTGCCCGTTTCATCTTTGACGGGGGCAATAGTGGCGTATTCCCAATACAAACTGCCATCTTTGCGTTTGTTACGGAATTCTCCCTGCCAGATTTCTCCACTGGTGATGGTTTTCCACATGCGGCGGTAGAAATCTGGTGATTGATACCCAGAGTTGAGAATGCGCGCATTTTTTCCGATGGCTTCTTGAATGGAGTAGCCGGTTGCTTTCTCGAAGAACGGGTTGACATATTCAATATTGCCCTGCGCATCGGTGATTACAATGCTATTACCGCTCTGTTCGATGGCCTGGTAGTAGGTGCGGAGTTCGTCGCGGCTTTGCAGGGCCAGGTCACGCGCCTCGCGCAGTTCCGCCGTGCGCTCACGAACGCGCTGTTCCAACAGGTTGCGCTCTTGCTGAACCAGGCCAAGCGCCTGGGATTCCCTGCTCCAGGCCTGATTGAGATTGACAACGAACATATTCACAACGGTCATCATGCTCAACGCGCCAAAGAAATAACCAGTAATGTTAATGGCGGCTGAGGCTACATCAGTCGGGAGTACCGCCCTGGCGGTATTTCTCACCTCCCAAGGGACAAAACTACCCGATAATACCGCCCAGGCAAACAAAATCATTGTCGTCACGACCAATGCCAGAATTCCCATTCCTCCGCGCAGGCCCAATAACATGTGGGCTGCCACAACCAGGGCCATGTAATATACAAAAACATCGGCAGAAAAACCATATTTCAACATTTCGGCCAACGCCATTGCATATACAAGAATTAAAAATAACCCTATGCGGAAAGGGAAAGACGCGCGCCGCGCCAAAGCCAAAAAGTATGCGCCAGCCAGAAATAAAACAATTGCAATTGCATAGCCTGGCCTATCATAAAAATTCAAATCTGCCAGGATGGTATAAGCGGTGAGGGTGCCAAAAACAAGAATGAAACGCGCAATGACGGTCACCGCCCGTTCCACCGTCTGCGCCCAAACGGGGTTAACGTCGCGAATGGTTGGGATTTCAATCGGAGCGGGAAAAAAGAAATCGCGAATTGCCTGCCAGACGGGGTGGAGCGTCTCTGCCCGTTCCACAGGAGCGTCAGCCTGGTGAATACGGGGTAAGGGCTGAGTCAACGGTTCGAGCGGGCGGGAGACAAACTGCCTGGTCGATTCACCACTTGATTCTTGAAACGAAATCAGCCGCCCCAATAAAGTGCCACGCTCATCACGCAGCGCGTTGACGCGCACACTTAACTGCCTGACCGCCTCGCCCGAGCCAACCTGAATGACATCGTTGAACTCGAATACATCGCGGAATTGCTCCAGCAAAGCCTGCCAGGGTTTCAAAATTTCAGCAGCTGGCTGGCCGATGATTTGCGCGGGACGCAGGCCAATGAATTGCGCCGCGCTGGCGTTGACATCCACAATACGCCCCTGCATATCCAGCACCATCAGCCCCTCGCGCAATCCATCCACAATCAGGTCGCGGGCAATTGGGACGATGTCGGTCAGGCGGTAGCCGAAAATAGCCCAGACCAGCAGAATGAGCGTGATATTGAACGCGAATGGCGTCAGGTCAAGGCCAATGGGGGTGGTGAAGTAGATGACGTTCGCGACCCAGGGCGGCAGAACGGCAAAAAATAAAGCCCAAATCTGCGCCCGGTAGAGGCCTTTCATGCGGCGCAGGCCGCGCAGGATAATAACCGTGCCGCTCAACAGGAACAGATACGATGCCGCAAAATGCACCCAAAACCAGGCGTTATAGCGCGTTCCCATCACGGTGATGTCGCCTATCGGCTTCAGAAAGGTTTCGCGCCAGATAAGGTGATGCCAGTGATTCGTAAATGCCAGCAGAACCGTGATGAGCGGAAGAAGACCCAACAGGTGAACGAAGAACAAGCGGCGGTTGAAATGCTCCTGGCGGGTGTAAAAGATGGCAAACAACAGCCAGGAAAAGGGCGCAAAGGCAATCCCGATATATTGCATTTGCGCCCACAAGTATTTGCCCGCCAAATCCGGCACGGCAATTTCCAGCCCATAAGCCGCCGACCATTCCGCAATCAGAAGCGCCAGCGCGCCCAGCGCCACCGAGCCAGGCGCGTGGCGGCGAGTAAAAATATAGGCTGCCAGACCAAGCGAAAACGCGGCAGATGTAAGAAGAAGGATAACGGGGAGGGGAAAACTCACGTCGGTCATTGAATATCCACAATTTCACCACCAAGCTGGCTGGCGGCAGCGACCATGCCGTCGGGTTTGACGTGCGGGGGCAGGGCGTTTTTGCCGCCGGTGACGATGCCCTGGATGGGTAAATTTACCCCTAAAATTTCATGGAGAGCATTACGGGTCAGTTCCAAACTTTCGGGGCGGTTGAATTTCTCTTGCAGGATGTCGCTGGCGAAGGCGACCAGCAAAATCCCATCGCGGATTTCGAGTGGTTTGCTGCTGTTGAGCAGGGCGGCGACGTTGGTATCTTTGGCTTTGACGAGGTGGGCGACCTGCTTCCAGGCTTTGACGACGCTCTCGAAGGTAATAGCGGATGTTTGGGGTGCGGATTCCGTTGATTTAGCGGGAGTCTGGCTTGTGACCGGCTGAGTGCGCGCGGGAGATTGTTCGGGCTGGGAAGCGGCGGGGGACCTGGCTGGCGGCCTGGGCGCTGTACCCGTTTCGATTTGCGCCACCTGGGGCGTTTCCAGCATCTCAGCGAAGGCTAGTTCCAGCCCCAGCGAGGGCGCCCAGCCGCCGCGCGGGTCGGATGCGGCGGCGTTGAAGGCGCGCATCATGCGCAAGACTTCGGCAGTGGGAAGGGCGCGGGCGTGGGTTATCATCTGCGTGCGGACATCGGCAGTGGCCTCCACCTGTTCGCCGTTGCCGAGTTGGATGAGCAGGAGACCTCGCAGGTATTCGACCACCTGACGGGCCAGAGCGCGGGCATCGGCGCCGCCATCCAGAGCATGGTGGATTTCATGGAGGCCGCTGGCGGGCGATTTTTCCACGATAGCCTGTACAAGACCAATGACAGATTGGCTGGTGGCAGTACCGAGGACGGTTTGGGCGGTTTGGAGGGTAATTTTTCCGCCGGTGGAGGCCAACTGGTCGAGCAGGGAGATGGCATCGCGCATGCCGCCGGAGGATTGGCGGGCGATGAGGGTCAGGGCTTCGGGGTCGGCTTCGATATTTTCGCTTTTGCAGATGTCGTTCAGGCGGCGGGTAATTTCGCCGAGAGGAAAGCGCCGGAACTCGTGCCGTTGACAGCGCGAGAGCACGGTGGCCGGGATTTTGTGAATTTCGGTGGTGGCGAGGATGAAAATGGCGTGCGGGGGCGGTTCTTCCAGCGTTTTGAGCAGGGCGTTGAAGGCCGCCGTGGAGAGCATGTGGACTTCATCGATGATGTAGACTTTGTAGCGGCCCTGGCTGGGGGCAAAGTTGATTTTGTCGCGCAGGTCGCGCACGTCTTCGACCGAGGTGTTGGAGGCGGCGTCGATTTCGATCAAGTCCATGAAGCGGTTTTCGTTGACGGCCACACAGTGGGCGCATTCGTTGCACGGGCGCCTGGACCTGTCATCGGCCAGGCAGTTGACAGCCTTGGCCAGCAGGCGCGCGGCAGTGGTTTTGCCGGTGCCGCGCGGGCCGCTGAACAGATAGGCATGCGCAACGCGGTCACCTGCGACAGCGTTTTTAAGGGTTTGGATGATATGTTCCTGTGAGACGACTTCGTCCCAGGCAAGGGGCCGCCATTTACGGTAGAGGGCTTGGGCCATGAGATTTTTGATTTCAAATTTTGGATTTTCAATGCCTGATATTCGATATTCGAAGCCCGAATATCGAATATCGATTCACGCTTTACAAATCATAGCACGATTTTGGAGTTTTTCACTTCTGGCGCAATTGCAGGATGCTATACACGGCCAAACCCAGGGCAACCGCAGAAGCGGCCCAGGCGCTGTTGGCGACCAAGGGGAAAGCGGCCTGTTTGACGCCAATTCCGGCAAAAGCCCAGACAAGCACAAACAGGTAGGCCGCGTCGCGGCGGGTAAGCGCCATCCACAGGCCAAGCAGAGAGGCAACCAGCAGCATGATGACCGCCCAGGTTGGCGCAGGAATCCCCCAGCCGCTCCAATTTATAAAAGACAGCCAATCGGTGACGTTGGCAACCGTAGCGACGGTAATCCAGCCCAGGTAAATGCTGACGGGAATATCCACGCACCAGCGTTCGAGCGCGGAAACCGCCGCGCGTCCCACCGTCAGCCGCAGATAACTGACCAGCAGCGTACCCAGCAGAGCCAGCATCACCAGTACGCTCCACCCGAACAGGTTGTAATGCCAGCTTAACAGCCAGGCTGAGTTAAAAGCCCCGCTCAGCGCAAACCAATAGCCCAGTTTTTGCAGGCGCGGATTCTCGCGCTGGGCAGGCAGGAACTGGTAGATGGCGAAGGCAATCCATCCGAGATAGATGAGCCCCCAAATGGAGAACACGTATCCAGCCGGAACAAAATAAACCTGAAAGCGATCCGAAATCTCACCGGTGTTCTGCCCGTTGAACGGCAGGGCATTGGCGAGGATGTTCATGACGATGGTCGCGACGACAGAAAACGCGTTCACGAACTGACGAAGAGTATCTTTCAACATACGGTTTTCCGTTCTGAAGTGTGGTCGCCGTTTCAACCGCTTTTCTCGCGGAAGTACAAAATCATGTCTACATCACCGGGCGATTGACCGAAATCGGTCAGCATGGCAGCGGCCTCGGCACGGTGCTGGGTTCCGTGATTGACCACATGCGCCAGGATGTTCCAAACCACGTTCCGGAATGAAACGCCCTGCGTATTTTTATATTCCAGCATCGATTGCAGAAAATCTTCGCTCAAGCCTGCAAGGAAAGCGCGCTGAACCTGCTCATCGGCCTGGCAAAATTCGACCAGCGACTGCGGCGTTGGGAAATCGGCTTCGCGCGGGAATCCGACTGGCTGCGGCTCGCCCTGAATTCGCCGCCGCCAAATTATCTCGGCGAACAGGATATGCGCCAGCGTCCCGCGCAGGCTGCCGTAGGAGGATGTATTTTTGGCAATAAACTGGGCTGGCGTGACCTGCAAAAGCGCCTTCCAGATACGGGCGCTGGCCCAGTAGTTGTAATCAAACAGAGTCAGAATGTCTTGCTTGTTCATGAAATGTGCGGTGATATCTTACCAATCAACTTGTCCTTGGGCTGATAGCCAGTGACGCGCTCGGCCACCTGACCACCTTTAAAGAGCATGATGGTTGGAATGCCGAGCACGCCGTATTTCATCAGTACATTCGGATTCTGGTCGGCATCGCATTTGACGACTTTAACCTTTCCCTGCCATTCGGCGTGTAATTGTTCGATGATGGGCGCAATCATCTTGCACGGTCCACACCAGGCGGCGGTGAAATCTACCAGGACGGGCAGAGGGAAATCGAGAACTTCATTTTGAAAGTTTTGTTCGGTGACGTAAGGAACTTCGGCCATCTATACCTCCAATTCGTTATCATATCATGCCTGAAAGGGATGGAGGATTTTTTTAATGCGTTGTGGGGCAAATCTGAGATTTGCCCCACAACCCGAAAACGAGAACCAGCGCGGCTTTAGCCCGGGCAGAACAGGAGCGGCACATCGGGAACGTTGGCACTGCCGGAGTTACCAGCGCTGTCATTGCCGATGACGGCGATGCCTATCGAACCGCTGCCACCCTGGTAAAAGTTATAGGCCTGCGCGCCGATGTCTATCACGGCGCGATAGTAACCGCCGCCAATCGGGCTCATTTCGGCAAAAATGCCCTCCGCGCCAGCGCCGGTGAAGCCATAAACCAGATAGACTTGCGTAATGCTGGATTGCCCATCCTGTACGAGGGCTTCCACCGTCAGAAGGCCGCTTTGCGCTGAGCAGCCCTGCCCGTAGTAGAGGGTTGCCGGTGTAACCGAGGTGATATAGACCGCCGGAGGGGTGGTATCTTCTGGAATGGGGGTGGCGGTGGGTGGGATAGGCGTGATGGTTGGCGGGACAGGGGTAAATGTAGGCGGGATAAAGGTGGCGGTGGGTGGGATGGGCGTGAAGGTGGGCGGAATGGACGTGAGCGTGGATGGTGGCAAGGGGGTGAAAGTAGGCGCAAGAGCGGTGAGGGCGATGATGGCAGTTTCGGTGGCTTTATCGGGCGGTAGAACATCATTGGCGGGGGCAGCAGGCGCTTCGGGCAGGGTACACCCGCCATTGGGCGAGAGAATCGGCTCTTTGGCCTCCTGCGAAACGCATACCCGCGCCGGGGCGCTTTCGGCAAAGCCGCCGCTCTTATCGTAGGCGCGCGCCGAAAGGTTGTATTCGCCGGGGGAGGAGGCATTCCAGTTCAGTTCGGCATAGGCCAGCGGGGCGGCGGAATCGGTCTCCACCGCGCCGACCGACACGCCGTTGACCAGGAACTCGATGCGGGTGATGCCGCTCCCATCCACATGGCGGGCATGGGCTTTGAGCGGGAACGCGCCAAGGGGAAGAATCGAGCCGTTGACGGGCTGGTCGAGCCAGGCTTGCGCCCCGCTGGCAGAGAGGCTGCCCCCGGCAGCAGAACAGGCGGAGAGCAGCAGAGAAAACAGGGTCAGGAGAATGAATAAGCGTTTCATGGGAAAATCCTTTCTAAATTGTTTGGGACATTTCATCCTGCGGGGCCTCACCCCCAACCCCTCTCCCGGTGGGAGAGGGGAGAAGCGCTGGCAGGGAAAGGGGCTGCTTTCAGCGCGAGGGCAGGCCGCGCGCGCCCTGGACGCGCAGGGTCACAATGCAGCCCGCTTCGCCGTAGTTGCTTGCCAGTTCCACATTCTGATTGATGCGCTCCCATTCGGCCTGAGAACGCGGCGACAGGGTGACGCTGGCAACGCACAGGTTGTCTCTGGACGATTTTTCGGTGTCGTAATCCAGGATATAGACGTTCAGGGTCAGGCCTGCGCCTTCGGAGGGCGCGGCAGCGGAATAGGTTGGGAAGAAAAAACTCACCAGCGCCCGCCTGCTGCGGGGGTCATCCTGACTGTACAGTCCCTGCGTCAGGCACACCGTATTTTGGGGGCAATTGCCGAACAGGATCGTCCCCGCGTCGTGCCTGGGCGGCGCCCAGGAGGTCAGCGCACCGTTGGCGCCAAACCCACCGAAAATTTCCAGGCGCATATCATCACAGAAAATGCAAATATCGCCAATGTCTTTGATGATGTTTGGCTGGCCATCGTCGTAGATAACGTCATCGGTGGCGCTGAGCGGCGAAAGGCGCGGCAGAAGTTGAATGCTTTGCAGCGTGACCTGGACGACCGTAGAACAAGGCGGCTGGCGCACGATGAGCGGCGCGCCAGGCAGGGAATTTCCATCCAGCGTCAGCGCAATCAGCGTCACGCGCAGTTCCACGCCGCACATGAAATCACGCGGCAGGGCCGGGGTGGGCATGTCGCGGCGGCTGGAGGGGAAGGACGGCGAGATTTCCACCACCGAGCTGGTGACGTATTGCCAGGCCGCGCCGCTTTGCGAAAGATTTCTGGCGTGAACGGCCATCACCCAGCCGGTCAGGTCGGCTTCCGAAGTGTTTACATTGCCGTTCCAGTCCCAGGTCAGCCGGGGAGCGATGAGTTCACCGCCGGAGTAGCACAAACCATCTTCTCCGGTCTGCGGACGGACGGCCAGGAAAGGAGGACAGCCAGCCAGCCGCTGAATCTGCAAATTGAAGGGGGCGGGGATGACCGGCGTGCTGCCTTCGAGAGGGTTGAGAATGACCGGGGTGTTGAGATACACCGACCGCAGGGCGCCCGGCGCGAGGGAGATGTTGCTCAAATCGAAGCGCGAAGCGGCGGGCTGAAGGCGGTAACGGGCAAAGGAAGCGCCGCCCGCCCCCAAAGGAATCCCATTGGCCGAAGCCAGTTGTCGCGGCTCGAAAGCCAGCACCTCGCTGGTCAGGTCACGGCCATCCCATTCCGGGCGGGCGTGACTGCCCGAAAACTGCCCGATGCTCAGGCTTTGCGCGCCGCGCCGCCCCCAGCATTCGCCCTCCAGCCGCACCAGCCCATCGGAGGGGACGGTGATGCGGTATAGCCCGCGGCTGGGCAGCTGTAACGGCAGTTCGTAGTAGAGATTGCCCGAAGTCGGGCGTAACAGACCCGGCTCGGCGGGCAGACGCTCATAACGCGAGCCGTTGAACGAGACGTAGCAGTACACGCCATCGTAGCCCTGTTCGGTGGTGAGGCTGAGCAAGAGCAGGTTGAGCGCGGTCGTCTCACCGGTTCCGGCGGGGGAGCATTCCGGGCCGATTTCGACGTTAAGCATGGAGGTCACAATCTCGCCGCCCGGCCGGACGGGCGCGAGGAAGTAGCGATACGTTCCAACGCGGGTAATCGGAGTCGCGTAGGTCAGCGTGTTGGCGGGCAGGGTGGCGAGCAGGCTCATGCGGTCTTCGCCGGGGGCGGTCTGGTACAGCCGATAGGAGGTTTCGTCGTGCGAGTCGGTCCAACGCATGGCAATCTGACTGCACGAATGCGTCTCGCCATCGAAGCGCGAGGCGGGCGGGGCGGCAGGGTCGCTGCCGGGCGCGCCAGGCGCAGGCGGCGGAACAGCCGGAGCGGAAGGGGGAGCGGATGAACCACCCGATGGGGAAGCGGATGGGGCGGAGGGCGGCGGGTTGGGGCGGCGCGGCAGGTTGAGGGGCGTGCCGGGCGGGATGACCGCTTCGGGCGCGGCTGGCAGGCCGGGGTTCAGGCGGGCAATTTCCGCCGGGGTGGCGCCAGCAGCGGCAGCCAGGTCGCCCACGCGGATTTCGGTCACGCCCTCGCCGCGCTGGATAGCGTCCACGTTGGTCTCCATTGGAACGGCGCTCAAATCCGCCGTATCCACAAAGACGACTTGCGAATCGGCGAAGTCATCGGCGGCAAAAAAGGCGCGCGCCACCAGGACGTGACGCCCAGGGGTGGCTGGCGTCCAGGGCTGGACGAGGGTGAGCGCGTTGTTATCGCCATTGGCGGCGGCCACCAGCGCGCCATCGGCATACACTTCCAGGCGCAGCACAGGACGACTGGCTTCAGCATAGACCATCAGCGGCAGGGTCGCGTTGACTTCGGTCAATTCGCCGCTCTGCGGGGCGCGAATCTGGACGAAGGCGCGCGTCCCCTGCGCCTGGCTGGACAGGTACAGCCAGGCCGCCGCTCCGCCGCACAGGAGGAACAGGAGCAGCAAGCCGCCTGTCAGGAAACAACCGGTGCGTTTTTTCATGAAATTCACTCCTTTTTCGGTTTCAACGGTAAATCTTCGGGTTTCATCGTTCCCGGGTCGGTGGGCGCTTCACTCTGGATAAGCAATCGCCACAGTTCGTTGGCTGATTTGAACAGCCGTTCCTGGCGTCCATCCAGCGAGCGCAAAACGCCGCGCCACTCGCCAGGGGGTGAGACTTCGCTCGGTTCCTGCCAGATGCGCAGGATATAGGTGATTTCGCGGCGCGGTTTGGTCATAGTCAGGGCGCAATCGTCACTTCAACAGTTACCATGCAGGCGGCCTCGCCAAAATCGCTGGAAACGGTGAGGGTTTTGCGAAAGTTCCTGTCTATCAGCGGACCGAGTTGCACTTCCGCGTTACCCAGGCACAAGGGGTCGGGGCCATTGTTGATGTCATAGTCCCGCAGAGAGACGATGAAAATGGCCGCGCCCGTATGCGGTACATCTCGCTGGAACAGCCAGGGAATACGGGTGGAAGATTCGCCCAACCAATACGTTCCTTCCTCCAGGCAGGTCGTACTGCCTGGGCAGGTCCCAAACAAGACGTGGCCCCAATCGTGGCCCGCGCTGTCGTGGCGCTCACCGTAGCCGTTCAAATACACTGCCCCAAACACTTCCAGGCGGCGGTCAGCGCAGGCAATGCAGATGTCGCCGTCATCCAGCAGTTCAGCCGTCTGATTGCTGGCAGTCAGTTGAATGGAAGTAATTCGCGCGCGCAGTTTGTCCTGTCTGCACTCCGGCATTCGCAGGAGGAGCGGAGCGCTGGGCGCGGAATTGCCCTGCGTGGTACGCGCCGAGACGGTGGCGTACACGGTCACGCCGCAGCGATACGTCAACGGCAGGGGGGCAAGCGGCAGGAACTGGTTCTGCCCGTCCACGCGGAATTGCGGCCCTGGCATACGGCGGGAGGGACTGTCCGGCTGTTCAAATTCGAGTTTGACATCGAAGCCGGTCAGCATATTGCGGGTGACGGCTGCCGAAGGCAACCACGACCAGGCCAGGCGCGGCACGGAGAGAGCGCAGCGGAAACCGCCTCCATCGTACAGGTACAGGCGCGGGTCGCAGCCGAAGGCCCACTCCACCGCCACGTTGATGGGAACGGGAATGCTGGAAGACGGCGCGGAGAGGCTATCCAGAATGGGCGGGATGTTCAGGTATTGCGGTTCGAGCGCGCCTTCGTAGATACGGGAGATGTCGAGACTGCTGACCGGCCGGTAGATGCGATAATCGAGGTCGAAAATGTAACTCTTGGGCGCGTCGGGATTGGAGATGCGGCTGGTACCAGAAAGCAGGCGGCCATCCCAATCTTCGGCGGGGTGGCGGACTTCGTACACGCCCAGGGAACGGGTGACAGCCCCGTTACGCGCCCAGCACTCCAGCGCCAGTTCCACTGCGCCGTTTTGCGGCACGCTGAGGTCGTATTGCGCGCGGCTGGGCAATTGCAGGGGCAGTTGATAGGTGGTATAGCCCGGCCCAGGACGCAGAATCTCTTCCCCGGCGGGAATGCGCTCATAGCGCGAACCGTTAACCGAGACGTAACAGTAAATTCCATCGAAATTTTTCTGCGTTTCGATTTTCAGCATTGCCAGCCGCAGGTTGGTCATGTCAGCGGCGGGAGCGGGGTCGCATTCCGGGCCAGGCGTGATGCTGACCATGTCGGTCACGCTGCTGCCGGAGGGGCGGCGCGGGGCAAGCAGGTAGCGATACGTTCCGGCGCGCGCGGGGGTCGAATCGGTATAGGTGAGCGCGTTGGCGGGCAGAGTGGCAAGCAGGGTCTGGATGTCTTCGCCGGGGGCAATGCGGTAGAGCAGGTAGGCCGTCTCATCGGGGGAATCGCTCCAGCGCAGAGAAATTTGACCGCAGGAATGCGTCTCGCCCTCGAAGCGGGATGCAGGCGGGGCGGCGGGGTCGCGCCCAGGCGCGCCGGGCGCAGGCGGTGGAACGGCCGGGGGCGTTGAAGCAGGCGGCGGGTTGGAATGACGCGGGAGACTGAGCGGAGTTCCCGGCGGGATAACCGCATCGGGAGCGGCTGGCAGGCCGGGGTTCAGGCGGGCAATTTCCGCCGGGGTGGCGCCAGCCGCGGCGGCCAGGTCGCCCATGCGGATTTCGGTCACACCTGCGCCGCGCGGCAGGTCATCCACGTTGACCAGAACCGGCAGGCCGCTCAAATCGGCGGTATCCACAAAGACGACTTGCGAATCGGCGAAGTCATCGGCGGCGAAGAAGGCGCGCGCCGCCAGGACGTGACGGCCAGGCGTCGAAACCGTCCAGGGTTGAATGAGCGCGAGGGTGTTGCTTTGCCCGTTGGCGGCGGCCACCAGCGCGCCATCGGCATACACTTCCAGGCGCAGGATGGGGCGCGCGGCTTCGGCATAGACTTCCAGCGGCAGGGTTTCGTTCAAGTCGGTCAATTCGCCGCTTTGGGGCGAGCGAATCTGGACGAAGGGCGGCGGCTGGTTTTGGGAGGCGCGCCAGGCCAGCCAGCCCGCCGTCCCACCGCAGAGCAGGAGCAGGCCAAACAGGGCGAAGAGCAGGAAACAACCAGTGCGTTTTTTCATGGGAGGTGAGCCTCGCGGGAGGAATTCAATCTTATGGAATGTTGTAAGCCAGCAGGACAATTTCCGTGCTGCCCATGTTGCTCGTTCCCACCGATTTCACCATTCCCACGCCCGAGGCGTGCCAGGCGGAATCGGAACTGTTGAACGAAAAAGCCAGACTACCGGAAACGTAGATGTCAATCTGGGTAGAGCAATCCACCCGCAAGGCCGAAAACTCTCCGGCAGGAACCTGGACCGTCTCGATGTTTGCGGCCTTGCAGGAGGTCGCCAGCACATTGCGCGATTCGATGGTCGCGCCGCCGGTCGTTTGCTGGCCAAGATAGACAATGTTCTGCGCCCATTCCTGCCCCGGCTGGGGGTTGGCGGGGAAGGAAATGCCGGTGTTCGATTCGATGGTGAAATCGGCCTGCATCTCAGCCGTGGAGACCGCAGCGCCGGAGGAGGGTGTCAGGGTGATGAGAGCGCCGTTCTGACAGGCCCAACTACCCTGGCGCGTGGTGCCTGCGCTGAATACGTCCTGGTCATCGAAGCCATCGGCGCGAACGGCGGTCAGACTGCGGGTAAACGTGCCGCTGGTCGCGCCGCTCAACTGATATTCCCAGGAAGCGCCCTGAACAATCGGATAATAAGGATTCTGGCATTGATTCGGCCCCGCCGGAGCAGGATTTTCCCCCCCGGCGGCGGGCGCGGTCGGTTCGGCGGCCTGCGGGGGATAGGGAATCAGCCGCGTCTCGAACAGGCGCGCCAGGGCAAGGACAGCCTGCCGGTCGAAGCCGCGCGATTCTACGTTGAGATACCAGCCATTGACCACCGACTGGATGGAAATCAGACCCTCCCGCTCCTGAAGCAGAGCGGTCTCGCCGAGCGTCACGGCTTCGGCCCCGGCGGCGGAGTCGAGATACTGCATTCGGCTGTCATAGACCTGTTTGCCAGGCCGGTCGGTGATGACGGTGACGTAAACCGTCTGCCCGCCGCTGAAGTTGTAGTAACAGGCGGTTTTGTTGATTTCGGCTTCGGGAACTTTATCGGCGGGACTCTGGCCGAGCAGGGCGCTGAAGTCGGAATCAGACACCAGACTGCATTCTTCCATCCCGGCGGTGTCGAGGGCGCGCGGGTCGAGCAGGGAGGCGGAGGGAGAAATGGGAGAAGATGGCGCAGCGGGCTGGGCAGTCAATGGCGGAACTTCGGTGGGCGCGGGCGGAGCCACAGGAGCGCCCAAATTGCAGGCCAGCGCCGCCAGCGCGAGCAGGGAGAGGGCAAGGGAAACGGGTTTCATGGTCATCCTTTCATCAATATCGAACCAGGCCGTTCGAGAGCAGTTCAGCCAGCAGCAGCAGGTGCTTGCGGTCGAGACCGGTGCCGTCCAGAACGATGTACCAGCCCTTCAGAACGACTTCCAGCACGACGCGGTTTTCTTCGGCAAAAACTTTGAAGATGGCAATTTCGCCCAGCGAGACCGGTTCAATGACCCCGCCGGTCATGGCGTCGAACTGACGGACATTCTCGAAGGCTTCGCGCCCTGGCAGGCTGGTGAAAATTCCGGCAAAGAGCGTGCCGTTGGCAAGCGTGTACAGACAGGCTTTCTTCTCGATGTCGGAGAGAGTCTGCGCGGAGACGGGAAGCGAGCCAACTGCGTTGGGGAAGTCGGAATCGAGGAAAATGTCGCAGCCAGAGAGGGCGCGCGGGTCAATCGTGCGGGTTTGCGGGAGGAGGGCAGTCGGTTCGGGCGTGAAGGTTGGCGGCGCGGGCGGCTCGGTGGGCTTGACTTCCACCTGCGCGGTGGGGGTGAAGGTGGGAATCTCGATGGGCGGGGCGGCAGGCGGCGGGCTAACCGTCCCCGGCAGGTTGCAGGCCAGCGCCGCCAGCAAGAGGCTGACGAGGGGCAAAACGCGAGGCAATTGAAACATTCTCTTCTCCTTTTCAGGGTTTCTATGGCGCAAAAGGCGGCGGCGCTTCGCAGAAAGCCAGCGTCCGCAGAGATTCCGCCGCGCCCAAGGCCAGGTCGCGGTAGTAATCCGGGTATGGCTCCTGGGCAGTCAAGAGGGCAGGGTCTTTCAGGTAATAGGCCAGCCAGAGTTGCAGCGAGTACGTGACCCCGTAGGCATTCATTTCAGAGAGGGAGGCGTCCAGGTTTCCGCAGGTGTGCGGCCCTTTTTCGATGTGGCGGGCTTCGTGAACGAAGAGTTGTACGTTTCCCTGAACCAGTCCCCAGCCAGAGCGGGGGTCGGCCCAGCGCCAGGTTTCGCGCGGACTGAGGCGAGTGAACGACCCCGAAGGGATGTTGATGACCCGCGCCGGACTGCAACAAGAGCCTTGCGAAATGTCGTCCCGAAAGCGAATGCCTTTGGCGGTGGAAACGAACCAGTCATAGAGCGGGCGGTCGGTCCAGGGCAGGGGGCGAGTAAACGTGAGCATTTTCATCGCCAAAAGAGCCTGATAGGCCGATTTTTGAAAGGCCGTCAGGTCTGCCGAGCCTTCGGAGGCCTTGCAAACCAGTGCGCCGCTGGCGCCGCCCTCGAAGATGAGTTGGATGTCCCTGTCAATCGCGGCAACTTCTTCAGCGGTGGGGCAGCGGGCAATCATCTCATCCAGCGTGCCGGGCTGAGGCGGGTCGGCGGGCAATTGCTCGTAAGCGGCTTCAGTGAGCGGGTTAGAGTCTTCCCCCTGCGGCGCGTTGATTTTGAAGATGAAATCCTCGAACGCGGAAGGTTCGCCCAGGACAATGGCCGTCCCCTGCGAATAGGTATCGCCGCTCAATTTCCAGTTGACCCACAATTTGCTTCCGCGCAGGCGAAGGATATACTCTCCCCCTGGCTGGACTGAAACAGGCTCGCTAAACTCGAAGCGCAGCCAGCCGTCCAGCCCATCCGCGCCCACCGGGGCGGAGGCTTCGGCCAGGACATTGCGGGAAGCGTCCAGGATTGTCAGAGTCAGGGTATCGTCGCCGCCTTTGCCAGCGAAAACGTTGACTTCAACCGACTGAATCGAGTTGGAAACCGCCCGGAAGGTTTGCGCCATGAAATTGGATGGGGCCAGATTGGTCCAGGCGCCATCCCAGGTTGAGGGCGCGTTGCGGGGTTCGGGCGGAATGGGGGTGGGGCTGGGCAGGGAGATATGCGTTTCAGGCAAAAAGGTGGGGGTTGGCTCTATCGGCGGCGTGGAAGTGGGAGCCGCAGTTGGAGCGGCCTGCGTGGCAGGCAGGGACGTTGGAATCGATGAGGCGGGCGCGCAACCAGCCGCCAGAATGAACACCAGGAACGCCCAACAGGACACCGCGCGATTCATGCTTTTTCTCCTCAGCAGAAAAGTCGACAGGGATAAAAATAAGATTTTTTCTCCCTTGTTTCTCCTGATTATAGAGAAAGAGCGTCCTTGAAACGTCCTCAGGCTATACTTGGGAATAGGTCATTGGGGGGAATGGGAAATGAAGAATGAGGAATGGTGAATGAGAAATTACGAATTATGCATTACGCTTTCCCGCAAGGCAGGAGATGGTTCAAACGTGAGCAGGAAGGGCGCAAAGGCGGTTTCGGCCAGGGAGAGCAGTTCGGCGCGAAAGGTTTGGGCTTTGGCAGCCTGCCCGGCGGCCTGATAAAAACCAGACAAGAGCAGGAGCGCTTCACCGGCGAGAATGGCATCGGAGCAGGCGCGCGCCAGCGTGAGAGATTCTTCGGCGGCGGCGAGGGCTTCGGGCAGGCGGTTTTCCGCACGCAGGAGGGCGGCGCGAGTCAGGGTCGCCAGAATCTGCTGCGGGGTTTCTGCCGATTGCGCTGCCTGAAGCGCCAGGGTTTCCAGCAAGGCCTGGTCTACCGCGCCGGTTTGCGCCTGGGTGAAGAGCGCTTCCATCTGCGCGTTTTGGACGAACTGCGGTACGCCGCTGGCCTGGGCAGACTGAATGGCGCGCGCCCCGGCTTCCATCGCCCCGGAAAGGTCTCCCGTCAGCCGCCGCAGACGGGCGCGGAAGAGGGCCGCCAGCATGACCACCGCATGTAAATTGAACGCAGCGGCTTCGTCTTCCAGCGCGGCGAGCGAATCGGCGGGCGCGCGCGCCCCGGCCAGGGCGTTGAAAGCCAGGTAAACCCGCATGAGCAGTTGCCCGTAGCGGCTCTCCACCTTGCGGGCAATTTCCAGACCGCGCTCAAAATCTGATTGAGATTCTGCCAGCCGCCCCAGGCGCAGAAAAGCCGCGCCGCGCCCGGCAAATTTGCCCCACATGCCGGGCAGATACGAATCCCCGGCCACTTCGATGGCCTGCCAGTAGGTTTCGATAGCCTGGAAATAACGCCCGCAATTGAGCGCAATTTGCCCCTGCATGGTCAAGGCGGCAGATTCAAGCCGCCGCAGACCGCCGCGCCGCGCCAGTTCCACCGTTTTGGCAAGCGTTTCACCCGCCCCGGCATAATCTTGCGCGAAGACCAGCGCTGTGCCGAGGTGATTCAGGCTCTGCACAGTCTGCGCCGATGGCTGGGCGAGGCTTTCGTCCAGCGCGAGGGCCTCGCGCAAATCCTGAATGGCCTGGGCGTGCCGCCCCAGCAGGAGCGCGGCCATGCCTCGAATGTTCAGCGCGCGCGCCACTGCTTGTGAATCGGCGAGGATGCGCGCCAGCAGGAGCGATTCATCGGCAGACTGCCAGGCTTCGGCGTAGCGGTCACAGGTGTAAAGCGCGTAGGCCAGGCGGGCGAGGGCATGGGCGCGCAACGGAGGAAAATCATTGCACTGGCGCAAGGCTTTTTCCAGCAAAGGCAAGGCTTCGGAGGCCTGTCCGCGATAGTGAGCAATCACCCCGCGCTGAAGAGCAGCCAGGGCGCGCAATTCGCGGGCTTCGAGCAACGAATCGCCCGCCAGCAGAGATTCGGCGCGTTCGATGGCTTGCAAGGCCAGGTCGAACACTGCCAGGTCGGTGTTTTCGCGGGCATCTTCCAGCCAGAAACGCGCGGCAGGCATGGGCAAACCGGCAGCCTGGTAATGCGCGGCAATCCGCCCGGCGAAACCACTTTCGGCTGCGTGAACCTGCTGAAGGGCCAATGCAACCTGATGATGAAGGGCAACGGCGCGCGCAGGGGGAATCGAATCCAGAATAATTTCATGAATCAATTGATGGGAAAAAGCATACTCCGGCGCGCCGGGCAGAATGGCTTCGGTCAGGAAGCGGTTTGCCAGTAAACTATCGAGCGCAGCGGCGTAGGCAGATTGCGGCCGACCGAGGAGGGCATCCAGCTCGCGGTCGGAAAACGAGAAACCCAGCAGGGCCCCTGCTTCGAGCATTTCGCGCGCCGGGCGGCTCAACCCTTCCAGACGCAGGGCAATCGAATCGCGCAGGGTGGGCAGGACGGGGCGCGTTCCCCGCGCCCGGCGGATGGTTTCGGCGGCTTCGCGCAGCAGGAGCGGCAGGCCCTGCGCGTAGCGGGTCAGTTCTTCGTAGAGCGCGGGCGGAAGGGTCTCTTCGCGCAGCAGAGCTTTCAAGAAAGCGCGCGCTTCATCCAGGCGCAGGGCATGAAGCGGAATTTCCACCAGCGCGCGCCGCTGGCGCAAGGCGCGTTTGAACTGTAAAAGCGGCAAGGGCAGGTCATCGAGACGATGCGTGACCAAAATGAGCAGAGGCAGCAAGGGGGAAGTTTCGGTCAGTTCGCGCAGCGCGTCCAGCGAGGTGTCATCGGCCCAGTGCGCATCTTCGAGAACGAGAATAAGCGGACACGCCAGCGCCAGGGAGTTAAAAGCCTGCCGCAGGGCAGCGCGCAGTTCATCGGCGTTGGGATGGGCAGGCGCCAGCAGCCCAGGTTTGAGCAGGGCCAGGTCGGGGACGAGCGGCAACAGGCGGTTCAACCATTCGGGCGAAATTTTCTCACTGCGCGCCAGGAGCGGCGCAGCGGCGTTAAGAATCTGTGCCCAGGGAGCATAGGGACGGGGCGGGGAATCACTGACCGGCGGTGGGCAGTTGCCCCACAAGACGCGCGGGGCGGTTTCCCCCATCTCTTCGGCCAGGCGGCGCAAGGCTTCCTGCGCGAGCGCAGTCTTGCCCACTCCTGCCGGGCCAGAGACAAAAACGACCCGTCCCTGCCCGTTGACCAGACCCTGGAACAGGCCAGCCATTTGCTCCAACTCGGCCTCGCGGCTGATGAAGAGCGGCGCGGCGGCTTTTGGGAGCGCGGATGCGCGCGCCAGGCGGTTGTGCAGGATGTCGCTGTAGAGCGTCATCGTCTCTGGCATGGGTTGGGCGCTCAGTTCACGCTCCAGCTCGCGCGCCAGAGCCTGATAGGTGGCAAGGGCGGCGGCGCGGTTGCCGCTTTGGGTTTCCAGCCGCATTTTCAGGCGGACGGCTTCTTCATCCCAGGGGTCTTCCAACAGCAGCCGGCGGGTCCAGTTAAGAGCGCGGGACAGGTCGCCGCGTTCCGCATGGCCTTGCGCCAATTTCTTCAAAATCGTCAGGAAACGCTCCCGCAGGGCTTCGCGCCGGGCAATCAGGACTTCATCGCCTTCAATTCCTGCCAGCAGACCATTGCGATACAGCGCAACAGCGCGTTCCATCTCTTCCAGGCTCTCGCCAGCCTGCTCAAAGGCGGCCACATCCACCCACGCGAAAGGGGAGGCCTGCCACGAAACGGTTTGAAAAGAAACCATCAGCAGGTCGCGCGCCGGATGCGGCAGCAGGTTGCGGATGAGATACAGGTGGCGGCGCAAGTTGGCAAGCGCTTCGGGTTCCGGGTCATCGGGCCAGAGCGCGAAGGCCAGTTTTTTGCGGGAAAGCGGCTGGCCGGGCTGCAACACCAGCCGCGCCAGCAGACAGAGCAGACTATCGCGAAGCGGTAAGGAGAAAGTCTCCCCGCCATATTCCAGGCGCGGTTCGCCAAAAAAGAAGAAACGGATGAGTCCGGTCTGCACGCTTGCGATTATAGCGAGTCTCGAAAAATGAACAAAGACTCCTGGATGCCAAACGAACAAAATTGGAAGCCTGACTCAGACTGCCCTTGAAGAGCATGACGGTCGAAGTGCACAGATGACCGTAATATCAGGCCTGCGGTTAGAGACCGAATTTTTTAGAAAATTTAAACATCGGTTGTCACCGCGGAGAATTTAATTTATAGTAGAGAAAACGCCTCTTACAGGGAGCCAACCTCATGCGCTACCAGGTCAAAAATCTCGATACCGGCTCAGAATCTACCGTCACGCTGGAGACCGCCTTCAAGCCATTGACCATCCTGCCCGTCCCCTTTGTTTCGCAGGTCGGAACTGGCGCCGATTCCCGTCAAAACGACAGCGGCGCAGCAGCAGCAGTGATGCTGACGAGCGCCTACCTGCCCAACTCGGCCATAACGCCCGATATTTTCTCAACCCGTTTTGCCCTGCCCCCCGATACACATTTCAACCTGGCTCAGATTCGCGCTGCGCTGGCGAGTTTGGGAATACCCACCGAATTGCGCGCGGGATTGGGAATGCAAGATGTATTCGCCTTTCTGGCAGCCAGCAAGCCTATCCTGGCGCCACTGCGCTACCAAACCCTGGCAGAGGCCGGTTTAATGGAACACGGCCCGGGGGGGCCGCATTTTGTCGTCGTGGTCGGTCTTGATATTCGCCATATCTACATCCATGAACCACGCTGTGCCACGCCAAATGAAGGAGCGGCGCGCGCGCTGCCACTCGATGTTTTCTGGAGAGCCTGGAAGGAGACCGCCAGCGAAACGCAGTCCCCCATCCCCGAACGCTCGGCCCTTATCCCAGGCAACGCGCTCGGATTCCGCCTGGCTCGCCGGGTACGAGTCAACATTCTTTCATTGAACATTCGAAAAGGCCCAGCCTTGAATACTCCCCTGGTCGGGACGCTGCGCAAAGACCAGGTGGTCGACATCACCCGCGAGTTGAACGGCTGGGGCGAAATCCCAAACGTTGGCTGGGTGATGCTCGCTTATACCATCGCAGCCTGACCATCACTGAATGGCGGCTTCCATCATCTGGCCAAAGGTCAATTTGGCGGTTCCAGTAATGAGGGGGTAGATTTTCTTGTAACTGTAGGGGTAGTAGCACGGCAAAGAGAATGGATTAGGGTCATTGAACTGAATGCTTCGGTCTTTGATGCGCGAGTTACCCGCAAAGCCTAGCTGGTAGCCAAACAGCCTTAACAGCGCGCCGGGGTTATTTGGCACGGAGTCGTAAGGAAAGCAGAAGAATGAAATCGGGTGACCCAGTTTGGTTTCAATGATGCGCTTGCTCTCGCGCGCGTCCCAAACGCGGGTAGCGGTGGACGCAGCGCGATAATCAGGATGATACACGCCGTGCGAACCGATTTCTATCAATCCGGTCTGTTCCCATTCGCGCAAGTGACTCCAGCAAACATCGTTGGTCTTACTGGTTTCTTTGATGGAGCAAGTAAGTACAAAAAAGGTGGCATGAAAAGAATACTTCACCAACGCTGGAACAACCACTTCTTGCAAATTTTTGTAAATGGGCATGCCCACATCGAAACGCAAAAAACAGGAACGCCTGGGCGGCTGATATTCACCCCGCACAAAACGAAGAATCTCGTTGTTACTGAGAGCGTGATAGTTATTGTCACTTAACCATTGAAGTTGATACAAAAACCAGGCGGTGGTCATCTGCACCGTCTGCCCGCCTTTGTACTCTGAATCATGATATTCAATGGCAGGAATCCGTCTGGCAAGGCTGGGGTCCTCTGAAATGGACATGACAACCTCCTGCAAGCACCAACCAAAAGAAAGTTTACAAGTTATTTTATCGCATCCTGTACATTTCGGCTCTCCAATGATGCCAACGTTCGAGAGTAAGCGCAAACCAGCAAAACGCCAGCAACGAAATAGGCAGAGCATCGGTGATTCTGCTTATCTCTATCTTTAATTTTTATAATGTTTTTCTAATATATTCAATTTAGACTATGTGTAAGTGCTTTGTAAAGAGGCAAGAAGAAACTTTGAAGATGGAGTGAAACCTATGAAATGGCAATGGAAGATTGGGACCTTTGCAGGGATTGACGTATTTGTTCATGCCACATTTTTGTTGATTGTCGGCTGGTATGCATTTATCTATTGGCAGCAGACTGGCACATTGTTGGGCGCATTAGAGGGCATAGCATTTATCCTGTTGTTGTTCGCCGCTGTAACTCTCCATGAGTACGGACACGCACTGACTGCACGCAAATTCGGCGTCAGGACGCGCGACATCACCCTGTACCCGATTGGCGGCGTGGCGCGCCTGGAACGCATGCCAGATAAACCTATCCAGGAACTATGGGTGGCGCTGGCTGGCCCAGCGGTGAACGTGGTCATTGCGGCAGTTCTGTTCGGATGGCTTATCTTCACTAACAGCCTGATGCCACTGGGCGACTTAACCCTTGCAACCGGCTCGTTTATCGAACGGCTGATGCTGGTCAACGTATTCCTGGTAGTCTTCAACCTGATTCCAGCCTTCCCCATGGACGGCGGGCGCGTATTGCGAGCGGTGCTGGCGATGAATATCGATTATGTCAAAGCAACCCAAATCGCCGCCGCCATCGGTCAAGGCATGGCCTTCTTGTTCGGGTTGGCCGGGCTGTTTGGCAACCCCATGCTGCTGTTCATCGCTTTCTTCGTGTGGATGGGCGCATCGCAGGAATCCAGCATGGTACAGATGAAGAACGCCCTGGGCGGCATTCCCGTCACGCGCGCTATGTTGACCGATTTCGAGACCCTCTCGCCGCGTGATAACCTGTCGCGGGTGGTGCAGTTGGTGCTGGCCGGTTCACAGCGTGATTTCCCGGTAGTAGAAGACGGCAGAGTGTTGGGCATCCTTACCCGCGATGATTTTCTGAAAGCGCTCACCCAGCACGGCGAAGGCTTGCCGGTCTCGCAGGTGATGCACATCAACCTGCCCGTTCTGGATAGTTACGAAATGGTCGAAAACGCGCTGCTACGCTTGCAAGAAAGCGGCATTCCCGTCCTGCCAGTGACGCACGCCGGGCAGCTGGTTGGCATCATCACGCCAGAGAATATCACCGAATACCTGATGATTCGCTCGGCGCTCAAGGCCGGGGCGCGCGTACCGCTGATGTAAATTCTTTCAGGCCGGATTTCCATCCGGCCTGTTTTTTCTCTGCAATCATTCGGTAATCGTCCACCCTGCCAAACAGGGGATAATGAAATTGACCAGAGTATCTATCCCTGGTCAGTTTCGCCGGTTTATTGCCCGCGTTGCTACGGGCAAGGAGGTCCGCATGAATCGCAGGTGGGGTATATTACTCAGCGCGCTCGTTCTTGTGGCGCTATTGCTTCAATTTTCCCCCTTACCAACCACCGAAAATGCCGCAGCAGCCAGCCGCTGTCATTGGGCCGCCTTTGTGGCGGATATTACGGTGCCAGATGGCACCACCTTCAAGCCCGGCGACTCCTTCGTCAAAACCTGGCGGTTGAAAAATATTGGAACCTGCGCATGGTCTAAATACTACAGCCTGGTTTTCACCGGCGGCAGCCAAATGGGCGCGCCCGCTTCGGTATCCATGCCTGTCAGCGTCGCGCCGGGTCAGATGGTAGATGTTAATGTCAACATGATAGCGCCCACCGCCACTGGCAGTTATCGCGGTTATTGGATGCTCAAGAACGCTTCAGGGGTCAAATTCGGCATTGGAACGAATGCCGATAAAGCCTTTTGGGTCGATATCAGAGTCGACAGCCCGTCTACCCCGCCGCCTAACGCCCAAGGACTGGTTTTACAAGGGACGGTGCGCCGCGACAGCAAAACGGTTTCAGGCGTGGACATCTATTACAGCATCGGTTTTGCTTATCCCAACGGCGGGGAACGCATTGCCACCACCGGCGCAGATGGCCGCTACTCCACATTCATCCCACTCTCAGGCAACGCGGAGGGTGTAACGATTTGGGCCAAAGCCAACGGCTACACTTTCGAACCCGCCATCTACTCGTGGTATCACCCCGCCGGCCTTGAAACCCGCACTCTCGACTTTGTGGCCGCGCCCGGCACGCCCGCGCCCTTCCCTGGGCCAGGCGCAAGTTTCGATTTTGGCTATCGCGCCGGTGAAGCAGTTTGGTCGAGCGGCGCCGGGGTTCTGCCCTACCCCGGCGCAGACGGCGATTCGCGCGGCTATGTCCTCCAAAGCCACCAAACCCGGCTGGAGGATGGCCGACTGGACGAAGAACCGAACCTGGTCGTCAGCCCGCAGAATGTTTCCAACGGCTACATTCAAGGCGCGTACCCGGCCTACGCCGTCCGGGCTGGCGACCGATTTCGAGCATCGGTCGGCTGCGTCTATGGCGCGAATTGCAACGTCGTATTTCGCATCGATTACCGCATCGAAAACGGCCCGGTTACGAATTTCTGGGTTTGGGCAGAAAAAAACGAAGGCCAGATTTATTTCATCGATAAAGACCTGGGCGCGCTGGCCGGGAAAAACGTGACTTTCATCCTGACTGTGCTGGCAAACGGCTCAGCCGAGGGCAACCGCGCCGTATGGGGACATCCGCGCATCATCAACACAACCCCTGCCGCCACTGCCACCCCGCCCCCCACAACAGTCCCTCCCATACCGCCTGCCGCCGCAACGGTATTGGACTTCACCGCCGACCCCTGCGCCGCGCGCTGGATGACTGGCGCCAGCCTGAGTCCGCAGTCCTGCCCGTTTGCGGAAGGCGATTCGCGCGGCTTTGCCCTGCGCATCGAGGCTCCGCGCCTTGAAAACGGCGTGACAGATAGCGGCCCAGCCCTGCTGGTCGCGCCGCAAAGCAAGTACAACGGCTACATTCAGGGCTTTTACCCGGAATACACCGTCCAGCCCGGCGACCGATTCCGAGCCTCGGTCGGCTGTGCCTACGGCTATTCGTGCTATGTGACCTACCGTCTTGATTACCAAATCAATAACGGCGGCATTCGAACCCTGTGGAAATGGAATGAAAAGAACGAGGGCAAAATCTATCAATTAGACAAGGATTTGAGCAGCCTGGTTGGGAAAAAAGTGCGCTTTATCCTGACTCTGTTGGCCGCCGGTCCTGCCACCCACGACCGCGCCATTTGGGGCCAGCCGCGCATCATCAACCCCAATGCCGCCGCCACCCCCACGCCAGCCGTCCCACCCACGGCTACCGCCACACCCGAGCCCCCCAGCATGGTGACCGGCGCAACCGTCAACATTAACGTGCCTGCTATAGTCTACTGCGGAGGCCCCAACCCGGTGGATGTCAGCGGGACAATTACCGTCAACGGCCCAACGACCGTTACTTACCACTGGGAAATGCGCGGCGATAAAACCAGCACCACCGCCGACCAGACTGTCACCTACCCCTCGGCCGGCACCTATGCAATTAACGAGGGCCCCTATAAAGTAGATTGTGGCAGTTACACCGCCCAACTGGTCATCACCAGCCCCAACCCTTTCGCATCCGAGGTCTTCTCCTACTCCGTAGGCGGAAAAGTGAGCAATCTCCAAACCCATGCCCAAATTCCCCTTTTTGTCAACTGTGCCGGGGGAATGCGGGTCGGTCTGATAGGGAGTATCAGCACGGATGGCCCCATGCTGGTGACATACCACTGGGAAATTGGCCGAGATGGCGTGATAACAGACATTCTGCCTGACAAAATTGCGCATTTTACATCCAGCAGCACCCTGGACCTGAGCCATGAAGCGCAAGTCAACTGCGGCAACTACTTTGCCCGACTGGTCGTGACACGTCCCAATTCTGTCTCATCTCAGGTCGATTTCGTGCTGACGATTCCCACCCTCCTGCCAATTTATAATTTTGACATCTTCCAAGCCATTGAAGCAATCCCCTGCAACGAACTCGTCAACTACGCATGGATGCCTGAGACCTGCAACGGCGAATCGGGCGGCTGCTGGGTCAGTACCACTCCGCTCTTCGGCCACCATCATGCCGGGTTCCTGCGCCATGATGGAATTACCATTTGCGGCCTGAACCTGCCATAGCACCAGGGAATTCCGCAGCCTGTTCAGCAATCCAAATCCGCTCATGCGAGCGGATTTGGGCTTTAATCCCGGTGATATAATTAATTCCTATCCCCCACAAGGAGTCTCCCGTGAGCGATGCTCGAATTGACCGTTTCGCAAGTATCCTGGTAGATTATTCCACCCGTCTGGGCCCTGGCGACCGGGTACTCATCGAAGGCACCACCGCCGCCGAACCACTCATCCGAGCCCTGTACATCCGGGCGCTGGAAGTTGGGGCGCACCCACACGTTTTAATAGAATTTCCCGACCAGCAGGAAATCTTCTTTGAAAAAGCCGAAGACAGCCAGTTAGATTACCCGCCCACCTTTCAAAAACTGGCCTACGAAACTTTCGAATCGCGCATCCGCATTCACTCTTCCACCAACCCCCGCGCGCTTTCCACCTTTGCCCCTGCCAAATTGGGCCGCCGTCAAAAAGCCCTCGCTCCCATTCTTCAAACCCAAATGCGGCGCGGCGCGGCGGGCGAACTGCGCTGGCTAACTACGCTCTTCCCCACCGAAGGCTACGCCGTGGAGGCCGGCATGGGCTGGAACGCCTACCAGGATTTCGTCTTTCGCGCCTGCCATGCCAACGAATCTGACCCGGTGGCCTATTGGAAAAACGTGGAAGCAGAGCAAGCGAAAATCATTGAGCGGCTCAAAGGTCGCACCCTGGTCACACTGCGCGGGCCCAATGTAGATTTGAGTCTCTCCATCAAAAACCGAACCTTCATGAACTCCTGTGGCACACACAACATGCCCGATGGCGAAATTTACACCGGGCCGGTCGAAGAGTCGGTTAACGGCTGGGTCAAATTCACCTACCCTGCCATCTACAACGGCGTGGCCGTTGAGGGCATCGAGTTAATTTTCTCCAACGGGCGCGTGGACAAAGCCAAAGCTGAGAAAAACGAAAAATTCTTGCTTGAAATGCTCGCCTCCGATACCGGCGCGCGCTACCTGGGCGAATTTGCCATCGGGACGAATTTCGAAATCGACCGTTTCACCGGCAACATCCTGTTCGATGAAAAAATCGGCGGCACTTTCCACATGGCGCTCGGCGCAGGCTACCCGGAAACCGGCTCTAAAAACAAGAGCGCCATCCACTGGGACATGATTTGCGACATGCGCGCCGACGCCGAAATCGCGGTGGATGGCGAGGTCATTTACCGAAACGGCCAATTCGTGTTTTAGTACATCCCCACGGAAGAATTGACCTGCCGGGCATAGGCATCAATCCCCCCCGACAGGCTGAACACGTTCTTCCATCCATTTTGCAGCATCCACGCCGTAACATTTGCCGAGCGCACCCCGTGATGACACATCACCACCATCGGCGCATCCGGGTTGCGCAGCGGCTCAGGAAACGCATCCTTTAACTGGCGCGCCAGCACGCTCATGGGCAACACCAAGACGCGCTCATCGCGGATAGCCGCCAACTCTACCTCCCACGTTTCACGCACATCGAGCAGGGTAAAACGTTCACCCTGCTCGAGTTTTTTTGCCAACTCTTGCACGCTGATTTCAGGAATCACAAAATCTCCAAAAATAGATTACTTCTGTAGTTTCGACTTCACCGTAAACGTCTCATTCGAGGCAAACAACCTGCCAAGCGGTTCGGCTTCTAATCCCATCACCTTACTGTTGACAAAATACTCAAAGTTGAATCCAGTGACATCGCCTGCCTTTTTGCCAGGAACAGGCATCAGCCGGGCCGTCAGCGGTTTATGTAAACGCAACGATAGCACAGCCACATCCAGGAGCAGCGCCGCAATCTGTTCCACCGTTACATCGCCAGGAAGAGGAAGCGTATCCAACCCTGTGCCACACACCGCCGAATACATCAACAGGTCCTTCACAGTCAGCGCGCCGCTCGCCACGCGCCCGGCCAGGGTGGCATCTTCCAGAATGGGCATCATCAACCCACAAAACCCTGCGCGATGAAAATCAGCCCGGTCAAGGGCATCCGTCAAAATTGAAGCCGCCGCCAGCGACCCATGCAGCCCAACTTTTGGCGCGCCCAATCTCTCAAAAGCCGCTCCAAGCGAAGCCGCCTCGTCAGGATATGGCGCATATGAAAAATCAATTCCACCAAAACGCGCATTAAAGCGAAACTTGAGCGGCTCAGCCGCATAGGCCAGTTTACGGCCATGATTTTCAATTTCCTTAACCAGCGCCTGACGGCCTTCTTCCACCGAACGAGCATTCGCAAATGCTTCCACGGCTAAATCTGCCGCTTCTAAGGCCAGCGCAAAGGTTGGCGTTTCGGTATCATAATAAGCCGCAGGAAAGAACGGCCCGCCTGGCGGCACGTTTGCCAGCGCGGCAAAACGCAGGTTTGCAAAACCATCTGGCGAAAGCGTGGCGTTCCGTACAATCACATCGGCGCACGAACGCACCGCCGGCAGGTACACGCCATGTTCAGAATCAGCCATCAGGCCGGAGAAAAAAATATTCTTCGAGGCCGCAATTGCATCCGGAATCATCTCGTAACTTTCCGGCACATCTGGCAGGGCCGGGCCGAGCGAGGCATAATCAATGCCATTTTCGGCAATGGCCTTGCTTAAACGCTGGGCAAAGCGCGTGGTCAGCCCAATCGAATCGGCCCCCAACAAACGTGTAAATGGCACGCTGGCAATCCGCGTGGTCTGAATCTCGTAGCCAGCCTCCTCAAAAGCCTTTTTCGCCGTTGAAAGGAAAATCCCCGCCGATTGAATGCGGTCTTCTTTCATCGGCCAACCAACGTTCATGAAGTATGTAATGGAGCGAATTTTCATGCTGCCTCGTTTCTTTGCCGGACGACCTCAAACATCAACACCGCCCCGGCAACGCCTGCATTGAGTGACTCTATTTTACCCGGCATTGGGATATTCACAAAAACATTCGCCAGTTCACGCGCGGGTTGGCTGGCTCCTTCGGCCTCGCCGCCCACGATTAAGGCAGTTCTGGATTTAAAATCCGCGCCCCAACAGGAAACCTGCCCCTGGGCATCGGCCAGAAAAACGTTGAATCCCGCCAGAAGAGCGCGAATTTCTCCCCACTGATAACCTGCCACCGTTAAGCGAAAGTGCGCCCCCATCCCGGCGCGCACCACCTTTGGCGCCCAGGGGTCGGTCGTTTCGGGCGGAATCAGCACCGCCTCCGCGCCCGCCGCGGCTGCCGTCCGAATCAGCGTCCCCAGGTTGCCAGGGTCACGGATTTGGTCGGGAATCAGGACAAAGGTCAGAGATTCGGGATTCAGAATTCGTCGGTCGGGCAATTTCAAGACCGCAAGCACTCCTTGCGAGCTTTCCGTCTCGCTGGCCGAGCGAAAGACATCCGGCAGCACCTCTTCCACTTCCACGCCTGCCGCGCTCAGGCGCTCGACCAGTTTTTTTCCACGATTAGACGTTTCCGCGCTAAACAAAACATACGCAAACGGCCAATGCGCAGCCCAGGCATCCTCAACCAGCCGAACGCCCTCCGCCAGGAACAGCCCGGCTTCGCGCCGCTCCTTGGGCCGCCCGGCCAGCAAGCGCGCCTGTTTGATTTTGGGGTTGTGAGAGGAGCTAATCATCATTCAAGCGCAAGGGATGAATGTCCCTGTCATCCAGGATTGGCGTCAGACGTATTTTCGCATCGATTGTAACATTATCCATCTTCCCGGCTTTTCACAATCAGAAACGACTTTCACATCAACAGGCTCTCCACCAACCCCGGAATCTGGCGGACAGATTGGGTATTCCAGTACCGATAACGCTGCACCGATTCGCGCGCAGACTGCAACTGCTCCGGCTGACGGACAAGACTCTCCAACAAGGTACGCTGCCCCAGTTTTTCGAGCGCCACCCAGCCCAGCCCATAACGACGAATAAATTCCAGGTTGGGCTGTTCCTGACCGGGAATGTATGAGGTGGCAATGAACGGCTTGCCAAGCGTCACGCTCTCCAGCAGAATGTTCGGCCCGGCCTTGCCCATCACCACATCGGCGGCAGACATTGAGCGGGCAATGTCCCTGGTAAACGGCAGCGCATGCACATTGCGATATCCACGAAACCGTTCATAGAGCGCATGATTCGTGCCTACCGCCAGGATGATTTGCAATCCCTGAATTTGAGACAAGTGCTCCACCACCGCCGCATAACCAGTCGCCCCCTCGCCGCCGCCCTGCATAAAAACGGTAAACAGTCCAGGGTTCAGTCCCATCCGCTCCAGGGTTTCGGCGCGCGCCGGTTGGTCATGATAGAATTGCCCGCGCACTGGCCAGCCGGTAAGGTGTAGCCGCTCTTGCGGAATTTTGGCTTCCAGCGCCTGCTGGAAAGTCTCGCGGGTCGGCGCGAAGACCGCATCCGCGTTGCGTTCCGTCAGCCAGGCCGAATGCACCGGGCCAGGGTCCGAAAGCAGCATGGCAAACGGACGCCGCATGCGCGGCCACAACCTCATGGCCGCCATCACTTCATCCGCCAGGAAGGGGTAGGTCGTCATCACCAGGTCGGGTTTGGTTTGCTCCATTGCGCGGATGATGAGCGGCGCCAGAGATTGCGCCAGAGCATGTACCAGGCGCGCCCGGCGCGGGCCATTGCTCAAGCGATATTCCAGCGACCACAGCCAGAGCGCATGACGGCTGACCGTGCGATAATGCCAGTGAATCATGCGCGGCTGCGGGTCGATTAACTCAATCTGGTGTTTCTCATTGAGAAGGTCGCGCAGCGCTTCGCCCAGGCTGACATGCCCGCCTCCTGTCTTAGATACAAAAATCAGAATTTTCGCCATGTCAAAAATTGCCTCGTTGTCGGTACAAGTGGAAGGACAAGGCCCACCGCTTCTATTGGTCCATGGGTTCGGGATTTCGTTCAACATCTGGCGGAATCTGCGCCCGCGCCTCAGCCCCCATTTTACCCTTGTCATGCCAGAACTGCCCGGAATCGGAGCGTCGGATTTGCCCTCGGCCCGCGCCCACTATCTCCAGGCCGCCGCCCGCGCCCTGCGCAGCCTGCGGCGCGAACTCAAAGTTGCGCAATGGAACGTGCTGGGCTACTCCAGCGGCTCACGGGTGGTGGAACGCTACCTGAACCTGGATACAGGCGGCGTGGAACGCGCTGTGCTGCTCTGCCCATTGAAAACGCCTGTTGCCGTTGCGATGGGATTGCAATTCGGCCTGTGGCTCGATTCGCGTTGGTCCCGAGCTGGAGATTTCATTCTGAGCGGCTCTCGGCTGAATTTTCTCATCCGTTTACTGGCATTTAACCTGCGTCCACATCCACTCTCTGCCGAGTGGATGCGCGAAATCAGCGCCTGCCACCCTGAAACGCTCAAACGCACCCTGAGCAGTTTGCCAAAGGGCGGAAGCCGCCCTTTCCAACTCCCGAATGTCCCTACCCTGATGGTGTGGGGTAAACACGATTGGATATCCGTCCCCCCGCGCCGCCCCGGCCCACGCGACCAGTTGGTCAATGCCAATCATAGCGCCCCCGTCACCGCAGCCGCCGAGGTAGCCAATGCCATTTTGCAGTTTCTGCAATAGCGCCAGATTTCAACCAGATGTTCGGATTCTCTCCAAAAACGCCAGCGCCGCCTGCCAGAATGGGGATTCAGGCCCTTTTTCAATGTCCAAATCATGTCCCATGTCAAAGCGCATAAACTGAAATTCAGGATGCGCCGCCAATACCGGCGGGATTTCGGCATCTTGCAGCAGGCCGCCCATTGCGGGGCTGGCCTGGGTCAGGAGCAGCGGGCAGTGAATGCGGTCGAAATCAACGTCCTGAATATCAGTAAAAAACTCCGCTACCCGGCCCTCGGCATGATAATCCATGACATGCGGGTCGAGCAAAAACATTTCCTCAGCCTGAGCGGGCGACAATCCGCGCCGAATCAACTCCTCCACTGGTCGCCCGGCCAGTTTGCGGCGCAGGCCAAACAGTTTGACCTGGCGGCGGCTGTTCATCATCTCGATGTGCGTGGCGAGGTCGAAGGAAGTATCCCCCGTCACGACGGCGCGGACTTTTTGAGGGAAGTTTTGCGCCAGGTGAAGAGCAATTGAGCCGCCCATTGAATGGCCAAGCAAAACCGCCGGTTCAGACGCGAAATGCTCCAGCACAGCCGTGCCATCCTGGTAAAAGCCTTGCGCCGAATAGCGGGACGCGCGTGCTGATTGGCCGTGTCCACGAAAATCAAACGCAACCACATGCCATTGAGGGATCAGGAAGGGCAAAACAGACGTAAAAACCTGCCATCGGTTGGTAAAACCGTGCAGAAGCAAGAGCAAAGGCCCATTGACAGGGCCTTCGGCGAGGTTCAGAGTCAGGTTGTGGGTCGTTAATTGAAATTCACGCATGAATCTATTTATTCCAAAACCGCCCAATGAGATTTAACAGTACCGTCAGCGCAATCGAAATCAAAATCGAAGTCGCCAGCGGAAAGTAAAACACGCCATTCTGGCCCTCGATGCGGATGTCGCCAGGCAGGCGGCCAAGCGGCAAACCAAATCTTCCAGCCAGAAACAATGCCCCGCCAATCAGGAAGAGCAAGACGCCCGCAAGCATCAGAAAACGGCCCATCGATTCCATAAATTCCCGATAGTAAAGAATGATCAAAGAAGCCTGGGCTGCGCCCCATCTTCGGGATAGGCCACTCCTAAATGGTTATACGCCAGTTTTGTGGCGACCCGTCCCTGCGGAGTGCGGTCAAGGAAGCCCAACTGCAAGAGATACGGTTCAACCACGTCCATGATGGTGTCGGCTTCCTCGCTGATGGCGGCGGCGATGGTGTTGAGGCCCACCGGACCGCCGTTATATTTTTCGATGATGGCTTTCAGCACGCGCCGGTCCACATCGTCCAGTCCAAGCGGGTCAACCTGCATCAGGTCAAGGGCCTGGGAGGCCATTTCGCGGGTGATGTGGCCCTGACCGCGCACCTGGGCATAATCACGTGCGCGGCGCAACAGACGCAAAGCAATGCGGGGCGTGCCGCGCGCCCGGCGGGCAACTTCAGAAACGCCTTGCGGGTCGGCTTCCACTTTCAGCATGGAGGCCGCGCGGCGAACGATGGACTCCATCGCAGGCTGGTCGTAGTAATCGAGCCGATACACCGCCCCAAAACGGGCGCGCAACGGCGCAGTGACCAGCGCCAGCCGGGTGGTGGCCCCAATGACGGTAAAACGCGGCAGTTTGAGCCGGATGGAGCGCGCCGAAGGCCCTTTGCCGATAACAATGTCGAGGGCAAAATCCTCCATTGCCGGGTAAAGGACTTCCTCCACCGCCCTGCCAAGCCGATGAATCTCGTCTATGAACAGAACATCGCCCGCCCGCAGGTTGGTGAGAATGGCGGCCAAATCGCCCGCGCGCTCGATGGCCGGGCCAGAGGTGATTTTGATGTTGACTTCCATCTCATTGGCAAGAACGTGCGCCAGAGTGGTCTTTCCCAGACCAGGCGGCCCGTAAAATAGAACGTGGTCGAGGGCTTCGCCGCGCTGGCGGGCCGCCGCAATCAAAATCGCCAGATTTTCTTTTACCTGGTCCTGGCCGATTAAATCGGCCAGTTTCTGCGGACGCAAAGCGTGGTCAATGCGGTCATCGGGCCTGGCTTCAGGAGTCACAGGACGGTTCTTGGGGTCGGTCATGGAGCGATTATACTTCGAGCAGGAACAATTTGCCGGTTGAAAGATGCGCATCAAAACGGTATACTTTTGAATACAACCGCGCCAAGCGAAACCTGGTTTATAACGATAAAGGGCAAAGACTCATGGTCAGGAAAATTCTTACCGGTATTTTGTACATTTTTCTCTCCATCTGCCTGTTTGCCGGGGCAATTGGCAGCGCCATTTACAACCTCGATTCAGGCAGCCGGTCATCGTCTTCCTCATGGTCGAGCGGTTCGGAAAGTTATTCCGAAAGTTCCGACGATGATTGGAACAGTTCGGATGACAGCGATTGGGGATGGGGAAGCGATTCTGGGAGCGATAGCTGGGGCAGCGACTCGAGCAGTGATAGTTGGGACAGCGGCTCTTCAGATAGCGGCAGTTGGGATAGTTGGGATAGCGGTTCCGACAGCGGCAGTTGGGATAGCGATTGGTAAACAGCCTATGAAATTAACCACTTTGATTAACTACATTGGCGCGAGCATGATTTTGCTGGCCTTGTTTCCCCTTCCCATTGGGCAGTTTGCGTGGGGCGCGGCGGGGGTTTGGGCGCTGGTTCGGGGAATTTCCCTGCTCAATCAAGCCGTAAACGAAACCCAGTCGGCAAACGCGGCAGTCCGCAGTCCTTCCCCCGCTCTAAAACGCCTAATCGCATCCCAACCCCAGGCAGCGGCTCAGCCGTTTCAGTTCAAAATTCCCGAAAACATCCCCTCTGACCTGAAATGCCCTTCGTGCGGCGCAAACATCGGACCCACCACGCGCAAATGCGAATACTGCGGCTCGGTGCTTCAGCCCGTAATAGACCTGCCCGAACCCGTTCACCTGGCTGGTCTGTTGATGGGCAAGGGAATGCGCGTGCGCCTGCCCGATGGCGGCGAACGCGATTTTCGCGTACAAGGCCGGGCGCTCATTGCGGAACTGTGGCAGGCCTCGCGCGGCCCCAACGTTCCCTGGACGTTCACCGGCAACCTGTATGCCGGGTTCGCGCTTTCGGGCGCAAAGCCTGCCTACCTGCTGAACTGGCAAAACCAGTTTTACCTGTTCGAGCAGAGCAAAAAAGTGAACGACCAGCACATTCAGCAACACTTTCTGCCGTATGCGCGCGCCTTTGGGCAAAGCGACCAGATGGGACGGGTGGAATTTGACTATGAAGGCCGCCGATGGCGCATCACCGATATTGGCCGCTCGCAGGTCATCTTCACCGAAGGCGCAGGCCTCCACATTCAGCGCGGCGCTGAGGCGCGCTTCATTTCCGCTGAAAGCGGCAGTCTGCGTCTGCTGGTAGAAGATTACCGCGCCGGCGGTGCGGCGCAAGACATGGTTTGGGTGGGGTACGAAGTAACCGAAAACGATATTCAATATGCGTAATGCGTTGAGGAGATAAAACCTTATGAAAAAGCTTCCGCTTCTCTGGCTGTTCGTCGCGGCGCTCGTCATTGGGCAAGGGCTCTCCTATCTGGCCTCGCCAGAGTCCTGGCAGTCCTTTTTTGCCGCCCTGCCGCGCATTTTGAGCATGATTGCCTTTTGGGGGCCAATTATCGCCCTCATCGCCGGGGCCATGGTGTGGAGCGTGATGCGCCTGATGGGATTTGATTCGCTGGAGGCCATCCGCGCCGAATCGGTGGAGCAGAACAACCCCGCCCCGGCCATCCTGTTCGTGGGAGCGCTGATTGCCAGCCTGCTGTTTCTGATGCTGGTAATCAAACCCTGAAGCCGGCAGACCGCCTGCCCCTGCAACAACGTTGCCAGCCTTTTATGGCTGGCATTTTTCTTAAAAAATCTGTTTTTGCTTGACTCTCCCTTTGAAAGATGCTATTCTGATATTAGATATTATATCTAATATCAAACATCTCATTTTGGAAATCCAAACCACATGCTCACAGACCTGCCCACCCACCGCCAATTGCGCAATCTCGTAGCCGACCAACTGCGCGCCGCCATTCTGGAAGGCCGCTATAAACCGGGCGAATGGCTGCGGCAGGAACGCCTGGCGCAAGAACTGAACGTCAGCCAAATGCCGGTGCGCGAAGCGCTTAAAGAACTGGCCGCCGAAGGGCTGATTGAGCATGTGCCATATCGCGGCGTACGGGTAATTGAATTTTCGGCGGAGGACATAGAAGACCTGTACACGCACCGCGCTTTTTTGGAGGGACGCGCTGCCGCCTGCGCCGCGCACGCCATCAGGCCAGAGGAGGTAGCGGAACTGAAGCGATTGCAAAACGAGATGGAACAAAACCTGGCGCCTGAACATGTAACCCGATACCGCGAACTCAACCGGCGATTTCATCAACTCATCTATAACGCCAGCCGCCGCGAGTATCTCATTCGCACCCTCAGCCAGATGTGGGCGGCCTTCCCTACCATGCTCATTGGCAACTTCGCCGCCACTGCCGACCATCCTCTCCCAGAACGCGACCATTCGGACAGTCTCGAACACCATACCATCATCGAGGCTCTTGAAGAAAAAAACGCGCTGAAAGCCGAAACCGCCATGAAAGAACACATCCTGACCACCGGCCGACAACTGGTTCAATTGCTAAAACGGTGAAGCGATGACCACTCTGATGGCAATTGGCGGCGCAATCCACCCCCAAAGACCAACCGTGTTACAAGAATTTGTCCGGCGGGCAGGCGGGGTTTCGGCACGGATTGTCATCCTGCCGCAGGCTTCGGCGTTGAAAGATACCGGTGAACATTACGAGGAAGTCTTCCGCAGCCTGGGGGCGGCCAATGCGCATGCGTTGAAGTTTCAACAGCGGAGCGAGACCACCCAGCCGGAATTCATCGAACAGTTGCGCCAGGCCAGTGGGATTTTCATCGCCGGGGGCAATCAGATGCGGCTTTCGGCATTGCTGGGCGGCACCCCGCTTGAAGCCGGGCTGCTCAGCGCGTATCGACGCGGATGCGTGGTTGGCGGGACAAGCGCCGGGGCGGCCATTCTCTCCAAAACCATGATTGCATATGGAAAAAACGGCGCTACCCCGCGCGAAGGGATTCTCCAGTTTACTCCCGGATTAGGCTTTACCGAAAAATTCACCTTTGACCAGCATTTTCGCCAGCGCGACCGGCTGGGACGGCTCATTTACGCCGTCGCCACTCATCCGGGCCTCTTGGGAATCGGGGTAGATGAAGACACCGCCGCCATTGTGCAAGACGATGAATTCATCACGGTCTGCGGCTCTGGCGCGGTGACCATTGTGGACGGACGGGAAATCACTGCCACCGATGTGGCCGAAATCGAACAGCGCGGCGTGGTAGCGGTTGCCAATCTCAAGGTCCACATTCTGACCGATGGTTGTGTGTATGACGGGAAAACGCGCGCCGCGCGTATCCCGCAAAAAACGCTCCTGGTGGAATAACCAGGAAAAACTGATAAGGAGAAGAAGCATGAAGTCGTTCAAACCCCTGTTCTTTCTCGTCCTGGTTCTGGCACTGATTCTGGCGGCTTGCGGCAGCCCGGCCACCCCAGCCCCGGCCCAGCCAGAGCAACCCCAGCAACCCGCCGAACCAGCAGCAACCGAAGCGCCCAAGCCCACCGAGGCCCCCACCATTGACCCCAACGCCCCGGTAAAAGGCGGCACCGTCATCGTCGGCACGCCGCAGGAACCCGGCACGCTCAACCCTTTGCTCGCCGCCGGCACGATTGATGACGTCATCGGCGCTTTCATCGTCGAAGGGCTGGTCGGCATTGATGCGGATGGCAATTACGTTCCCGTCCTGGCTGAAAGCCTGCCAACGGTTTCGGAAGATGGCCTGGTGTTAACCTACCCCCTCAAGAAGGGCATCAAATGGTCAAATGGCGATGACTTTGTATGCGCCGATGTGCAGTTCACCCTCGATGCCATCCTCTCGGACCTTTCGGGCGCCAGCACTTCAGGGTATAGCGACATCGAGAGTATCGAATGCACCGATGACTACACCGCCGTTGTGACGATGACCGCAGTCTATGCGCCCTATTTGCGCCTCTTCTCATACATCGTGCCACGCGCCGCGGGCGACCTGGCAAAGATGGATACCTGGGAATACAACCGCGCCCCCATCGGCACCGGCCCCTGGGTGGTGAAAGAATGGAAGTCGGGCGACTACATCGAATTGGCCCCCAACCCCAATTATCGCGAAGAAGGCAAGCCCTACCTCGATAAAGTCATCGTTAAAATCCTGCCCAGCCGTGAAGTGGGCATGCAATTGCTCGGCACCGGCGAAATCACCACCCTTTGGGACCTGACCGAAGCCGATTTTACCACCATCGAATCAATGCCAGGCGTTACCTGGGCTGGTACGCTCTACGGCTCAGGCGAAAACGAACTGCTGGTCTTCAACCTCGGCCCAACCGATGGCTCGGCTCCGGCTGACCCATCCAGCAACCCCCATCCCATCCTGAGCGACCTGCGCGTGCGCCAGGCTATTCAATACGCCATCGACAAACAACTTCTGGCCGATACCCTGCTCTTTGGGAACGTTAAAGTAGGCAGCAGCGTGCTGCCCACCGGGCCATTTGCATGCCCGCAGCCTGCCAGCGAATTCAACCCCGACAAAGCCAAAGCCCTGCTGGAGGAAGCCGGATGGACAGTCGGCGCAGACGGCATCCGCGAAAAAGACGGACTGCGTTTGAGCCTGAAAATTGGCACCACCACTGGCAACCAATTGCGCGAGCAGACCGAACAAGTTTTAATTGAAATGATGCGCGAAGTAGGCATCGAGTTCGTCATCGACAACATGCCTTCCGATATGCTGTTTGCCTCCTGGAGCTCAGATGGCGCCCGCAAGAAAGGCCGCTTCGACATCCTGATGTACACCACCGGCCCCGGCATTGACCCCGATAGCCACCTGTTCAGCAACTATCACTCGTTGCGCATCCCCAGCGCCGATAACGATGGCGCGGGCAACAACTTCAGCCGCTACATCAATCCAGATGTAGACCAGTGGATTGACGATGCCGCAGGCACAACCGACATGGCAAAACGCAAAGAACTGTATTGCAAAGTAGCCGAGCAAATCAACAAAGACCTGCCACGCATCTTCCTGTATGAGCGCCTCATCTTAAGCGGATACCGCGAAAACCTGCAAAACTTCCGCGTTTCGCCCGGCTATGCCGATTTCACCATCGATTCGCAAAATTGGTGGTTGAAGAAGTAACCAGGCACACGGGTACACAGTTAACGAAAAAAGCAAACAGGTCGCAGGGGATGGTCATTGTCTGCCGTGACCATCCCCTGTAGTCCAAAGAAGTTGCCCATGACCACCTATATCCTGAGACGCCTGCTTCAATCGGGGCTGACTTTGTTTGTCATCTCTATGCTCCTGTTCGGGCTAATTAGCCTGGTGCCGGGCGGAATGATGACTGCCTACGCCGAAAATCCTGATATGACGCCCGAAGATATTGCCCGCCTGGAAGCCCGCTACGGGCTGAACGACCCCGCGCCTGTGCGATATCTCAAATGGCTGGGCAGTACCTTGCGCGGCGATTGGGGCAATTCCTTTGTCTCCAAACGACCGGCGTTACAGGAAATTGCTGACCGCCTGCCTAACACTATTCTCCTCATGGGCGTCATGCTGATAGTGACTTTGCTGATTGCCGTGCCGCTCGGCATCCTTTCGGCGCTTAAACAATATACCCTCTTTGACCACATCACGACCACCCTGGCTTTTGCCGGGCAATCACTGCCCGTCTTCTGGTTTGGACTTTTGCTCATCATCATTTTTCATGTCACCCTCAAACGGCCTGATGGCACGCCGCTTCTGCCAGGCTCGGGCATGTACTCCCTGGGGCAGGAAAAATCGCTCTGGAACCTGGTAGAGCACATGATTCTGCCCATCGCCATGCTGGCGCTGGTTTCGGCGGCAGGCTACATGCGCTATATGCGCTCTTCCATGCTAGATGTCATCCATGAAGATTACGTCCGCACAGCGCGCGCCAAAGGCTTGCGCGAGAGAATTGTCATCTTCAAGCACGCCATGCGCAACGCACTCATTCCACTGGTCACTCTAATTGGTCTTGACCTGCCCTCGCTGTTCGGCGGCGCGCTTTTTACCGAAACCATTTTTGCCTGGCCCGGCATTGGGCGGCTCTACTTTACCGCCGCGCTCAAAACGGATTATCCAGTGATTATGGCTGTTCTGGTCATCTACTCTGGCCTGATTATCCTCTCCAGCCTGCTTGTAGATGTCTTATATGCCATCCTCGACCCGCGCATCCGATTGAGTTGACCTATGACAGCCACAACTTCCTCCATCCCGCGCAAGAAAACCGTCCGCGAAGAATCCCTGCTTCTGTTCTTCTGGCTGCGTTTCCGCAAACACAAAATGGCTCTGGCAGGCGGGGTGATTATGCTCATCATCACCCTGATGATTGCCTTCGCGCCGCTCATCAGCCCCTATGACCCGCTTAAACAAGACCTGCGCAACCGCTTCAAGCCGCCCTCGGCTCAAAACTGGTTCGGCACCGATGACCTGGGGCGCGATATGTTCACCCGCACGCTCTACGGCGGGCGCATCTCGCTCACAGTCGGACTGCTGGCAATGGCCGTCTCGATTGTGCTGGGTTCGCTGATTGGGCTGGTCTCCGGCTATTACGGAGGCTGGGTCGATAACATCCTGATGAGAATTACGGAAATCTTTCTTTCGATACCACGCCTGTTCGTCCTGATTGCAATGGGCATGTTGCTGCGCACCCTCGACCTGCCCATCCTCAAGGCCGGGTCTTTCCTGCCGATTTCGATAGTCATTGGGGCGCTCTCCTGGATGGGCACCGCCCGCCTGGTGCGCGCTTCCACCCTGGAACTGCGCGAACGCGAATTCGTGCAGGCCAGCCGCGCCCTGGGCGGCTCAGATGCTCGCACGCTCTTCCTGCACATCCTCCCCAACGTCGCCAGCCCCATCATCGTATCAGCCACGCTCGGCCTGGCCGGAGCCATCATCAGCGAGAGCGGTCTTTCCTATCTCGGCTTTGGCGTGCAACTCCCCACCCCCACGTGGGGCAACATGCTCTCCAATACCCAAAACCAGATGCTCACCGCTCCCTGGACCGCGATTTTTCCCGGCCTGGCAATCTTTATCGTCGTGATTGCCATCAACTACCTGGGCGATGGCCTGCGCGATGCGCTCGACCCGCGCCACGCCATTGGTAAGAAATAACCTCCGGCCTGCTACTATGAAGAAGCCCGTCTGTTTGCTCTTTCTTCTCTCGTTGTTTCTCTTTTGGCATCCCGCCCGCGCCCAAACTACTCCCGGCCTGCTCATCCCCATTGGTGGTGGCTATGCCGATATCTACGCCGGATTCTCCCAGGCCGCCGTCGCCAACGCCCGCAACGGACAGGTCAACATCCTCGTCCTGGCCCCCACCTACTCAACGCACCCCAATCAAATTACCGAAGCCGAGCGTCAGACCAACATTAAAGACGCCGAGGAACGCCGCTTTCAAATCGAAGAAGCCTGCAAACGGGCGGCCCCGCCGCAACTGACCTGTAAAGCAATCCTGGCTCCTATATTTACCCGCTCCGATGCATTAGACCCGGCCCACCTCAGCCTGTTTGCCGATGATTTGGCCGCCGTCTTCTTCCTGGGCGGCGACCAGACCGTTGCTATGCAGGTCCTCGCCAACACCCCAGCCGAAGCCCGCCTGACCGAACTGCACCGCGCCGGAACAATCATCGCCGGCACGAGCGCAGGCGGCGGCCTGCAATCGCGCGCCATGCTGGCGGGGTACAACGAAAACTACGCCCGCGAGACCTCGCTCTTCTTTGGCGCATCGGATGTATGGAACACGGATGAAAAGCGCGGTTTGCCATCCGGCCTGCAAACGGCCATCCTCGACCAGCATTTCTATCAACGCGCGCGCTTCGGACGCCTGCTGAACGCCATCCTTCAGCCAGGCGTACCGCATGTAGGGGTTGGCGTGGATGCCTACACCGGCGTCATCGCCGATAACGAAGTGTTGCGTGGCGTCTTTGGGCTATACACCGTCACCGTACTGGATGCCCAAACCTATCACGCCGCCGACTCTGTCCATTACGTTCCGATTGCTGAAGACCGCCCGCCGCTGCTGAGTGCGCGCAACATCCTCACCAATCTGCTCTCGCCAGGCGATTCGGCCTATGACCTGAAAACCCGCGCAGGACAGGTTTCCAACCTGTCTTACCCCGCGCCCCAAAGGCTGGAACGCTCGTTCGAGTCTCTCACCCTGCCGCCAGGCGCGGGCGCGCTCGTCCTGTCTGGCGACATCTCCAGCACTCTGGAGAACAACCCCATCCTGAAGCGCTTCATCGAACTGGCCGGAGGAGAAAAAGCCAACCTGCTGGTGATTGCCGATGGCGGCGCGTCTGATTCCGCCAACGAACGCACCGCCCAACGTTATGCCGATGCCCTGACCCAGCTGGGAGCAACCGCTGCTGTTGGGAAAGCCGCCCTCCCGACCGAATCTGTGACTGGTTTCGTCTTCGTCGGGCGCGATGCCTCGAAAATGACACCACCCGAATGGCTGCGCAAACCCTGGTTGGCGGGCAAGCCCATCCTGGCCGATAACGCCGCCGCCACGCTTCTGGGCGCCTGGTACGCCGCGCACCCGCCTTCCCCTGCCGAAGGAGAAGAAGCCGAAGCCGCCACCCAGCAATCCTTCTGGCAAGGTAAAACAGACATCGCGCCTGGTATGGGCCTGGCAAATATCACCCTTCAACCGCAAACGCTGGATAACAACCGCTTTGGGCGCCTGTTTGCGCTAGCCTACCATCATCCTGACCAGATTGCCATTGGCCTGAACGCGAATACCGCGCTGGAAATCACCGCCAAAGGTGCGCGCGTTCTGGGCGAAAATGGCGTATTCGTCCTGGATTTGCGCTTTGCCCAACTTTCGCCCGGCGCAAACAACGGATTTATCATCTTTAACGGCCTTCTGGATGTCTTCGCCCCCGGCGAAGTCGTTCAGCCCGAACCAGCCGATGTCAACGCAGTCTATCAGCCCCAGCCAACGCCCGTCCTGCCCTCACCGGCCCCCACCCAAACCGAGACCCCTGCGAGCGCGCCACTAGACACCCCCGCCCCCACCGCCCAACCCCAGGCAACCCTTCCCCCCCAACCCCAAATCACCCCCACGCCGCTCATCCAGCCTCCCGCCTCCCTGCTCCCACAGTTTTGGGGTATTCTGCTCGGCCTGATACTCATCATCGGCGCGTGGCTATGGTCGAAACTCGGCAAAAACCAAAAATAACCATGCAACAAGAAGAGAGAAGAAAGAGGAAAGAAACGCAAAGTTTTCTTTCCTCTTTCTTCTTTTCCAATTCTCATTTATCCTTAATGCATGGACCCCAGAATTTCAATCATCACCCTTGGCGTCTCCGACCTCGAGCGGTCGGTTAAATTTTATCGCGATGGCCTGCGCATGCCGACCAATTACAAAGAAGGCGAAGGAATCGCCTTTTTTCAATTAAAGGGAACATGGCTGGCGCTTTATCCATTCGATTCCCTGGCAAAAGATGCCCTGCTGCCCGCTGAGCGTTCCCGCTTCGGAGGATTTACCCTGGCCCATAACGTCGCCAGCAAAGCCGAAGCGGATACCGTTATCACCGAGGCTCTGGCTGCCGGGGCAACCCTGCTCAAACCCGCCGCCGATACCTTTTGGGGCGGCTACAGCGGCTACTTCGCCGACCCTGATGGGCATCCCTGGGAAGTAGCCTGGAATCCATATTTCCCTCTCGAATAGCCATGCCAAACACATTCCCCTGCCCGGGTTGTGGCGCGCCGGTTGAACCCGCGCCCAACCAAACCCACATGCCCTGCCCATTTTGCGGCAGGTCACTCACTATTCCGTCAGAGTTACGCTGGCAGCAAACAGCCGCGCCTGAACCCCCTGCGCCAGAAACGCCGCCCAAGCGATTTGAGCCATTCAAAGCTGCTGAAAATGCCCGCATCAGCGGTGAACAAGCGGAAAAAGCCCAAAGAGAAACCGCGTTCGTCGCCAACGCGCTGCGCCAGACCCAGCCAATAGCCGCCGGAGCGGTCAGCGCGTATGTATTGTGGGTTAGCCTGAAACGCTTTTTGCCCGCTTGCCTGATGGTAATGGTCATCTCCTGCGTCCTGGCCTGCAGCGCAAGCATATTTCTGGCGTTTTTCCTGGGGCAGGGGAATTAAGACGCCGGGCCCAGCCCAAAAACCGCCTGGAAACACTGAACCCCTGCGCCGAATGACCTGCCCTGAATAAAAATCCAATACGCCAGTATTTTCGGTTATATTTCTGAAGTCTATCTTCGTTTGGCCTCGTTCCACAGGTCATCCAGTTCCTGCAGGGTCATCTCTTGCATGGCGCGGCCCATCGCTTGGGCGCGTTTTTCGATGTAGCCAAAACGCTTCTTAAACTTCAGGCTGGTGGCGCGCAGAGCGGCTTCGGCATCAACCTGCTTCCAACGCGCAAGGTTGACCAGCGCAAAGAACAGGTCTCCCAGTTCGGCGGCAAGTTCTTCGGGGTTGGCTGACCGGCGGACTTCTTCAATTTCCTCGCGGATTTTCTCCAGCACGCCCTCAATTTCGGGCCAGTCGAACCCCACCCGGGCGGCGCGCTCCTGGTATTCCTGGGCCTGGCTCAGGGCCGGCAGCGCGGCTGGCACGCCATCCAACAGTGATTTTTCATCCTCGCCATTTTTGCGCCGTTCTTCTTTTTTGATATTTTCCCAATTTGTCAGCACCGCTCGGCTGAGCGCTTGCGGCGAAGCCTGCCCCATCCCATCCACTTGCGCCTGCCCAAAGACGTGCGGGTGACGACGGATGATTTTGTCGTAAATGCCCTTCAGCACTTCGCTCATGGTGAATTCGCCATATTCATACCCAATCTGGGCATTCAGGACGACTTGCAGAAGCAAATCGCCAAATTCTTCGCGCATTTTGGCCGGGTCATTGTCATCCATCGCGGCCAGGGTCTCATAACTCTCTTCCAGCAGGTATTTGCGCAGGGTCTGATGGGTCTGTTCACGGTCCCAGGGACAGCCATCGGGCGCGCGCAGGTGGGCAATGATTTCCTGGAAGGCCTCGAAGGAGTTGCCGGCAGGCAGCGGCGGCAGGTAGAGCGCAAGCCACGCCCCCGGCTGGGGACCCGTCTCAGCCGGAAGCGCGCCCAGAGTGGTTTCAATGACTTGCCCGGCCGGAAGACTCACCATCCGAATCGCATGTTCGGGAGGATAGACGGCGCGCAGGACGCGGGCTGCCTGTTCAAGTTGGGATTCGGTCTCAATGGTGGTGACAAGCGTCGGCGTGTCGGGCGGAAACGGTGGCGCGTGTCGGGTAGAAAATGTCTTTCCGTCCACCATCGAAAGGGATTGAATCGAATCCAGTTCCAAACAGCGCGAGAGCAGGGCAAAGTTTTCGGGGGAGAGCATGTTAACTCCATAAAATCGTAATGCGTAATACGTAATTCGTAAGATTCTTACGAATTACGTATTACGCACGGGAAAAGCAGCCTAAAAAGGGCGTTGACTTAACGTTTGGTGTAGGTGGGAGCCTTGCGGGCGCGCTTGAGACCGGGTTTCTTGCTTTCCTTGATGCGCGCATCGCGGGTGAGCAGGCCAGCCTTGCGCATGGCAGGGTTCCATTCGGCATTCATTTTGACCAGGGCGCGCGCCAGGCCCAGCGTCACTGCGTCAGTTTGGCCGGTCACGCCGCCACCGTTGACGAGAACGGTGATGTCATAGGCGTTGGCTTCTTGCCCAATGGCGGAAAGCGGCGAGAGAATCGCGTGCATATCGCCGGGGCGGGTGAAGAAAGCCGCGGCTTCCTTGTCGTTGACGGTAAACTTGCCCGAGCCAGCCGAAACGCGCACGCGAGCGGTGCTTTCCTTGCGGCGTCCAATTCCTTCAAAATACTGCGCCATAGGTGTCTTACTCCTTACTTGTTGACTTGGGCGGCGTGCGGGTGTTCAGACCCGCCGTACACCTTGAGCCGCTTGATGACCTGGCGGCTGAACTTATTCTTGGGCAACATGCCCCAGACGGCGTCGCGGATGACGCGGTCGGGGTGTTTGTTCAATTGGTCGCGCAGGGAAACCGACTTTAGTCCACCGGGGTATCCGGAATGCTTGTGGTACATTTTTTCGCTTTCCTTGTTCCCGGTATAGGTGATGTGTGAGGCGTTGATGACGACCACATAATCGCCCATCGGGACGCCGGGGGTAAAGGTGGGTTTGTGCTTGCCAAGCAGGAGGGCGGCAATTTTCGCCGTCAGGCGACCCAGATTCTGACCGGCGGCATCCACCAACACCCAATCGTTCTGGATTTCATTGGCTTTTGGGTAATACGATTTGTACACGGTTGTCTCTCCACTTACAGACATTTCGAAAAAGGAACCAGATTATTCGGGATAGATGACTTCGACGAGCGTGAGACCATGCGCGGGAGCAAGTCCCGCCGGGGCGACTCTGGGCCTGCCTTCCAGCAAATCGGCAATGGCCTGAACTGGAAGTTTTCCCTGTCCCACCGCCGCCAGAAGATAGACCATGCGGCGTACCATGCGGTACAGGAAAGCGTCGGCCTGGACTTCAAATATCCATTCGTCGGCCTGTTGCTGCCATTCAGCCTTCATCACGGTACGGATGGTGCTACTTGCGGGCCGGGGCGGGGTGCCGAAAGCGGCAAAGTTGTGTTTGCCGATGAGAAGTTGCGCAGCAGCCTGCAGGGTTTCGGTCTGCGGGGCGGGCCACAATCGCCAGAGGTAGCGCTCCCGCAGGGGGTCGCGCGCGGGCTGGCAATACAGCCGATAACGGTAGCGGCGGGCGAGGGCGTCAAAACGCGGGTGAAAATCGTCTCGGACGATTTTTACCGCGTGAACCGCAACATCGACAGGCAAGTGACCGTTGAGAGCCTTCGCCATTTCATCGAGCGGATGAGTCCACTCCAGGTCAAAGGCGGCCACCTGTCCCGAAGCGTGAACGCCGGTATCGGTGCGCCCAGCCATCAGGACGGAGCGTCCCTGCCAGCCGAGGCGGCGCAGGGCGTTTTCAAGTTCGCCTTGCGCTGTCCGCCGGTTGGCCTGCCGCTGACTGCCCCAAAGTTCAGAGCCGTCGTAGGCAAGAATAATCTGGTAACGTGCCATTGGGAATGCGGAAGTCAGGATGATGAATGAAGAATTTCAGAGAGCCATCATTCATCATTCACCATTCATCATTCATCATCCCAGAATTACTCTTCGACGAGTTCAAGCATCACCATTTCGGCGGCATCGCCCTGGCGCAAGCCAAGTTTTAACATGCGGGTATAGCCGCCGTTGCGAGAGGCAAAGCGAGGGGCAATATCATCGAACAATTTTTTGACGACTGCCTCGTTGCCGCCGCCCAGTTTAGATGCCACCAGGCGACGAGCATGAACTTTCGCCGCGTCTTGCGCCTCCGCCGAGCGGCGCGCAATGGTGATAATGCGTTCTGCTTCGCCACGCACGGCTTCCGCTTTGGCGCGGGTGGTGGTGATGCGTTCGTGCGTGAACAATTGTTTGATTAAGTTGCGCCGCAAGGCAATACGCGCACCCTTGCTGCGCCCAAGTTTATATCCTGCTACCTGATGTCGCATTTTCAATTACTCCGCATGATTCGGTTGGTCTTTCATGAAGCCTTTTTCGACCATCTTCTGGCGCAATTCGTCAAGACTCTTCTCGCCGAAATTACGGATGGACATGACAGCCTGGTCGCCCTTCTCGAGAAGGTCAATGACGTCACCCACGGTTGTAATTCCAGTTCGTTTGAGAGAATTGAATACGCGCACCGAAAGGTCGAGCGCTTCCACCGGTGTTTCAGCCACTTCACTGCTCAGGCGGGCGCTGGAGACTTCCTTTTCCATCGAGATGGTCAGGGTTTCTTCGCTTACGCCAGCGATGAAGCGTAGGTGCTCAATTAATGTTTTTGCTGCGGTACTGAGCGCCCGCTCCGGCGAGACGGTGCCATCGGTCCAGATTTCAAGCGTCAGACGGTCATAGTTGGTGCTTTGGCCAACGCGCGCGTTGCTCACTTCCCAGTTGACGCGCTTAACCGGGCTAAAAATGGCATCGACAGGCAGTTCGCCAATTGGCAAGTGCCCGGTGCGGTCATTGGCGGGGGAATAACCCCGTCCACGCTCAACCGTAAATTCTACATCCAGGCGCGTTCCAGGGCTATTGACCGTAAACAGGTATAGGTCAGGATTGATAATATCCACTTCGGATGGCGCGATGATATCCGCTGCCGTGACCATACCTTCCCCGCACACTTCAAGGTGCATACGGGTCGATTCGACGCCATTCAGTTTCAGGCGCAACTGCTTAATTTGCAACATGACCTGGATAACATCCTCACGGACGCCAGGAATGTCGCTAAATTCATGCAATACATCCGAAATGCGCACCGATGTAACAGCCGCTCCTTCGAGTGAAGAGAGCAGGACGCGCCGCAAGGCGTTGCCAACGGTAACGCCATACCCGCGTTCGAGCGGGCTAATCACAAATTTCCCGTAATTTCGAGCCTCGGCCTCACGCTCGATTTTTGGCATAACCATGTTCGATAAGCCGGTCACGGTTCACCTCTCCCTTGCCTGCGCACAAGCGCAGGCACACGTGTTGAAAAACAGGCACGATAAAGTCCCATGGTCTTGGTGGGGTTGTCCCAGAGACATACCGAAAGCCATTAGCGCGAGTAGAATTCGACGATGAGTTGCTCTTCGAGATTACCGTCGATTTCAGCACGCTCCGGCAATCGTTGAACAGTGCCGGTCAAATTCTTCAAATCACGGTTAAGCCAGGCCGGAAATGTGCGCTTTTCGGCAACGTCTTTCAACTCTTTGAAGTAAGTTCCATCGCGAGAGCCTTCACGCACCTGAATGACATCGCCACTGTCTAACAGCATAGACGGGACATCCGTGCGGCGGCCATTGACGGTGAAGTGACCGTGCGTCACCAGCAAACGCGCCTGGGCGCGGCTGGAAGCAAAACCCAATCGGAAGACGACATTATCGAGACGTGATTCAAGAATCTGGAGCAGATTCAAACCCGTGAGACCGCGCCGCTTCAGCGCGACTTCGTAGTAACGCCGGAACTGTCGTTCCATCATGCCATACAAACGGCGGGCTTTCTGCTTGGCGCGCAACTGACGAGCATAGTCGGATGCGCGGCCAGTGGCGCTGCGCGAACGGCCACTAGACTTACCATGCTGACCAGGGGCAAAACCGCGGCGTTCAAATGCGCACTTCGCCGTGAAACAACGTTCGCCCTTCAAAAACAATTTTTCGCCTTCACGCCGGCAAAGTTTACAAGCCGGACCAAGATATTTCGCCATGTTTACTACCTCTCCAAACTTTACACGCGGCGCTTCTTTGGGGGGCGGCAGCCGTTATGTGGTACGGGGGTCTTATCAGAAATCGAGCGGACCTTAATCCCCATGGACTGAACTGCGCGAATGGCAGATTCACGCCCCGGGCCAGGCCCTTTCACAATCAAATCTGCCTCCTGCAAACCCATCTGCTGAGCAGCCTTAATGGCCTGCTCAGCGGCCAGACGAGCAGCAAAAGGCGTGCTTTTGCGCGAGCCTTTGAACCCGGCTGAGCCAGCGCTGCCCCAGGTGACCGTATTGCCAGCAGAATCGGTCACGGTCACAATGGTATTATTGAAAGATGCAAAAACATGCACCTGGCCCGAAGATAACGAGCGCTTTGCTTTTTTTGCGCCGGTAGAACGGCGCGCCTGGCGTACACTCTGTGCCATAATTTTCTACTTCCTCCAGGATTACTTCTTCGCACCGCGGCGGCGTCCACGCCCGGCGACAGTCTTTTTCGGCCCCTTGCGGGTGCGCGCATTGGTGCGGGTACGCTGTCCATGAACCGGCAGGTTGCGGCGGTGGCGCATACCACGATAGCAGCCGATTTCAATCAGCCGCTTGATGTTCAATTGCTGTTCGCGGCGCAAGTCGCCTTCCACCACGAAATTTTTGGAAATATATTCACGCAGGGCGGAAACTTCTGCTTCCGATAAGTCCTTGATGCGGGTATCAGGGTTGATTTTGGTGTCTGCCAAAATCTGCCGAGAACGGGTTAGCCCAATCCCATACAGGTAGGCCAAACCAATCTCAACGCGTTTATTGCGAGGGAGGTCAATGCCTTCGATACGTGCCATAGTCTTTACCCTTGTCGCTGCTTGTGCTTGGGGTTTTCGCAAATTACAAAGAGCCTGCCGCTGCGCTTAACAATCTTGCACTTTGCGCAACGTTTGCGAATGGATGGTGAAACTTTCATAAGTGCCTTTCTCCTTCAGTGGACACATTGCTGCGCCTAAATAGCCGAAGTTATAATTATACTCGTTTCGATTTATTCCGTCCAGAATGTGGCGTCGCATCCGTCATAGGACAGTCAGGAGGAGGGGTTCCCCTTCGGTGACGGCCACACTGTGTTCAAAGTGCGCCGTCAGCGAACCGTCTGCTGACACCACAGTCCATTTATCCTTCAATACTCGTGTCTTGTGCGTACCAACCAGTACCATTGGTTCCAGCGCGATGACCATTCCAGGGCGCAAAAGTACTCCCGTGCCAGGTTTTCCATAATTTGGAACCTGCGGGCCTTCGTGCATTTGACGCCCAACGCCATGGCCGGTATATTCGCGCACCACATGAAAGCCATGGCTCTCTACATACTGCTGTATCGCCGCCGAAATATCGCCAGTTCGATTCCCTGGTCGCATTTTGGAGATTCCAACATACAAAGCCTGCTCAGTAACTTCGAGGAGTTTCTTGGCCCTGGAAGAAATCTCTCCAATTCCAGCAGAGAATGCTGAATCGGCCACATACCCTTCGAACACCGTGCCACAATCGACGGAGACGATATCTCCCTCTTTGAGCTTACGGCTCGCTGTTGGAATTCCATGCACCAGTTCTTCGTTGATGCTGACGGTGATGGAATTTGGAAAAGGCGGATAGCCGTACCCTTTGAAGGGCGATACAGCGCCGTGTTTATTCAGCACTTCCTCGGCAGCCGCGTCGAGGTCGGCTGTTGAAACACCCGGCTTGAGCATTTCACGGACAGTCGCCAATACCAATGCATTGATATGCCCGGCTTCGCGCATGATTGCGATTTCTGCCGGGGTTTTCAGGTTGATTTGACGAGCCCAGTCCATAAATTCACATATTTCCGAAAAATCACTAATGCTTTAACGCAGCCATCAACTGCGCCGAAACTTCTTCGATAGGCGCAAACCCGTTGATTTGAGCCAGCACGCCACGTTCTTTGTAGTAATCAATGAGCGGCGCGGTCTGGTTCTGATAGACTTCGATGCGATGCACAACAGTCTCGGCCTTGTCATCTTCGCGCTGATACAATTCACCATCGTCCACGTCGCACAGGCCGGTCTTCTTGGGCGGGTTGAAGCGCTCGTGATACACCCGTCCACAGACGCGACAGGTCCAGCGTCCTGCCAGGCGTTCAATCAGCACATCAACCGGCGCAGTAATAAATGGAACGAGATTGACTTTGCCATCAAATTCTTTGAGCATAGCGCAAAGCGCATCAGCCTGGGCCGGAGTACGCGGGAAGCCATCCAAAATGGCGCCGTTGACACAATCAGAGCGCGAAAACCGCTCGCGAATCATGGCAATCGTCACATCATCTGGCACCAGTTCACCTTTACTGATGTACGTTTTCGCTAATTGACCCAATTCGGTATCATTTTTAATGTTCTCGCGGAAAATATCTCCCGACGAAATATGCGGCAGGTCAAATTTTTCTGCCAATACCTTTGCCTGCGTTCCCTTGCCTGCCCCAGGAGGGCCGAGCAGAACGATGTATGTGGGCATCTATTCACCTTTTGGACTGAATTAGCGAACCAAGATGGAATCCTGATAGCCGTGCAATTTCAATTCAGCGTCGATGGTTGCAAAGGTTTCACGAACCACACCAACTACGATAAGCAAGCCCGAAGAGGAGACAAGGAACAAACCTGCGTTCGAAGAGGCTGAGCCAATGTTGAAGGATTGCAAAATCAGGCTCAACAGGAACGGCAAAATCGCAATGATGCCCAGGAAAAGCGCGCCCGGCAGGGTAATGCGGCGCTGCACTTTGGTCAGGTATTTCTGAGTGGGCGCGCCACGGCTGACGCCGGGGATTTGCGCGCCAACCCGCTTGAGATTTTCACCGTAATTCTGCTGTGTAAACAAGACGTCCGTATAGAAAAAGGTAAAAATCACCACCATGAAAAAGTACAAAATCCAGTAGGTGGTTGAATTGCCGCCAAAGGTTTGTTGCACGCTGACCGCAAAGTTATAGTACGAAGCGGTTGGGTCGGTGGCAAAATAACTGGCTACTATGGACGGGAATTGCAAAATGGCGCTGGCAAAGATGAGCGGAATCATGCCTGCCATGTTGACCATCAGCGGCAGAGAGGCCTTGACTGGCATGGACATGCGATTGCCCACCCGGCGGCCTGGGTACATAACCGGCACGTTGCGGCGCCCTTGTTGAACATACACAATGGCGAAAATCGTGGCAACGATAATCACCACCATCAAAATCAGCATAATCCAGCGGTATTGCTCATCCGCCAGGATACCGCCCAGATTGGTGGGCATTTGGGAGACGATACCGGCGAAAATGATGAGCGATAAGCCCTGGCCGCGAATCCCATATTCCGAAATCAACTCACCCAGCCAGATGGCAAACATCGTACCGGCCATCATCGCCAGCAAAGCCGCCGACGAACGCAAGATTTGGCCGCCTGAAAATCCGAAGTCCAGGATGGTGCCAATCTGATATTGCAGGCCAATAGAATTAAAGATGTTAATCTGCCCAATGGCCGAGAGCGCCGCCATTGGAACGGCCAGATAATACGTCCACTTCTGCATCCACTTACGGCCCTCAGCAGGATTCTCCTCCATGCGCTTCTGCAAGGAGGGAATGATAGGAATCAGCAACTGAATAATGATTTGGGCAGTAATGTATGGATAAACACCCATGGACAAGAGTGAAAATCGTGAAACGGTGCCGCCTGAAAGCAGGTCGAGGAAATTGAAGAAATTTCCACCAGACTGACTGAGTTGGGCGCGCAAGGCTTCCAGCGCATCAACATTGATTCCCGGGACCGGGACATTCGACGCAAGACGATAAATGACCAGCAAGAACAGGGTCACTAATAACATGCGGCGAATGTCTTGCGATTTCCACAGGTAACGCCAGGCTGACCAGGTATTTTTCATTGTTTCAGGTCTCCTGAAAAAATCCCACATTCAAAATGGGAGGAATTAGCCTTCGATGAGCTCAACCGAACCGCCAGCGGCTTCAATTTTGCTTTTAGCGCCAGCCGAAATACGATGAACACGCACCTTGAGCGGGATATTAATCTCGCCACGGCCCAACACAACGACAGGGTTGCGCGGATTTCGCAGCAAATTCACGCCCGCCAGTGCTTCAGGGGTCACATCCGCTCCCGCCTTGAAAGCAAGCAACTGGTCAAGGTTGATTTCGTTGTACTCCACCTGGAAAGGCGGGGTAAAACCTTCGCCACGCATGAAGGGCAGACGCCGGAAGAAGGGCAGGTTGCCGCCCTGGCGATAAAGGTTGCCTTCTTCGCCAGAACGCGCGCCCGCGCCTTTGGTACCACGACCGGCGGTTTTACCTTGTCCAGCCGAAATACCGCGCCCCACGCGTTTGCGTTCCTTCTTCGCGCCCGGATTAGGGGTCAAATCGTGGAGTTTCATCATTTCTCCTACTCTTCAATCTTTACAAGATGAATAACCGCGTTGAGCATTCCACGCAGCGCGGGGGTATCATCATGCTCAACCGTCTGATTCATATGACGCAGGCCAAGCGCCTTCACCGTACGTTTCTGCGGTTCAGGAAAACCAATCGGGCTTTTCACCAGCGTCACGCGCAATACTTTTTTCTCGGTTTTTTTAGCCATGCTTCCTCCGTTCCCAGAACGGCATCAGCTCCTCGACAGGTTTGCCCCGGCGGGCTGCTTCCTGAGAGGGCGATTTGAGCGCATCCAACGCCTGGAAGGTTGCCATCACGCCATTTAATACGTTCGCAGACCCCAAAGACTTGGTCAAAATATCGCGAACGCCCGCGGCTTCAAGCACCGCGCGCACGCCACCCGCGGCAATCACACCCGTCCCCGGCGATGCCGGTTTGAGCAAAACTTTAGCACCTCCCACGCGACCAATCACTTCATGAGGAATGGTAGTGCCCATGGTAAAGACCGTGCGCATATCTTTGCGGGCACGCTCGGTGGCCTTGCGCATGGCATCAGGCACGGCATTTGCCTTGCCTACGCCCATTCCAACCTTTCCGTGTCCATCACCAATCACAACGGTGACACGAAATTGGAAGCGGCGACCACCTTTGACAACTTTAGCGACGCGGGCAATCTCAATGACGCGCTCGTCGAGCGATTCCTGGGATTCTAGTTCTTGCAGTTCATATTCCGACATAGCGTTCTCCAATGAGCCTTAGAATTTCAGCCCGCCTTCACGCGCGCCATCGGCCAGGGCCTTGACTCGCCCCATGTAGCGGAAACCACCGCGGTCGAAAACAACCGCTTCAATACCTTTGGCTTTGGCGCGTTCGGCAACGGTCTTGCCAACCAGGGCCGCCTGTTCAGATTTTTTCAGGCCTTCCATTTTGGCACGCAACTCTTTGTCAATGCTGGAGGCAGAAACCAGCGTAGTGCCTTCTACGTCATCGATAACCTGAGCATAGACCTCGCTGACACTGCGGAAAACGCTCAGGCGAGGACATTCGGGCGTGCCAAAAACTTTCTTGCGAACCCGTAAATGGCGTTTTTCGCGGGCAGCAGAACGAGAATTCTTCGCCATAGTTTACTTCTTCCCTTTCCCAGACTTACCGGCTTTGCGGCGGATTTTCTCGCCCAGATAGTGTAAGCCCTTGCCAAGGTACGGTTCCACCGGGCGGACTTCACGAATCTCAGAGGCAGTCTGGCCGACAACTTCTTTATCGTAACCCATCACTTTAATCTGGCGCGTCTTGGCATCTACCTCAAAAGAAATTCCTTTGGGAGGGTCAAATTTTACCGGGTGAGAATAACCCATGTAAAGCATGAGGCTGGGGCCGCTCATTTCTGCGCGGTAGCCAACCCCGTCCCACTCCAGGATGCGCTCGAAGCCTTTGCTCACGCCAACGACCATATTGTTCAGCACGGCGCGGGTCGTCCCATGCAGGGCACGCTCGGCAGGATTGTCGGAACGGCGGGTGATGGAAATCTGGCCGTTTTCCAGGGCAATCTCAACCAGCGGGGAAAAGGTACGCTGCATTTCGCCCTTGGGGCCTTTCACCTTCACCGCATTGCCGTTCAAATCCACCTGCACATTCGCAGGGACGGCAATTGGTAATCGTCCAATACGAGACACGGCAATCCTCCTTACCAAACCTTGCACAAAATCTCGCCGCCAACATTCAGCTGGCGCGCGCGATGCCCGGTCATCACTCCCTTGGGAGTTGACAGAATGGCAACACCCATGCCCGACAAAACCCAGGGAATATCCTGCTTTTTGGTGTAAACACGGCGTCCGGGGCGGCTCACGCGCACAATCCCGCTCAATACAGATTTCCGTTCGCGGCGTTCACCAACATACTTGATTTTTACGCGCAGAACTTTCTGTCCCGGAATTTCACCATCGACCACCTCGAATCCTTCAAGATAGCCTTCTTCTTTCATGATTTTGGCAATCTCCGCTTTGATTTTCGAATGCGGCATTGCCACCAGCGGCTGACCAGTCGCCACGGCATTTCGTATGCGGGTCAGCATATCAGCAATCGGATCTGTAACGCTCATTTAAGCACCTCCACCCGGTTTACCACGATGACTTTACCACACCGGGGATTTTGCCTTCCAGGGCTAGCTCGCGGAAGCAAATCCGGCACAGTCCAAAACGACGAATGTAGCCGCGCGGGCGTCCGCAACGATTGCAGCGGTTTCGCACGCGGGTGGGGTACTTCCGACGTTGTTCACGATAGGTCATGCACTTCTTTGCCATAACTTACGCTTCCTTCCTGAAAGGCATTCCCAGGTAACGAAGCATCTCGCGGGAATGCTCATCGTTCCGGGCCGTTGTCACAATCGTAATTTCCATTCCGCGCAACTTGTCAATCTTGTCGTATTCGATTTCAGGGAAAATCAACTGGTCGCGCAGACCCAGCGTATAGTTGCCGCGCCCATCGAAAGCGTCGGGAGAAACACCGCGAAAGTCGCGCACGCGCGGCAAGGCAATATTCATCAGACGGTCAAGAAAGGCCCACATGCGGTTACCGCGCAGCGTCACTTTTGTACCGATGACAACACCTTCGCGCAGTTTGAAGTTTGCAATGCTTTTGCGAGCTTTGTTCAAAACCGGTTTTTGACCGGTAATGGTTGACAGGTCAGCAACCGCCGCCTCCAGCGCCTTGGGGTTTCCCATCGCCTCGCCAAGACCAATATTGACAACCACTTTTTGAATGCGAGGTACTTCCATGACGTTCCGATAGTTGAATGCCTTTTGCAGGGCCGGAACAACTTCATTCTGATAACGTTCTTGCAGTCTATTCATCATCTTTTGCTCCTGTCCAGGCAATGCTAATCAATTAAAGCCTGGCAGCGTTTGCAAATGCGGTGAGAGACAGATTTCTCACCTTCCAGCGTGCGCTGGACTCCGACGCGGGTGGGCTTGTCGCACTTGGGGCAAACCAACATCACGTTGGATATATCAATCGGGGCTTCGAACTTGATGCGCCCAGGCTGAATGTTGCGACCCTGACGAGTCTGGGCCTGTTTTTGGTGCTTGGTGCGAAGATTGACACCCTGCACAACCACCCGGCGGTCATCCGGCTCCACCCGAATCACCTCGCCGCGTTTGCCCTTATCTTCGAGCCCGCCGCTGATAATTTCAACAGTATCGCCTTTGCGGATTTTTACATTCATGGCTTCACTCCACACGAGCCTAGAGAACTTCCGGGGCCAGCGAAACTATCTTCATGAAGCCTTTTTCACGCAGTTCGCGCGCCACTGGCCCGAAGATACGGCTGCCCTTGGGGTTCTGGCCATCGCTGTCCAGAATCACCGCGGCATTATCATCGAAACGAATATAGGAACCGTCTTCACGACGCCATTCCTTGGCCACGCGCACAATCACCGCTTTCACAATTTCGCTCTTTTTAACGGCGCCTTGTGGGGCGGCAGATTTTACTGTGGCAATTACAATATCACCAATGCCACCATACCGGCGCATGGAACCACCCATGACATGCATGACAAGCAATTCGCGGGCGCCGGAGTTATCAGCAACTTTGACGCGAGTCTCTTGCTGAATCATGATTACACCTCCACCCCGCTGTCGGCGGTTTTGGTTTCACGTTTGAGGATGGATTCGACCACCCAGCGCTTATCGGCAGAAAGCGGGCGGCTTTCCACAATTTGGACAGCATCGCCAATCTGGCAACCGATTTCATCATGGGCTTTCACGCGCATTGAGCGGTGAACCACTTTTTTGTAGACCGGGTGACGATAACTGCGTGAGATTTGCACCACAACGGTCTTCTGCATCTTGTTGCTGGTAACGACACCAGTCATACGACGACGAGTATTCATCTTGGACCTTCCTATTCAGTCGCCTTCTGCGCATCAGCCAGGACAGTCTCCATCCGGGCGATATCGCGCCGGAGCGCGCGCAAACGACTGGTATCAGTCAACTGGCCGGTCACCTGCTGAAAACGAAGTTTCATTAACTCTTCGCGGGTATCAGCAATTTTGACCTTGAGTTCATTGGCAGATAGGGCGCGGATTTCTTTCGCTTTCATTCCTTACTCTCCTGCCCCCGCCACATGGCGGGTCACAATTTTGGTTTTAATGGCAAACTTGTACTGCGCCATTTTGAGCGCGCGCAGGGCTTCCTCGTTGGAAAGGCCGCCAATTTCAATCATCATGCGGCCAGGCTTGACCACTGCAACATAGTACTCAACGCTACCCTTGCCTTTTCCCATGCGGGTTTCAGCAGCCCGATGGGTATATGGCTTGGCCGGGAAGATACGAATCCATACCTTACCACGGCGCTTCATTTCGCGCACAATCGCGCGGCGGGCGGCTTCAATCTGGCGGGCAGTCACCCAGCCCGGTTCAAGGGCTTGCAAGCCCCATTCTCCAAAACTTACTTCTGCGCCGCGCAGGGCTTTACCCTTCATGCGGCCGCGCATCTGCTTGCGCCACTTAACACGTTTCGGCATTAACATAGCAACAACCTCTCTTCCGGTACGGGCGATTTAACCCGCGCGCTTCATCTTTCCATGCGAAGCGCGCTCAGGCCTATTCGCTAACGTACACGCCCTCGGTGGATTCAATTTTCTCTTCCACTTCCTGTTTCATCTCACCCTTATAGACCCATACCTTGATACCGATACGGCCATAAGTGGTCAGTGCTTCAGCGCGGGAGAAATCGATATCTGCGCGCAAGGTTTGAAGCGGGACGCGGCCTTCACGAAGCCAGACACTGCGAGCCATTTCCGCGCCCGCAAGGCGACCTGCCACTTCAATTTTGATACCCTGAGCGCCCTGCCGCATGGCAGATTGCATGGCTTTTTTCATCGCTCGACGATATGCAATGCGCCGTTGGAGTTGGTCAGCAATATTGCGAGCAATTAAGTAGGCGTCCGTATCCGGGGCTGAGAGTTCCTTGATATCAAGGTCTATCTTTTTGCCAACAAGCTCCTGCAGACCTTTGCGAACTTTCTGCGCGCCTTCACCTTTACGGCCAATCAAGATGCCAGGCTTGGCGGTATGGACAGTGACCTTCACCTTGTTAGAATAACGCTCCACTTCCACGCGCGAGACACCCGCTCGGGGCGAAATTTCTTGAACCAGGTCGCGGATGGCAAAATCTTGCTGGAGCTGTTCACGGTACTGCGCACCTTCGGCAAACCAGCGGCCTTGCCAGCCTCGACTGACCGCCAAGCGAAAACCAATTGGATGAACTTTACGACCCATATATTCTCCTTACTCTCAGGCTTCGCGTTCCCGCAAAATAACGGTTACATGCGACGAGCGGCGCAATATCGGCTTGAAACGACCGCGAGCGCCAAAACGACGCCACTTGCGGGTCGGAGCCTCATCCGCAAAGATAGTGGCAACATACAGGTCGTCACGGCTGACGCCAAAGTTTTCTTCCGCGTTTGCCACCGCCGATTTGAGCAGTTTTAACACAGGCTGGGCAGCGCGATTCGGCACAAAGCGAAGCAAGTCGAGCGCATCGTTGGCATCTTTGCCACGCACCAGGTCTACAATCAGGCGCACTTTTTGGGCAGAGATGGGCAGAAAACGCAAATAAGCACGAATGTCGGTCATGGCTTATTTCCTCTTCGTCGACTTCTCCGAGAGATGCCCTCGGAACGTGCGCGTGGGAGCAAATTCGCCCAAGCGATGTCCGACCATGTTCTCGGTGATATAGATGGGTACATGGCGGCGGCCATCATGAACAGCAATGGTATGCCCCACCATTTGTGGAAAGATGACACTGGCGCGGCTCCAGGTTCGGATGACCTTTTTGTCACCGCGCTGGTTCATCGATTCAATTTTCATGAGCAACTTGGGGGCAATGAACGGCCCCTTCTTCAGAGATCTAGACATAGTCTCGTACCTCGTTTACCTGTCACGCCTTAGCGGCTGGTCTTGCTGCGACGGCGAACAATATACTTATCCGTCTGCTTGTTCTTGCGGGTTTTATAACCCAAAGTGGGTTTACCCCATGGGCTGCGCGGACCGGGCTTACCAATCGGTTGGCGGCCTTCACCACCACCATGCGGATGGTCGCGCGGGGTCATGGCAGAACCGCGCACCGTCGGGCGAATACCCAGGTGACGTTTGCGTCCCGCTTTGCCGAGTTTAATGTTGCTGTGGTCGAGATTACCGACTTGCCCAATCGTTGCGAGACACTTCTGGCGGATGAGGCGCACTTCGCCTGAAGGCATGCGAATCTGAGCATAATCGCCTTCTTTCGCCAGCAATTGGGCCGCCGCACCGGCAGAGCGCACCAATTGACCACCTTTGCCTTCTTTTACTTCAATATTGTGAACCAGGGTCCCAACCGGAATACTCGAAATGGGCAAGCAGTTACCAGGACGAATTTCCGCGCCCGTACCCGCATACACAGTATCGCCTACTTTCAAGCCAAGCGGAGCAAGGATGTAACGCTTTTCGCCATCAGCATAATGCAACAAGGCCAGCCGCGCTGTGCGATTGGGGTCATATTCGATAGCAGCCACTTTCGCGGGGATGTCCTGCTTATCACGCTTAAAGTCAACGATGCGCAAATAACGCTTATTGCCGCCGCCCTGATGACGGACCGTCACACGGCCATAAGCATTGCGGCCGCCTTTTTTGCGCAGAGACACAATCAGGGAGCGCTCAGGTTCACTCTTGGTAATCTCCTCGAAAGAGTAACCCGTCATGCCGCGTTGTCCCGGGGTGACCGGTTTGTATTTCTTGACAGCCATTACTGCACCCCTTCAAAAATCTGGAGAGTCTGGCCCGCTTTCAGGGTAACAATTGCCTTTTTGTAGCCGGGCTTGCGAATCAACAAACGACGGCTGCGGGCACGGCGGCCACGCTTGGCCGCAGTATTGATAATATTGACGCGTTCCACTTTTACATCGAACAAAGTTTCAATGGCATCTTTAACCATCACGCGCGTAGCCTCAGAGGCCACTTCAAAGGCATATTGATTGAGTTTGCCAGATTGATAGTTCGACTTCTCGGTAATAAGCGGTCGGCGAAGAACTTCGTAAAGCGTTGTCATTCTCGCCTCCTATGCCAGATTGGAATTCAAAATGTCCAATGCCTGCAAGGGTAATACGACTTTCTCAAATGTGAACAAGTCACGAATGTTGAGATACCCTGCCAGTAAAACTTTGGCGCTTTCGATGTTACTTGCCGAGCGAGCAACCACATCATAAACGGCCGATTTTTCAGGAATAACCACCAGCGCGCTGGATTGGCCAACCAGGCGATTGAGCGCCTGCGCCATCAGGCGGGTTTTCGGCTCTGAAAGCGTCAGGTCATCGACAACGACAATGCCTGCTTCAGCAGCCTTGGCCGAGAGCGCGGAACGCAATGCAGCGCGGCGCATCTTAAGCGGCATACGCTGGGTGTATTTGCGGGGATGGGGCGTAAAAATGCGACCACCACCCACCCACTGAGCGGCACGGGTGGAACCCTGACGGGCGCGGCCAGTGCCTTTCTGCTTCCAGGGTTTTTTGCCACCACCAGATACTTCTCCGCGCAGTTTAGTATCATGCGTCCCCAGGCGAGCATTCGCCATCTGACGGACATACGCCTGGTGCATCAAATCTAGATTAATAGGGGCCTCGAAGATAGCGGCAGGGAGTTCGACCTGCTTTACCTTCTGACCTTCCATATTGAAAACGTCGACTTTCATAGCGTCTTTCTCCATTCCACCGCGCCTTATTGCTTGCGCGCCTCGTTGATGACCACCAGGCCGCCTTTCGGACCTGGAACGGCGCCATGAACGCCTATCAGATTGCGCTCGGCATCTACCAGAACGACCTTCAGGCTTTGCACGGTCACGCGGTCGTCACCCATGTGACCAGGGCGACGCGAACCTCTGTAAACGCGACCGGGCGTCGTCCCCGATGAGTTCGAACCGGGCGCGCGATGCCGGTCGGACTGGCCGTGCGTCTTGGGACCGCCGCCAAAGTGATAACGCTTGACACCACCAGCAAAGCCTTTGCCTTTGCTGGTGCCAATGACGTCCACCCGTTCACCTGTGGCGAATACGTCAACTTTCAGCACGTCACCAACAGAAACGTCCGGAGTCTTTGTGCGGAACTCGCGCAAAACGCGCAGGGGCGGCAGACTCGCAGCTTTCAGGTGGCCCAATTCGCCACCAGTCAATCGCTTGGGGTGCGTCTCGCCAAAACCCAACTGCACGGCGGAGTATCCTTCTTTCTCCGGACGTCGGACCTGGGTAACATAGCAAGGCCCAGCCTCGATAAGAGTAACGGGGTAAGCGACACCGCTCTCATCGAAGATCTGGGTCATGCCGATCTTCTTTCCAATCAGCCCTTTCAACATCCTCGGTTTTCTCCTTTACAAAGTTTTTTTGAGACTGTCAGCCAGGGCTTTGGCTGCATCATCTCACAGCGGGGCAGTCAAGCAACTTGCCGCGGCCATTCTATTTGTTGGCTACGAACAGGGTCGTTCTTGCCCTACCGTATTCAATCTAACTGGTCTGACTAATACTTGCCCGCCAGACCAGTTAGACGTATTGACGAACGAATTAGATTTTGATTTCGATATCGACGCCCGCAGGCAAATTCAAACGCATCAGCATGTCAATCGTTTTGGAGTCGGGGTCCAAAACATCAATCAGGCGGTTGTGCGTGCGAATTTCAAAATGCTCGTGCGAGTCCTTGTCGATGAAAGTGGAGCGTCGTATTGTAAACCGTTCTTTCTTACTTGGCAAGGGTACAGGCCCAACAACACGGGCGCCAGAACGTTCAGCGGTTTCGACAATGCGCTTGGCGGACTGGTCCAAAACGCGATGGTCATAAGCCTTCAGGCGGATACGAATTTTCTGCTTGGTCATTGCTTTACCTATTCAAGAATCTTGGTGATGACGCCCGCGCCAACGGTCAGGCCGCCTTCGCGAATGGCGAACTTCGAGCCTTGCTCCAACGCCACCGGCACAATCAATTCCACCGTCAGGTTCACATTATCACCCGGCATCAC
>DAOTZC010000026.1:0-415002 GCA_034434535.1 Anaerolineales bacterium | reverse complement strand
GGTACGAGCGAAGCGGAGCAGGATGATGCGCTCAAATGGCTGGAATCGCTGGCGGCCCGGCAGGGCGCGAAGCCGGAAGAACTGCTGACCAAACCAGAAGAGCGCCGCGAAGAACTGCCCGATTGGATTGCCAGGGTTGGCGAAGAACCTGTTTCGGGGCCGCAAGCCGAAGCCTTGCCCTGGGAAATGACGGTAGAACCAGGTGAACAAGCCTTGCCTGAAGAATCCGCTCCTTCTGCTGTAGAGGATTGGTTATCCAGTCTCGAAGCGACTGCTCAGGAACCACCCGCGCTTATGCCCTGGGAACAGCAGGCCCCGATAGAACCAGTGGTTGAAACTTCGGCTGAGTCGTTGCCCTGGGAAATCCCTGCGGAAGCGGCTACTGAAGAATCCTTGCCTTGGGAAGTTCCTGCCGAAGCGCCCGCTGAACCGGTTTCTTTGGATACATCTGCCGTTTCCGCTCCGGCAGAAAGTTTCCCCTGGGAAAGCGCCACGGAAGAAACGCCTGCCGAGCCGCTGCCCTGGGAAGTACCTGTGACCGAAGCGCCTGCCGGTGATGCACGTCCTATTTCTGGCGCGGAATCTGAGGCAGAGGTGACTGCCTGGCTGGAAAGTCTGGAAGAACAACGCCCAACTCCCCCTGAAACTCCGGTCGTTGCTGAAACAGAGGAATTGCCTGATTGGTTAAGGGATATGTCGGCAGATGAAGAAGCTCCGGCTCCGGCCTCTGTTTCGGAATGGAAGCCAGTCGAGGAATCACCGCTTGGCCAGGAAGTCGCCGTCGAAGCGGTGCCACAGGCTAAATCGGCGCTCGAAGAGAAGGCGGCGGAGCAGACGCCTCTCCGTCTGCGTTCCACATCATCGCTGCAAGACAAAGAGGCGGCGATTATCAACAGTGCTCGTAATTTGCTCGAAAACGGCAAATTGGACGATGCAATGACCAGTTACTCCAAACTTATCAAAAAAGGGAAACTCCTCGAGGAGGTCATTGAAGACCTGAACGAAATCGTGTATCGCCATCCAGTGGATGTTATCGTCTGGCAGACGATGGGGGATGCCTACATGCGCTCTAATCGCTTGCAGGAGGCGCTAGACGCCTACACTAAAGCAGAAGAGTTATTGCGAAGGTAATCAGAATCGCGGGGCGGGACCACGAGAGTTCCGCCCCGTTTTTTTCGTGTGGTACAATCGGGCGCGTTTATTCAAAAATTAAAAACTTTTGGAGGAAATGTGGAACGGTCTCTTGTATTGGTCAAACCAGATGGCGTACAGCGCGGCCTGGTCGGTGAGGTCATTGCCCGCCTCGAGCGGCGCGGCCTGCGTCTTGTGGCGGCGAAATTTATGCAGGTCAGTAAAGCCCTCGCCGAAGAACATTATGCGATTCATCAGGGCAAACCTTTCTATGATGGGCTGATTGCCTACATCACGTCTTCGCCAGTGATGGCGATGGTCTGGGAAGGACCTAATGCGGTCGCTGCTATTCGCCAGACGATGGGCGCTACCCGCCCCTGGGAGGCCGCTCCTGGCACTATTCGGCACGACTTTGCTCTAGAGGTGGGCCGCAACCTGACGCACGCCTCGGACAGCCCCGAAAACGGCGCAAAGGAAGCTGCGTTGTGGTTCAAAGCCGAAGAACTGGTCGAATGGGGCCGCGACATCGACCGCTGGATTTTTGAAAAGTAGCATTCACAAGAAGAAAGGTGACTGTCGTCAGAAGAGACAGTCACCTTTTGATTTACCATCCTTCTATATATGGACGCCACTCGTCATTTTCAGGAAGGTGTGGCCCAAAGATGTATTGGGCGCTGGCAGGCGGTTCGCGCGGAATGACCGTCAGGGTCATGTGGGCGTCTTCCAATCTGCGACCTCCCTTGAAGTGATTGCAGGCCGGGCAGGCCGCAACGACGTTCGTCCAGGTATGTGCGCCACCCAGGTGACGGGGTAAGACATGGTCAATCGTCAGATTGTTCACCTTCCGCCCGCAGTACTGACAGGTATAATTATCGCGGCGAAATACTTCGCGCCGGGTAAGTTTGACGCGCGGGCGCGGGCGGTGAATCATGTTCTCCAGGCGGATAACGGAAGGGCGCGGGAAAGACGTCGCGACGGTTTTAATTTCGCCGCGTCCATTGGCAATCAGTGTGGCTTTTCCGCTCAGCATCAGCCCGATTGCACGCCGCATGTTGCAGACATTAATTGGCTCGAAGTTGGCATTCAACACCAGCACATCCATAGCGTCTCCAAAACCTGGCAAATTATACTCCAATGCGATTGTAGTGAGGATTACATGAACATTCTTATCGCTGGCGGAACTGGATTGATTGGCTCGGCGCTCACCCGCTCTCTGCTGGCTGATGGGCATAAAGTCTGGGTGTTAACTCGCAGTCCGGCGCGGGCGCGGTTGGCCCAAGGAGCGCAAGCAGTTGGCTGGGATGGTCGCTCGGTTGGAAACTGGCTGGATGTTTTCTCGCAAATGGACGCTGTTGTCAATCTGGTGGGAGAGAATGTTGGCCGGTGGCCCTGGACGGCAGAGCGAAAGCAACGCATCCGAGATAGTCGGGTAGCAGCTGGAGTCACACTGGCAAGTGCGTTCCAAAAAGCATCTCGGCGTCCGGCGGTTCTCATCCAGTCTTCTGGAGTTGGATATTATGGGCCGTGTGGCAGGGAACCAGTTACCGAAAACAGTCCTGCCGGGTCTGATTTTTTTGCTTCTGTGGCAGTAGATTGGGAGGCTTCCAGCCGTCTGGTTGATTCATTAGGCGTGCGCCGCGTGGTCATCCGCACTTCGCTGGTGTTAGATTCCAGGGCGGGCATTTTGCCTTTAATGGCGTTGCCCGTCAGACTCTTCGCAGGGGGGCCGCTGGGAGATGGGAAGCAAGGCATTTCGTGGATTCATATTGAAGACCATATCCGCGCCATTCGTTTTTTACTCGAAAATCCAAGAGCACTCGGCGCTTTTAATTTATCTGCCCCCAACCCGCTCTCAAATGCCGATTTTATGGCCGCCCTGGCAAAAACGTTGAATCGCCCCTATTGGTTGCCTGTCCCCGCCTTTGCGTTGCGGCTGCTACTGGGGGAGATGAGTACATTGCTGCTCAATGGGCAGTTTGTCCTTCCGCAACGGCTGGTTAATCTCGGTTTTGTATTCAAATTTGAGACAGTCTCTGAATCTTTCAAATCCCTATTTGGGCGATAAATTATGTTTATGGTAGGAACGTCCTATACTTTAAAATTCGACAACTGGGTAAAATTTAGTGAGAGAATATTATCGGTTAACTTCGTATATATGATGGATGTAGATTCTTGACCGCGTATCACATTTTTTTCAGAAATGAGCCTTGAATGCAAGTTGGAACCGTTCAGAAACTGATTAATATCTTCAACCAGTCTTTCCGCGAATTGGGGGTGTCCGTGTCGCTGGAAAAGCTCGAGGAATTGTCGGTAACTGTTCATCGTGCTATGACTGCCCAGGCGCGACAGTTTCATACCCTTGAGCATGTCTTCACCTTCGTCGATGTGAATGACCCCATTCGAAACCTGGCTGCGCTCTACCATGACATTGTCTATTTCCAGGTAGACATGGGGTTTTCTCCCGCAATTTGGGAGATGATTTCACCTTATGTGCGCCAACACAACGCAGCTTTTTTTGTGGCCGAGAATCTCTCACCGGATGACCGCCAGGTCGCTCTGATTATGGACGTGTTCGACTTAACGCCCGGCCAAAAATTATCGTCCATTTTGGCTTTGAATGAATTTTTGAGCGCGCTGGTGATGTGTAAGCAGATTGGCGGTCTGGTTTCAGAGAAAGACTTGTTGCGCATGTCGCTTTGCATTGAAGCCACAATTCCTTTTCGTCCATTTACAGCCGATGGAAAGTCCCATTTTCAGGTTTTAGAGGAAAAATTGCCGCAAATTTGTGACCGTTTTGGCATTGCATGTTCCGAAGAGGAACGAATTGCGGCCATCAAAACGGCGGTCTTGTTTGCCAACAAGGATATTGAAAATTTTGGCGAAAGTGACCCTTCTCGTTTTCTGGATAATACCTGGAATCTACTTCCAGAAACCAATGCGGCCCTGCGGATGCCAGACGTGTATTCGATTAGCACCTACCGCCAGGCACTCTCAAAGATGGACGCTTTTTTCGAGAACCTCGACCCCCAAACCGTTTTTAACCAGTATCGCGGATTACCCTCTGATGAAGAGTATCAGCAGCTGACTCGCTATGCCCGCAATAACATTCGCATTGCGCGTGAGTTTTTGCGCATCAAAATCCTCGGCACAACGATTATCGAAGCGCTGGCCAAAGCTACCGGCGGGGATGCCCCGCTCTCCCTATTCCTGGGCGACCTGCCCCGTGAGGGGACCAGCATTAAGCGGTTAGAATATTTCCTGCCCGAAATTGATTACGCTCCCTGGGTGGACCAACACTCCATTCTATATCGTTTGCTCGAGACAGGCCGCACCAGCGATGTCGATTTTGATATGAAGAATTCTCCTCTATCGCTTTTTATTTACCGAACCATGCCTCCTGAAAAAATCGAAGAAGCGATGGAACGCGCCAAGGAGTTTTACGTCGGCAAACTTTCGGCCCATGATTTCTTGATGACCATTGACCCCTTTGTCGTCCAATCCATTGCGCGTGCCAGTTCCATCATGGTCTATACCCGTCGACAAGCCCTGCTCCGATATGCGGGGGAGGGCCTATAGCGCCCTTTTTGTAGCCTGTTTTCACGTTTCTTAAAGCCGCGCCTCAGGCGTGGTTTCTTTTTCTACGGGTATAATCAAGTCATGACTGAAACTGAGACATTTACGCCTGAACTGCTCTCTCGCCAGGGAGAAAGGAATGCCTGGGTTTTTGCGTTGGCGGCTACTATCGGATTAGTCTTCATTCGAACCTGGGCGATTGTCCCCTCATGGGTCTGGTTATTTGTTGGTTTCCTGTATTTTTCTGCTCTGGCTATTTCGCTGGGCAATTGGATGGATCGTCGTACGCGACTAACCCTCTTTCCAAATGGTGTTGCTTATGAAAATGGTTTACGCCGAGTGCGCCTGGGGTGGAATGAAATTCAACAGATACGGGTTCTCCCGCATCGCTGGGGCCGCAAAGTGGATGTAATTGGCAAAACCGCCCATTTTTCGTTTAAGACCCTGGGCGAGGTCCAATTTCGCGGCGAAACGCGCGGGCGCACTGGTTTTGCGCAGGGAGATGCCATCCTCGATGCGTTGATTCGCTCTGCAGAATTGCTCCTGGTCACGCGCCAGGAGTCGTACACAATCTATTCGCGCGAGTGAGTTCTGATGTATAATACAGGCATGATTAAGTTGGCTTATGTTTATGATTTCGACCAGGCCTAGCCTCTGTTGTGGAGAATTTGACGCGCCTGCTCCACAGCAGGCGCGTTTTTATTGCAATTTTCTGGAGGATACTCATGAATATCAATGAACAGGTCGAACTTTTGATGCAGGGTACCGAATACGGTGACGAGGGGCTGCGCAAAACCATGGAGTCTGAACTTCGTCAGCGGCTCATCGAGGCTGAAAAGGAAGGCCGTAAACTTAAAGTTTACTGCGGCTATGACCCGCGTACCGCCGACCTGCACATTGGGCATACCGTTACCATGCGCAAATTGCGCCAGTTTCAAGATTTGGGCCATGAAGTTGTCTTCCTGATTGGGACCTATACATCCCTGATTGGTGACCCATCCGACAAGGACAAACTACGCCCACTTTTGACCCAGGATGATGTGATAGAAAACGCCCGTACTTACGCGGAACAAGCGTTCCGGGTGCTGGACCGTTCAAAAACCATCATTCGCTACAATCATGAGTGGCTCTCGCAATTGTCCTTTGCCGACTTAATCAAACTTGGCTCAAATTTCACCATCCAGCAATTTCTGACCCGCGAAGCCTTTCGCAAGCGTTGGGATGGGGATGATGCCATTTACTTGCACGAGTTTTTTTATGCGATTATGCAAGGATATGATGCTTTTGCTTTGAAAACGGATGTGCAGGTGGGCGGCACTGACCAGTTATTCAACATCATTACCGCCGGGCGCAAGATTATGACCGCTCTGGGTGAGAAACCGAACATCGGGGTCATCATGTCCATCCTGCCTGGAACAGATGGGGTGGTCAAGATGAGTAAGTCGCTCGGTAACCATATCCCGCTCAACTCCACGCCCGAGGACATGTATGGCAAAGTGATGTCCATTCCCGATACGGTGATGGGGCAATATGCCCGGTTGGTAACGCGCTGGCTGCCCAGCGAGGTGGCTGCCTTTGAGGCGGGACTGGAGACAGGCAGAATCCATCCACGCGATGCGAAGATGAACCTGGCCCATGAAATCACGGCCACCTACTATAGCGAATCGCAAGCGAATCAGGCCCAGGAAGCGTTTGTGCGCCTGTTCCAACAGGGAAATGTGCCCGTTGATATGCCGGAATACACGCTCCAGCCAGGTGAAACAGTGCTGGATGTTCTCCTGGCGGCGGGTTTGGTTGCAAGCAGGTCGGAAGGCCGTCGCATGTTTGAGCAGAAAGGCGTCAAGCTCGATGGGCAGGTACTCGAAAAGTTCGATGAGGCTTTCCCGCATCCTGGCGTTTTGCAGGTTGGCAAGCGTCGCTTTGTACGCGTAAAATAAAAGAACGGGCGGCTTCCTTAGTAGGAGCCGCCCTGCGTTATTCCGGGTGTACGTTTAGCCCGCACCAATATCGGCGAATCAGACTGATGGCGCTGGAGAACTGGTCATAATCAATTGCTTTGAGAATGTAGGAGTTGGCACCCAGTTCATAGGCTTGCTGAATATCGAGCATTTCGTTCGACGAGGTTAGAATCACCACTGGCAAAAGTTTGTATTTTGGGTGCGTTTTCAATCGCTTGAGAACCTCGAGCCCGCTAATTTTGGGTAGTTTCAGGTCAAGCAAGATGACTATGGGGGTTGGTTTGCCCTTTTCCCACTCGGTGAGATATTCTATTGCTTCTTCTCCATCCGAAGCGATTTCCAGGTCGATGCTGGCATCTACCTTTTGGAGAGCCCGCTTAATTAAATCAGCATCGAGAATATTGTCTTCAACGAGTAGAATATGGCAGGAAGTGATGTTCATAAATCGACTAACAAACGAGCAATCAAACTGAAAGTCCTTGGATGAATTATAGCACGGCCTTGACACAATCAAATGCGCGGGTTAGTATTTTTATCAAAATATTGGACAAACGCTATGCCAACCCATTTTCATGGTGATACCGACGTAACACGCGCCTTGAATACGTTCATCAAATTGACGCGCGCCACCGAGACTTTGCTCAATCGGCTTAACCAGCGCAAGACCATCCAACCGCTCAGTCCCAGTCAGTTTGCTGTGTTGGAAGCGCTTTATCACCTCGGCCCATTGACCCAGGGGCAGGTAAGCGCCAAAGTGCTGAAGTCTACTGGCAATATTACTCTGGTTATTGATAATTTGGAAAAGCAGGGATATGTTCGCCGCGTGAGGCAAAACGAAGACCGCCGAATGGTCACCATTTACATTACTGATGCGGGAAAATCTCTTATTGCGCAGATTTTTCCGGCGCATGCCCAGGCGATTTGTGATGAAATGTCAATACTTAACGCGCAAGAGCAGGAAATGCTCGCGCATCTGTGTCTAAAATTAGGCAAATCACTTACAGAGCCAAATCAGGTGGGTTGAAAAAGAAAAAGTACAGATTTGTTCTCATCTTCCTTAAGGATGTTGCGATGAGATAGGGCAGTCCCCTCAATGGGGAAACCCATCAATCAAAAAACGCCCTCTTTTTGAGAGGCGACGATGGGATTCGAACCCATGTATAAGGCTTTTGCAGAGCCTTGCCTTACCACTTGGCCACGTCGCCGTATGAAATGCCGACAAACTGTTTGGCTGGCCACGATGATGGCCTGTCTAAAACCATTTCGTGCCAGCCACTTGAGAACTTGAGCGGGCGATGGGATTCGAACCCACGACCTTCTCCTTGGCAAGGAGACGTACTACCGCTGTACTACGCCCGCATTGTCGGTCAGCGACCGAGAGTGCCGAGAGACAGAATCGAACTGACGACACCGCGATTTTCAGTCGCGTGCTCTACCAACTGAGCTATCTCGGCAGGTAGTTTTGTTTGTTAAGCGGACGAGATTTTACCCGCAGACTTGAAGAATGTCAAGCGACAAAAAAAGCAACTTCTTTGATACAATCAAGCCATGATTGCAACCTTGCGTGGCGAAATTGCTCAAATCGAAGAATCCGCCCTGATTATGGAAGTCGGCGGCGTAGGCATAAGGGTCTTCGTTCCCAAGCCGCTTCTGACCCGCTTTCAGGTGGGCGAGATGGTGTTACTTCATACCCATCTGCTCGTCCGCGAAAACGACCTGTCGTTGTATGGATTCGAAACCATTGCCGACCGTCAACTCTTCCTGACCCTGCTCGGCGTGGACGGGGTTGGCCCCAAAGTGGCGCTCTCGGTCCTTTCCACCCTGAATCTGGATACTGTGCAGCGGGCTGTTTTCAGCGAAGAAGCAGAATTATTGAGCCGTGTCCCTGGCGTGGGCAAGAAAACTGCCCAGAAAATGCTACTCTATCTGAAAGACCGTCTCAAGCCTGCCAGCGGGTTAGAAAAAATCGCCGTTCTCTCCGAGACCGACTCGGAAGTGCTGGCTGCGCTCACGGCGCTTGGCTACTCGGTCATTGAGGCCCAGTCGGCGCTGCAATCTCTCCCAAAAAACACGCCCGATGATGTGGAGGAGAAACTTCGCCTGGCGCTGGGATATTTTCAGTGAACAGTAAGCAGTTACCAGTAACCGATACGTTGAAGGGCGCATTTTTGTAAAATTGCAAAATATAGACAGGCGGGCCGTCCGCCTGTTTTTTGGAGGAGAACATGCTGGATAAAAAAATCGCTTTTATTGGTTCTGGCGCGATGGGCGAGGCCATGATTGCCGGGCTTATCCGCCAGGAGTTGGCCAATCCTGCCAACTTGTTGACTGCGGATGTCCACTTTCGGCGGGTGGAAGACTTGCGTGAGCGTTACGGAACCCGGCCTTTTACCGACAATCGCCAGGCTGCCGCGGAAGCAGACCTGGTGGTACTTTCGGTCAAGCCGCAGCGCCTGACCGAGGTGCTGAAAGCTCTGCGTGGCGCAATTGCCCCTCACGCGCTGGTGCTTTCGATTGTGGCCGGGGCCAAAATTGCCAAAATCAGCAATGGTCTGGGCCATCAGGCCGTCGTGCGGTCCATGCCCAATACGCCTGCCCAAATCGGACATGGGATTACGGTGTGGATGTCCTCTCCGGCGGTGAGCGAAGACCAAAAGCGCATGGCGCGCCAACTGCTCGGCGCGTTGGGGCAACAGGTCGAGGTGGATGATGAAAATTATCTCGATATGGCGACCGCACTTTCTGGCACGGGCCCGGCCTATGTCTTTTTATTCATGGAAGCCATGATTGATGCCGGGGTTCACATGGGCTTTTCGCGTCAGGTGTCGGAAAAGTTGGTGGTAGAGACGCTCAAAGGCTCGGTGGCTTATTTCGAGGCGCGCAACCAGAATGACCAGGTACATGTTGCCAGTCTGCGCAACCAGGTGACCTCTCCTGGCGGGACGACCGCCCAGGCATTGTACTATCTCGAAAAAGCCGGGTTCCGCACGGCGGTCTCGCGCGCTATCTGGGCGGCGTATGAACGTTCCATTGAATTGGGCAAAGAGAAAACCGTCCACATTCCCGAAACCAATTCTGGCGGGAGCGGGGAATAAGCATTTGGGGGGTTAAGTCTCCTCTGGCGAGGGCGACCAGCGATAACTCAGTTTATAAACCTGTGCCACCATCGAGGTCGCGGTGCTGCGCACGCCGGGGATGGCTTGAATGCGCTGTGTCACCAGTTCGGTGAGATGTTTCAGGGTGCGGCAGTAGACTTCCGCCAGTAAATCGTAAGGGCCGAGCGTGACGACCAGGTAGGCGGTTTCGGGCAAGTCTCCAACCTGCCGGGCGACTGATTCGAGTTGTCCCGGCTCGACAGCGATGTTGATGAGCGCTGGGGCCTGAAAGTCGAGCGCGTAGGGGTCTACAATGGAAACGGTTCGCACGACGCCCTGTTCGACCAGGTTTTTATAGCGAAAACGGACAGCACTTTCAGACAAGCCAACCTTTTTAGCGAGTTGTGTAAAGGGGGCGCGGCCATCCTCTTGCAGCAGTTGGAGCAGGCGGCGGTCAAGTTCATCCATAGAAACCTCGATAGTTGATATTGGTTCTTCGATGCTCGATTATCTAATATCGAGTATCGAATCGTGATTATAACGATATTCGCAGTGATAGATGTCATATTTGCAGAATTACTCTATTCTAATTGACCTGCGCAACGAATCGCGCTAAAATTTTTACAATCTGCTTGTTTTTCGCGCAGTTTCTATTTTTCCTGGAGGAGTTATGTCCAAAGACTTATTCGACGCCATGCGTCAATCTGTCATTGACGGCGACCCGGACCTGGCCGCCGAACTGGCCCAGAAAGCCATTGACCAGGGCATCGACCCGGTCGTTGCTCTCAATGAAGGCTTTGTGCCAGGCGTGAATTACGTCGGCGAACAGTTTGGCCTGGGTGAGATGTTCCTGCCCGAACTGGTGGTGGCGGGGGAGGCGATGAAGGCCGCCGTTGCCACGCTGGAGCCTGAATTTGCCAAACGTGGCACCGAGCGTCAGATTCTTGGCAAAGTAGTTATTGGCACTATTGAAGGCGATATTCACGAAATCGGCAAGACTCTGGTCGCTACAATGCTCTCCGCCAGTGGATTCCAGGTCTACGATTTGGGGGTGGATGTGCCGATTATGAAGTTCGTGGAGAAAGCACGCGAGGTCAACGCCGATATCATTGGCATCAGCGCTTTGTTGACAACGACGATGGTGCGCCAGAAGGACGTTATTGAAGCCTTGCAAGACAACAACATGGCAACCAAAGTGATGGTTGGCGGCGCGCCTGTCACCCAGAGTTGGGCGAAAGAAATCGGCGCGCACGGCTATAGCGAGGACGCAGTGGGGGCGGTAGCGGTTGCAAAGAATCTGATGGGTCTGGCATAGGAGGCCCTATGGGAGGGACCATCAAAGCGGTTGAAAACCCCAAACTCAGCCTGAACATGTTCAGCCCACAGGATGTTCAACGCCTGCACGCTGCTACACTGGAGGTCATCGAGCAAGTTGGGATTCGTTTCCCTTCCAGGCGCGCCCAGGAGATTTGGGCTTCGCACGGGGCGCAGGTCGATTCCAAAACCGGAATCGTTAAAGCCCCGGCTCATCTGGTCGAATCTGCTCTCAAGAAGGCCCCGCCGGTGTACACGCTGGCTGCTCGTGATGAAAAGCAGGATTTACCGCTCGATGGCAGGCACGTATGGGTTGGGACCGACGGTTGTGGTGTGGAAATCATTGACCTGTACACCAATGAGCGGCGGCGCTCCAAATTGCAGGACGTGGAAGAAATTGCCCGGGTGGCAGATGCACTAGAGCAGGTGGCCTTCCACTGGGTCGCGCTCTCGGCTCAGGATAAGCCTGCCCATACGCGCGGCCTGCACGAAATTGCGGCGGTCTGGCGCAACTCGACCAAACATGTTCAGACCGAGAGCATTTACAACGTGGCCGAGGCCAAAGCGGCGGTTGAAATGGCAACTGTGGTAGCCGGGAGCCGGGAAGCCCTGCGCAAACGCCCGGTTCTTTCGCTGATGCAATGCACCGCTCCCCCGCTTGGTCACGATGGCGGCAGTTTGGATGCGGCCCTGATTGGCGCGGAAGCCGGTTTGCCGGTTGGGTTTATGACGATGGCCGCCTGCCTGACCACTGGCCCGGCCACCCTGGCCGGGAACCTGGTGGTTGGCAATGCTGAAGTGGTGGCCGGGACGGCACTCATCCAACTGGCTTATCCGGGCGCGCCGGTCTTCTACGCTGCCGCTCAGACCGCTTCGGACCTGCGCAGCGGCGCCTATACTGGCGGCGGCCCCGAAGATTTTCTGTTCGGCGCGGCCAATGGTATTCTGGCCGATTTCTATAATATTCCGATTTCCATGGGGGCATTTGCCACCGGCGCGAAAGAGCCGAACTGGCAGGCCGGGTTGGAAAATAGTCTTTCGACCTTCATGGCTTCCATCGTGGTTTCTGATATGCTGTTGGGCGTCGGTTTCCTGCACGGCAGCCGCATCTGGTCATTTGAACAAATGCTGATGGACTGCGAAATTTATGAAATCGTGCGCCGCACCCTGGCGGGCATTGAAGTCAACCATGAGACGCTCGCGCTCGATACCATCAAGGCCGTTGGCCCTGGTGGAAATTTCCTGTCGCAAAAACACACCCGCGCCCACATGCGCGAGATTTTCGTGCCAGAGTATCTTGACCGGCGTCCGTACAACGTTTGGGAAGAGAAAAAAGATGGCCCGCGTGATTGGGCGCGCAAAAAAGCCCGCAATCTGGTCGAGACTCACCAGCCTGACCCACTCGACCCGGCGGTTACGCGCGAGTTGGAGCGCATTATTGCGGCGGAAGAAGCATAGGAAGGCTCACATGAAACCTGACTTTCGATTACTCAACCCCGAACTGGTCAACCGCATCCTCGACGAAGCCTTCCATCTGCTGCGTGAGACTGGCGTGAAAGTGCAACTGCCCAAAGCGCGCCAACTGCTGGCCGAAGCCGGGGCAGAGGTGGATGAAACAGCAGAAGTGGTTAAACTCTCCGAGAACCTCGTCCGCAAGGCGATTGCCAGCGTGCCGCGCGAATTTTTCCTCTACAGCCGCGACGGCAAGCCATCCGTCCGCTATGGCGGTGATTCCGTCCACTTCGACCCAGGTTCCTCCGGCGTGCATTTTCTTGACCCCGACACGCTCGAACACATCCCCTCCCAAACTCCGCATCTGGTGCGCGTCTTAAAAATAGCCGAGAGCCTGCCTGCCTATGACGCTGTTTCGACTTCGGTCGTCTGCAACGAAGTCCCCAAAGCCATTGGCGACCTGTATCGGTTGTATCTCGTCTTGCTTTATACCAACAAACCGATAGTGACCGGCGCATTTTCGGCTCAGACGACCCAGGTGATGATGGATATGCTGGCGCTTTACGCTGGAGGCCGCGAGGCCCTGGCTGCCAGGCCGCTGGCCGTCTTCGATGTCTGTCCCACCCCGCCGCTGATTTGGAGCAAGTTTGGCTGTCAGAATCTGATAGACCTGGCCCGGGCGGGCGTTCCGGCGGAGATGATTTCGATGCCGCTGGCCGGGGCCGGGTCGCCGGTCACGATTCTTGGCTCGGTCGTTCAGCACACCGCCGAGAGTCTCTCCGGGGCGGTCATCCACCAACTCGCCAAACCGGGTTCGCCCCTCGTGTGGGGCGGCGCGCCCGCCATTTTCGATATGCGCCAGGGGACGACCCCAATGGGCGCCGTCGAAACCGCGATGATTGACGCCTGCTACGCCCAGGTGGGCAAATCGCTCGGATTCCCCACTCACACTTATCTCGGCGCGACCGATGGCAAAATCGCCGATTACCAGGCCGGGCTGGAGAGCGGCATCTCGGCCATGATTGGCGCATTGGCCGGAATTAACATGATTTCGGGAGCCGGGATGCTCGATTTTCTGGCCTGCATCAGCCCCGAAAAACTGGTGCTGGATGCCGAAGCCATCGGCATGGCGAAGCGCATGGCGCGCGGCGTGGATGCGTTGACCGATACCCTGGCAATCGACCTGTTCGCCGGAATCGACTTCAAAGCCGATTTCCTGAAGAAAAAAGAAACCCGCAGCCTGTTTTCAAAAGAACAATACCTGCCCTCGAAGGTTATTGACCGCGGCTCTATTCGCGCCTGGCAGGATGCGGGTAGTCTGGATGCCTGGCAACGCGCCAAAGCCGAGACTAGCAAGATTCTTGCCGCCTACCAGCGGCCCTCGCAGCCCGAAGCGGAAAAAGAGTTGGTCGAGATGGTCTCTCGTCTGGCGCGCGAAGCCGGGATGGAGAACCTGCCAGCGTTGGCGTTGTGAAACGAACAACGCTTACGCCTGTAACCCTTCCCACTGCGTCAGTTTCTCGTCCATCTGCTTTTGCACGCGCTCATATTCCCGCCCCAATTGTGCGACTTTAACCGGGTCGGCGGGCGGGTTTTCGAGTTTGCGGCTCAGCTCGGCCAGTTCGGCTTCCAGGGCGGCGATGGCGTTCTCCAATTCTTGCAATTGGGCTTTTTTGCGTCGTTCCTCTTTGGATGTTTGCGGATTCGAGGCTCGGTGATTCGGTGTTCGAGCATTTGATGTTTGAGTCTCCCGCTCCTGCGCCTCAAGCAGTGCCAGCCGTTCCCTTTCCTCCTTCATCTGGCTGTAAGTGCCTTTGAAGACTGAGAGTTCGTTTCCATCCGGGTCAATTTCCCAAATCTGAGTTGCCAGTGCATCCACCAGGTAGCGGTCGTGGGTGACGAGTAAAATCGTTCCCTGGTAGGCTTCCAGCACCTCCTCCAGAATTTCCTGCGAGGGGATGTCGAGGTGATTGGTGGGTTCATCGAGCAGGAGCAGATTGGTATCGGAGAGGGCCAGTTTCGCCAGCGCCAGGCGTCCGCGCTCGCCGCCGGAGAGAACTTCCACCTTTTTGAAGGCGTCATCACCGCTGAACAGGAACTTGCCGAGGTACTGGCGCGCTTCCGCAGGAAGCATGTGCGGCGCCGCGGCCTGGATTTCCTGAATAAGCGTGTGGGCCGGGTTGAGTCCTTCGTGCGCCTGAGCAAAATAACCAATGTGCAGGCTGGCGCCTAAGAGCACTTCGCCTTCGAGCGGTGGAATCTGCCCTAAAATGGTCTTGAGAAAGGTGGATTTTCCCGCGCCGTTGGGGCCAATCAGCGCGGCGCAGTCGGTCCGGCGCAGTTCAATATCGGGGGCGCGGAACAGGGTTTTGTCGGGCCAGCCGACCAGGATATCGCGGGTGCGGATGACCAACTCCCCGGAGCGTTTTTGGGCGCTCAGGCGCAGATGCAGTTGCGGCGGGCGAATATCGGGCAGGCGCAGGGCGCGCACCCTCCTTTCGGCTTCTTCTGCGCTAAAGGGGCTGGTGGTCGTCTCAACATCTAGCTGCGACCAGTTGCTGTTCAGCACGGCTTCCAGCCCGGCCTGTTCGATGGCCTGCACCACACGCGTCAGGCGGCGCAGTTTGCCTTTGGCCTGAAGCGTGTTCTGCCCGGAGATGTTTTTTTTGATGTACTCCACCTCTCTGAGTAGTTTCTCTTTTTCCTCCGCGAACACTTGCTGGCGGCGTTCCCAGCGTTCCTGACGTTGAGTGAGGTAGTGGCTGTAATTGCCGCGATACTCTTCCACTCCCGCTGCGGTCATCTCCAGGATGCCGTTAGCAGCTTTATCGAGGAAGTAGCGGTCGTGCGAGACGATGACCGCCGCGCCTTCCCATTGGCTCAAGTAGCCTTCCAGCCATTCGACGGCTTTCATATCGAGGTGGTTGGTTGGTTCGTCGAGCAGCAACACATCGGGGTCGGAGAGCAGTAATTTAGCGAGAAAAGCGCGGGTACGCTGTCCGCCGGAGAGGTGGTCGAGACTCAGATTGTAGTCAGATTCGTCGAAGCCGAGACCAGTCAACACCTGTCGGATGCGGGTGGGGTAGGCGTATCCGCCGCGCCGCTCGAAATCGTGTTGGAGTTTGCCGTAGCGGTCGAGAATCGAATCATCCCCTCCGGCCATTTGCGCTTCGAGCCGCGAAAGCTCGGCCTGTATTTCGATGATGTCGGCAAAAACGGATTCACAGGCCGCCCAGAGCGTGCCGGTCATCTCAAAGTCGGCTTCTTGCGGCAGGTAGCCAATGCGGATTCCCCGGGCGCGGTGAACTGTTCCCGACGAGGCTTCGTCCACCCCGGCCAGGATGCGCAGGAGGGTGGTTTTGCCAACTCCATTGGGGCCAACAATGCCCAAACGCGCGCCTTTGGCGACGCCAAAGGTCAGGTTGCTGAAAATATCTACATGGCCGTAAGATTTGGCAAGAGTGCTGACAGTAATGAGTGACACAGGTATCCTTTTCCAGGATTGAATTTTGATTGCGAGGGGAATTATAACCGCCCATGACAACGGAGCAAACGGAGAAGTGGACGAAAACCGCCCCTCGGGTTGCAAGTTTGCGGGAGATGTACAACGGAGAAAACGAATAGAATTCGATGTTGTTTATTGTATACTAATTACACAGGAGGAGCGTTATGGATTTCGGTCTCAGTGAGGAACAGCGTTTGTGGCAAAAAACCGTTCACGATTTCGTGGCGGCGGAAGTGCAGCCTGGGGCGCGCGAAATGGACGAAACGGGAGAATTTAACTGGCTGGCGGTTCGCAAAATGGGCGCGCTGGGGCTGCTTGGGCTGAATATCCCGGAAGAATATGGCGGCGCGGGGGTCGATTCTATCAGCGTGGTCATTGCGATTGAGGAACTGGGCTGGGCCTGCGGCTCAACTGCCCTGTCTATTGCCGCCCATAATGGCCTGGGAACAACGCCGATTGTGCTATATGGCTCGGACGAATTGAAACAAAAATGGCTGCCGCTCGTCGCCAGCGGCAAGGGCAGGTTGGCCGCGCTGGCTCTCACCGAACCCGGCGCGGGTTCTGACCTGCAAGGGATTCAGACCAGGGCCGTGAAGGATGGGAAGGAGTGGGTCATCAACGGCTCGAAAATGTGGTGTACCAACGCCGCGATAGCCGAATACATCATCACCCTGGCGCGCACCGACCCAGCGGGTGGCTCCCGCTCATTGAGCATGATACTCGTCCCAACTGATACACCCGGCCTGCGCATTGGCCCGCCGGAAAAGAAAATGGGACTGAAAGGCTCGCCTACCAGCGCAGTGACTTATGACAACGTGCGCGTTCCACTGGGCAACCTGGTGGGCGTGGAGGGGCAAGGACTGCAACAAACCCTGACTACGCTGGACGGCGGGCGCATCAGCATTGGCGCAATTTCGCTGGGGCTGGCGCGGGCGGCTTTTGAGAATGCAGTGGCGTATGCCAGAGAGCGCCACGCCTTCGGCGCGCCGATTGCCAACCTGCAAGCCATTCAATGGATGCTGGCTGATGCCGCCACTGAAATAGCCGCCGCCCGCAATTTGCTCTATTACGCCGCCTGGCGCAAGCAGGAAGGCAAGCCCTACACCCAGGAAGCTGCCATGGCGAAACTTTTTGCCAGCGAAATGGGCGAGCGCGTTTGCCGTAACGCGATTCAAGTCTTTGGTGGGTATGGCTACAGCCGCGAGTATCCGGTGGAGCGCATGTACCGCGATGCGCGGCTGATGACCATTGGCGAAGGCACAAGCGAGATTCAGCGCCTGGTGATTGCCCGGCATGTATTGTCGCAATAGACTTATCCAAAAGCCATCCAACCATCTCTCACCGTCAAAGGAGGAGAACGATGCAGATTTTGGACTCTGGTCGGGGAGAAATTATCCAGCCATGTGACATGGACGAATTTCGGGAATGGAATCGTGCCAAAAAAATGCGCAAACTGGTGGACAAGGTGATGACCGAACGGGAGGCCATTGCCCAATTTGTTAATGACGGCTGCTATATTGGCACGGAGTTGTACGGTACGGTGCGCTGTCCGATGTCGCTGGTGCGGGAGGTGATTCGCCAGGGGCGCAAGAACTTGCGCGTTTGCGGGCAGGGCGTGCTGGAACTCGACCTGTGGCTGGGGGCGGGCATTATCCAAAAACTCGACATTACCTATATCGGCCTGGAAGTGTATGGCACATCGGCCTGCCTGCGGCGGGCGGTCGAATCGGGTCAGGTGGTAACCTGCGTAGAGTGGTCAAATGCGGCCATCTCGTGGCGCATGAAAGCTGCCGCAATGGGCGTGCCGTTCCTGCCAACCCGCTCGATGCTCGGCACGGATATGCTCAAGTACAGCGCGGCCAAAGTCGTCGAGGACCCGTTCACCGGCATCAAGGTCGCCTTGCTGCCCGCCCTCGTGCTGGATGTAGCCCTCCTCCACGTTCACCGCGCCGATAAATTTGGCAATTGTCAGATAGAGGGCATCAGCGGTTTTGCGCTAGAAATGGCGCGCGCCTGCAAGCGGCTGATTGTCAGCGCTGAGGAAATCGTCCCGACCGGGGAAATCCGCAAATACCCCGACCGGACGAGCATTCCCTACTACCTGGTGGATGCCGTTGTTCACGCGCCTTATGGTTCGTATCCGGGCGAAATGGCTTACTGCTATGGGCGCGACGAAGATGCGATTCGCGAATGGGTGGAGATGAGCAAGACGGTGGAAGGCACGCAGGCTTACCTGCAAAAATACATCTACGACCTGGAGAATCACCAGGCCTATCTGCGCCTGGTGGGAGAGCAGCGCCTGGCGCGTTGCGTGGAACTGCGCGAAAGGAGGCAGGGATGAGTTGTCCGCCCTACTCCAAAACCGAATTGATGATTTGCGTAGCGGCGCGTCTGTTTGAGGATGCAACGACCTGTTTCATCGGCACCGGCATCCCCATGCTGGCAGCCATGTTGGCTTCTAAAACCACCGCGCCAAACATCGTTCCTGTGTTTGAGTTTGGCGGCACTGGCGCCATTTTAGAAGAACTGCCGCGCGCTGTGGGCGAGGCGCGCACCTTCCACAAGGCCATCTCGGCCCAGGGCATTTGTGACACGATGGAGACTGCCCAACGCGGCTTCATTGATTATGGCTTTCTGGGCGGCGCGCAAATTGACCCTTATGGCAACCTCAACACGGTTGTCATCGGCGAGCACGACCATCCAAAGGCGCGCCTGCCGGGCAGCGGGGGCGGGAACGATGTGGGCAGCCTGTGCTGGCGGACGATTGCAATTATTCAGCATGACCTCCGCCGCTTTGTGCCAAAGGTGGATTTCCTGACCACGCCTGGCTATCTGACTGGCCCCGGCGCGCGCGAGACCGCCGGACTGCCGCGCGGTACCGGGCCGGTAGCGGTTGTCTCCACCCTGGCTTTGATGGACTACGACCCATCCACTTGCCGGATGCGGCTTAAAGCTTTGCACCCTGGCGTGACGGTGGACGAAGTGAAGGCCAATACCGGCTTCGACCTGCTCATTCCCTCTCAGGTGGGTCTCAACGAACCGCCCAGCGATGAAGAACTGCGTCTTTTGCGCGAAGAAATTGACCGGGAACGGTTTTATATCTAAACGAATTTTAGATACGTATCAAGCACAAACCGTCCTGAAGCCGCAACTGCCTGCGGGACGGTTTGAAATGCGTGGGATTATTTGCGGTGGGCGCAAAGGGACTCGCATAGTCCCCGCAGGGGGAACCCCTGACCTCACCGTCTTCCGAGAGGGGAGTTGCTGGAAAAGAGAAATCCCCAATATGGGGATGTTGTGGGCGCAAAGAGACTCGCATAGTCCCCGCAGGGGGAACCCCTGACCTCACCGCCTTCCGAGAGGGGAGTTGCTGGAAAAAAGAAATCCCCAATGCGGGGATGTTGTGGGCGCAAAGGGACTCGAACCCCTGACCTCCTCGGTGTAAGCGAGGCGCTCTGACCAACTGAGCTATGCGCCCATGCGCCGAATTATACCCGATTCTGCTCAGGCTGGCTGGTAAATGCGCAACCCGCCAATATCCATTAATCGCCCCGCCAGGCGGCTCGCGCGAATTTTTTGTAAAATCGATTCGTAGAGGGCCGGGTCATGGCGCAAGCGTTTGAGCGCATGACGCGAAAGGGCGTCAGCGGCCCGGTTGTGGCGGCGGGGCAGCCACAACCAACGCAGATTGGGAAATTCCGTTGCCAACCGCCGGGCGCGTTCGTGAAGTGGGCGCACCGCCGGGCTGGAGACGCCTGCCAATCCCTGCATCTGGTTGATAACACTCTTGGCATCGCCGCATACCAGCACGCGTTCCTCGGTGATGCCCATATCGAGCAGGGCTTCCAGGCCCTCCACCAGCGCCAGGTATTCGGCGATGTTAGAGTTGGCGTTACGGCCCCGGGCAAATGTCCCATGCCCCTGGGCGATGACCTGTTTTCCGCGCAGGATGCGCCAGCCGTAGCACATAATCCCTGCTGAAACGGGATGTTCACCATCAGCGTTGCGGAACAGGCCATCAAATTCCAGTCGAAACATAAAAGGCTCCTTTTGCTGGGATTAAATGCCAATCGGCAGCCAGAAAGACTGCCGATTTTTGAGAGAAGTTGAGAAAGACCGTTTTGCAGGTCTGCTTGAATGGACGTGTCGGTGGAGATGCGCTACTGCCAGATGGTCAGGGTCCAATGCGTTGCTCGGATAAAAACATTTTGTTCTATCTTGCCCAATTTCGACCCCAAAGTCAATAGATATTTTGTAAAATTCCGATTAACAATCGATTTGCAATGTTGACCTGGAAAGGGAGATGATTTTGTACGCTTTGAGTGTATTTGTGCTAAACTTTGCTCGATTTCAACCTGATGGAGTTCTCATGCGAATCGTTCGGTATCAGTACAAAAATGAAAATCCCCGTTACGGCTGGATGTTGGAAGAGCAGGTCGGCCCGATGGAGGGCAATCCCTTTGGCGAGTATCGCCGCATGAAAGCCGACCTTCCGCTCGACGAGGTGTGCCTGCTGGCGCCCTGCCAGCCCTCGAAAATCGTCTGCGTGGGACGCAATTACGTCGAACATGCCCGCGAACACGATGCCGAAGTGCCAAAAGTGCCGCTGATTTTTCTCAAACCGCCATCCAGCGTGATTGGCCCCGGCGAGACGATTATCCTGCCGCCGCAGTCAAAGCAGGTCGAACACGAAGCCGAACTGGTGGTCGTCATTGGCAAGCGTGGGCGACACATTACGCCAGAAACTGCCCGTGATTATATCCTGGGCTATACGGTTGGTAATGACGTGACTGCTCGCGACTTGCAAAAATCGGATGGGCAATGGACTCGCGCCAAAGGGTTTGATACTTTTTGCGCTTTTGGCCCCTGGATTGATACCGATTTTGACCCCGCTGATGCGCTCGTCACCTGCCGGGTGAGCGGCCAGCCACGCCAGATGGCCTCTACCCGTGATATGGTCTTCAGCGTCAATACCCTGATAGCCTTTGTCTCCTCGGTCATGACCCTCGAACCCGGCGACCTGCTCTTCACCGGCACCCCGGCGGGCGTGGGCATTCTCAAAGATGGAGATGAAGTTACCTGTGAGATTGAGGGGTTGGGCAAGTTGAGTAATTCGGTCAGAGCCGAGATACGGTAAGAACGGCGCGCAACCCCTGCCGCGCTCACTTTCTGCCTGCGCTTGAAGAATTGTCCGCCAATCCGGATTCGCTTCTGCCATTTTCCATTGGCGAGGATGAATGCGGATTGGCGGATGACTTATTCTGTTATGCGTCGAAATACAGGCTCATTTCGTAGGGGTGGGGGCGCATGCGCATTTCGATGGCTTCGTGTTTCCGTTTGTAGTCAATCCACTGCGCAATCATCTCCTCGCTGAAGACCCCGCCTGTGGTCAAGAAGCCGTGGTCGGTTTCGAGCGCGTCGAGGGCTTCATCGAGCGAGGTTGGCAGAGCTTTAATTTGGGCGCGTTCTGCCTCGCTCATGGCAAAAATGTTCTTGTCGAAAGGGCCGTAGCCATGTTCAGTCGGGTCAATTTTGTTGAGGATGCCGTCCATGCCTGCCATCAGTTGCGCGGCCAGTGCCAGATAAATGTTGCAGGTGGCATCGGGCGGGCGGAACTCGAAGCGAGCCGTATCGGGCTGGTTGGCGTATTTGGGGATGCGAATGGCCGCCGAGCGGTTACCGAGTGAGTAAAAGGCATTAATCGGGGCCTCGAAGCCCGGCACCAGCCGCCGGTATGAGTTGGTAGAGGGGTTGGTAAACGCCAGAATGGCTGCGCCATGATGCAGCAGCCCGCCGATGTAGTAGCGCGCCATTTCGCTCAACGCGCCGTAACCATTCGGGTCGTAGAACACGTTTACGCCTTTTTTGAACAAATGCTGGTGGAAATGCATGCCGCTGCCGGCCTCACCATAGAGCGGTTTGGGCATGAATGTGGCGGTCTGACCGCGCTTGTGGGCGGTCATTTTGGTTACATACTTGATTTGCATGGTTGCATCGCAGGCTTTCAGCAAGGTCATCATGGGGGTTTCAATTTCGCACTGCCCCGGCCCGCCGACTTCGTGATGATGATATTTGACCGGGATGCCCATCTTCTCCAGGTGGATGGTCATTTCGGCGCGCAGGTTGTAGAGTTGGTCTTTGGGGGGGATGGCATGATAGCCGCCGTGCAGGGGGATGTAATGGCCATGCCCGCCTGTGGCGCTGTTCCAGTCGGCTTCTTTGCTTTCCAGGCAGTAACTGGCGCGGTTGATACCGTATTCGTAACTGACGCTGTCGAAAATATAGAACTCAAACTCTGGTCCCCACCGGCTCTCATCGGCAATGCCGGTCTCTTTCATGTATTCTTCGGCGCGGACGGCGATGTTGCGCGGGTCATTGCCAAAGACGGCGTGCGTATCGGCTTCGAGCGTATATGAGATGAACGAAAGGGTCGGAACTTCCCAGAAGGGGTCGATGAAGCCGGTCGAAAGGTCGGGAACCAGTACCATATCGCCAGATTTGACCGATTTCAGTCCAACGGCGGAGCCGTCGAAGCCAATGCCGTGTTCCATCAAATCGGGCGTGAACTGGCTGGAGGGGATGGTCAGGTGATGCCAGCGTCCCCACAGGTCGGCGAATTTAATGTCGACCATTTGCATATCGTGACTTTCGAGGTACTTACGCGCTTCAAGGAAGGTTTTGAACATGGATTCTCCTTTGTGGTTTGAGAGATGTACTCGTATGTCAGCATAGCATGGCTTCGCCTGGGTCGTTAGTGGAGACTGTCATGATTTCAATCGCCAAACGTAAAAAATAGTCTTCTGCAAGTCAGCAGGCGGGCGTTTATCAGACTGGTTCTTAACTGTTCTATCAGCGGGTCGATTTTTGCCAATCGCTTATCCGTCAGTGGTATATCTGTTGGCAACGTCTTGTCTGTGAAGGCGAAAAGAACCCCCCTCAACGAACAGGCTGAGGGGGGCTTTCACCAGGGTTATTCCACGCTTTTTTGCGGGAACAGGTCGGTAATGCGTTTGACCTGTTCGGGCGGGAGGGGGTTTTCTTTGGCGCGTTTACGCAGAAAGTCTTTCAACTGGTCGAGTTTCAAGGTTGGGTAAGGGGCATCATCCACCTGGATTTCCGCGCGAGGGTCATAGAATAGCAGCGAGGCGTTGAGCGGGGGCAGGTCCTCGCCGAGGGATTTTTTCAGGGTGTTGCGCAGGCTGTCCAGGTCGGCTTGAACTTCGAGGTCTGGTCGTCCCAATCCCTCCTGCCCAAAGATTTTAAGATAACCGAGCAGTAATCCACCGCCCTTTTGCCGCCAGCGGTTCTTCTCGTATGTGATAAGGCCGCGCTGATGGTACGGTTCGAGAATCCAGACTCCGGCCGGGCCAACCAGCAGGTGATTGACCGGAGTCAGGTAATGATAGAGCGTATAGTCTTTGGTCAGGCCTTTGAGCGCGGCGGTGATGCGCTCATCTACGCGCGGGCGGCGGCCAAAACGGTTGCCAAAGTAGATGCCAAATTGGGAGAGGATGAAGCCAACCATCAGCGCGCCGAAAGCGATGTAGACCTGTTCCGGCATGGTGAAGGAGACAACCATGCCGCCTGCCAGGATGAGCAGGGCCGCGAGGCTGGTATATTTGCCGATTTGCGTATTGCGCTTGATGATTTTTTCGTTGGAGATGATTTTCATAACTACCTCGCTGCTTTACTGGTACTTCTTCAGCACCACGCAGGCATTTTGTCCGCCCAAGCCAAAGGAATTGGAGAGCGTTACCTTCACATCCGCTTTGCGCGCCCTGTTGGGGACGTAATCCAGGTCAAGTTCGGGGTCGGGGGTGGTGTAATTGATGGTGGGAGGGATGATGCCCTCGTAGATGGTCATGGCACAGGCAATGGCCTCCAGCGCGCCCGAGGCGCCCATGGCATGGCCAAGCATGGACTTGACCGAACTGACCGCGAGTTGATAGGCATGTTCGCCAAAAACGGCTTTGATGGCGCGCGTCTCGGTCAGGTCATTGAGCGGGGTAGATGTGCCATGCGCGTTGATGTAATCTACCTCGGCAGGGGTCAGCCCGGCATCGGCGATGGCCCACCGCATGGCGCGGGCCGGGCCAGCGGCTTCGGGGTCGGGCTGAGCCATGTGAAAACCGTCGGAGGAGGAAGCATGTCCGGCCACTTCGGCGTAAATTCGCGCGCCGCGCGCCAGGGCATGTTCGAGGGATTCCAACACCAGCACCGCCGCGCCTTCGGAATAGACGAAGCCCTCGCGGTTTTTGTCGAAGGGGCGCGAGGCCTGTTCGGGATGGTCATTGTAGCTGGTTGGCAGAGCGCGCATGGCGCAGAACCCGCCAATGGCGAAATCGGCAATCAGGCCCTCCGTGCCGCCTGCCAGCACCAGGTCTGCCGCGCCGCGCCGAATCATCTCCAGCCCCTCGCCGATGGCCTGGGTGCCAGTGGCGCAGGCCGTTCCAATGGTGGTTGAGGGCCCCAGCGCCTGATATCCCTGTGAGATGAGATAGGCGCTGGTATTCACCAGCGAAGTGGGTACGACAAAGGGATTCAGGCGGTCATAACCCTGATTTCGGATAATCTCAATGCCTTCGCTGGCGCGGTCGAGACCGCCGATGGCGGTGCCAAACGCCACGCCGCTGCGTTCTGGGTTGGGGAGCGGGGTTGGCAGGCCGGCATCTTCTACGGCCAGTTTGGCGGCGGCAAAGCCGAGCTGCGCCGAGCGCGGTACGCGGCGGGCTTCTTTGCGGTCCATGTAAAGGATGGGGTCGAAATCTGGCACTTCTCCAGCAATCTGACAGGGAAATGGGCTTGCGTCAAACTGCGTAATGCGGCGAATGCCGGATTTTCCGGCTTTGAGATGTTCCCAGTAAGTTTGCAGCCCTGTGCCAATGACGCTGACTACGCCCATGCCAGTGATGACAACTCGCGGGCGGGCATGGGTGTTTGGTGATGATAGGTTCATATTCATATTCCCTGTTTAGCGGGGCAGGCGCTCCCGAATGCCGTTTCGCATGGCATCGAGGACGTTTGCTTCGGCGGCGTTTTTTGCAACGCGGATGGCGTTCTTGATGGCAATTTCATCTGAGCGGCCATGCCCAATGAACACCAGTCCATTGACGCCCAACAGGGGGGCTGCGCCTTCTTCGGAGGGGTCAAGCAGTTTTTTGATTTTGCCGAGCGCCGGTTTGACCAGCAGGCCGCCCAACATCGCCAGCGGGCCGCCGGTTTTGATGGCTTCTTTGATTTTATCCACAATCAGTTTGGCAACCGCTTCGGATGTCTTGAGCATGATGTTCCCGGCAAAACCGTCAATAACTGCTACATCCACTTTGCCGCCAATGACTTCCTTGCCTTCCACATTTCCCACAAAATTCAAGCCTGCACTCTTCAGCAGGGGCGTGGCTTCTTTAACGTTGTGATTGCCTTTGCCTTCTTCCTCGCCATTGGAAATGAGCCCGACCCTGGGGTTCTTGACCCCGCGCACTTTCTCAGCATAGATGCTGCCCAAAACCGCGAATTGGTACAGGTTCTCTGGCTTTACTTCAGGATTGGCGCCAATATCCAGCACCACGCACGAACCAGTGGCGGTGGGGAAAACCGGGGCCAGGGCAGGCAAATCAACGCCCTCAATAGTTCCCAGCCGGAAATAGGCGGTTGCCATGGCCGCGCCGGTGTTCCCAGCGGTGACGAAGGCATCTGCCTCGCCGTTCTTAACCAGGTCAATACCGACCGCCATTGAGTTTTTTGCGTTGGGACGACGCGCCTTAAGGGCCAGCGCCATGCCTTTGTCTTCCATGGTCAACATTTCGGGAGCGTGGACGATGCGGAGGGGTAAATCGCCCGGGTTTTGAGCCTCCAGCACGGGTCTGATTTTAGCTTCGTCGCCAACCAGAATGACTTCCACGCCGTGTTCGCGCGCTGCCTGCACCGCGCCGACTACATCGGGGGTGGGGTAATGGTCACTGCCCATTGCGTCGAGAACAATTTTGGTCATAAAATGGCTCCTTGAGGATGTGTAATCTCGGATGGTCTCGGAATAAAAAGTAAGATTGCTTGACAGGCAAGAGAACGTGATTATAATACGTCCTTGCCCGCGCTGGTGCTGGAATTGGCAGACAGGCACGTTTGAGGGGCGTGTGGCGAAAGCCGTGGAGGTTCAAGTCCTCTCCAGCGCACAAAAACAAAAAGACCGGAACAACTCCGGTCTTTTTGTTTGGGGTTATTTCCCCAGGTTTTTCTGCATCGATTTTTTCAGGACGGCCCGGTAGAGCGTTTCGAGCCGCTTGAGGATTTCGCCAGAATTGGGGTCTTTGGCGGCTTGCTGCTCAACCTGGTTCATTAGCCCGGCAATCATGCCGCTGAATTCCTCCCCGATTTCGGCCTCGTGTTCCTGGAGTTTGCGCGCCAGAACGAGTTCATCATCGGCGACTTCAAGCAGTTCGTTAATCAGCATCACCTCAGGTGGGGTGCTGGCTTGTTGCAGCACCGCCACCATTTGCTGGATTTTCTGCATCCGGGCTGCGTCTTGCTTGCGGCTGGCTTCCTGAAGTTTCGATTCGAGCACCTGCACCACCGCATCGCTTTGGAACGCGCCCAGGTTCTGGACGGTGGCCTGGGCTATATCTGGCGCGGCTAAAATGGATTCAATCATCTGCTCGGCCTGCTTCATCTGCTCTTCGACGGCCTTGTCGATTTGGTTGGTGTATTCCAGCACTTTGGTGCGCAGGTCTTCCAGCCTGGCGCGTTCTGCGCCGCTCGATTTATCGATGCGCTCGGTTAAAATCTGGAAAAACGAGTAATCCAGGCCGTTACGTGTCATGCTGACCAGGGCTTGCAGGCGCGCTTCAGTGGGGGCGGCCAGGAAGATATCGAGCAGTTTTTCGCGGGTCAGGCCTTGCCCGGCTTCCTGAAGCGATTTGACAGCGGCTTCGAGTTCGCCCATCTGAGCGCGGACTTTGCGGCCATACTCCGAGTTTTCAAGCAGTTCTTCTTGCAGGGCCGCCATTGCCTGGGCCGCCGATTGCTGCCTCGATTGCAGGGCTGCTTCGAGCAGGCGGTTGAACAGAGCAAAGAAAGTCTCGTCGAGCATCGCTGAGTTTTCTTTGATGATGGCGGTGCGCACCTCGGGCGAGGACGCTTCCATCAGGCGTTGGATGAGCGAAACGCGCTTTTGCTGGTCGTCGAGCATTTCCCTGGTCACGCCGTCTTTTTCCAGGATTTTCTCAATCATGCTCTGGTAGGTGAGAAAGCTCTGCGGGCGCAACAGGTAGCCTTTGCGCTTTTCGGCGGGCAGTTTGTTCATGACCTGGGTAATCAGCGGTCCGATTAATTTTTCCTGCTCATTCACTGGCAATCCCAACTCGGAGGGGAAATAGGTCAGGAGTAGTTCTTTGTCGTTGTCATGGTAAACGATGGGGGTGGCCAGGGGGCCTTCAAAACCGCAGAACGGACAACGGGCATAGTTGGAAACGCGCCCAAGCAGGCGCTGTTTGGCGGCGGGGTCGCTGGTCACATCGAACAACTGCTCCACCTGGGCAGGAATGTTCTGGCGGCAGCGGGGACAGGCAATTTGGGTTTGTGGCATTTTGATTTCCGTTTTCTATTTTTGAATTTACGGGATAGGCAGTTTGAAGCGGAGCAGGCAGCCAGACATTTGGTTTGTTCCGCAAGACATTTATTTTACCACCCGCAGGCGGCTATCTCGGCAGTGAAAAACAGATTCGCGCCCCCGAACCGGGTTTCGGGTCCACCCATATCCGCCCGCCATGCGCTTCGACAATCGCGCGGGCCAGATATAACCCCAGCCCGGCTCCCTTTGTCTTACGGGCAGCGCCCTCGGCCCGGTAGAAGCGGTCAAAAATGTGTGGCATGTCGTGCGGGTCGATGCCGGGGCCTTCGTCGCTGACGCAGAGGATAACCTGTTCCGGTCGCGCCTGCCCGCCGATGCAAATGTTGCCTTTTGGCGCGTATTTGATAGCGTTCGAGATGAGATTCGACAACACCTGCTCAATGCGGGTTTCATCGGCCAATATGATAGGAAATTCAGCGGGAAAATCGACGCTAATGGCGTGTTTTTTGGTCTGGGTCTGGAAGCGTTCCGCCAGGCGGCGGGCCAGGGCTGGCAGGGAAACATCCGTCCGTTTAAGAGTCAGGCCGCCCGCTTGCAGGCGGGAGGCATCCAGCAGGTCCTCAATCATCTTGGTCAGCCGGTCGGCTTCTTCTTCAATGACGGCCAGCGAATCCTGGATGATGTTTTTGTCCCAGCGGGCATCATCGCGCCGCAGGGTGGATGCATAGCCCTTAATGAGCGCGACCGGCGTTTTGAGTTCATGACTGACGATGGAAATGAAGGTTGCCTTGATTTCTTCGGCATTCCGAAAGTGGGTGATATCGCGCACGGTGACGATGATATTTTGCAGTTCGCCCTCAGCCGTCATCAACGGCGCGTAAGTAATGCCAACCGGGATAAAAGGCATTTGCTCATCGGCGCGCTGCAGGTCGCCTTCCACATATAAATGCGCATTGGGGGTCGGCGGCCAGCCGTCTTTTTCGGCCTCCTCCAGCGTCAGGCCATCTGGCTTGCGCACCCAGCGGATGATGTCTTCGTGCCGCAAACCCCGCAGTTCATCATCGGTTTTTCCATAGATGCGCTCGAAGGCATCGTTGACCCGTTCAATGCTGTGGTCAGCGTTCAGAATCAGGATACCATCGGCGGCGGAGTCAATTAAAGCATCGAGGCGCTGCTTTTCAACGGTAATCTGTCCATACAGTTTGGCGTTGAACACGGCAATTGCGGCCTGGTCGGCAAAGGATTGCAGCAGTTGTTTGTCGTTGGCTGAAAATAAATCAGGATAGGAGCGGAAAATAAAAATGACGCCAATCACCGCGCCATGCGTCATCAGGGGCAAGGCCGTGCCATTCAGCAGGCCCATGCTGGCGGTATAGGTCAACTCTTGCAGCATGCGGTTGAGTTCGGTCACATTTAACTCGGCTACATGCTCTTCTTCCAGCAACGGCTCCAGATAGCGCAAAAAAGCAGGTGGAATACCTTGCGCTGCCGCCACCTTCCATGATTTGGCCTCGCGCAGCGCAATCAGCCCGGCCTGGCCCGCCAGCATCTCAATGGAAATGCGCAGGATGCGCTTGAGTACCTTTTGCAGGTCAAGCTCCTGGGTAATGGCGCGGGTAATTTCGAGCAGGTAATCGCGCTGGCGGACGCGGAAATCGGGCAACATGGCGTTATTGTATCACCGGGGTATAAGAGATTTGTCAACGCGGGGAGGATTTTATGTTAACGCTCAAACTTAACCTTTTCCGCTCCCACCAGATGCGGCGCAGGCACATAAATCCCGCGCCCGGTTACGGCAATTGTGCCATCCGCCAGGCGCAGTTCGCTGGTGGTCAGCACCTTGCGCTCCTGCCGCTCCTGCACCCGCGCATGAACCGTTACGCGCTGGCCGAGCGGCACCGGCTGTTTGTAATTGATTTCCAGGTTGACCGCCACCACCCGCAGCCCCGCCGTCCAGACCGCCGCGCCCATGGCCTCATCCAGCACCGCCGCCGAAGCCCCGCCGTGCAGGTGGGCGGGCGGCCCCTGCTGGCCCTCATCGAAGGTGAACTCGGCGAAAATCTCGCCATCCGCCTCGAACCAGGTCAGCCCAATGCTGCGCGGGTTTTCCGGCCCGCACACAAAACACGCCCCATGCCCCGGAAGTTGTCTCATAATCCCTCCATTGGGTTTGGATGTTTGCCGAACATGCGGCGATACGCCGCCGACTCAGCCGTCATTTTTTCGATTTGGGATTTTAACTGCGCCGCGGCAGTTTCATCCGCCCGCTCCTGCGAGGCGGCGAGGACCATCTCCCCGCCCGCTTCAGACTCCACTACCACCTGCCCCCGTTTCGACAGGTATTCCAGCCCCAGGCGTACCGCCGCCAACCGCTCCCCGGTGGCCGCCGCCAGCTCCGAGAGCGAAACCCGCCCGCCGCGCTGATTCAGCACGAACTTGACCACGCCCGCCAGCCGCGTCAAAAACTCCCACTCCGGGTTCTGACAGACCAGAATCACCTTTTGCGGCCTGACCTTTTCCATCACCTCACGCAAAACATCCCCGTAGGGCGGGGTCGTCCAGATAACCAGCGTTTCCGCCGGTTGCAATTCGTGCCGTCCCTGGCCGTTCAGCGCTTTTTTGTGTTCCCCCTCGGCCCAGACTGCCATCGTCGCTGGCCGGTGGTCGAGAGTCAGTTTTTCAAGTGCGTTTTCCGCGCCTCGCCAGTCCTCGATTTCCACCTTTCGGCGCTTCACCGTGACCGGCGCATTTTCCGCCTCCCGAAAATCCACCAACTCCACCGTAACCTGTTTCTGACCCTTATAGTCGCTGGTGCGGATGGTATAAGCCAGGTCAAAGCGGCCCTGCGGTAGTTCCTCATTGCCTCCATTCCACCACAACGCCGAAATCTTGTTCCCCGCCTCGTCAGAGACCGTCAAACGCACATGCTCGCCGCCCTTGCCAACCGGCGCAGCGGATTCGAGCGATAAATTGCGGGTAGCCAGTGTAAGCCGTTCGTTTCCCGGCCCAAAGGGCGCCAACTGTTCGATGTCGGCGGCCAGTTCCAGCGAGATTTGCTCCAGCCCCAGCCAGCCATCAATTTGCAGGGTGGCTTCCTCAATTTGGGCTTCTTCCAGCATCCGTTCCACCGTTTTCGACAGCCGCTTGCGGAACTCGGGCAGTTTTTCGGTCTCCAGTCCCAGCCCGGCTGCCATGGGGTGGCCGCCATAGTTGCGCAGAAGGTCTTTTTGCGCGGCAATCGCCTCGGTGATGTGCAGCCCAGGGATGGAGCGCGCCGAGCCGCGCGTGATGCCATCTGCGCCGCTGGTCATCAGGATGGCTGGTTTGCCATAGCGTTCCACCATTCGCGCCGCCACAATGCCCACCACGCCGCCCGGCCAGTCTTTGCCCGCCAGCAAAATGACCGGCGCGGCCAGCAGGGAGGGGTCGGCGCGCAGTTGGGCTTCGGCGGCCATCGTCACCTGGTCGCAGAGCAGTTTGCGCTGGGCGTTCAGGCCTTCCAGGTGGGTTGCCAGCACCCGCGCGCGGATGGGGTCGTGGGTGGTCAGCAAATCGACCGCCGGGTTGGCGTCTTCCAGACGTCCGAGGGCGTTCAGGCGCGGGCCGAGCGCAAAGCCGATGTGGCTTTCGGTGATGTTTTCGGGTTTCAGTTCGGCCAGTTCGAGCATGGTTTTCAGCCCCAACCGCTGCGTGTTGCGCAACGCGCGCAGGCCTTTTTGAACCAGGTAGCGGGTGTCGCCCCGTAAAATGGCCAGGTCGGCAATCGTTCCCAGCGCAACCAGGTCGAGCAGGGAATCGGGAGTGGGTGGTTGCTCAAATGTCGAATTTCGACTCTCGATTAGCGCTTCCGCCAGTTTGTAGGCCACGCCTGCGCCAGGCAGGTGGGCGAGGGGGTGTTCAGGCGGCAGAAGCTTGGGGTTGGTGACGGCAGCGGCAGGGGGAAGCGCGTTTGCTCCGCTCGACGCTTCGGGTAAATCGTGATGGTCGGTGATGACCATATCCACCCCGCGTGATTGCGCATAGCGGACGGCCTCGTGAGCGGTGATGCCGGTATCGCAGGTGACCATCAGTTGCGCGCCGTAGTCAATCAGTTCCTTGAGATGCGGAAGGTGAACGCCGTGACTTTCGCGCGCGCGGACGGGGATGTAGTAGGTCACGTCTGCGCCGAGGCCGCGCAGGGTTTCGACGAGAATGGCAGTGGCGGTCTGACCATCTACATCGAAATCGCCCCAGATGCAAATTCGCTCCCGGCGGCGGATGGCCAGGCTCACCCGCTCGAGGGCCGCATCCATGCCCGGCAGGGCGGAAGCCGGAGTCGGCGGGTACGAATCCGGGTCGAGGAAAGCCCGGGCTTCGTCAACAGTCCGGATTCCGCGCTGAATGAGTACGGTCGAGATGAGTTCCGAATATCCGGGCAATCTGAAATTGGGCGCGGTTGAAGTAACCCACTGCATATTAAGTCCCCAAATATCGCGCTGAGAGTACCGGACAGGGCGCGGTTTCGGCAATATCAGCGGTGACATTGGCGGTTGCCATTTGCCGCAGGCTATGGGAACTGTAGGGGGAACCCATGCAGACCATATCGTAGCCGCCTGCGCGTATTTCTGCGCGGATTTCTTCAATGGCGTCGCCCTGGCGGGTGATGACCTGGGCTTTGACCTGCGCTTTGCGTGCTGTTTCCATGGCCTGGCGCAGGGTGCGCCCGGGCAGGGTGTCGGTTGCGGCCAGGTTTTGCCAGTTTTCGCGGATGGCGCGCGCTTCGGGGTAGTTGAGGTCAATTGGCGGGACGACGGTCAGAAGGGTGAGTGATGCGCCAAAAGAGCGCGCCATCTGCACGCCCAGGTGTTCGGCAGTCAGACCGTATCCCAGCCCGCCCAGGCAGGCCAATATCTTTTGGACAGGGATTTTTGCTGCCGGAACGTATAGCAGGGGTTTTTGCACTTTGGCCAGGATGTGGCGAAAGGAATGTCCAGAGAAGAATTGCCGCAAGGGGGGGCGGCCGAGCGGCCCGGTGACAATCAGGTCAGCCGCCTCACTGGCTGCTTTGCGCGGAATGGCGGCTTCGGCCTGACCGGTTTCCAGTTGCAGGGTGTATGATATCCCTTTTTGCTGGAGAAGAGTCACCGCGCGGCTGAATATCTCCTCCACGGCGTCGTTCTCTCCTCGGTTTTCCAGAATGCCAACCAGGGTGAGCGGTGTATTCAGTTGTGAAGACATCCAGGCTGAAAATTCAATGGATGGCCAGGTAGTTTCGTTGCCGTTGGTGAGAACGAGTAAAGAGTTCATCGGAATAAGATAACTCCCAGTATCCCGGCCCCTACCAGTACGATTGGAGCGGGAATGTTGAGCCACAGGGCGAGGGCGGCGAGCGTGGCGATGACCAGGCTGCGTATTTTGATGTTTTTACCGGTTCCGGCGCGGAAGAGTTCCCAACCGACCAGTACCATGAGCGCTGCCACAGCCGGACTCATTCCGCCTACAAATCGACCAAGCCATTGTTCGTTCTGGAATTGTTGCAGGATGGCTGCGACCACGAGCATCATCACCGTTGGCGGCAGAATGGCGCCCAGCAAGGCTGCCAGCACGCCAGGAATGCCTGCTGCCGCGTGTCCGACAAACATTGCCAGCTTGAGGGCTTCGCTGCCCGGCAGGACGTTGGAAAATCCCACTGCTTCGACAAAACGTTCTTCGCTCATCAGTTTCCCCGCTGCTTCGTCGTACAACAGGCCAATGGAGGCTGGCCCGGAAGGCGAGAGCAGATTCACCTTTAGAAACATCCAGAAGAGTTTGAGCCAGGCAGAAACTTCGGAACGGTTCATCGCAGTAATGCCACTCCCAGGAGACCGGCGGTTAGAACCACAATGCGCGCGGGAAAATTGCGCGCTATGATAATCAGGCTGATGAGCGCAATGCTCCAGCCAAAAAGGCCGGTTTCGCCGCCTTTTTCGAAAATTTTCCAGGCGGTGAACAGCATCAGAACCGAAATGGCGGGAGTCAAGCCCTCCACGAACCGTCCTACCCAGGCTTCGCGGCGCAGGTGGTGCAGGATGGTCGCAACGCCAAAAATAAGCACGGTGGGCGGCAAGACTGAGCCAAGCATGGCAACCAGTCCGCCGGGAATGCCCGCTGCGGCGTATCCGATGTACATTGCCAGTTGAATGGCGTCGCTGCCGGGCAAGACTGCTGAAAACCCCACTGCTTGTATAAACTGACTTTCGGTAATCAGTCGTCCAACTGTTTCGCTGTGCAACAGGCCAACCGAGGCCGGCCCGGAGGTGCTGAGCAGGTTGACTTTGGTGAAAGTCCAGAACAGGAGCAACAAATCTGCCATAGATGGCGGTATTGTAGCCGGATTGCCTTGGCTGGCAAAGGGCAAGCGGTGCGTCCGAAGTCTCCTGATTTCGGGTAATTCAGGGAGATTTTGGACTTTAGTCAGTTTTTTGCGGCCCGGCGGAAACCCGCTTCTGGATTTAGTCTAGTGGTTAGTCTATAATGATTTTCGGAGGTCGTTATGGCTGTTTTCAATATTCATGAAACCAAAACCCATTTTTCCAAACTGATGAAGCGTGTCTTGAATGGCGAAGAAGTGATTATTGCCCGCGCAGGGAAGCCAATTGCGCGCATTTTACCGATTACCGACTCGGTCTTGTTGCGCAAGCCGGGCATGGATAAAGGCAAGGTCATCATCCAGCCGGATTTTGACGCGCCCCTACCGGAGTTTGAATCGTGAAAGCCTTGTTGGATACGCATACGTTCCTGTGGTGGAATATGGACGATGGGCGGCTTTCGCCCCATGTCCGTGAACTGATTGCGGATGGCCGCAATGAAATCTATTTTTCCGCTGCCAGCGCCTGGCAAATTGCCATTAAAGCCGCGCGCGGTAAATTAATCCTGCCCGAGGAACCTGCTGCTTATATAGCCAGGCGGCTCGAAGCCAATCATTTCCAACCTCTGCCTGTGCAAATCAGTCATGCGGGGCAAGTCTATGCGTTACCACGTCATCACGATGACCCGTTTGACCGCTTGCTGGTTGCTCAAAGTCAACTGGAAAACCTGCCCTTATTGACCGTTGACCCCGAAATCCAGAAGTACGACGTAGAAACAATCTGGTAGATAGGAACACCCTCCCGAAGGTTTTGAGTGGCCTTCGGGAGGGTGTTTGCGCAGGGGCGTTTACCACTCTCCTGTTCGCAGGTACTTGTCAATGGCCTGGGCGGCGGTTTTGGCCTGCCCCATGGCCAGAATGACGGTTGCGCCGCCGGTGATGATATCGCCGCCAGCGAAGACACCGCGCTTGGAGGTTTTCATCGATTCGGGGCTGACGACGATAGTGCCGTTTTTAGCGGTGGTGAGTTCGGGCGTGGTCCTGGCAATGATGGGGCTGGGACTTTGCCCGATGGCAATGACCATCACGTCGGCGTGGATGTGGAAGTTCGAGTTCGGCACCGGCACCGGGCGGCGGCGGCCGGAGGCATCTGGCTCGCCCAGTTGGTTTTCCAGGCATTCCAGCGAGGTCACGCGCCCGTTTTCGCCGTGGAAAGCAACCGGCGTGGTCAGGAAGTAGAATTTGACGCCTTCCTGTTCGGCATGGTGGATTTCTTCGGCGCGGGCGGGCATTTCGGCGCGCGAGCGGCGATAGACGATGATGGATTCTTTGGCGCCCAGGCGCAGGGCGGTGCGAGCGGCGTCCATGGCCGTGTTCCCCCCGCCGATGGTCACGACCCGTTCGCCGATGGCGATGGGCGTGTCGTATTCTGGAAAGCGGTAGGCGCGCATCAGGTTGGCGCGGGTGAGATATTCATTGGCCGAATATACACCGCCCAGGTTTTCGCCGGGGATTCCCAAAAACCAGGGCAGACCCGCGCCCACGCCCAAAAAGACGGCATCATACTCTTCCAGCAGTTCATCTACTGTGGCGGTTGTTCCCACGATGAAATCGGTGATGATTTCCACGCCCAGTGCGCGGACGTAATCGACCTCGCGTTTGACGATGGATTTGGGCAGGCGGAATTCTGGAATGCCATACACCAGCACCCCGCCCGGCTCGTGCAGGGCCTCGAAAATCGTGACCTTGTGTCCCATCCGCGCCAGGTCGGCGGCGACGGTAAGACCCGCTGGGCCGGAACCGGCCACAGCCACTTTTTTGCCGCTTGGCGTGGGCAATTGCGGGATGGGCGGCGGCCCCTGGCGGGCTTCCCAATCGGCCACGAAGCGTTCCAGGCGGCCAATCGCGACCGGTTCGTGCTTGCGGGTCAGCACGCACACGCCTTCGCACTGCGTTTCCTGTGGACAGACGCGCCCGGTGATGGCAGGCAGGGCGTTGGTTTTTTTGATTAAATCCACCGCAGCCTGGTAATTGCCTTCGGTGATGTGACGGATGAAGCCTGGAATATCAATTTTGACCGGGCAGCCCGGCATGCAGGTTGGTTTGGCGCAATCGAGACAGCGGGCGGCTTCGGTCAGGGCTTCTTCGATGCTATAGCCGTAGGTCACTTCTTCGTAGTTGCGGGCGCGAATTTCTGGCTCTTGTTCGCGCATGGGGGTGCGGGTGGGGACGATTTTAGCCATGCGCGGCCTGCCTTTCTACTTCGTTGGCGGCTTTGTCTAACCGGCATGGGTGGTTTTTCCAGTGTTCCAGGGCGCGTTTTTCTTCGGCGCGGTAGAACGACATGCGTTCCAGGAGCAGGTTCCAGTCCACCTTGTGGGCGTCAAATTCTGGCCCATCGACGCAGACGAACTGTGACCCGCCGTCTCCAAAAGTGACCCGGCAGCCGCCACACATCCCCGTTCCGTCAATCATGATGGTGTTCAGGCTGACGATGGTCGGCACGCCAAAAGGCTGGGTGGCCGCTGAGACGAATTTCATCATTATCGCCGGGCCAATTGCCCAAACTCTGGCAATCTTGCCATGTTGTTGCAGGATTTCCTTGAGCGGCTCTGTGACCAGCGCTTTGCGCCCGCGTGAGCCATCATCGGTGCAGACAATCAATTCATCAGAAAATTCGCGCATGCGCTCTTCCCAAAACAAAAGGGATTGGTTGCGCGCTCCGATGATGGAGAGGACATGATTCCCGGCCTGCTTAAGGGCGCGAGTGATTGGGAAGATGGGGGCAATGCCCACGCCGCCGCCCACCATTACGACCGTGCCGTAGTTTTGGATTTCGGTGGCGTGACCGAGCGGCCCAACTACATTGGCAAACGAATCTCCTACCTCGAACAGCCCCATTTGGGCGGTTGATTTTCCGACTTCCTGGAAGATAATGGTAATCGTGCCTTGCGCAGCGTCAAAATCGGCAATTGTGAGCGGAATGCGTTCTCCTTTCTCGTCGTTGCGCACGATGACAAATTGGCCAGCCCGGGCCTTGCGGGCGACGAGCGGTGCTTCTACAATCATCAGTTTGACACTCTCGCTTAATATTTCCTTATGCAGGATTTTATACATGCCATACTCCTTCCAAAGGGCGAATACTCCTCCCGGCTTGTTCGTTAATGATAATCAAGGCAATTTATGTATCACAGCAACTTATGTCACCAAACCGGACGACATTCATCACCTTTCATGGCGTTAGAGTTGCGTAAACCTGTAGGGCTGTTAACTTTGTGTTGCGCAGCGCGTGGATTAGAATCTTTATTAATCTGCTCTTGTTAGATGTGTTGTTCTGCTTAAGTCGTTAATTTGTGTTCAATCACAATCTGACAGTTATCGAGAGTACGTTTTCCTTAAACTGGCGAGAAACCTGGAGGTGTTATGGTATGAAAGGCAAAACCTGGTTGTGGATTCTTGTTCTTTTGGCGCTAGCCGGAGTTGCCGTATTTTATTTTTATAATCGCAATGCGCAATCTGCGCAATCGCAATATCAGACGGTTGCCGCCGAAAAAGGCGACCTGCTGGCTGTTGTGGGGGCGACGGGTACGGTGCGTGCCCGGCAAAGCGCGCAATTGGTCTGGCAGACCAGCGGGACGGTGGAAAGCGTCAACGTCCTGCCGGGTGATTCCGTCTCGGCAGGGGATAAATTGGCCAGTCTGGATATGACCTCCGTCGCTCAAAATATCATTCTGGCGCAGAGCGATTTACTCAACGCGCAGCGTTCGCTGGAAGATTTGCAAACATCCACCGTAGCCCGCGCTCAGGCCGAGCAGGCGGTGGTTCAGGCCCAAAAAGCTTACGATGATGCCAAGACTCGCTATGACGGAATCAATTTTCAGCGGGCAAGTGATTCTTTCATTGAGAATACCAAAGCAGAACTTGACCTGGCAAAGCAGCAAGTCACGCTGGCGCGTCGGTTCTATAAACTGGTGGAGAACCTGAATGACGGCGACTCGCGCAAAGCGCAAGCATTGGCCAATTTGACTGCGGCAGAAATGCGGGTAGACCAGTTGACCGCCCAATTGAACTATGTTACCGGGCGGCCGGATGCCCAGGAAATTGCTCAGCGCAAGGCTGCGTTAGAGCTTGCTGCGGCTCAGCTGGAAGAAGCCAAACGCAAACTGGAGCGCGTAAAGGATGGCCCTGACCCGTTGGAGGTCGCCACGTTGGAGACGCGCATTCTCGCCGCGCAGGCTACTCTGAATCAGCTTTATGTCACTGCTCCGTTTGATGGCGTGGTTACTGCTGCCGAGCCATTGTCTGGCGACCAGGTTTCTCCTGGGCAGGTCGCTTTCCGTCTGGATGACCTTTCGCATTTGCTGGTGGATGTACAGGTCTCGGAAATTGACATTAACAGCATTCAGGTTGGGCAGCCTGTGACCATGAGTTTTGATGCTGTGCTTGGCAAAACCTACAATGGCGTGGTGGTGGAGGTGGGCCGAGCCGGGTCTGTGGTGCAGGGCGCAGTCAACTTTACTGTGACGGTGGAACTGACCGACGCCGATGAATTTGTTCGCCCGGGCATGACTGCCGCGGTAAATATTCTTGTCAAAGAAGTGAAGGACGTGCTGGTGGTTCCCAATCGCGCGGTGCGCGTGGTGGATGGGCAGCGAGTGGTCTATGTTCTGAAAGAAGGCCAGCCTGAAATGGTCAAGATTCGCCTGGGAGCGACTTCCGATACTGTTTCGGAAGTCGTTGATGGTGATTTAAGCGTGGGTGATTTGATTGTCCTCAACCCTCCCACGACGTTTGGCGGCCCAATGGGCGGCCCCCCGGGGAGGTGATGGATGGCCGAACCCGTTGTTCATGCCGAAAACCTGACCAAGGTCTATAAAATGGGCGATGTGGAAGTCCATGCTTTGCGCGGGCTTTCTCTCGAAATCTTCAAAGGCGAAGTCGTTTCCATTATGGGGCCATCTGGGTCGGGGAAATCGACCCTGATGAATATCCTCGGCTGCCTCGACCATCCCACCAGCGGAAGTTACATCCTGGATGGGGAAGAAGTCTCCAACCTCCGTGATGACCAATTGGCTGAGATTCGTAACCGCAAAGTGGGTTTTATTTTTCAATCTTTTAATCTATTAGGGCGGCAGACCGCCCTCGCCAATGTGGAACTACCCCTGCGCTACGCTGGTCTCACCAGCGGTCGTAAGGAAAAAGCCCGTCAATCTTTGATTGCCGTTGGGCTGGAGAATCGCATGTTGCATAAGCCCACCGAACTCTCTGGCGGTCAACAGCAGCGCGTGGCGATTGCGCGCGCGTTGGTCAATAACCCGGCTATTATCATGGCCGATGAGCCTACTGGCAATCTCGATTCCAAAGTGGGTCAGGAAATTATGGATTTGTTGCTTAATCTCAACCGCGAGATTGGCACTACGCTGATTATCGTCACGCATGACCCAAAAATTGCCGCGCAGACCCAGCGTGTGATACGCATTCGTGATGGTGTGGTGGATAAGGAGACGCCATGACTCTCTTTCAGGCGTTCATTGAGGCCCTTGAGAGCCTCAACTCAAACAAATTACGCTCTGGTTTGACCATCCTGGGAATTGTCATTGGCGTTGCGGCTGTAATTGCCATGCTTGCCATTGGGCGCGGCGCGCAGGATTCTATCACCGGGGCCATCAGCGGTATCGGAACCAATCTTTTGTTTGTCTTTTCGGGCAACGAGCAGGCCAACCTCCGCAACGTACGCCCGCTGACCATTCAGGATGCAGAAGCCATTGCCGACCCCTTCCTTGCGCCTCACGTTGCTGCTGTTGCTCCCTTTATACAAGGCAGTAACATCACCATTTCGGCGGGCGGCGAGCAGACCCGCACCTCGCTGGGAGGCGTGACGCCTGACTATTTTGGCGTGCGCAACTTCAGAGTGGCGGAAGGCGAAGAAATTAACCAGGAACACTTATTGGGGCGCGCTTCAGTGGCTTTACTTGGGGTGGAAGTGGCCGAAAAACTCTTTGGCCGCCGCGAAGGGTTGGTGGGCGAGACCATTCGCATCGAAGGCCAGCCTTTTCGCGTGATTGGCGTGATGGAAGAAAAGGGCGGTGGCTCTTTCGGCTCCGAAGACAATGTCGTTTTCATCCCAATGACCACTGCCCGCACTCGCATCATTCGCCGCTCCACCATTGACCGCGTCGACCTGATTTTTGTCCAGGCTGCCTCGGCCCAGGATGTACCCCTGGCAACCGAGGAAATCGCCAATATTTTGCGCGCCCGTCATCGCACCGAAGTCGGCGCGGATGATTTCACCATTTTGTCTCAGCAAGACTTCCTGCAAACGGTTCAGACCGTGCTTGGGGTCTTCACAACCTTTTTGGGTGGCATTGCCGCCATTTCGCTGCTCGTGGGCGGCATTGGCATTATGAACATCATGCTGGTTTCGGTTTCAGAGCGAACGCGCGAGATTGGCCTGCGCAAAGCACTTGGAGCGCGCAAACGAGACATTCTCATACAATTCCTGACCGAATCTTCTCTCCTGAGTTTGATTGGCGGTCTGATAGGTATCTTACTTGGCTGGGTCATTGCTTACATCGTTGGGCAGGTGGCCGCTGCCACGGGCAATGCCTTTACCCCGGCGGTTGGGTTAGATGCCATCCTGTTGGCAACCATCACATCCACCATTATTGGCTTGTTTTTTGGCATTTACCCTGCCAATCGCGCCGCCAACCTTGAGCCAGTCGAAGCCTTGCGGTACGAATAAAATGCAAATTATTCAAATTACCCCAGAACGGATTGCGGATTACGAATCAATCTCCATCGCCTTTGAAGTGCGCGAAATCTTGGCGGTCACAACTCCCGAAAACGGCCTGGGTGGCATTCAACTCATTCCACAGGCCGTTTCCCCTTACATCAAAGATTACGATTCTCTCGGCCCGCCGCATCTCTGGTTGACAGAGTTCAATACCGCCAACTGGGGCTTCTTCCTGGCACTCGAAGATGAACTTCCGCTGGGCGCAGCGGCGGTTGCCTGGGACACCAACGGCGTCAACATGCTCGAAGGTCGCCGCGACCTGTCCGTCCTGTGGGACCTGCGCGTCAGCCCGGCCTGGCGCGGACGCGGAATTGGCAAAGCCTTGTTCACTCACGCCGCCCAGTGGTCGCGCCAGCGTGGCTGCCACATGATGAAAATTGAAACCCAGAACATCAACATCGCAGCCTGCCGCTTCTATGCCGCCCAGGGCTGCATCCTCGGCGATATACGCCGATACGCCTACCATGACATCCCCGCCGTCGCCGACGAAGTACAACTCAACTGGTACATGGCGCTTTGAGAACTTGACTTCGACTATTATCTAATTGGAGAAGATAAGGTAAAATTAACCTGCGCTCGAAATCCCGCTTTTTTATACTGTTCGAGCCATTCGATGAAAGCCCCCTGGAGACCTCGATGAACGAAACCTACCACCAACTTAAAGCCCGCCTGGCCGAAATCGCCGACCTCAACCATGCCGCCGCCCTCATCGGCTGGGACCAGCAGGTTTACATGCCCCCGGGCGCTGCCGAAGAACACGGCAACATGCTTGGCACGCTTGGCAAAATTGCCCACGAAAAATTCACATCCGATGAAGTTGGCAAACTCATCGAGGCGCTCAAACAAGAACTGCCTGGCCTCGACCCTGATTCAGAAGAATACCGCCTCATTAAAGTCACCGCCAAAGATTACGACCAGGCCACCCGCGTCCCGGCCGATTTTATCGTCGAGCAGGCCCGGGTCACCACCATGGCCCATCAGGCCTGGGCCGAATCCCGCGCCAAAAACGAATTCCCTCTCTTCCAGCCGCATCTCGAAAAAATCCTCGAGCTCGTTCAGCGCTACATCACTTTCTTCCCGCCTGCCGACCATCCCTACGACACCCTGCTCGACAACTTTGAACCCGGCATGAAAACCGCCGATGTCAAAACCATCTTCGAGACTCTCCGCCCCCAGCAGGTCGAACTCATTCGCGCCATCGGTCAGCGCCCGCAAGTGGACGACTCCTTTATGCGCCTCGCCTACGACGAAAAAACAATGTGGGACTTCAGCAACGAAGTTGCCAAAGCCTTTGGCTACGACTTCAGCCGTGGCCGCCAGGACCCCACCGTCCACCCCTTCTGCACCTCCTTTGGCCACAACGACGTGCGCATCACCTCGCGCTGGGTCCCCGACCTGCCTTTTGCTCTGCTCTTTGGCACCATGCACGAGACCGGCCATGCTCTGTACGAACAAGGCATCGGCAGCGTCTGGAGCCGCACCCCGCTCGAAAACGGTGCATCGCTTGGCATCCACGAATCCCAAAGCCGCATGTGGGAAAACCTGGTAGGCCGCTCGCGCGCCTTCTGGCAGCACTTTTACCCCAAACTACAACAGCGTTTCCCCTCTCAACTCGGCAATGTCAGCCTCGAGCAGTTTTATCGCGGCATCAACAAAGTCCAGCCCTCCTTCATCCGCGTCGAAGCCGATGAAGCCACCTACAACCTGCACATCATGCTGCGGCTCGAAATCGAAATTGACATGCTCGAAGGCAAAGTCGCCATCAAAGACCTGCCTGAAATCTGGAACGCGAAAATGCAAGACTACCTTGGCATTGTTCCACCTAACAACGCGCTCGGCGTCTTACAAGATGTCCACTGGTCGGGCGGCATGGTTGGCTACTTCTCCACCTACGCCCTTGGCAACATCATCTCTGCCCAACTATGGGAAAAATTCAACACCATCAACCCCGACCTCGAAGACCAGATACGCGCGGGCGACTTCTCAGCTCTGCTCTCCTGGCTGCGCGTCAAAATTCACCAGTTTGGGCGCAAATATGAGCCGCAAGAGCTCGTCCAGCGCGTTACCGGCTCCAAAATTGACTCTGCGCCCTACATGCGCTACCTGCAAAAAAAATACACCGAAATTTACGGTCTGTAGTAAACTCACCTCCCGCAGCAAACTGCGGGAGGTGCTCTAAAAATGCGTAAAACGATTTTCCTTATCCTGCTTTTCTTCCTGTTCGGCTGTACTCGTTTGGAACAAGCCGCCGCGGGGCCAGTTGTCACCCTCGAACCTTCCTCCACGCCGGAGACTACGCTCCCCGCTCCAGCGGAAAATATCCCCACTGTCACCTTTATTCCCTTAAAAGAACCAAGCCTCGCCCCAACCTTCACCCCCACCGTCATCGTAGAACCGTTTACGCCCACGCTCCCTCCACTCACACCCACTGCCACCTCCCGCTGGCGCAGAACCTGGACCCCCTCGCCCACCCCCACCATCACCCTTACCCCCACGCTGGATGTCACCACCCGAATCCAACTGCGCATCGTCTCCCCTGGCCCGCTCTCCAAAGTCATCTCGCCAATTGAATTCGTGGCTCACATCAGCCCTGACTACACCGGACTGACCCGCGTTGAATTGATAGGTGAAGACGGGCGGGAACTGTACCGAAAAGTCTTTCGCACTTATTCCAACATCGGCTATTTCACCCGCGTTGACGAAAAAGTCACCTTCGAGTTGAAAGGCGCTGCTGAAATCGCCCGCCTGCAAATCAGCACCTACGACCCCCAGGGAAACATGCTGGCCTACAACTCTGTGCGGCTCATGTTACTTTCTGCCGGAGAAAACCAATTCACCCCGCCCTACCCGGCCCAGGACCGAATTGGCCTGCGCCTGAAGCGCGAGGCTGAAATCAGCGGCGGCACGCTCAACCTGCAAGGCGAAATCAACCCGATTAACGACACCCCGCTCATCATCGAACTCTTCGACTCTGAAGGCCGAATTGTTGGCTCACGCCTGCTGCAACTGTCCCCTGCCGATGGCAAATTTCAAATTTTCACCACCTCCATTCCCTACCAGGTCACCCAACGCACCCCTGTTCGTCTCGTTTTGCGCCAGTCAGATGACCGCATCAGCGGCTTGGCTTACCTCTACAGCCTGCCAATTTTTCTCAGCCCCTAGCGTCAGGCAGGTCCTCAATCGCTCCGCGCCCATCTTCAACCAACTCCCTGAAAAAGTTGCACAAACCATCCAATTTATGCGATAATCAAGCCAGCAGTACAACTGGCCGATGGGTTGCAAAATCTGATACAAAATTCTATAATAGTCAAGTATTTATGCCCCCAGGAAGCGTTTATGGCCTTTCAATTAAGCGATATTGAAACTCGCCTGCAAAATCTGATTGAGGTGCACCTCGTCAAGTACATGCCTGGCCCTAACTATCGGGATAGGATTTCTCGCCAACTGGCCGAAACTTTGCGCTCCAACCTGGCGACGCAAGGCCTGGATGAGAACGCCAATGTATTGCCTCATCAATTCCAGCTGGTCGTGCATCCTTCAATGATTTCGCAATGGCAGAAAGACCCGCGCCTCATTGAAGGCCTCACCAAAATCTTTCGCCTGGTTGCCAGCGAAATTGGGGTCAGGTTTGACGGCATTCTTTCTATCAGTATGTCCGGCGACCCGCTGGTTGAAATTGACGATGTACGAGTTCGTTTCCAAAAAGCAAATGCAGTCGCCGAAACTCAGGATATGCGCTTAATCGATGACCAGGATGCGCCTGCGCGCGCCGCCTTCCTGATTGTTGGGGGGACGAAAGTCTTCACGCTCAATCAGGCTGTCACCAACATTGGGCGCCGCCTGGATAATCACCTCGTCGTAGATGACCCGCGCGTTTCACGTTACCATGCCCAAATACGATATGTGCGTGGGCGATTTATTATCTTTGACCTGAACTCAACCGGCGGCACTTATGTCAACGGACAACGCATCAACCAGAGCGTCCTTTATCCGGGGGATGTGATTTCGCTGGCAGGCTTGCCAATTGTTTTCGGGCAAGATAACCCGCCTCCATCAATCCACACCGGCGAGACGGCGCCTCTTTCGCCGGCCAGCGGTGAACGCCGCACTGCTGTATTAAGAGATACTCCTACTGGTAACGCCGTAAACCCACAAAATCCACAAAACGAAGACCTGTCATGAGCGCCGTGCTCCTTTTGGGCTTGCGCATTATGGCAGCAATCGCCCTGTATTTTTTTATTGGCTGGACTCTTTACTTGCTTTGGCGTTCCTTGCAGCAAGAGACGGCTTTTCTAGCCTCTCGCAAAGTGACCCCCATCCATCTTACCATTCAGACCTCTGGCGAATCTTCGCAAACCCTGCGATTTACTCAGGGAGATATCTTGATTGGGCGCGACCCGGAATGTGAAGTCATCCTGGATGACGCCGCCGCATCTGCTCACCACGCGCGCCTGACCTACCATCATAATCAATGGTGGCTGGAAGACCTGCAATCGACGAACGGAACCAGACTTAACAACGAGATGGTACAAACAGCCACCATTGTCGTCAATGGGGACACTCTTCAGTGTGGGCAAACGGCCATCATCGTCAACCTGGAATAACCTGGAGAAACCATCTATGACAGAGAGCATCCACTTCGCCGTCATTGGCGGTTCGGGATTATATAGAATCTCCTCCTTAAGCAACGTAGAGGAATATCACCTGCAAACACCCTTTGGAAAGCCCAGTTCTCCAATTGTGGTGGGAACACTGGAAGGAAAACGAATTGCCTTTCTGGCGCGGCATGGCATTGGACATTTCATCTCCCCAACCGAAGTGAATTACCGCGCCAACATCTATGCCCTGAAAATGCTTGGCGCAAAACGGGTTATAAGCGTCAGCGCCTGCGGTTCGCTGCGCGAAGATTACGCCCCTGGCCACATCGTCATCCCCGACCAACTCTATGACCATACCAAAAACCGTGCGCGTTCTTTCTTTGGCGAGGGCCTGGTTGCGCACATTGGCGTTGCCGACCCGTTTTGCGCTGATTTAAGTCAGGATGTCTATCAATCCGTCAGAAATGCGGGTGGAACAGTTCATCAGGGCGGCACCTTCATTACCATTGAAGGGCCGCGATTCTCCACGAAAGCAGAATCGAACGTCTTCCGCGCCTGGGGCATGTCTATCATTGGCATGACCGCCTGCCCCGAAGCCTTTCTGGCGCGCGAGGCAGAACTGTGCTACGCTGTAATGGCACATGTTACCGATTATGATGTTTGGCACGTCTCCGCGGAACCCGTGACGGTTGAAATGGTCATCCAAACGCTCAACAAAAACACCCAACTGGCCCAGGAAGCTTTGCGCCTGCTGGCAAAGAATTTGCCCGAAGAAAAGCCCTGCGATTGTCACAACGCGCTGGCAACCGCCCTCATCACCAACCCGACGGTTATTCCGTCAGAAACCCGACAAAAACTTGCTGTACTGGTGGAAAAGTATCTGCCGAACACGTAATCCGTAATCCATGTAAAAAAAATGGTTATTACGAATTACCCCCTTAAACCTTCAACTTGTTTCCTTCTTATCTTCCCCCCGCATCCATTCAGAGCCGCTTGCTCAAACTGGCAGGGCTGTTTCTGTTCATCAACGCCCTGGCGCTCACCCTTTCTCCTGCGGCGCGCGCTCGCAGTTGGGTTGTGGACCTGCGCTGGTCGCACTGGATTGGAGTACTTGCCTGGCTTATTGTGGTATATCTGGTCCATCGTCAGTTCAGCCGTTATATCCCCGATGCAGACCCTTACCTTTTTCCCATCGCTGCCCTCTTGGCAGGCTGGGGATTGCTCTCCATCTGGCGGCTGAGCGAGGGGTTTGGAGCACGTCAGGCTGCCTGGCTGGTTATCAGCATGGTGGTTTTGCTGGTCGGATTGAAATTCCCCCAAAATCTCGACATCCTGCGTCGCTATAAATATCTTTTTCTGACGAGCGGCCTGCTTCTAACCGCGCTGACGCTGGTGCTGGGGACGAACCCTGGCGGCGCCGGCCCGCGCCTGTGGCTGGGATGCTGTGGCGTCTATTTGCAGCCTTCCGAGCCGCTCAAACTGTTGCTCATCGTCTACCTCGCCGCATATTTTGCGGGCAGAAACGCTGCCCATGCCCGGCTGCTCCCCCTGCTCTACCCTACCCTTTTTCTCACCGGTCTGGCGCTGCTGGTCCTGTTCTTTCAACGCGATTTGGGAACCGCCTCGATATTCATCTTCCTTTACGCCGCCATTGTCTACATGGCGAGCAACAGGCGCATCCTTTTGCTGGTTTCGCTTGCTATCCTGGTGATTGCCACTCTGGCAGGCTATTTCCTGGTGGATATTATCCAGACCCGCATCGACGCCTGGCTTGACCCATGGGCGGACCCCTCGGGCCGTTCTTATCAAGTGGTCCAATCCATCCTGGCAATTGCCAACGGCGGCCTGGATGGACGCGGATTGGGCATGGGCGCGCCCGGCCTGGTCCCCGTGGCTCATTCCGACTTTATCTTTACCACCATTGGCGAGGAACATGGTTTGTTAGGTGGCATTGCGTTGTTTATTCTGCTCGCCATGCTTGTCATGCGAGGATTCATCATCGCCATTCGCGCCGGGAGCAATTTCCGCCGCCTGTTGGCTGCCGGAATTGCAACTTACTTCGGTGCGCAGGCCATTCTCATCATTGGCGGCAATCTGCGCCTGCTTCCATTGACCGGCGTGACTCTGCCTTTTGTTTCTTATGGGGGTTCGTCCCTGCTGACATCTTTCCTGGCCCTGCTCATCCTCATGCAAATCAGCAACGAACTGGACGAAGAACCCGCCCCGCTCTCCCGCCCTGCGCCCTATTTGCAAATTGCCGGGCTGCTTTACCTGGGCCTTTTGGCCTGTGTTTTGTCCTATGGCTGGTGGGCCGTTTGGCGAACCGATGACCTGCTCACTCGCACCGACAATCCTCGCCGTGCCATTGCAGAACGCTTCGTGTTGCGCGGCAACCTGCTCGACCGCCGCAACCAGGCAATTACCTCGGTTCAGGGTCAGGTTGGCAGCTATCAGCGCCAATACAACATCCCGGCTCTGTCCTCCGTCGTTGGTTATACCCATCCAGTTTATGGGCAGGCAGGCCTTGAACAAACCCTCGACTCTTATCTACGCGGCTTGCAAGGCATCCCCACCCTGCAAATCTGGTGGGAACATGTCTTATATGGCACGCCTCCGCCTGGTCTGAATGTGCGCCTGAGCCTTGACCTGACCATCCAGGCAGTAGCCGATTCGTTAATGAGCGATAAGCGTGGAGCAGTCGTTTTAATGAATGCAGAAACAGGCGAAATCCTGGTGATGTCCTCTCACCCAACCTACAACTCAAACCACCTGGATGAAACTATTTTTTCTGCGCCCAATGCCCCGTTGTTGAACCGCGCTACCCAGGGACTATACCCTGCGGGCGACATTGTTGAACCTTTCTTACAAGCAGAGTATCGAACAGCGCTTGTTACTTCAGAACAACGCAGCAATTTATACGAAAAATTAGGATTTTATGAACAACCCGCTCTGCGGCTGCCCACCACCATCCTTGCGGAGACGGCAGATTTGCGCGCCTCAACGCCGCTCGACCTTCGGCTTAGCCCGGCGCAGTTAGTTCGGGCCGCAGCCGCGCTGAGCAATCATGGAATTTGCCCGGCAGGCCAATTGGTCATGGCAGTCAATACGCCTATCCAGGGCTGGGTCATCCTCCCTTCTCTGGAGCAAACTAGGCAGTGTTTTGCCGAAAATAATGTTGAGGAATTCTTGAAGCAAGAAACCGGCACGTTTTGGACGCACACCGGCCATGGTGAAACGGCAGACAGCGCAACTCAAAACACGTCAGTTGATGGAGTGGCCTGGTTTATAGGGGGGACAACCTCCGGCTGGCAGGGAACCCCTTTAGCCATTGTGGTCGTTCTGGAAAATAATAACCGCCTCCAGGCGCGTGCTGTTGGTCAGGCAGTCTTGGAGGCGGCCGTTAAGTGACGCAATTTACAAATGTGTCTTACTTTGAACTATAACCAGGGCCTTTGGAATAATAATCGGCATTAAGTTGAATGTCGCCCGTCAGGTCAACGACTTCGCCTGCCGTAAGCTGTTTAACGCTGTCAAGCACAACGGCCTCGCCGTGATGATTGGTTCCTTCATAATGGCCAGTGAGACCAACTTTGTTGATAAATTCACCGCCCTTGGCCGTATATGCCGAAGGAACTTCATCTTCAGGGAAGATGGCAGCATACGGACATTCCGGTACGCAAGCACCACAGTCGATGCAGGTGTCGGGGTCGATATAAAATATCGGCCATTCTTCCTGCGGTTTGCCGGGCGTAATACATTCCACCGGACAAACTTCCACGCACCCGCTGTCGCGCAGGCAAAGGCTGGTAATTACGTGCGTCATACGAGTTCCTCCTCTGATGAAAGTCCCGCACTTTGGGCGGGAGATTGATTGAAAATCCGATTGGACAAATTCATTATATCAAAACCCGCGCCCGAAGGCGCGGATTGTTTTACTCACCCAAAGAGTGGCTTTATTTTCCAAAGCGGCGAGCCACAGCATCCCAATTGACCACATTCCACCAGGCAGACACGTAGTCGGCGCGGCGGTTCTGGTACTTCAGGTAATAAGCATGTTCCCAGACATCGATGCCCAGCAACGGCTTGAACCCATCGGTGAGCGGGTTATCCTGGTTGGCGGTTGAAACAACGGCCAGCTTATTGCCTTTTTCGACCAGCCAGGCCCAGCCAGAGCCAAAACGGCCCATTGCCGCTTTATCAAATTCGGCTTTGAAGTTGGCAAACGAACCAAAATCGGCTTCGATGGCTTTGGCAAGCGCGCCAGTTGGTTCGCCGCCCGCGTTGGGCGCCATGATTTGCCAGAACATATCATGATTCCAGTGACCGCCGCCATGATTTCGGACAGCGGTGCGAATGTCTTCAGGAACATCGGCCAGACGGGCAACCAGGTCATCCAGACTCCACCCACCGAGTTCAGGGTGCTTTTCAAGCGCGGCATTCAGATTGGTAATATAAGCCTGATGATGCTTGGTATGGTGGATGTTCATGGTCTGCGCATCAATGAAAGGCTCAAGCGCTTCGTATGCATAAGGAAGTTTGGGAAGTTCAAAGGCCATCGGGTTTTCTCCTGGTTTTTGTTATCGGGGCGCGGATGAAACTCCACGTTATGAATAGGATTGACGAAAGTTTTTCTGTGCTTTAGGATTACAGAGACATTCTAGCCGGGTGAATACCGAAAATCAATTCTGTAATCGGATGATTCGTATCGCCAATACGGGTGATACCACGTCCAGCCCGCTCCCACCCTCCTTCAGGTTGATGTTTTTAGATGGGTGGGGGAGAGAAGGAAGTATTTTGAACGCGACTCACCGTAACCCTGCCCTGTTTTACCTCGCCATAGCGGGCGGGGTGCTTGCCGTTTCGACTGCGGCGATTTTTATCCGCTACGCTCAGCAGGATGTTCCTTCACTGGTGATTGCTGCAGTGCGATTGACGCTGGCCTCGCTGATTCTTGCTCCCGTTGCCCTGGCGCGTCACCGCGCGGAATTAAGCCGCCTCTCGCGTCGCGAATTGGGGCTGGGACTGCTCTCTGGCTTTTTCCTGTCCCTGCACTTTGCCACCTGGATTTCTTCCCTGGAATTTACCTCCGTAGCAAGTTCGGTCGTGCTGGTCAGCACCACTCCTCTTTGGGTGGCCATTCTCTCCCCGCTCGTTTTGCGTGAAACCATCAGCCAGACAACCCTTTTTGGGCTGGTGCTGGCTCTGCTCGGTGGGACGGTAGTTGGCCTGAGCGAAACCTGTCAGATTCAAAACAGCCTGACTTGCCCGCCCTTCTCCGAATTTTTGCAGGGACAGGCGCTGTGGGGCAACTTCCTGGCCTTGTGCGGGGCCTGGATGGGGGCTGGATACCTCTTGATTGGCCGCCGACTGCGGGCGAAGATGTCGCTTATCCCTTACATTTTCCTTGTCTATGGAATGGCCGCGCTCGTTCTCATCGTCATCATGAGCGCGGCGGGACAATCCCCTTTGGGTTACCCGCCGATGAACTACTTGTGGATGCTGCTCCTGGCGCTGGTGCCGCAACTGCTGGGGCATTCGACTTTCAATTGGGCATTACGCTATCTACCGGCCTCTTTCGTAGCGGTTACGCTGCTCGGCGAACCGATAGGCTCCACCATACTGGCCTTTTTCATCCTGCGCGAAGCCCCCTCCGCGCTTGAAATCATCGGCGGGATTCTGATTTTGGCGGGGATTTATGCGGCGGGGAGGGAGTAATCGGTTGTCAGTGAACAGTAATCAGTGAAAACAAACATCCCGAAGGAATTGACCTTCGGGATGTTGCATTTAGCGGTGATAGAGATAATTCAATTCCCGGATGCGCCATTTCAGGTCATCGGTCAGGCAGTCAGGGGGCATTCGCCAGGACCAGAAGCCGCCCACTTTGCCGGGGAAGTTCATGCGCGCTTCGGTGCCGAGGTTCAGGAAGTCTTGCAGGGGGGCAAGGGCAAACACGGCCACCGAGGCCCAGGCCGAGCGAATCAGGTCCCAGGCAAAGTCGTTACCGCTAATGTTAAGGTAGCGGCGGGCAAAGTCGAGTTCATGCTGCGGGGCAGTGCGATACCAGCCCCAGGCGGTGTCGTTATCGTGCGTGCCGGTATAAACCACGCAGTTGCGCGGGTAGTGATGCGGCAGGAAGGGGTTGTCTGGCCCGGAAAAGCCAAACTGGTAGATTTTCATGCCAGGCAGGCCGAGCGTATCGCGCAGTTCAATGACATCCGGGGTGATTTCGCCCAAATCTTCGGCAATGATGGGCAGGTCGCCGAGGGCTTCTCGAATGGCGATGAACAGGTCAATTCCGGGGCCGGGTACCCAGCGCCCATTTTGGGCGGTTGGCGCGCCGCCGGGGATTTCCCAATAACCGGCAAAGCCGCGGAAATGGTCAATCCGGACAATATCCACCGTGCTGAGGGTGGCGCGAATGCGCTCAATCCACCACTTGTACCCGGTATTCTTATGCACATCCCAGCGATAGAGTGGGTTGCCCCATAACTGACCAGTCGGCGAGAAGTAATCGGGCGGGACGCCCGCCACCACGGTCGGCTTGCCGTTTTCGTCCAGGTAGAACAGGTCGGGATTGGCCCAGGCGTCCGAGGAGTCCATCGCCACAAAAATGGGGATATCCCCAATGATTTGAAGCCCTTTACTGTGGACGTAACTGCGCAGGGCACTCCACTGGCGAAAGAACAGGAACTGACGGAATTGCTGGCGGCGGATGGCGTCGGCGTGTTTTTCACGGGCCTGGGCGAGGGCTTTCGATTCGCGCTGGCGCAGGGCTTCGGGCCATTCGTTCCAGGCTACGCCGCCGTTGGCGTCTTTGAGAGCCATGAACAGGGCAAAATCGGCCAGCCAGGAATTATTTTCAGCGCAGAAAGACTCGAATTCAGCCCGCAGGGGAGTATCGGGCATGGCCTCGAAGCGGCGATAGGCCTTATCGAGCAGGGCTGGTTTCCATTGGTAAATCAGCCCATAATCTACAGTCTCGGGCCATTTTGGCAGGTCGCTAAAGTCTTCTTCGGTTAACAGGCCGTCGTTCTTGAGGAAATCGGGGCTGACCAGGTAGGGGTTGCCCGCAAAGGCCGAGAAGCACTGGTAGGGCGAATCGCCGTAGCCAGTGGGGCCGAGTGGAAGCACCTGCCAGAGTTTGCAACCGGTTTCGGCCAGGTAGTCAATGAATCGGTAGGCGGCGGCGCCCAGGTCGCCAATTCCGTAAGGGCCGGGGAAGCTGGTGGGATGCAGGAGAATGCCTGAGGAGCGTTTGAAGGTCATGAAAGCCTCGCTTTGAAGTTTCGTTTGACGGTCTCGCGGCTTACCGCGCGAATGAGAAATTTATAAGGACTGATACAAATCCACATATTGCCGGGCCGATTTCTCCCAGGAGAAATCTTCGGCCATGGCGGCGCGCTGCATGGCTTGCCAGGTTTCGCGGTTGCGGTAAATCTGAATGGCGCGGCGAATGGTGGCGGCCATGACTGCTGGAGATGCGTCGGTAAATAAAAAGCCGGTTCGTCGGTCAGCGATGGTGTCGCGCAAGCCGCCAGTGGCGCGCGCCAGCGGAATTGCGCCGTAGCGCATGGCTATCATTTGCGCCAGGCCGCAGGGTTCGTAGCGGGAAGGCATGAGCAGCAGGTCAGCTCCGCCATAAATCTGGCGCGAGAGACGGGCGTCAAAGCGAATGACGGCTGCCACGCGGTTGGGAAAATTGGCCTCGAGCAGACGGGCTGCTTCTTCGAGTGAGGCATTGCCTGTACCCAGCAAGATGGCTTGCCAGGGTTGGGCCGTGACCATGCGCAGGGCGTTGAGGGCAATATCTACGCCTTTTTGGAAGTCAAACCGCGTGACCATTGCCAGGAGGGGGGCATCGGGCATTTCCATCAGCGCAAATTGGGCTTGCAGGTTGGCTTTGTTGCGGGCGCGCTCGTCGAGGCGGGCCGCGTCGAAATTTGATTCGAGCGCGCTATCTTTGGCCGGATTCCACAGGGAGTAATCAATGCCGTTGACAATGCCGGTGATTTTGGCGTGGTTGGCTTGCAGGTAGGTTTCCAGTCCATAGCCATATTCGGGAGTCTGGATTTCTTCGGCGTAGGAGGGAGAGACGGCTACGATTTCATCGGCGGCCCATAATCCCTGCCCCATGGGCTGGCGGCGCGCCCATTCGGGCAGGAGCGGCTCTTCGATGGGGGGCAAGCCATAAGCCAGGAGCGCGTTTTCGGCTTCTGCGCCCATGTAACCCAGGTTATGCACCGAAAAAACGGTCTTGACGCCCTTCCAAAACGGGTCATCCTGCATTCGGCGGACCTGATAGACGCCAGGCGCGGTGTGCCAGTCGTTGGCATGGACAATGTCAGGACGCCAGTCCAGTCGTCGCGCCATTTCCAGCGCGGCAATGGAAAAAAAGACATATTTTTCGCCATCGGCCAGTGGGTTGGGGTCGTACACTTTGAGCGAACCGGTGACTGGCGCGCCGGAAATCAGGTAGACCGGCAAGCCTTTGACATCGGTGCAAAAAACCTGGGCGGGAATTTCACGGCCATAACTGGGAATGGTGAATACGGTTTCGCGTACCAGGCTCAACCCATCGGCGCGGATGGAGGCGTGGAAAGGGATGACGAGGCGGACATCGATGCCCTCGCCCAGCAATTGCAGCGCGTAGGGCAGTGACCCAGCCACATCACCCAGGCCGCCGACCTTAACAAATGGGTCGGCTTCGGATGCCAGGAAGAGAATGCGCAATGGTTTCATGAAGGGGAATTTTACAACAGTTTCTTGAAAATTCAGGATGGGAGTTGTCGGGCAATTTGCCGGTCGATTTTGCCCATTGGGTAAGATTCCAGTTCGGAGAGGGGAACCCACTGCAGGGTGGGTGATTGGGGCGGGGGTTCCGTGAGTTGGCACAGCCAGGGGGTTTCTCTCAGGTGAAAGTGGGTATAGGCGTGCTGAATTTCCGGCAGGCGCGTCAGCGGGGTTACTTTGAGCGCGTAGGATGCTTCGATAGCGGTCATCAGGGATGGAGCGGAGTCGTCTTCCACTTCTGCGGCGGGAAATTCCCATAGTCCGCCGAGCAATCCTGTGGCGGGGCGGCGGTTGAGGAGGGCTTTTCCATCTAAAACGATGACGGCGGCGGCTTTGCGTTTGCGAGGAACTCTGGTTTTGGGTTTGGTGACGGGACGTTGCTGCTGGTTTCCTGCCTGGCGGGCAAGGCAGATTTCTTGCACGGGGCAAAGCAGGCAGCGGGGGTTTTGGGGCAGGCAAATCGTTGCACCCAGGTCCATGAGGGCCTGATTGTAGTCACTGGCGCGGCCCGGTGGAAGATGGGTTTCGGCTAGATTCCAGAGAGCATTTTCGCCTTCGGTAGAGTCGGCGGGCAGAGAGATGTCGAAGACACGCGCAAAGACCCGTTTCAGGTTGCCATCCAGGGTGGCAACATCTTGCCCGAAGGCGATGGAAGCGATGGCTGCAGCGGTGTAGCGGCCAATGCCGGGCAGTTTGCGCAATTTGGCGATGTCATGGGGGAGTTGTCCCCCGTATTCAGCCAGGACGATTTGGGCGGCTCGATGTAAGTTGCGGGCGCGGCTGTAGTAGCCCAGGCCCTCCCAGGCGGCGAGGACGTCTTGTTGCGGGGCAACGGCCAGGGCCTGAAGGGTGGGGAAGCGTTTCATCCAACGCGCGAAGTAAGGGATAACAGCTTCGACTCGGGTTTGCTGAAGCATGATTTCGCTGACCCAAACGGCGTAAGAATCAGGATGCCCGCTCTTTTGCCCAGCGGGGTTTCGCCAGGGGAGGACGCGGGCATGTTGTTGGTACCAGGCCAGGATGCGCCAGGCGAATTCAGTCATCAGAGCATTTGGCCGTTAAAATTGGAATCCGCCCTTGCCGGGAACGACTTTGTGAGAATAGTTTTTGACGAAGGCCTCGAGTTTGTCGCGCAGGCCTTTCCATTCGACCGAGCCAAGTACGCGCTGCGCGCCGGGCAGGTCGGGGGCCAACAGAGCGACCATGATTTGAGGATATTCGCCATAGATGGTGGCCCAGGCTTCGACCGGTTCGAGACCCAGACGCTGGACGCCCGGAATGAACTCGCCAATGACGAATTCGAAGTATTCCTGTTCGCGTTCGGGGGCAATATCCCAGGTGAGGAGGAGTTTGACGGGCATAAGAACTCTTTTTATTTATTACGGAAGCGAAATTCCGTCTTACGCGCTGGATGCGAGGTTGAGCACGATAACTTTGGTCTCTTCCGGCAAGCCAGAACGCGAGATTTTGAGGGAGGGGGCGGCCTCGGCAGTGGTTAATCCCATTTCTTTCAAAAATTTGGAGAGCGGGTCCAGTGGAAGTTTGCAGGCTTTCAGGCCATAATGCATGGGGATGACAATGTTGGGTTCGAGCAGAGAGATGACTTCTGCGGCTTTGGCTGCGTTGAGGCCATTGCCGCCGCCGACCGGAACCAGGGCGATATGCACCGTGCCGAGGGCTTCCACTTCGGATTGGGTAGGGACCTGACGCAGGTCGCCCAGGTGGGCGACGTTCAGACCATCGTAATCAAATACATAGAGGGTGTTGCGCGGTTTTTCGACGTTTTTCTTGCCGTTGGTATCGGTTTGGACGCCAGTGATGAACACGCCGCCGATTTCAAACTCGCCGGGGCCGTTGATGCGGTGGGATGTGCCTTTGACTGCGCTGGTGAAGTTATGTCCTGGCGCTTCATGGCTGACTGTGACAATATCCGCTTTCAGGCGCAGCGGCTCGTAGCCGACGACTTCGCTATCGAAGGGGTCGGTGACGACGCTGGCCATGCCGCGCTCGGTGAGTCGAAAACAGGAGTGTCCGTACCATGTGATTTCCATTGAATTTTGTTACCTCCTTATCAATTATACCTGCTGTCAAGTGTTCAAACAGGTTCAGGTATTGTAATTTTTGGACAGGCCGTATCTTCTTGTGTTTAAAACAACTCGTCCAGCAAAATGTAATATCTTATTTTTTCCCAATCTGGTTCGAGTTCAAGCAGGTTGAAAAACAAGCTGAGATGTTTTTGGTCGTTGCCCATGTCATGTTGAATGGAACGCACGCAAAAGGCGATGTCGTACCATCGGTCGGCTTTTCCGCTTCTGCCCAAGTCGATAAAGCCGCTGATGTGATGATTGGCAATGAAAATATTGCTGTCGCCGAAATCGCCGTGCGAAAAGACCAGTTCCTCGCTGGGTTTGTGCGTTTTTAGAAAAGTATATAAGTCATGGGGGTCTTGGAAGGGGGTATCGTCTTCCCAATGTTCAGCGTCAATATCAGCCAGGTTATGTTGAAGCAGGTAATTCAATTCATTCAGGCGATGGTCTATATCGCTGATAAAAGGGCAATCGGACACGCTGATGGATTGACAAAGCCTGATGCCTTCGCTGTAAATGCGAATCATGTTTTGGGGGTCACGCACTCTTTGGTAGTATGCGTATCCTGCCTCGCCATTTATCTCACGCATCAGCAGAAATTTTTGGTTTTCATGTTGTTCAAAATGCAACACTTCTGGGACGGGCAATTTGCCTGCCAGCCAGAGCATTACATCTTTTTCGCGTTCGACGTCGTAGGTGGTGCCATGATATTGGCTGTCTGATATTTTTAAGTAGAGATTTTCACTGCGCCCAATTAATTGATACACGCGTGCGGGGGACATACCTTCCCTATCTTTTACAAAATGATAATTTCTGGTAATTTCACTTAATTGTTTGGAAAGTTTTAAACCTGACATGGCATTTTTGTTTGGAATAATTTTTGCGCTCTTGGCCGCAGGAAGGTGGTTGCGCGGCGCGTCGAAGTGGATTGATGCGCCGTAAGCCTGACCAGGCAAGGTCATGGTTGTTCGCTTGTATCAGGAATGGGGATTAAATTTTCCAATCAGCATAATACCCGCGATACTCCTCTGGCAACAGGCTGGCGATGTGCGCCATTACCAGGTCGGTATTATGCTGGCGGCATGTGCGCCTGGCCTCGCCGCGTCCATCTATTGGCGGCAGGATAAGCGGCTTGCCGATGGTCATGGTGAGTGGCGGGCGCAGGCCGCGGATTGCTTTTTTGAAAAAATCATCCGTTGTGCCGGTGATGCCTACTGGGACGACTGGCGCATTGGTCATCTCCACCAGGAAGGCCAGCCCCGGCCGGGCCTGCCGCATGGCTACCGAATGTGTTCGCCCACCTTCGGGCGACATCAGGAGCGGGTAGCCAGATTTGAGAACATGCGCCACCCGCTCCAGCGCCTGGCGGTCATATTCGCCGCGTCGGACGGGCGTTGCGCCGAATAGTCTGACGAGCAGGTTTTGTCCAAACGCCGCGCGTTCCCAAATATCAGAAGCACCCAGGGCTTCAATATTTTCTGGCCAGAAAGTGAGCGCAAAGGGTGGGTCGAAGGTAGAGATGTGGTTGATGACGGCAATGTAGGGCTTACCAAAAGGCACATTCTCGATGCCGCGAATGGTGACTGACGCAAGCAAATGGAACAGACCGCGAAAGAATGGGCGCATCAACGCGCGGGCGATTTGGTTGCCGAGCGGGACACGGTAAGGCACGTTCATGCTTTGCACAAGTCGTAGGCTTTTTCAAAGACCTGGTCTGCGTCGAGCTCGTCCGAGTCGAGAATCACGGCATCGGCGGCGGGTTTGAGCGGGGCAACCGCGCGGGTTGAATCAATCCGGTCACGGTCACGCACTTTTCCCAGCACATCCTCGTAATTGGCCCGGCCTCCCCGCTCCAAAATTTCCTTGTGGCGGCGGTTGGCGCGTTCTTCAGGGGAGGCATCCAGGTAGATTTTTAAGTCGGCTTCGGGCAAAACCACTGTGCCAATGTCGCGTCCTACCATCACCACTCGCCCGCGCATTCCAATGCGGCGCTGTTGGGCGGTGAGGGCTTTGCGCACGCCGGGATAGGCCGAAACCACTGAGACATTTGCATCCACGCTTGCTTTGCGAATCTCCCAGGTGATGTCATGACCGTCGACGACGACATCGCAGGGGCGGCCATCTTCCAGTGAGGGAGCGGTTACTTCGATGGGAACATCCTCTGCCAGGCGCGTGACGGCGGCTTCATCATTTATATCAATGCCCCGGTTTAAAGCCAGCCAGGTGACTGCGCGATACATCAAGCCGGTATCAAAATATAAATAGCCAAGAACTTCTGCCAATCGGAACCCCAGCGTAGATTTGCCCGATGCGGCAGGGCCGTCGATGGCGATAATGGATGGAACGGGCATGGAAAATTAACCTTTCAGGAAAGAGTGAGAAAAATCCGCCTGAGTGTTGGGTTTGGCTCAGGCGGGTTTATTTTATGGAAGTTGGTTCTGTGAGTCAATGAAGAGGTCGCCTCGCACCCACAGGATGAGCAATTCCTGTCCCTCTGTGGCCTGGTGGTGAAACATCCAGCGCAGCCAGTCGGCAGGCTGAAATTCATCCCAAAATGCCTGGGTACGCCAGACAAAATCCTGACCGCGATAACTGGCCTGGAGTTCGGGGCTTTCGGTTTCTGCTGGAACAATCAGGACGGCTGGATTTTCAGTGAGGGCGGTTGCATTTGTAATGTTAACATTCCAGTCGCGCAGCGTCCAGCGCAGGGCTGGCGAGTCGATGCCAGAGACGGTAATCGCCAGCGGTTGGGCAGGGTTCAGTTGCCAGCGCGAGACCTCCTGCAACTGGTTGACCAAATGCCTGGAATAACGGGCAGGCAGGCCGGGGGGCCACATTTCGGCGGTCTGATAGGCGCGCAAACCACCGGCTGCCATGGCGGTGGATAGGCTGAATATGGTCAGTATGACCAGTCCACCCCATACGCTGCCCTGTTTGGCAACCGAGACCGACCATCCGTAAGCGACCATGAAGATGCTCAGCGCCAGCAAGACCAGCGATGCGCCCATTAACAGCCAGCGCAGTTGCATTTGTTCCGGCGTGAGCGGTACGAGAGCAATGTTGGTGAAATTAAACCCTGCAAATACCAGGATAACGATGGTAAACGCCATCATGCCAAGCGTTTCCCAGGTTTCACCTTGAATGGGTTTAAGGTGCTGTGTTACTTCCAGCGCGGCCAGCGTCCAGAGCGGGAGCAGTGCCCAGGCCAGGTCGAACACCTGCCGGCCAGGGTTTGCCAGCGCCAGCACCAGGGCTGTCCCTAACCACAACCCGAGGGCGATGGTCTGGTCATCACGGTTTCGAATGCCGCGAATCAGCGAGATGACTGCCAACAGGACTGCCGGAAACTGATAGATTGCGAGCGCAATCAGCAGCCGCCGGGCAGGGACAACCTCCCCAAAATAAGGTAGAGAGGAGCTTTCCAGGTTGACCCAACTGCTGAAATAAGCAGTCAGCGACTGCGCCCCTGCGCCCAATCCATTTGGCGCAAGCAGAAATAGACTGCCAACGGCCAGGAAAGTCCCGACGGTGTAAGCCAGGGCGCGCCAGAGTTCGCTACGCTCGAAGCGGATGACCGCCAGACTGGGAGCAAGGCTGCGCGCCAGGCCGTAAGCAATTCCCAGGCCAATCAGTCCCGGCCACAACTGTGGCCCGCCCAGCAGGGACAGTCCCGCCAGTACCCCGGCGGCGTGGGTCTGTCCATTTCTCCATGCGCCCCAGGCGAGCGTGAGCGCGCTGACAGCGAGGATGGGGCTGCCCGCTAATTTTGACAATGCCAGAAAACCGGGGTCGAAGGCCAGCAGGAAGGCCAGCACCAGGGCGGTTTTCTCGCCCAGCCGGTCGCGGAAGAAGCAGGGCGCAATGACCAGCGCCGCGCCAGACAGGGCCGGGACCAGTCGCGCTGTGAATTCGCCTGCCTGTAGAACGAAGAATGCCAGCGAGGTCAATAGCACGTACCCTGGCTGCGGCCCAATGTCTGGGCGTAGTCCGTTTGCCAGTTCAAAAGCTTGCATGGCCCAGCGGGCTTCTTCATCGGTCAGCGGCCACGCGTCCAGCCGCAGCAGGCGCAGGGTGAGGGCCAGCCCAAATGCCAGGGCGTAAAGCCAGAATTGCCAATTACGAGAAGGAGAGGAAGTTTCCATTGGTTAGGACCTGGTTTTATTATGCCATACAAAACGCCGATAACTTGCCCTATGGCACTTCGTAAATCACCACTTGCCCCTGGCGATAGATTTCGCGCAGGAAAGTAGCAAATTTATCTTCAGCCACTGCGTATGTGCTGCGCTCCAGCGGGCCGATGTAGATGTAGCGGATATTATATTGCGTGATGATAGTGCGGGCGGTTTCCCAGTCGGTGGTCTGGTAGAGTGCAGCGATATCATCGCTGCGCGTGCCTTGTTCTTTGTATCCGCCGCGCCATTGGCCTTCGTGCCCCGGCCAGTTCAGCACATTGGGGTGACCAGTGTGGGTGGCAACCCGCGCAAACTCGCTGTAACTGCCGCCTACCGCCTCGGCCACCACGCCCAGCGGCAGGGTTTGCATGTATTGAATGGCCATATAGTCATCCGGGTAGTAGTCCATCAGGTAGGCTGCGCTATCGAGAGTGCGTTTGGATGGGTTTGCGACCTGAAACTGATTGGTCTTATTGGGCAGCGACAGGACGGGGTAGGTCAACCCCACGCCCAGAGTGACCGTCAGGATGAGGCTGCTGATGATCAGCCGCAGGCCGCGTGCCTCACGCAGCAGGACAAGCACGCCAAAGGAGGCCGCAATGGACCACAACGCCCAGGCCTGATAATAAAATTTGAAAATGGTGTTCATGCGCGTTCCAAACTGGTCGCGCAGATAAACGAATTCGGGGGCGAGGACGAGCAGGCCGCCGAACAGGATACACATCCACACAAAGGGCAGCGGGTCGCGCTCCGCTTCGGATTCGGCTGACTCCTGCCTGGCCGTTAAAAAGGCAAGCGCCGCCCCGATAAGCAGAACCAGCGTGAGCAGGCCGCCGCCAAACGAGAGCCGCCGGGCGAACGCCTCGCGCAGCACGTCTCCAAGCGAACTGACGCCCTGCGAACTGATGAGTACCCGCCCGGCATCGGTTTGCGCGGCAATCACGCTGATTACCAGTGAAAAGAGCGAGAGCAGGGCCGTGAACCCGATTGCTAGCAGCAGGCCAATTCGCCAGTTGGCGGCGCGGCTGCCAGCAGCATGAAGAATGAACAGAAAGAGCGGTGCGAACAGCGTGCCAAACATCACCCACAGGTGCGCGCCGCGCGTGGGGAAGATGACGTTGGGCAGAATTCCGCCTGCCTGTGAGGAAAAGGTCACATAAAAGGGCAGGTAGAGCGCGAGGCTGGCAACCCCTAACGGGATGGAGAATTTCAGCCAGTCTTCGAGCAAGTGCCAACCCCAGCCGCGTTCCTGCGCGAGAGATAGAACTAAGGCCCCTGTCACAATCGCCAGATAGATGGGAAAATCCCAGGTGTTCAGGAACGCCAGACCCCCTAGCACAACTGCCAGGGTGAAAAATCCCTCGGCGCGCAGGGGCAGTTTGAACCCGCGAAGGTTAAATTCGCCCTGCCAGCCGCCCAGGAACAGGTTGAATGCCATTCCCGCCGCCAGCAGGCCGAAAGGCATGGCTAAAACGTGTGGGTGCAGGTCGCCCAGCAGGTAGGAGAAAAAGGGAAACTCGTCAATGACCTCCACGAAGTTGCCCATCAGGTCGTAATCTTGCACCACACGCGAGGCGCGCCACCAGAACCAGAAGCGCGGTTCGCCCGTTAGGGGGGGGATTTCGCGCAGGTCTTTGATGTCCAGCCAGGTCCAGAAGTTGTAAGCCTCCAGGTTGGGGCGCACCAGCCTGCCGAGCGTTGTCCACAGATTCAAGTCGCCGGGTTGACCCGTCCAGCCAATTCCGCGTCTGTGCAAGAACTCGAGGAAACCTTCCACATTGCTAATGATGAGCAGGGAAAATGGCCCCAATAGAGATGCCAGCGCTCGCAGTGGCTGGGGGGGCGCGGAATGTTTCCAATAGGAGGTCAGCAGGTTATAGAGCAGGCCACCGGCTCCTGCTGCGCTCAGGGCAAAGACCAGGGCCAGCATCAGGTTGAAGGCCACGCTTCCGCTGGTAAAAGTGAACTTCGCTAGCAGGGCCGCCATCACATAGCCAAAGTAATAGTATGAAATGGCGTAGCCTGAAAGCCAGGGGTCATGCGGAGGAAAGGTTGGCGAGCGCAGGATGGCATTGATGAAAGCCAGTTCCATCGGCTTTTCGGTGCCGATGTTTTCGGGGTTATTGGCGCGCGCAAAGGCCATGAACGCAAAGGCCGCCAGGAACAGAATTTCAACCATGATGACCAGCACGCGGTTGGATTTGAGCCATTCGAGCATGGACGATAAACCATTGGGCCGTTCGTTGACTCTCGTCCATGTTGCCCAGGCCGATAAACCAGCCAGCGCCGCCAATGCCAGCAAAATCCCGCCGCTGTCGTTGCGAATCAACCCAAAGGAAACCGCCAGCCAGAAGATGAAAGCCCACAGGAGCAGGCCGAGGGCGCGGCTGAAACTGTAGCCCCGGTCGGCCAGGGCCGGGAACAGCCGCCAGGCCAGGGGGAAGGTCAGCAAACCGAGCAGGGAAAGGGTGAGATACCAGAGCAGGAAGGAGACCATAGTTCTTCGGAATGGTTCAGGACAGAGAGGGCGGCAGGGTGAACAAACCATCCGCGCCGCAGGGAAAATCAATCATATTCACGACGGCATCCATGTTCAGGGGGCCGTACAGGTGTGGAAATAAGGAAGAACTTGCAGGGAGAGTACTCGAATTGGCTGGATGAATGGGTGGTTCATGGCGCAATTCGGCTTTTAGCCGTTCCGTTTCGATTTCTAACAGTACCAATTTGCGCTGACCGCGATAAAAGGCGTTTGCTACATCTAAAATCTGGCGGCGCTGCGAGAAGTGGATGAAGCCCTCGCGCATTAAGCTGGCGGGGTGGTAAACCCCGCTTTGACGGGCCTTTAGCGCGGCGTTGCGGGTGGTGATGTGATAGACGAGACTCACCGAAGCACCTCGTAGATGGCAGTTTGCCCATTTTCATAAACTTTGTTCCATAATATTCCATTCAGCCGCTCGAACTTTTCTATTCCTTCGGGGTGGTAGATGCGTTCCAGTTGCCCGACGATAATATATTCGACATGATACTTATCGAGAAAGGCGCGGGCTTCGGTTCCGGTGGCGGTGGCGTAGAAATTGCCGATTTCAATAACGCGGTCTGTCACCCATGTCGATGGGAAGAGAGCGCGTTGTTGTCGCTGGTGCCAGTTCCAGCCTAGCACGCCTGGCAGACCGGTGTAGATGGTATACCGGGACCCCCAGCGGTATTCGGGTGTGTTGGCTTCCACGATGACCGGCGTGCCTTTGATGTTCTCCTGCATCCAGCGGATGGCTTCGTAGTCTTCGCGCAAGGTCATTTCCTGCTGGTCCCAATAGGTTGAATGACGCATGTACTCCATGCTGTCGAATGTGAAGGGCGTTTCGGCGCTCATGCGGTCGCGGATTTTGTCCATGCCGCCAGTGAACAAGTATAGCAAGGCGCCAGCAAACAAGATGGTGGCGGTGCAATACCAGAAGTTGCGCCAGCGAGCGTTCCACTGGTCGAACTCCTCCAGCAGCCAGCCAAACCCTGCCGCCGCACTGACGGCGAACAGAACCCAAACTTGCAGGTAAAACTTAAAAACGGTGTTCATGCGGCCAATGTCGCCAACCAGTACCACGAATTCGACCACCAGAGTCAGCACCAGGCCCGTACCTACCATGAACAAGGCCATCCGTTTGGCATCTGGCTGCCCAGGGCGCAAGATGAGCAGCAAGGCCCAGGCGGCCAGTGGGAAAGCCAGCCAGGCGATTTTAACATCCAGCACAAATTGCAGTAGCAGGGTGAGCGCCACCAGCAGAGCCAGGGCAATTTCGAGCAGGATGGTGTAAGGTTTGAGTTTTGCCAGCGCCGAGACGGGTGTCTGCGCCATCCATTGGCGGGTCTCCCAGGTCATCCATGAGACGATGATGAACAAGAACAGACCCCATTGGGTGAGATAGGACCAGATGGGCGTTTTCTCGTTCTTCCATAATTCGGCGCTCGAATAGCCAAGGCCGTACCAGCGGGCAAAGGGCTGATAGAACAGAAGCGCGCACAAGGTGAGCAATCCCATCACGCCCAGGGCCAGGACGGCACGCTGAATAAGCGGAGAAAGCCCAAAGCGGGGTTGGTTCCCAATTTCCACATAGCGGAAGGCCGCATAACCGGCCACGAGCGCGCCGAGAGCCAGGTAAGTTGGGAAGTCCCAGGTGTTGGTGGGGCGCAGCGCGCCAATCACCAGGCCGCCAAACGCCAGGGTCGCTAACCATTGCCAGCGGTTGAGATGCCGCCCCATGAGGATGGAAACCGCCCAGGCGATGACCAGCACGGTGAGCGGCAGGGCAATCATGTGCGCGTGCAGGTCGCTGTAAATGAATGTGAAGAGCGGGAACTCAGTGATTGCCAGGTCTCCAACCGGCATAACGCGGCTGGGGGCCCAATACCACTCGCCCCAACTGATGGGCAGAGGGTTGCCGGTTAATAGTTTCCCAAGCCCTTGTAAGGCCCAGGAGAGATGTTGGAAGATGGAGACGGAGGGGTCTTCCATGACTTCGTTGGGGACAATCATCTTTTGCAGGGCGCGATAGACCAGTTGGATTGTCCCTAAATTTCCAACGAGTACCAGGCCTGCGCTTGCCGCCAGCCCGGATAAAAGTTGAAGGTTGAAGGTCGAAAGGTTGCCCGGGTTGTCTGCTGAGAACTGCGCCCTGAGCCCGGCTACCAAATTCCAGGCGACTGAGAAACCACCCATGCCAAGCATCGCGAATAGGGTGGGCAGGACGAAGTTGTAGGCAATCGACGGCACGATTCCGAGCAGTTTGATGGGCGTGCCGACCAGCACGAAACCCCAATAGTAATAATTGATGTAGCCGTTTGCGTACCAGGGGTCATAGGGTGGGAAGGCGGTGCTTTTCAGGATGGCGTTCAGGTACGAAAAATCCATTGGGCGCTCGCCGCCGCGCCCTGGATGCCACAAGTCGGGGTTGCCAAGCCGAATGCCAAAATCTACCAGGAAGAAGGCCAGAAAAAGGACTTCGACCAGCAGGAAGTATTGGCGGTTGCTGCGCCATTCGGCGGCGATGGCGTCTTTTTGCTGCCAGAAGGCAGCAGTTCCCAGAAGGAGAATCAATGCGTAACCCCCGGCAATTACCGCCCGGCTGTATTCTCCGCCGAGCGAGCCGACCATCCAGGCGAACCAGGCCAGCAGCAAGAGGCCAGTCAGGCGCGAGAGCGGATAGCCCTTGTCGCTCAGCCCGGGCAGGAGCAGGCGCAGGAGAGGCCAGGTGAACAAGCCAAGAATGCCGATGGTGAGATACCAGAGCAGCAGGCCGAAAAGCGGAGCGGCGTTTTGCGGCCAGTTGTACGAAAATAACTCGCTCCACGTGCCGCTCATGCGCTGCCAGGCAAGTCGCTTGTCGGAAAGCATCAAGTCGCCAGGATAGTTGTTGGCTTGACGGGGGGTGATGCGCACCACTTTCGATAAATCCACTTTTTCCAAAATGGCTCGGGTGGCGTCTGCGTGATAGGCGTCTGTCTTCTTGAAAATCAGAACCTTGGGGGAGTCGTAGACGGTAAAGGCTTCCTCGGCAAATTGAGTGTTAATTTGATAGCCGAAAATCTCCGGGTAGGAGGTGAACGTCTTAACCAGTTCGAAGCCCAACTGCCCCTGGAACATGCCTGGTTCGGCAACGTTGTAACACCAGATGACATCTTTTTCGGGCGGGCAACCAATCAGCGCGCGGTAAAAGACCGTCGTCAGCGGATATCGTTCCGGTACGCGGGTCGTCGTCGCCCATTGGCGGTTCGATGTGATGAAAATGTAGTCACCACTCTCAAGATTGCCGATGAACCGTTCCAGTTTTTCCTGGTTGTCGTCCCAATACATTTCGAAATTCAGCTCGCCCTGGTAGATGCCGCCATACGCGTCATATCCATCCATGCGCAAGGGCAGGCCGTCATCCCACGAGGTTTCATGGATGGGCGAGGCCCCGCTGATTGAGAGCAGGGTACTGGATTTCAGCCGCAGATAGTAGGTGCGGTTTTTATCCAGCGTCACGGGACGGTCTAAGGTCAGGATGTATGACTGTCCTTTTGGATTGCGGCGCGGCGCGAAATCTGCCGTCAGGTTGGCAGTCGCCAGGATGTTCTCTGGAGCAAATGCCGCATCGGAAGAGAGTATTGCCGTGAGGGTTTGTTCACCGCTTTGGCTGAAATCTGCCGCATACCCGACCACGATTTGCTTCATCTCCCCAGAGGAGAAGGCCATAAACTGGGTATCATAGGGCAAATCAGGCGCGAACGCATATCCATATGGGACGGGGATAGGTTGGGTATAGATTGTGCCATCAGCCTGTTTGATATTCAAATTGAGTGGCCCTGGCACGTTTTGGAAAATCCAACGGGTAGCCTGCACGCGCGAATGCTCACGGGTGTAAATGCGGGTGAAGGCATACGTCCAGGCGGCTGTACCCAATAAAACGAGAAGGGCAAGCAACGGATAGCCAAAGCGGGAAAGAAAATTTGAAATTCCTGACTCGTAATCCTTACTTTCCCATTCATCATTTGTTCTGCGCGGGCCGTTGAAGATAAACCAGGCCGCGAACATCGCCAGCAGTGGATAAATGGGCAACTGATAGCGCATGGTCGGATTCCACTGCAGCGATTGCCAGGTAAAGTAAAATGCTGTCCAACCCCACAGCAGAATATGGACTTTCCAATCACCCTTTAGCATGCGCCAGCCCATGTATACGAACCCGGCCAATGCCAGCAAGCCAAGCGGCCAGCCCAGCCCCCAGGCAATAATGTTATAACCGGAGAACCAGATGGGTCTCCGGGCCCACTGCAAAGCAGGAGGAAAGTCTACATCCCCCGAAGCCTGGGCGCGCTGGTCAGCAATATTCTGCACCCATTGCGGGTTAGGAGTCAGACCAAAAAATCCTGGTCCGCTGAAGGCATACGGCTGGAATACCCGAAACGCCAGCACCGCGAAAAAGGCACCCAGCATGAGCAGGGCGAGCGAGGCTTCGAGGGAGAGACGACGATTGGGGATCGATGATTCGTGATTGGTTCGGCGGGCTTTGGTTTCGGTCGAATCCGCTTCGGCGTTCCGTTTCCTGGCTTCATCCGTTCTCCAGTCCGTTTCTATCCGCTTTTCCGTTTCATCCGTTCTCCAGTCCGTTTCTATCCGCTTTTCCGTTTCATCCGTTGTCCAGTCCGTTTCTGTCCGCTTTTCCGTTTCATCCGTTGTCCAGTCCGTTTCTGTCCGCTTTTCCGTTTCATCCGTTCTCCAGTCCGTTTCTATCCGCTTTTCCGTTTCATCCGTTGTCTCTCTCTGCTTCTCCGCTTCCAAATCCGCTCTCAGCCAATACCGCGCCAGCAGCGCTCCTGGTAAAAGAATCGCCAGCGGGGCCGCATTCAATTTGGAGGCCACCGCCGCGCCCAGGGCAACCCCAAAGCCGAAAACATTTAATACCAATGGCGAAAAGGCCGCCCGCAGCAACGAGTTCCAACCCTGAGAGTCGAGTAACGTTGAGATATTCCACTCAAAGCGCGCATCGTCCCGGCCCATCATTACTTCTACCGCAAAAAATGTTGCCAGGAAGATAAAGAAATTGGCAAAGCTATCAACCACATAAAAATGCGCCTGCTGAATTTGCATCACCGCCAGCGAAGAGAACGCTGCCGCTAACAGAGCCACCTTGCGTCCATACAACCGCGCCACAATCAGATACAGAAGGATAATCGAACCCAAATCAGAAAGCGCTGCAAACACGCGCCCCACCAGTGTAATTTCATCATACCCGGCCCAATTGGGCGTTGCCGCCAGCCAGGTCATCAGCGGAGCGAAAAACCCGTCTTCGCCGTTCTCAAAAAGATACCTGGCTGCCTGCGCCGCCCCCTGCGACATCCATTCGGCAACATGACGCACAATAAACACCGGCAGCGTGCCATATACATAGAACCCATAGCCCCGGTTATGTGGATTTAGAGTCGAGTTCGCTGTATCGAAATACTCCGAAAAACTGCCCACCGGCGCGAGCGCCGTTGAGACCATCGTCAGAAACCGCTCATCCGGGTGCAGGTGTTGGCTTTGGTCCCAATTGAGGCCTATCAGCCGAAAATATGCCGCGCCAACCAAGACCAGCACGAACAACAGGTTGAACAAAATTCGAGAACGGAAATTTTTCATCATGATTATTCGCCAGTGAGAGAGTCAGGGACGGTATAAATCCAGAAATCTTTGCCTTCCAGCGGAGAATCGAATTTGCCCAGCGCGCCGTTGGGGTACAAACTGCGCAACAACCCCAGGCTATTCAGGTCTTCATCTTTTACAATGAACAGTTTATTGCCCGGCACATCCAGCGTGCGCTCAAATTCTTCTGGCCATAATGCGGCATCGCGGGTGGGAAAACCGGTCTGAATGCCCACCAGGCGCGTATCGACCCAGTAAGGGTATGGCACAACCCAGGCGTTTTCCACCGGGTTGCCGGCAGCCACGAATGCGCGAATCACCCGGCCCATGTCCGAGGTATTCCATGCCCCGGCCCGGAACTGCGCAGCGAATCGGTCGAACACCAGGGAATAATTTTGGAACATCGAAACCGCCAGCAGCGCGATAACAATGATGGCTGAAAAAACCTGATTCCCTGCCCCAACCTTTCCCTGCGCGGAACGGACTCCCCGCAAGCCGTTATACAGGCCATCCAGCATTTGCGCAACGATGACAAAAACCACCACCCCCGCCGCGCCCGTGCGGTTTAACGATGGATTTTCTCCCGGAAACGCCAGCGACAGAATGGATGGCATCAATAAAAGCGGAATCGAAAGCAGCAGGAACAGGTCAAGCCAGTCGCGTTTGACCAGGTAGCGCACGAACAGGAAGACGCATCCAAGCGTGAAGAATGCCGCCGAGACAAAATCGAGCGCTGGGCGGCCCGGAATTGAATGAACCCAAATACTGCCATTATCATACTGAAACATGATGAGCGCCTTAAAGGTGTTATCAAAAAACACCTTGTAGAGCGGGTCATCGTTTTCTGCGTTCACCGGCCTGGTCAGGCTTTTCCAGAATCGTTCAATGGGAGTTTCCGCTTCAGGCAGGGTATCGCCCGCAATGCGCGTCAGCGCGCGGTAGGCAAACATATCTGGGCGGTCGATGGCATAGCGGCCTAGCGGCAGGAAAACCAGCACCGAAGCCAACACCAGTATCATGAACAGCGTTACCGTCTGCTGGCGCAATTCTTTGGATGCTGCATGAATCAGGTATAACCCGACTCCCAAAACCACCACGAATGGCACAAAGCGGAACGGGCTATACCCATGCAACCCCAGCCCCAGGAACAACCCTGCCAGGATAAAATCGTTGCGGTTCTGGTGCCGCAATCCACGCACGAGATGATACAAAACCGGCGCGGCGAAGGCCGGGTAGAGCGGAAAGCGCAAACCAATGCGGCTGATGGTATTTAGCCAGTAGGCTGTGCCAGCCAGCAAAAGGGCAAATAAGGCTACGCGCGGCCCGCCCACTTCCTTGCCGAGCAGGTAGATGTATGGTAAAGCGAACAGGCCAATCAGCACCGTGCCGAGTTTCAGGCTCATGAAAGTTAGTCCGGTATGGAATATCCGGGCCACCAGCGCCGTCCAGTAAAACTGTATGAACTCACGCCCTGTGTTGCGCTCAAAAAAGACGTGATACTGTCCTTGCGTCACGTCATACACATCCAGCAGCTTTTCTGCCTGGTCACTAAATGGCTCAGCAATGACCCCTTCAATATCATGAAAACGAAAGAATAAAACCAGGGCAATCACGCCCAACAGGAGCAGGCCGGAGCGATTCAGGTTAATTTGCCAGGACTCGCGCCGGATGAAAGACCAGAAGCGTTTCCAAAAGGCATATTTCTCAGGAGAATTGAGCCACAGACTGTGCGTGAACAGGGCAATCGAACCGAGCCAAAGCGTCAGGTTGAGCGAGGTAAACAGGTGCTGGTTTTGCGCATTTTTGCCAAATTGGGTAAACGCGAGTCCGGCCAGCACAATAGAAGCCAGAAGCGCCGTTTTCCGAAATGTCAGAGGGTCGTTTTTGGGCTTCGCCGTTTTTGCTTCGGGCAGAGCAAATTCATTGGCGAGCGCCGCCCAGGCCAACAAGGCAAATGCAAGAAAATACCCGCCAATTGCCATCAGAAGCGGCTGAGTCTCAATGGGTTTACCTGCGCTTTCAATCATCCACTGCGCCAATAACGCTGCGCCAATTCCCAGAATCGTTCGCCAGGGACGGTAAGCGGGCAGGCGTAAGGCGAACTCAGGCTGGGGCGCTGCGCCGGCTTCTTTGGCGGGTTCTGCTTCGAGCGCGGCTTCCTCCAAGTCTGGAATTTCAATTTTTTCCTTCTGCCAGGGGTTCAATTTGGATTTGACATAATCGAGAACGCTGGGTTCTTTGAGCGGTTCGGTCATGCGTTCAGCTCCTTACATTCGCCGGGTGACGTAGAATGTGTATGCGCCCTTCTCTTGTGGAACAGTTTCATCATAGTATTTTCGGATAAGAGCCAGGATGGGCGCGAAGTTCCAGCGCGCGTTCGTCAGGTGCCATTTGCGAGTGAAAAAGTGAGTGATGAGCGAGGGCAGACCAAAGTAATGTCCCCACTCAAGGGTTGCCAGAGCAGCAGGCGAAAAATAATGCCAGTAACGCTCCACCCTGAACCCGGCCTTTTCCAGCCGCGCTGTCCACGCCGGGGCATCTTCGCAGGTGACATGTCGCGAGATTTTATTGAAGAAAGCGCGATAAGCGCCCGCCAGCGGCTTCAGCCCAAGCGCATCGAAAAAGCGCGCCACCGACAGATTCGGCAAAAAGTTGTGATTCGGAACGCAAAAGACGAAAGGCGCGCCCGGCTTCAGCACCCGCGCCGTTTCGGCCAGCACCGCGTCGAGGTGAGGAATATGCTCCAGCACCGAGTTGCTGATGGCGCTGGCAAAATATCCATCAGGATAGGGCATGGCTGCCCCATCGGCTTCCGTCAACAGGCCATACACACCGCGCGTTCCGGCCTCGTGGATAGGACCTGTCCAGGGGTCAAGACCTACTTCCAGTTTGCGGTCGAAAGTCAACTGGGCAAAATGTCCATCGCCACAGCCTACATCCAGGGTAGGGGAGGGCAAATCCAAATCCTGATAAAACCGCGATTCCACCGCCCGCAACAGCGCGCGGAAATAAGGCAGGTCACGAACGTGGAGGAACAGGAAATCTTTTGGATGTTGGATGTTGGATGTGGGACGTTGGATGTTAGACTGTGGAACGGTCATGGCTCACCAGGGAATTTCAGGAGAATTTCAATGATTTTGCCTTAACTTTGGGCAGGATTCATTGAGAAAATAGTACAAAACACCGTATAATGATAGCAGATTTTAGAAAAGTGATAGCATATTTGGAGGCGCAGATGAAACGAATGATGGTGCAAGTGACCGAGGAACAATATCGGATGCTGAAAGAAATGTCAGTGGAGTACAAAGTGTCTATTTCCGAACTGGTGCGCGAGGGCGTGGAAGCAGTAGCAAAAAAAGGAAAACGCCTGTCGCGCGAGGAACGTATTCGGTTGGCCAAATCTGCCATCGGAGTCATCAAAAAAGGGGAAGACCTGGCTGGAATTACCGACTTGTCAACCAATCACGACAAATATCTGAATGATGGAGACCGGACATCATGGTAGTTTACGTTGACACTTCTGCTATGCTTGCTATCCTTCACGCAGAGGATACAAACCATGCAAAAGCGATTGAGACCTGGCTGGATTTAGCGCAGGGCGAAATTGACCTGGTTTGTAACAACTATGTTCTTGTAGAAGTGTTTTCGCTTTTACAGCGCCGTTATGGTTTGGAAAAAGCGCGCGTACTGCCAGAGCGGATTGTTCCACTGTTGGAAATCGAATGGATTGATGAGGAATTTCACGCCGACGCCGTCAACAGCCTCCTGACGGCCAACCGCCGCCATCTCAGCCTGGTGGATTGTTCATCATTCGCCACCATGCGCCGAATGCAGATTGAAACGGCGTTCACCTTCGATGAGCATTTTAAGGAACAGGGATTCAAAACAGTGCCATAACCTGCACAGGCTTCAGCCTGTGCGACATCCGTTTTATTTGGACTGTAATCGCTCGAATAACTTCTCATACTCCGCCGCCACCGAATCGGGGTCATACGTGCGGGCAATTTCTGATGGGTTGCCCCGATATTTCTCCGGCGCGCCCAAAATCTCCAGCATTGCCTCGGCCAATTTCACCGAATCGCCAATCGGCGCAACCTTTCCCATGCCGGTCATCTGCACCGGGCGGCGCACCCCCGGCAGGGCCGAAGCCACGCACGGGACGTTGTTCATCATCGCTTCAATTTGCACCAATCCAAATGCCTCGGTCGAGTTCAGGCTGGGAACCACCAGCACATCCAGATTGGGATAAAAAGCCGCCATCTCCGACGGGTTCAGGTTTCCGAGGAAAGTCCAACGCCCCCGATTCTCGTATTCACGGATTTGGGGCGCCAGCCGCTCGAAATATTTTTCCTCGCCCATCACATTACGATGCTGACCTGCAAACAAAACCTGCGCATCAGGATATTTCTCAAAGATGGCTGGGAGCGCATCGAGTAGGATTTCGACGCCCTTCTCGCTGGCAAAGCGGGTCGCCATACCGATGACCGGACGTTTCTGGGCGGTTTGATGTTCCCGCGCAAAGGCATCAATCGCCTCGCGCTGGACCGCAGGCAACTGCACTGGCGGCAGGATGGGCGTTAGCTTATGCTTGTAGCGCGAGAGGAAGGGCGAATGGTCGGCATAGTCTTGCGTATAAGTAACAATGTGATTCGCCAGGAGGGCTGCGCTATGGTTCTGAAAGTGAACCACCGCGTTGACAATTCGGTTGAATAACCCGGCGGGCAGCTGCAAATCGCAGTGATAGGTCAGGATTGCCAGTTTTCCCATCAGCCGGGCGCGGGCGGCAAAACCTGGCGCGTCGAACTGTGGCAGGTGGAGTTGGACGACATCATTTTGCGCCACATATTTCCAGGCATACCAGCCAAAGGTAGGCATGATGACGCCCTTGCTGACGCGGAACAGAACCGGCGCGCGGACGATTTTCACGCCGTTGCGGATTTCCTCGGCGGGGGTCGATTTGTCGAAATGCGAAGTCAGCACGGTCACTTCGTGGCCGCGCCCGGCAAACGCCTCGGCCAGCCGCTCGGCATAAATCGTCAGGCCGGACGTGTGGGGACGGTAGTAGGTGAGGACGGTCAGGATTTTCATGGTTTAGAACAGGTGCTTGTTCGCGTTCACCCAATCGAACAACTGTTTCACGCCGCTATCGACATCGAATTTGGGCTTCCAGCCGAGCATTTGCTCCGCCTTGCGGATGTCCGCCACGAAGACTTTCTGGTCGCCGGGGCGCCAGTCGCCCCACGAAACGGGAATTGGCCTGCCAAGCAGCTTTTCCAGCTTTGGCCCAAACTCCGTCCAGACGGACATGGTATTCTCTGGCCCTCCGCCCAGGTTGAAAACCTCGCCCTTAACTGTATCAATATTCTGGATGACGGCATCATACGCATCGCACAAATCATACACATGCAACAGGTCTCGGATTTGCTTGCCATCGCCGTAAATTGTAATGGGACGCCCCATCACTGCCGCAATCACGAACCATGCCACCCAACCCTGGTCTTCCACGCCGAATTGGCGCGGGCCGTAGATACAACTTTGTCTTAACACAACGCTGTTGATGCCATAAATCCGGTAATAATCGCGCACATATTGGTCGCCTGTGCCTTTACTGCACCCGTAGGGACTGTGGAAATCGAGTGGTTGAGATTCGGACGCCCCAAATGGCAGAGATTCGTACTCCCAGCGCCCGCCGCGCTCAACGACATGAACCTCCTCCATCCCGCCATACACTTTGTTGGTCGAAGAATATAGAAAGATGGGTTTGCGCTCGTTCAGTCGCGCCGCTTCCAATACGTTGAACGTGCCGAGGGCGTTAATCTCGAAGTCTTCGCGCGGTTTGACCACCGAAGTCGTCACCGCTACCTGCCCGGCAAGGTGAACAATCACATCCGCCTCGCGCGCCGAGGCGGTCAGTTGCGCTGCATCGCGCACATCGCCAACCACCAGACTGAATGATTCCTCGCCATAAATTTCCTGCAGCCATTTCAGGTTACGCGCCGCGCCTGCCCGCGAGAGGTTATCATAAACTGTCACCTTCTCGCCGCGCTCCAACAGCCGCGAGACGTAATTTGAGCCAATGAACCCGGCCCCGCCGGTGACGAAATAATTGCGCTTCATGCCATATCCTCCGAACTTTATTCCTTGCTTACCTGTCTATCTGTTTACATGTGTACCTGTTCTTGCCTGTCTACTTGTTCTCCTGCTCCCGGTTCGTCAACTTCATCAACTCCCGATACAACCCGCCAATCGTCTGCCCCTCGCGAGAGAGAGCATACAGCCCAAACGTCAGGGTATAGGTATAGTTGAACACCCGCCAGGTGAGCGCAATTGCCAGAGCGGTAGATTGGTCGCCCGAAAGCAGGGCCAGCGCGCCGCCGTAGGCGCCTTCTAACGTTCCAACCGCGCCCGGCAGGGAGGGAATTGCCCCGCCGAAGGCCGCCGCCCCCAGCGAGAACATGCCCCAGACCGGCTCAGCCTGCGGATAATAAGCCAGCGCCAGCAGGTAATATTGAACGATTGCCATGCCCCAGTTGAGCGTCATCCAGCCGAAAAAGCGCGCCGAAAGCCAGGGATTGGTCATCACGCCCAGGCCGTTCAGGAAAGCCTCCAGGAAACTGCCGCCCAGTCGCTGTGCGACCGGCCAGCGGTGACTCAAACTATGAAAGACATCTAGCGCCCACTGACGGTTACGCGCCAGGGCATACATGGCGGCCAGTCCGACCAGCATTGCCCCGCCAATCAGCACCGCAATCCGCTCCGCGCCGCCCGCCCCAACCACAAAAGGCACCGCCCCAATCAGAATCGCCGCCGAAAACACCAGGTCGGTCACGCGCTCAATGACAATGGTTGGCAGGATTTCGCCGAACTTTAATCCTGAGCCTGTCGAAGGGTCAGATTTGCGGCTGAGCAGAAAAGCCCGCCCAATTTCACCCAAGCGGAAAGGCAGGAAATTGTTCAGCAGGTAGCCTTCCATCAGGGTCAGGAACACATCGCAGAACGAAGCGCGCTCGCGCAGTAGCGTCCGCCAGACCACGCCGCGCACCAGCAGCCAGGCCACGCCCAGCAGGAACACGACCAGCAGCAGGCCGTAGTTGGCCTTCTTGAAGGCCTCCAGCACGGCTCGCAAATCGACAAAATACAGGATGGCCGCCACCAGCGTCAGGCTGATGAGCAGGCCGGGGAGCATTTTGCGAAAATCTTTCATTCCTCCCCCAGCTTCAACACCGCCATAAACGCCTCTTGCGGAATTTCCACGCTGCCGACCATCTTCATGCGGCGCTTGCCTTTTTTCTGCTTTTCCAGCAGTTTTTTCTTGCGGGTAATATCGCCGCCGTAGCACTTGGCCAGCACATCTTTGCGCAATGCCTTCACATTCGCCCGGCTGATAATGCGCCCGCCCGAAGAAGCCTGAATGGCAACATCGAACAACTGACGCGGGATAATGTCTTTCAGTTTCGTAATCAGCCGCTGACCTTTATGATAAGCGTCCTTGTTATGCACAATCGCCGCCAGCGCATCTACCGGGTCGCCATTGACCAAAATTTCCAGTTTTTGCAACTGGTCGGGGCGATATTCGGCAAACTGATAATCGAGCGAGGCGTAGCCCTTCGTGCGGCTTTTCAACTCGTCAAAAAAGTCCACAATCAACTCGGCCAGCGGAATCTGAAAGTTCAACTGCACGCGGTGCGGGGCCGGGTATTCCTGGCTCCTGAACGTACCCCGCCGCTTCGTAACCAGTTCCATAATCGGCCCGTAGTAATCCACGGGCGTAATGATTTCAATATTCATCCACGGCTCGCGGATTTCGACCACCCTGCTCTCATCGGGCAACTGCGCCGGAGAATCAATCAGCAGCGTTTCGCCCGTCACTGTCACCACCTCATATTCCACCGAAGGCGCGGTAAATAGCACGTCCAGGTCATACTCGCGCTCCAGCCGCTCCTGGATAATCTCCATGTGGAACAACCCCAAAAAACCGGCCCGAAAACCAAAGCCAATTGCCTGCGAAGTCTCCGGCTCAAAAGTCAGCGAGGCATCGTTCAGTTGCAGTTTTTCGAGCGCGTCTCGCAGGTCGCTGTAATCATCTGCTTCCACCGGGTAAATTCCGGCAAACACCATCGGTTTGGGATGACGATAGCCGGGCAGGGGTTCTGCCGCAGGAGCGTTGACTTTGGTGATGGTATCACCCACGCGGGCATCGTGGACGGTTTTCAGACCGGTAGCGATGTAGCCCACTTCTCCAGCGGTTAACTGGCTGACAGGCTTCAGCGTGGGCGAGAAGATTCCCACTTCGATGGGCTTCACCTCCGTCCCAACCGTCATCATCCGCAGGGTATCATTGGCCGTTACCGCGCCTTCCACCACGCGGACGTAGCAAATCACGCCCTTATACGAATCGTAGTGCGAGTCGAAAATCAACGCTTTAAGCGGTTTCTCGTCCTCGCCGGAGGGCGGCGGTATTTTTTGGACAATCGCCTCCAGCACCGCCTCCACATTCAGCCCAGCCTTGGCCGAAATGCGAATCACCTCCTCGGCCTGGCCCCCAATCAGCGCGGCAATGTCTTCTGCCACCTCGTCGGGATGCGCCGAAGGCAGGTCAATTTTGTTGATGACGGGGATAATTTCCAGGTCGGCGTCCAGCGCGGCGTACAGGTTGGCAAGCGTTTGGGCTTCAATTCCCTGGGTGGCATCTACCACCAGCAGGGCGCCCTCGCAGGCCAGCAGCGCACGCGAGACCTCGTAGCCAAAATCCACATGGCCGGGCGTGTCAATCAGATTCAGTTCATAGTTCTTGCCGTCGCTGGCGCGATAATTCATGCGCACCGCCGAGGCCTTGATGGTCACGCCTTTTTCGCGCTCCAAATCCATCGAATCCAACACCTGCTCGGTCATCTCCCGGTCCGAAATCGTGCCGGTGACCTGCAACAGACGGTCGGCCAGGGTCGATTTGCCGTGGTCGACATGAGCGATAATACAGAAGTTGCGAATATGTTCAGACATAGGCTTAAGCGGGGAAAGTATACCCGATTTTTTACATCGTATTGTGCCTGTCAGCATTAAACGCGCTGGCTCCCCCTTTTTACCAATCTGGTTTACTGATTTATTTCCAGCACCAGTTTTGCCACCCGTTCCACTTGCTCTTTGTCCAGGCTGTTATCTTTGAACCAATCGATATACCTGCCTACCTCGCTGAGCGGCAGGATTTTGACATAGGCCGCATGAGAACTTTCGGGCGCGTGTCCACGGCATGCCAATACTGCCCGCGCAACAATGCCGGGAAAATCCATTTTAAGCAATTCATGGCATAAATGCGCCGCTCGCCGAATCTGTTCTACCGGGTCGCCTTCGGTTGGGTCGGGCTTGCCACCCCGCCACACCCCAACCGCGAACAACCCCGCCGGCGTGATGACCAGATGGTCGATTTTTGCGCTCCAGAACGATTTCCCATCCAGTTTCACCGCGCTTTCGGCCTCCAGGTGAATTCCGTTCAGCACCTGCGCGCTATCGGGCAGGGCGCGCAGATGTTCGAGCATTTCCAGTTCCAGGATGGAATCGGCCAGCGCTTTCGAATCCAGCACCTGTTGCAGAGTCGTAATTTTGATATTCAGGTCGTGATATTCGCGGGCGGCCTCCGCCTCGATGGCGGCACGCTTTGCAGCCAGAATGCGGTCTTGCTCGGCCAGTAATCGCTCCTGCCGTCCAGTAATTTCAGCGCGGGCCGCTTCTAATCTGGCCAGTTTCTTTCCCTCGCGTCGAATTCGATACAAATTTCTGACCCGCCCTGCAATGCTTTGGTCCAGCTCGAACAGTTCCAGGTGCAGTCGGGCCTGACGGATGTCTTCATCCAGTTCGGCCAACCGCTCGGCGGGGGCATTTCGGATGTTTTCTTTTTCGACCTGGATTTCCTGTTCGATGGGCTTCAACTGCTCCCGGGCTTTTTGCCCCGCCTCAGCAGTTTTGATTCCCAACTGATTCCGGTATTCTGCTAAGAGGAGCTGAATCTCCCCTGGTTCGTTCACCCGCAGGCCGATTTCCGCCAGCATTTTTACAATTTCCTGCCACGAACCGCTCGTCCCTTCGATATGCGCCATCCTGCCACCTTGTTCCCCTGTGTACTTTACAGCGTAATCACCTTCTCCGCCTTCACCTGCGCTTCGAGGATGTCGCCCATCCCGCCCACGATGCCGACCCTGACTTTCTCCGCCAGCCCAAAATAGTTCAGACAGGTTGAACACAGCACCAGGCGGACGCCTTTCTCCGTCAGCGCGGCCAGTTGCGTCAAGACGGGCGAACCTTCCACCGCCAGTTTCACGCCGTCCGTATAAAAGCAGATGGCGTTTGGCAGGTCATTGCTCGCCAGCAAAAGTTCGAAATATTTAGCAATCAGCGTGTGCTGAAGTTGCACATCCGCCTTGCCCATGCCGTCATTCGTCACCAGAATCACTGTGTTCTTCATACTCTACATCCACGTTTTCGAATTCGCCGTTTTGATAAGCATTTAACCACGCCTTGGCTTCCTGAATGCGGTCGTTGGGAACGCAGATTTCGACCACTGACATTGGCCCGACGGTGACAGGATAGCCAAACTGGACAGCCCCCTCCTGGAAGAAGGCCGCCGGAATTCCCTGGGCTTCGAGGGCGTCTTTGATGATTTCTGCTCCGATTCGGTCGTTCACCTCAATCAGCGTGACCCATTCTTTATCGAACATGTTTCACCTCCAGACGACCATGAAAATGACGGTAAACAACGCGCTGACGGCGAGTTGCCGCAGACCAATCATCACCGGCTTCGCGCCAATCGCCGGGTTCAGCGTTCCCCAAACGGCCTCGCCGAATTGTAACAGATAGGGCAGAAAAACCAACGCTGGAATGACTCTCGATGTTCCTAAAACGACGGCGAGACCCAGGTTGAATCCGGTATAGGCCAGGGCGCGCCACCCGGCCCGCAAACGGTCTACCAGATTCGGCGCAAATGGCCATTCGCGCTGTTGCAGCCGCAGGTAGGCATAAACAATCGAGGCCGCCGACTGGAACCAGGTCAAAATCCATAAAATCCAGCCAGGCGGGTCGTAAGCGCCTTTTCCAATCCAGTAGGCGGCGGGGGCGGCCAGGGCCAGCACGCCGGTGGCGAGAATTTCGACCCCGGCTTGTCTGCGTTCCTCGCGTTTGCTCACCAGCCACAAATGCCAGGCAAAAACCGGCCCGGCGGGGACGGCCAAGAGCAGGATTGTCGTGTAGCCGGTATATAGCAAGCCGCTGAGAGCGAACAACAGGATGACCCCATAGAGCGCAATCCAAAATTGCGCGGCGGGCAGGTCGGTTTTGGGGCGGCGGCCCGAGTAGGCTTTGACGGCGATTACAATCGGTTGGCGGATGAGGAAGGCAACCATGGCGGCCAAAACCAGCGCGAAGGAGGCGATGCTGAAGGTTTTCCCGGCAGCGAGGCCGATGAGCAGCGGGCTGAGGATGAAAACCCACGAGCCGTGGTCTTGGGGCAGGGCAATGTGGCGGCGAAAGAGTGTTTTCATAGTCTGGATAATTGTACTGCCAAAATAAACAGCGCGGGATATCATCCCGCGCCGGTTGGAGATTGATGTTGGGAAGTGCTCAGGCTTTTTCGAGCGAAAATTGGGGCTGTTGATGGGTGGCGTCAGCCGCTGGTTGCGTTTCCTGGTACAGCGCAACTCCCAGGCAAATACCGCTGATCAATTCGATTTCGCTGAGCAGGACCGCAAATGTGGATGGCTGGTATTCATAGATTGGATAGGCAAGCGAGGGAAAGAATTGCATCAGGATATGAATCCCCAGGGCAAGTGTGGTTGAAACCAGGACAGCCCGTTTCTTGCTGGCCAGGGAGCCGCTGCGCGCGATCCAGATTGGGCCGACAAAGGACAGGAGCGTTCGATAACCCAGCACAGCGGCGCTGACTGCGATTAAAGCCAACGGATTGGAAGCCAGATCGTACCAGGGCATACCGACCACGAGCATGGGCAGGATGTAGCCAACCGGGAGCAGGATGGCAAAGAAACCATGGCGGCGGGTAAACAGCGTTCCACCGAAGATCAGCAGCAGGAATGAGGTGATCTCATAAATCTGATTGGTGATGAACTCCAGGTACATTTTGTGCTGTGTCACCGATAAGTTTGGGGCGATTTGTCGTGCATGTTGTAAAAACGCTTGGGTATCTCCAGTAACCTGAGTCAAAACAGCCAGTAAATAGACTCCCAGCCAGAGCCAGAAGGTGCGCGAAAGTTTTTGCCGGGAAGCAGCGCGCCAGGCCAGGAATACTACCGCCAGGATTATTGGGATGATCAACAGCCAGAGATTTTGCTGAATAAGCCTGGTAAAAGTCAAAATTTGGTTGAGCACGGGATTGCTCGAAAAAGAATCGGGTTGCAGCACGATTAGTTGGTAACCGATTTCCTGTATCAACCGGTAGAGCAATCCCAACGGGATCAAACCCCAGAGCGGAAAGCGCCGGGTAATGGCCCAAACGATGAGCACCGGGATGATCAGAAAAAACGCTGCCCGATAGTAAACGGTCATGTACCAGGGCTGGCCGGAGAGTTGGGCGATCTGGCTGATCAAGTACACCAGCCCCGGTAGCAAAATCAGAAAGACACCCTTCCAGGGCAGGGGTGCATTCGGGACGGGTTCCAGCAGCCCCCAGGTGGCGCTTGGCGAGGTGAGATGCTCGAGCAGGGCGGTATAGCCCAGGTCGGGCAGGGTCCGCAGCCAGAGAGCGAGCAGACCAAGAACGCCCTTTTGCGCATAAGCGCTACGGCATTGGTCGGTGAAAACCTGGCGCATAGATTCGCCGTATTCGCTGCGGTGTTCATGCGGATACAATGCCAAAAACGCGGAGTAGATTTTGCGCGATGTTTGGATCCATTGATTGGAACTCATGCTATGCTCCCGGTTGTCGGCAGGCGAGAACCTGTTTCTGGCGGGCAACTTTTACGGCCTGTTCGAGGCGCTGGCTTTCAGCGCTGAGAACTTTCTGGCCCAGATTGCTTAAGCGATAATACCGACGGCGTTCATCATCGAGGGCCGGGTCGGGACGTTCTTCGGTTTCTTCGATGAAACCGGCGACCAGCATGCGTTTAATTGAACCGTATAGCGTTCCGGGACCCATTTTGAGTTTTCCGTCTGTTTGCATTTCCACATCTTTCATGATGGAGTAGCCGTGTTTTTCGCCATCACTCAGGGCCATCAGGATGTGGAAAACCGCCGGGGTGAGGGGCTGTTGGGGCGAGATATTTTCAGCCATCGGAATTTCTCCTTGCATAAATAATATATCCGTAACGGATATATCTGTTACGGATATATTATTTATTTTGAATGGGTTTGTCAAGGGGGGCTCGATAAACTCGACCGGCTATATCCCCAGGGCCTTTACAAAGTCGCTGGCGGTGGCGTAGCGCATAGCTGGGTCTTTGGACATGGCTTTTTGCAGGGCCAGGGAAGTTTCGTGTGATAGTTCAGGGTTGCGTTTGTGGGCATCGGGAACCGGGTGCAGCATGTGGGCAATCAGCACCGCACCGGGGTTTTCGTGCTTGAAGGGCAGGTCGCCGGTGAGGAGTTGGAAGGCCATCACGCCGAAGGAATAAATATCGGCGCGGCCATCCAGGTCTTTGCGGGCCTGAATTTGCTCCGGCGAGATGTAGGCAAAAGTACCGGCAATGCCGCTTTGCGAGGCGATGGTGGTATCGCCAATCAGTTTGGCCAGGCCGAAATCGGTCAGGACGGGACGGGGAGACTCGCTGTTTTGGTCGAGCAGGATGTTGCCGGGTTTGACATCACGGTGGACGATGTTTTTCTGGTGCAGGTAGTCGAGGGCGGCGGCAATCCCTTTCAGGATGGCGCGAATGGTGGGCGGGTCGAGTTTTTCGGGTTGTTCGAGCAGGCGGTTGAGCACCGGCCCGTCAATAAATTCCATCACCAGGTAGGGGCGTCCGTTGCTTTCCCCGGCGTCGTAGATGCGGATGACGTTAGGGTGTTCCAGTTCGCGCAGGGTGGCGGCTTCGCGCTCAAAAATTTGCTCGTGGCCGGGGATGTTCTCCATTCGTTCGCGCATCAGTTTGATGGCGACCTGGCGCTGCAGGGTGGGGTGCATGGCGCGGTACACTTCGGCCATGCCGCCGCGCCCGGCCAGTTCCAGGTTGGTGTAGGCGCTGAAATCGGTTTTTGGGAAGGAAACTGCATCGAGCGGCGGCAGGCGGGTGGGGCGCGCCTGCTGGTAATCAATGTAGATGTGGTAAAAATTTCGGTCAACAAAACGCTGCACGGCGCGGCGGGTGGGTTGGAAAATCAGGGCGAATAAAATGCTCGAAAACGCGAAGGCCAGCCACGGGTAGCCCGAAAAATTCCCCAGCACGAGCGAGGTCAAAAACAGGCTGACGCCAAACAGGGCCGCCAGAATGAAGGTCAGCGTTCCATAAACCAGCGAGCGATTGATGGCAAAGTCGATATCCCACAGGCGGTAACGCAGCACGGCTATCGCCAGCGTGGCTGGCACAATCATCAACGAGACCTGCCTCAGGGCGCGGGCAATCAGCGAAACCTGGAGCGGGGCGTTTTCGGCATAGCCCAGCACGTTGAAAATGATAACGTATGTCCCAACGAAGGCCAGGGTCAGCGCCGCGCCGAACAAGACCCATTTGGTCTGCTGGCGCTGGGCTGGTTTGGAGATGTTGCGGTAGCGATAAACCTGGGCGGCGACGCCGAGCGCCAGCAGGAGCACAAACAGGCCAATATCCCAGGCGGCCTGCGGAGTGTAGCTGTAGTTTTCGGCGGTGTGCGGGATGGTTTTGTAGGTGGGGAAGTAGTCGACAATCCAGATGCCGATGCGCCAGAAGGGGAGAGGCAGCAGGAACCACCAGGCCCAGCGCGGGACGGGGCGGCCATCGGGGAAAAGGTAGACAAACCAGGCCTGGAAGGTTTCGGCCAGCCCGGGCAGGATGGCGAGCAGCCAGTTGGGCAGGTCGCCGTTGGCGGTGGGGCCGGTGTAGAGGCCGCCGGTGCAGAGCAGCATGGCGGCTACCACCAGCGCGCCGGGTTCATCACCGCGCCGCCAGACCAGCAGGCCCGCAATGGACAGGAAAAAGCCCAACGTCAGTACATCCAGCCCGACGAGGATGTAAGCGGGCGCGCTGAGCGGAATTCCGGCGGCTTGCAGGCTGGCCTGGGTTTCAGGCAGCAGGCGCAAGCCGGTTTCGAAGGAGGGGCGGATGCCCATGCCGAACAGGAAAACGGTAAAGGCGGCCAGTAGCATCCAGCCATAACGCGCTGTTTTGACCAGCCCAAGGTTTTTCCCGCGATAGGTGGAAGGCGTGTTGGTTCTCACAGGGGCTATTGTACAGCGTTTATGGGCGTCATTCATCCCTGATTTGTACTATTTGATGGACAATTTGGTTTTAAGGCTCTCGCCCCTTCTCCTGAAACCGGGAGAAGGGGGAATTTGGGCAAAAGTTGGTCGAGTAGCCCTGAGCTGGTGGTTGACGGTTCGTCTTTCGCTCACCGTGTCGAAACCCAGCGAAGGGCGTATTGAGACCAGCCTTCTGTGTTAATCAGCCGCCGCCGTGGCAAGCACTTCTTTTTCCTCGGCGCTGGCCCGCGAGTCTTCGATATTGAGCCGGAAGGAGAGCGTGAAGGCGACCAGCAGGATGAGCATTTCGAGACCGAAAACCGTTCCGTAGGCAGCAAAGGCCGAGCCGGTCAGCGCGCGCACGCTATCAACGATGACGCCGCCCAGCAGCGAGCCGAAGGCGTGCCCGGTCATGTTCGCCACGCCCCACACGCCCACCAGCATCCCGGCGCGGATTTTGGTGGTGAAGTTCAGCACGCCGCTCAACATCCCGGCTCCGGCCAGGCCGGTGCCCAGGCCCATCACAAAAACCGCGCCTTTGAACAGGCCCACGTTCCCGGTCAGACCGGCGGCAAGCGGCCCGGCGAAAGCCAGCACCGAGAGCAGCATCCCGGCGCGCATCACGCGCAGGTGGCCGAGCGCCTTAAGCAGGAACAACCCGCTCGCCAGCATTGCCAGCAGCACGCCGATGCCCCAGTATTGCGTCAGCCCGGTGGTCGCGCCGACTTCCATGTTCAGCACCAGCGCGCCGAACGGTTCAAGCAGCACATCCTGGGCCAGCGTGCCGACGAAGGTCAGCACGACGATGCCAAAGAACAGGCGTACCTGCGGGTCGGCCAGCACCACCACGCGAAAAGCCTGGCTGAATTTGACTTCGCGGGCTTTTTCGGCGGCAGCCTGGCTGATTGGATTTTTCTGCTCCTGGCGGATGGCGCCCACGAAGGCCAGAATCAACACTGCGGCAGCCACTCCTAACGCCACACTGACCAGTTTTTCCGGTTCGTAGACTTTTAACGCCCCTTTGATGACGCCCGCGCCCATCACCATCCCCAGCATGGTCGCCACTTCGTAGAGCGTGGCGGCGCGGGAGCGGGCTGCGCCCTCGTAGCGCTCGGCCACCAGGGCCTGGAAGGTGTTGTGACCGAGGTTGCGCCCCAGCCCGTAGAGCAGAAAAGCCAGCGCCACCCCGGCCAGCATCCAGGCGGAACTGCCGAAGGTAATCAGGTTGGCGATGGCCAGGATGCCCAACCCAATCAGCAGCGCCCCAAGCACGATGTACGGCTCGCGGCGCTTGCCGAACAGCGGAAAGCCATCGGAACGGTAGCCAACCCAGATGCGCACCGGCGAGACCAGCAGCGGGATGGCGAAAAAGACAGCCACGAGCGTGGCCGAATAGCCCAGGTCGGCAATCATGATGCGGTTGAGGGTGCTGCCAATCAGCACGCCGCTCAGGGCATAGGCAATGGGGAACAGGGCCAGACGGAGGTTGTTGAGGAGACGCGACATGGAGAGAATCCTTTGGTTATGGAGAATAAGATGGTCGAGTAGGGCGCTGTTCTTGCGCCCGTACACCTGCACTTGTAGCGCAGGCGCAAGTGTCGAGACCAAATAGCCGCTGGTCTCGGTATGCCGCAAGGTGCGCGGCTACTCGACCAGCGGCTGGATGGCTTTTTTCGCCGCCTCGCGCCCCTGCTTAATGCAATCGGGGACAGCGATGCCGCGATAGGAACTTCCGGCAAGGAAAATACCCTTTGGCAGGGCCGCTTCAAGGGCGGCAACCCGCTCGAGGTGGCCGACAGTGGCCTGGGGGAAGCCCGCTTCCCAGCGGAAGGCGGCCTGGGCCAGGGGCGCGGCCTGGAGGTTGAGCAAATCTTTTAGCTCGGCTCGCACGGTTTGGAGCAGGGTTTCATCGTCCTGGGTGACGAGTTCGGGTTTTGCGCCGCCGAAAAAGACTCTCAGGAGCGTATAGCCATCGTGGGAGCGTTCGGGCTGTTTGCGCGAGGTGACGGTGATGGCGTCGATGGCGCGCTTTTCGCGGCGGGGAATCATCAGGCCGTTGATGACCGGTTTGGCGGGAATATCGCTTTCGCGGTAAACGAGCGAGAGGGTGCCGATGTTTTCGTGATGAATTCCGGCCAGGCGGATGGCGGGTTCGGGGGCCAGTTCACGCAGCAGTTTTGACGAAACATTTGCCAGCGTAGCGAGGATGACGGTACGCGCTTCCAGCGTTTCGCCCGATGCCAGTTTGACGGCGAAACCGGCCCCGGCGCGGTCGAGGCGCGCGGCGGGAGTGTTCAGGCGCAGAGTCCCTGTGAGCTGCGCGGCCAGCGTGGCGGGGAGTTGCTCCATCCCTTTTTCATAATTGATAAAACGCGGCTTTTTGGGGCCTTGGGGTTTTGTGAAGGCGCGCGCCAGGGCGGCAAGCACCAGGCTGCCCGATTCCTTTTCCATTTCACGCGTGACCGGCGAGGAGACCAGGATGCTCTGACGGGTTGGGTCGGTGTTGTAGATGCCGCCCAGCACCGGGCCGATGAATTTTTCGAGCGCTTCGCGGCCCAGGCGGCGGGTGACGAACTCGGCCAGCGATTCGTCGCCGTCATCGCGCCGGGCGGGCTGGAAGGGTTCGGCCATTAAGCGCAAACGCCCGCGCCAGGTGAGCAGCGGGGTGCTGAAAAAGAGCGCCGGGTTGAGCGGGATGGGGTGGATTTGGCCGCCGTCGAGCACGTAGATGTTTTTGGTCTCGGAGGCCGGGACGGCAATCTGTGCCTCGAGGCCGAGTTCGCTGGTGAGCGCCCAGGTTTCGGGTTTGCGGGTGACGAGGGTGTCGGGGCCGCCATCGACGAGGAAGGTTTTGCCTTCCGCCTGGATGGCGCGGCTGATGATTTTGCCGCCCCAGCGGCCCGAGGCTTCGAGCAGGGCGTAGCGGGCGCTGGGGTGGCTGCGTTGCAGTTCCCAGGCGGCGCTCAGGCCGGTGATGCCGCCGCCGATGATGATGACATCAAACATAAAAAAGCCACTCCTTGAACAGGATGGCTCCCTCGGTTGGTAAAAAGATTGTAGTAGAAGCGGGATGAATGGTTAATGGAGGTTTTGATAAGTTTGGTTAAGAGTTTGTTGAGAATTTGGGCAAATGAAAGCCTGAATTTTATAATTGACTTTACTGCAAAAACCACTTAACGCAGAGACGCGCGGAGCGCGCAGAGTTAAAAAATGCAAATTCAACAAAAAATGACGCTTTTAGATGCGGAACAGGCAAAAAATCTGTGCGGTCTTTGCGCGCTCTGCGTGAAACGTCCTTGCGAGAACCTTTTTTCAGTGGACTCATAATTACTCAAAAATGTGAGAGGATTGCGTGGAATGGAAATGAACCTGACTGGCGTCTCCGCCGCTCTGGCAACCTTTCTTGGCATTTGGTGGGGGCATGTGGCCGTGCGTTATTTTGAAGCGCGGGTAGCGGATATTCGCCCGGCGATGGGGATTTGCATTTTGCTGGGGGCGGGAATGTGGGCGGGCGCGCTCCTGGCTGAATCCGTTTCCGTTTCAGCCGCGCTGGGCATTTTGGGCGTGACTTTGCTGTGGGATGCCTACGAGTTCCACCGGCAAGAGAAGCGCGTCAAAATCGGCCACGCCCCGGCGAATCCATCCAACCCGCGCCATGCGCGCATTCTGGCAAATTTCCCTTCCGCAACCACCCTCGACCTGCTCAAACGCAATCCGTTTGGCCGCCCCGTGTCACCCGAAGAAGCCGCCAGACTGATGACTGAACACTGAACACTGATAACTGATAACTGATAACTGATAACTGATAACTGATAACTGGATACTGACATGAACTTCTTTGGCATTTTCATTGGCGTTGCAACTTTGTTTGTCATCGGTTTGGGCTTCGTATGGGTGATTCGCGGCGAGCGTTATTTTGGCTATTTATGGTGGCCGTATGTGATGGGTTTGGGCTTCCTGCTGGTGGCGGGTTCGCTGTTCCTGGCGAATGACTGGGCTTCAGCATTAACCGGCGCCTTTGGGGCTTCGCTTATCTGGGGTTCGACGGAGTTTAAGGAGCAGGCGGTGCGGGCCGAGTTGGGCTGGTATCCGTTTCGCGCAAAGAAAATTCATCCGCCAGGGGCCGAAATCATCAAGAAGTGGCCCGCGCCGCACTTGTAAATTATTTTTTGGCTGCGCTCATTGCTCGTAATCGAATCCAGTGCGCCGGGTCGGGCCGCGACCAGGGGTGATGAGCGCGCACTCGTTCCAGCGCTTCCTCCGCGCTGAGGCCCTCCAGCATCATCACTGCCGCGCAGGCCACGGCCGCCGAGCGATTCATCCCGGCTACGCAATGCACCAGCACCTTTTTTCCGGCCCGCAGGCGGTCAATCACCCATTGCGCCTCGCCGCGAATTTCAGGGATGGTCATGGCATCTTTGCCTTCGCCTTTTTGCACCCAGCGGTCTTCCGGGTAGGTTTGGCCCCCCTTGGCCCAAATGCTCGGTTCTTCGCCCAGGTTCAACACCGCATCTACTTCCGGGCGCTGGCGCGATTGGGTTTCCACCCCGCCCACGAAGAGCAGGCGGTGGCGAGGCTTACCGTTAATGAACACCGTCACCGGGTCTCCGGCAAATTTTTTGTAGAGTTCTTGCGGTTCTGGCACGAAACCGGTTTTCATGGGCGGGGCAGGCGACCAATCGCGTTCTATGCTGGCAGGTGTTGGTTCACCGGTGCGCTTTTCCCGTCTGACCTGTTGGGCATAAAACCGCAACGACCCCGAAACCGGCGAGTTCATGTAAAAAAGGTAAAAAGGCTCGGGTTTGCCCGGCTGCACCCAGCAAAGCATATCGCGGATAATCCGCGCCGGGTCATCTTTGGGGACTTTTTCCAGGTTTGAGAAAAAACCGTTCTGGCGCAGCGATTCGACCCCTTTGAATCGCAAACGCAACGGAACGAACCTGCCGTGAATGCGCTCATGCAGCACGCCTTCGCGCTCAAACAGGGTCGAAGTTTCGGTTTCCAGCCCTTGTACCTCCAGTACCAGTTCCAGGCCATCTGGTTTTTGCTCTTCGTGGTATGTCTCTACACGCGCGCCTTGCATGAGGGCGGCAAAAGGGTGCTGAATGATTTTTCCACGCGCCTGGGTGTTTTTCATGAGGGCCTCTTGTAGAACCGATAAGTTATTTTTCTATCATACTGCAAAACAGGCAGGTTTTAAATTGAAGTTCGATTGAATTTTGCTAGGTGACGGCCAGTTTTGTTTTGGGATACTTCTCATACCATCTCTCGTCCACCACCCGCTGAAGCCGCTCAACGGTTTCCCAAACATCCTCAAAACGGGTGTAGAGCGGCGCGAAGCCGAAGCGGATGTTATCTGGCTCGCGGAAATCGGGGATGATGTTCATCTCTTCGATGAGCGCGCGGTTGATGCGGTAGCCTTCAGGGTGACGCAAACTGACGTGACTGCCGCGCTCTTCGGCCTGACGCGGTGAACCGAGCATGAACCCTCGCCCAAAGAGTTTGTCCTGCGCCAGGCGGATGAAGTATTCCGTTAATTCAATCGATTTCTGGCGGATGGCAGGGATTCCCGCTTCCAGAATGAGTTCCACGCCCGGTTCGATGGCAAGCAAGGACAAAATCGGCGGCGTGCCTGCCAAAAAACGGGCAATGCCGGGCGCGGGGGCATAGTTCAGGCTGAAATCGAAAGGCCGGGTTTGCCCGAACCAGCCCCAGATGGGGGAAATTGCTTCAGATTGAAGCCGTCGGTTGACGTAGAGAAAGGCCGGGGCACCGGGGCCGCCGTTCAGGTATTTGTAAGTACAGCCGATGGCAAAATCTACATCCCAGGCATCTAATTCGATGGGGACGACTCCGATGGAATGACTCAAATCCCACAAGACCAGGGCGCCTGTTTGATGCGCCTGGCGGGTGATTTCGGCCATGTTATACAGATAGCCGCTTTTGAAGGCAACGTGCGAGAGCGTGACCAGGGCGGTTTGTTCATCCAGAGCGGCGCGCAGCGCGTCCAGGTCGGGGGCGAGGCCGTCAGCGCTGGAGGGGATGATTTGTATCCTGGAGTCTGAGCGCAAACCCTGCAAAATGTAAATGTCTGAGGGGAAATTCAGGCGGTCGGTGATGATTTTGGGGCGCGTAGCCAATATTTGCAGCGCGGCATGGGCCAGTTTGTAAAGGTTGACCGAGGTTGAATCGGACACGATGACCTGCCCAGGGGCTGCGCCCATCAGTTGCCCGATTTTATCTCCAATGCGGGCGGGGGCTTCGTACCAGCCCGTATTCCAGCCGCGAATCAAGTTGCGTCCCCATTCGTCGGCGGTGATTTTTTGCAGGCGCGCGGCGGTTTTTAGGGGGAGACGCCCGAGCGAGTTGCCATCCATATAACGGAGGTCAGGGTCGGCCAGGTCAAATTCAGCGCGGAAGCGCGCCAGGGGGTCGGCGGTGTCAAGCGCCAGGGCAAAGTTGCGGGTGGGAGAAAAGTCTTTCATATTTCTTGTGATTTTATCAGAGCCAAATCCCAATTTGGGTAAAAATCCCTTGACTTTGAGTCGACTCCAGGTGTTACACTATTTTCAACGAGGTGAACCATGAAAATCGCGGAAGTCAGTGAAAAATATGGCATTTCTATTGATACCCTGCGCTACTATGAGCGGATTGGTCTGCTGCCGCGCGTCCACCGGGCCGAGAATGGGATTCGGGAATACGGTGAACTCGACCTGCGGCGGGTGGAATTCGTCAAGTGCATGAGAAGCGCCGGCCTGCCTGTTGAGGTGCTGATTGATTATATGCAGTTGATTGAACAGGGTGATAGCACCATCGAAGCGCGCAAAGAAATCCTGGCCGAGCAGCGCGATTTGCTGGTGGCGCGCATTCAGCAATTGCAAAAGACGCTCGATTTGCTGAATCATAAAATCGAAGTGTACGAAAAAGCCATCCTGACCAAAGAGAAGAAAATGGCGCAGGAATAAGCAAGAGTGAAAGGAAACCCAAAATGACTGAATATGTTTGCACCTGTGACGCAATTGGCGTTGAAGAAAAGCATGGACTGACTAAAGCCAGCCCACATAATGAGATAGCCCTTTGGAAGGATTTGCGGCGGCTGATGGAAAGATTGGGCGTTGAAATGATTGAAATTTATCGCTGGAACAACGACCCGCAGCCCCAATTCTCGCAGGGTGGGGCGCGCGTTCTCATTCGTCCAGACCGGATTGATTTGGTGTAAAAAAAGGAGAGGAAAATGGAAAAGCGTCAGCCTGGCAAAAGCGGTCCTTCTCAAGATGACCCAGAATTATCAGCCGCGCAAAAACTGGTCGGCGGTTTCGCGCCCAAACTGGCGGAACTCACGGATGATGTGTTGTTTGGCGATGTGTGGGAACGGAAAGAACTGTCGAAGCGCGATCGCAGCCTGGTGACGGTAGCCGCGCTGATTGCCAACGGAAACACCGAGCAACTGACCGGCCACCTGAAGCGGGCAAAGGAAAATGGCCTTTCCGAGCAGGAACTCGCAGAGGTCATCATTCACCTGGCTTTCTACGCCGGGTGGCCGCGGGCGATGTCAGCCGTCAGGGTGGCGCGCGAGGTTTTCGAAAAGTAGTTGAACTGGAAAGGCAAAGGAACGAATGATGGCAAATACAAGCCTGGAACAAGAAGTCATCACCCTCTCTAAAGAGAAGTGGGGCTGGATGGCCGAGCGCGACACCGCCGCCCTGGACGCGCTTTTCCATGAAAAATCGGTCTTTGTCCACATGGGCGGCGCCTGGGACAAAGCGCGTGAAATGGAAATCATCGCCAGCGGCGGGATTCATTACAAACAAGCCGACATTCACGAAGTGTCGGTGAATATCATTGGCTCGACGGCTGTTCTTTTGAATCGCATTACTTTGCTGGCCGTGGTGGGCGGAAACGAGGTTACCAACCCCTTTATGGTGACGGAAGTGTATGTGCAGGAGGAAGACCGCTGGAAGCTGGCCTCGCTTTCGTTCACCCGGCTGTTGACCCCGGAACAGCGCCCCAGTTAAGGAGAAAATCATGCAAACGGTCAAATTGAACAACGGCGTTGAAATCCCCATTTTGGGTTTTGGCGTTTTTCAAATCACCGACCCCGCTGAATGCGAAAGAAGCGTCATCGAGGCCATCGAAAGCGGCTACCGCCACATTGACACGGCGGCCTCGTACCAGAACGAAGAAGCGGTGGGCAGGGCAATCCGGCAAAGCGGCCTGCCGCGCGCGGAATTGTTCATCACCACCAAACTGTGGATTCAGCGGGATGGCTACGGAGGTGCGCTCAAGGCCTTCGAGCGGTCGCTCAACCGCCTGCAATTGGAGTACGTTGACCTGTACCTGATTCACCAACCCTATGGCGATGTCTATGGAGAATGGCGCGCCATGGAGGAACTCTACCGGCAGGGCAAAATCCGCGCCATTGGGGTTTCCAACTTTCACCCCGACCGGATGATGGATTTAATCATTCACAACGAAGTGACCCCGGCGGTCAATCAAATCGAAGTCAATCCGTTCCACCAGCAAATCGAATCGCAGAAGTTTTTCCAGGAGAACCAGGTCGCCGTTGAAGCCTGGGCGCCGTTTGCCGAGGGCCGCAACAACATTTTCCAAAACGAAACCCTGCTCTCCATCGCCGCGAAACACAACAAAAGTGTGGCGCAGGTCATTCTGCGCTGGGTGATTCAGCGCGGCATTGTTGCCCTGGCAAAATCGGCCCGCAAAGAGCGGATGCTGGAGAACATCAATGTGTTCGATTTCGAATTGAGCGCCGAGGATATGGCCGCCATTGCGGCATTGGATACGAAAACCAGCGCCTTCTTCGACCATCGCAATCCCGAAATGGTCAAGTGGCTGGGTAACCGGAAATTGGATGTGTAATCAAGGAGAAACACATGGAATACGCACGACTTGGCAACACCGGCCTGAAAGTCTCGCGCATTTGCCTGGGTTGCATGGGCTTTGGCGACGCCGGGCATTGGATTCACAAATGGGTGCTGAACGAGGAAAGCAGCCGTCCCATCATCCAGAAAGCCCTTGAACTGGGTATCAATTTCTTTGACACGGCCAACGTCTATTCTCTGGGGGTGAGCGAGGAGATTTTGGGCCGCGCGCTCAAGGATTTTGCCCGGCGCGAGGAAGTGGTCATCGCTACCAAAGTGCATGGCAAGATGCGTGAAGACCCCAACGGCGGCGGACTGTCGCGCAAGGCCATTCTGACCGAGATAGATAACAGCCTGCGGCGGCTGGGGACGGATTACGTCGACCTGTACCAGATTCACCGCTGGGATTACGAAACGCCCATCGAAGAGACGCTGGAGGCCCTCAACGATGTCGTTCGCGCGGGCAAGGCCCGCTACATTGGCGCTTCGGCCATGTGGGCCTGGCAGTTCCAGAAGGCGCTGCATGTGGCCGAAAAACACGGCTGGACGCGCTTCGTCTCAATGCAAAATCACTACAACCTGATTTACCGCGAAGAAGAGCGCGAGATGCTGCCGCTCTGCCGCGCCGAGGGGATTGGTTCAATTCCCTACAGCCCGCTGGCCTCGGGACGCTTGACGCGCGACTGGGCTGAGAGTACCATGCGTTCCAAAACCGACCAGATTCAGAAACTGAAATACGAGGCCGCCGCCGAAATTGACCGTCCCATCATTGAACGGGTCGCGGAACTTGCCCAAAAACATGGCGTGCCGCGCGCCCAAATGGCTCTGGCCTGGCTGCTGAACAAGCCGCCCGTCACTGCGCCGATTATTGGGGCAACGAAGATTTCTCATCTCGAAGATGCCGTGGCGGCCCTCTCGGTTCGCCTGAGCCAGGAAGAGATGAGTTATCTGGAAGAACCCTATCAGCCGCACCGCGTGGTCGGACACCAGTAAGAGAATCTCAATACAAAACAAAAGGAGTTACCTATGGCTATCACCAACAAACGTTTAGGCAAGCATGGCGTTCTGGTCAGCAACCTGTGCCTCGGCACCATGAACTTCGGCTGGCAAACCAGTGAGGAAGACAGTTTCAAAATTATGGACCGTGCTCTGGAATTGGGCATCAACTTTTTCGATACCGCCGATGTCTATGGCTGGAGCGTGGAACACGGCCTGACCGAAGAAATCATCGGGCGCTGGTTCGCGCAGGGTGGGGGGCGGCGCGAGGCGGTCGTGCTGGCGACGAAGGTCTATAACCCCGTCTCGCGCAAGGCTAACCGCAAAGAAGTCAACAGCGATGGGCGCAGTCTCTCGGCCTATAAAATCCGCAAGCATTGCGAAGGCAGCCTGAAGCGCCTGCAAACCGAGTGGATTGACCTGTACCAGATGCACCACATTGACCGCGATTGCCCCTGGGATGAAACCTGGCAGGCCTTCGACAGTCTGGTGAAGCAAGGCAAAGTCGTCTATGTTGGCTCCAGTAACTTCGCTGGTTGGGATATCGCCACTGCCTGCCAGGAAGCCTCCAAACGCGGGATGATGGGGCTGGTGAGCGAGCAGAGCATTTACCACCTTAACAACCGCATGGTTGAGTTGGAAGTCATCCCCGCCTGCCGCCACTATGGGCTGGGGTTAATTCCGTGGAGTCCGCTGGGAGGCGGCCTGCTGGGCGGCGCGCTGGAAAAAGCGCAGGCCGGGCGGCGCATGGGCGAGCATTTTGAGAAGGAAGTGGAAAAGAACCGCGAAAAGCTGGAGAAGTACGAAGCCTTGTGCCGCGAATTGGGCCACGCCCCCGGCGAAGTGGCGCTGGCCTGGCTGTTGCACAACCCAATCGTCACCGCGCCCATCATCGGGCCGCGCACACTGGAGCAGTTGGAAAGCGCCGTGCACGCCACCGAAATTCAACTCGATGCGGAAACGCTCAAGAAACTGGATGAAATCTTCCCCGGCCCCGGCGGCGAAGCGCCCAATGCTTACGCCTGGTAATGTCGGGCATGGCGCATGGCAGGGCGAGAGATTTATCTCGCCCTGCTTTCAATCTTGCTCATTGCATATTCTGCCAGGGCGGTAATCGTCAGGCTGGGGTTCACGCCCGGGTTGGCGGGCATAATTGACCCATCAATGATGTAGAGGCCGGGATAATTATGAACCTGGAAGTTTTCATCTACCACGCCCTCGCTGGCATCCCGGCCAATTGGCGCGCCGCCAAGAATGTGAGCAGTGGTGGGCAGGTTGAAGACGTTTTCTGTCACTGAGCCGAGCGGCACGCCGTTGATGCGATGGGAAAATTCGCGCACTACGTCGTGTCCCACGTCCACGCGCGCCAACACCTGGCGGGCTTCGTCACGGATGGCAACCAACCCGCGCCGAAAACCGGTCAACCAGGAGCGGCCAATTCGGAATTTGAGGGCATTATCCACATGTTGCATAACGAGCAGGATGGTGGCGTTGTGCGCCCAGCCGGGCAGAACCATCACGCGCAGGAAATCTATCGGATGGCGAAAAACCCAGGTCAGCGTGCGGCCAATGCGGGCTGGCACGCTGGTAGCGTCTGAGATGAGTGGGGCGCCTAAAAAGCGCATGAGCGATGAGCCATCCGGGTAGCGCACAGGTTCGATGCGCGTTTCGGCGTCGGCGTTGAAAATGGAAGAGATGGCAACGCCTTCGGAGTAGTTAACGTCTGACCCGCGCGCCACCGAGCCGAGCAGGGCCTCGCTGTTGGTGCGCACCTGGTCGCCCAGGCGGGGCGAGAGATGGGGAAGCGACTTTTTGACATCGCGCAGGCGCAGGAGCAGGTTCATCGTCCCCATCACCCCGGCGGAGAAGATAACATTTTTCGCCCTGGCTGTCTGTTTCCGTTTGATTGGCCTGGTGCTGGGCTGGAAGACAACCTCGTAGCGCGCCCCGTCTGCGTTCACGGGCCTGACCTCGGTCACATCCACCTCGGCCATCACCTTTGCGCCCCACTTTTCCGCAAAATAGAGGTAATTTTTGGGCAGGGTGTTTTTGGCATTGTAGCGGCAGCCGACCATGCATCCGCCGCAGTGACGACAGCCGGCGCGTGCCGGGCCCCTGCCGTTGAAGTAGGGGTCTGGCACGGTTTGGCCGGGTTCGCCAAAGTATGCGCCCACATCGGTCGCTCGAAACGTGTCTTCCATGCCGCGCCCGGCGGCAATCTGACGCAAAATTTCATCGGCTTTCCACAGTTTGGGGTTGCGGGCCGCGCCGAGCATGTGGCGGGCCGTGTCGTAATGCGGTTTCAGTACTTTTCCCCAGGGGAGGGGGGTGTTCCAGGCTGGGGTGGCGAAGGTCTCTTCGGAGGGGACTTCCAGCACGTTGGCATATCCCAAACTGCCGCCGCCAACTCCTGCTCCGTGCAGAACCATCACTCCGTTCAGGATGGCGATTTGTAAAATGCCATGCGCGCCAATGGCTGGCATCCAGATGTATTTCCAAAACTGCCAGTTGGTTTTGGCGAAATCTTCGTCTTGAAAGCGTTTGCCTTTCTCTAATACCAGTACCGAATAGCCTTTTTCGGTCAGGCGCATGGCCGAAACCGACCCGCCAAAGCCGGAACCGATGATGATATAGTCATAAACTCGTTCTGGCATAAGGTTCTCCTCGGGCAGTGTTGCTGTTGTGATTGGGCGCATTAGATTTTGCCTAACGTGAAATAGAATGTGGCCCCCTGGCCGGGGCTGGATTTGGCCCAAATGCGGCCTCCGTGGCGCTGGATGATGCGCTGAACGGTGGCCAGCCCAATGCCGTGGCCGGGGTATTCCTCGGCGTGGTGCAGACGTTGAAAAGGCTGAAAAAGTTTGTCGGCGTATTGCATGTCAAACCCGGCGCCGTTATCGCGCACGAAGTAAGTTATTTCATTGTTTTGGGTTTCCGCTCCAAATTCGATGCACGCGTTGGGAGTCCGCGCGGAGTATTTCCAGGCGTTGCCGAGCAGGTTTTCCAGCGCATTGCGAATCAGGATTGGGTCGGCATTGACCATCAGACCTTCGGCGGCGCGAAAGTTGACCGACCGGCCTGGTTCGGCATGTTGGAACGATTCTATGATGGAATAGGCTTCGGCGCTCAAATCCAATTTCTGACGGTGCAAATTGGCTTTGCTTAAGCTGAAGAGGCCCAACAGGCTGTTTATCCGGCCATTCATTTCTTCGGCGGCTTGAAGCATTCGTTCGAGATAGGTTTTGCCTTGAGGGTCTAATTGATTTTCAAATTCTTCTTTGAGAATTTGGCCAAACCCGCGAATGGCTCGTAAAGGAGAACGCAGGTCGTGCGAGATGGAGTAAGAGAAAGCCTGCATTTCGCGGTTGGCCTGTTCGAGCTCGGCGGTGCGTTCGATAACGCGTTGTTCGAGTTGCTCGTTGAGATGGCGCGTTTGTTCTTCGACGCGCCGCAATTCGGTGACATCAATGCGCATTCCGATTAAGCCAATAATATGCTCGTCCACGGTGATGGGTGCTATCGTGACGATGAAGCTTTTTCTTTTGCCATCGATGGTCTCATCGAAAGGGCCTTTATAAATCGTTTCGCCGCGCAAAACGCGCTGGTGTTCGTCCTGCCATTCCTGGCGTTTTTCTAATGGAATGCTGTCTATCTCCAGCGCAGTTTTACCAAGGGCTTGGGATGGGTAGTTGCGGTCGGCTCCATTAACGATGATATAGCGGCTTTCTGCATCGCAAACCCATAAATCATACGGAAGTTGGGCGATGATGGTCCGAAGGCGGGCTTCGCTCTCGCGCAGGGCAATTTCTACCTGCTTGCGTTCTGCCAGTTCTTTTTGCAGGCGTCCCAAAAGGTCATATTTTTCAACTGCGATAGCTGCCTGGGACGCGAGTGTTTCCAGCATGCGCGTTTGTTCCTCCGTGTAAGCATAAGGGCGGCGCGCTTGCACCGACATAATTCCCAGAATGCGGCCTTCGTTAATGAGGGGAATGCCAGTATAAGTGCTGATGTTAGGGTCGGCGATGACAACGATATTAAACTTTTGACGGATTTCTGGCAGTTGAACATCAGGAAGATAAAGTGTTTGCCGGGTTTGAATGACATGCGCTGTCAGGCCGGGCTGCTGACTCAAATTGCGCGGGGGAATGTTTAATTCCTGGTCGAGGCTGAGGTAGAGGGGAAAAGAAATCGAATTAGATGGTTCGTCGTACAGCCCGACATAGAATGCATCTACGGTCATTGTTTGTTTGAGTTCTTTTACCAGCGCGCGTAGGGCTTCATACAGGTTTTCCCCGGCGGTGAGCGCTTTTCCCATCTGATAAAGCAGGAACATTTCGTTGGCGCGCTGCTTAAGGTCTCTTTCTGCCCGTTGACGTTCCTGTAACTCGTTTTGCAAGGTGGTCAGCGCCGACTGAAGGTTTCGCCAGTTCATTTGCTGAAGTACAAGCACTGACAGACTGAAGAAAGCATAAATCATGAAAACGGAATAGGATGTATAGGTGATGCCGGGCGGTGGTAAAAGCCCTTTCTCTTCCGCGTATGCCAGGCCAAAACCGTTCAAAATGCTCATTGCCGAGACGATGAAGATGGCCCTGCTGCCCATCAGCAAGCCCGCAATGACGATGATAACCAGGTAGCCCATGAAAATAGGCGCCCGAACTCCCCCTGCTGTCGCCGAGCCAATTGTGACAATCAGCCAAAGCATGGCAATCAGGGCGTAGCTGACCAGGCGTATCCAGCCGCGCCGGACAAGTTCCAGCAGCAGGATGCTCATTGGTATGACAATGATGGCGATTGTTGGAAAACGAGACGTAAACACGCCTGGGAATAACCGAAACGGAATGGCGAAAACTGCGCTTAGAAAAATTATTCCATGCAGAACCTCAAATAAGCGGCTTGCGAGGATGGTTTTGGATTCATCATCGAATGTGGGGGGAACCAGCAGACTTAAAAAATACTGTTTCATGATGGTTGAACAGGGCGAGTAGAACGAATAAATGTCTGCTTCAAGTATATTGCATTTTAGATGGTTGACGCGGTTTTGGCAGTTTTTTTGTTCAAATGTCATCTCTGGAATTCACCCGCCATAGTGACAAAATGCACTGGAAATTTTGACGAACTTTGTCTATATTGATATAAATCAAGATGGAAGACCTGTTCTGTGATGAAAGTCACAAATCTTCTGAAACCTCCATAGTATGATTAATTAAAGATTAATTTTATCGAAAAGGATACGCCATGACCAAATACCTTCCCATGATTGCCATCCTTTTTGCTGTGATTGCCCTGGGCTTGTTTGCGTATGTTACCGATGCGGTTGCCTTTGCAGGCAGCAGCCCCGAAACGTGTGCTAATTGTCACGTTATGGATGATATGTACGAAAACTGGTTCCATGCCCCGCACAAGAACTGGACGGAATGCGTTGATTGTCACCTGCCGCATGATAACGTCGTCTCATATTACGCGGAGAAGGCGCGCACCGGTTTCCATGACGTGTATGTTTTCAGCACCGGGCAGACGCCCGACGTGATTCGTGCCACAGAGCATACCAGGGGTATTATTCAGGACAATTGCGTGCGCTGTCATCAGAGTACGGTGGATGCGGTTGTGAGCAGCCCGCACGGAAATGACCGCTATTGCTGGGAATGTCACCGCAGTGTTTCGCACGGCACGCGTGGTTTATCTTTGCTTCCCCTGCAAGATTCATCTCTCTATCCCATTCATAAATAAACGTTGAGGAGATTTGCTATGCAAAAATATACAACCCTGATTTTAGCGGGACTGGTTGTGGTTTTGGCGGCAGTGCTGGCTGGAACGTTGATTTTCGTCAACAACCAGCCGGTTCAGCAGCGCGCCATTCAACCGTTGACTGAAATCGCCGCTATGGAGCCGGATTCGTCCAAATGGGGCGTCAATTTCCCCAACCAGTATGCTTCGTTCCTGAAGACGCGCGATAACAACATTGCCACCACTTATGGCGGCTCTGGCTTTTCACATCTGGAACGTGACCCGCGCCAGTTGATTTTGTTTGCTGGAATGCCATTCAGCAAAGATTACAATGACGACCGGGGCCATGAATGGGCGCTTTATGATGTTAACAACACCAAGCGCCTCAATTTGGACAAAGAAAGCCCCAAGCGTACCCCCGGCACCTGTTACTCGTGCAAAAGCGCCAGTAACCCCGGCCTGTGGGCCGAAATGGGCATGGCGGAATACGATAAAACCTTCTTTGGCGACCTGACCCCGAAGGTTACGGAAAGCATTGGCTGCGCGAACTGTCACGAGGCTGGCACCATGCGGCTGATTGTCACCAACCCGGCGCTCGAAGAAGCGCTTCAGGCACAGGGCAAAGATTGGAAGACTTTCACCCGCCAGGAAATGCGCACGGTTGTTTGCGCCAACTGTCATGTGGAATATTACTTCGCTGGCGAAGGAAAATATCTGACTTTCCCATGGGAGAAAGGCACTAAAGTCGAGGAGATGTGGGAATACTACACCGAGGTGGGCTTCAAGGATTGGGAATATCCCGATACCAAGACGCCCATGCTCAAAGCCCAGCACCCTGAATTTGAAATGTACACTGCTGGTTCCACGCACTATAACGCGGGCGTCTCATGCGCCGATTGCCACATGCCCTATGTGCGCGAGGGCGCAGCCAAATATTCCTCGCACAACATTCACAGCCCGCTTCTCAACCCCCAGCGCGCTTGCGGGCAGTGCCACACCGATACGGATGCCGTTGTGCGACGCGTGAACCTGATTCAGGAACAGGCCTACAATACCAAGATTGCAACGGAAGATGCCATCATTGATGCCATCAACGCCATCAAGACCGCTGCCGCCAACCCCAACAGCGATGCCGCGCTGCTCGAGGAAGCCCGCCTGTTGCACCGCAAAGCACAGTTCTACTGGGATTATGTTTCCGCCGAGAATTCGATGGGATTCCACAACCCTGAATACGTTCTCAAGATTTTGGCGGAATCAACCAATCTGGCGCGCCAGGCCCAAATGAAAGCCGCCCAGGCTGCCAACGACCCCTCCTTGCTGGAAACGGGAACCTACTACCAGACTGGTCAGGCCGGGCAATAAATTAATTTTGTTCAAATCAAACGTCCCGAAGGAATTACTCCTTCGGGACGTTTGATTTTATGAAAAGAAGCGCTCAAGAATGATGATATTTTCTTCGTCCAGAAACCGTTCCACGCTCTCCTGACGGCTGATGAGCAGCTGGCGTAGTTCGCCGGTGGCGGGTTGAAGCAGGTCAATTTCCAGCGCCTGACCGCCGTGCGTATCCTCGCAATTCAACGCGCGGACGGGGGAGAGAATCTTCCAGCCCGTATCCAGCGCGGAGAGCAGGCGCATCAGGTCGGCGGATTTGTTGGAGGGGCGGGCCGGTTCCTGCAAGCGGTTCCAGCGAAAATCGGTTACGAGGATAGAGTTGAACATGGCATGTCCCTGCTTTCGATGAATGTAAGCATAGCATACCGTCCGAAAGTTATCATCCCTGGAACGTTGGATTAAGAATTTGTAAACATTCCTGCTCGATTAATGTTTGAGCGGGTGACGCTGGTACCATTGCACCGTTTCGCGGATGGATTCTTTAAGCGGCGTGGCTTTCATGCCAAATGTCTGCTCAAATTTGCTCGAATCAACCACAAACGGCTGGTCAAACTCGTACATCATCTCCACTGACTCTTTCGCTTCAGGGATGAACAACCCACCCAGCCTCATCATCCATTTGCCCATGGCGCTGAACTTTGTCTCAACCCCGGCGGCTTCCGCAATCATTTTCACCATTTGTTGTTGGGTAACGCGCGGATGGTCGTTTGGCACATGCCAGGCTTGCCCATCGGCTTCGGCGCTCTCGCCCAAAATGACCAGGGCGCGGGCAAAATCGCGGGTGTAAGTGTGAGTGTGGGGCAAATCTACTTTGCCCACCAGGTTGGCCGCTTTGCCTTCTAAAAGTGGGTAAAACACCCGCTCGCCCATGGTTGATCCCAATCCCCAGGGGCCAAAAAAATCAGAGCCGCGTCCGGCGGTGACGCGTAGTTTTCCGGCAGCGTGGGCCTTGAATGCTGCCTGGCTCATTTCGGCGCGTAATTTTCCTTTGCGGGTGCGGGTGTTATAAGGCGTAGATTCGGTCAGTGGTGCCCCGCCCGTTTCGCCATACATATACAGATTTTCCACCAGCACCAGTTTCGCGCCGGAGCCGGTCAGTCCTTCCATGATGGCATTCTGCAAGGGAGGGAACTTGTCAATCCACTCGTGATATGCTGGCTGGGCAGCTTGATAGACCACCGCCGCGCCCCGGGCGGCCTGTCGCACCTGGGACGGGTCGTACAAATTGGCGGCGGTCATCTCCACGCCTGCTTGGGGTTCGTCCAACTTTCCAGAACGATTCACCATGCGAGCGCGTTTCCCTTGCCTGGTCAATTCCTCTGCGATAGCGCGCCCAATGGGGCCTGTGCCGAAAATAACATGAAGTTCAGACATTGTGTTTTTTCCTAAAACCGGGGTAGGTAGATGATGTTTAGCGGTTTCTATGCGGGTGGCATGGGTGGCACGAAGCCGGGCATCATTGTTTCTGGTGCGGTTTTTCCGGCAGCGTGTAACGCAGAAGGATGTTTGACTCTGGAGAGTTTACCTTCGGTCAACATGCGGCGGTGCGCTTCTTCCCAGGAAGGCCGGTCGGGAGTTTCTTGCTGCCAGCGGGCGTAGGCTGCTTCATTGCACATTTCTGAAAGCAGGCGCATGGCAACCTGATGCGCGCCAGAGCCGCGATACTTTTTCATGGTGGCTTCATCTTGCCAGATGGTTTTCGTCCAGACCACATTGTTCCATTCAAAGCGCGTTTCCACGCTCATAATTCCTGGCGCTTTTTGGGCCTGGAACATGGTGCGCATGGCGTGAAAAATAAAAAGCGGCAGGTAAAATATTGAGCGCACACGCAACCGGGTAATTGAAACGTTGTACATTTTGCCTCCTGTTTTCTGCTGAATAAAAGTTTCTACGATTAAATCTATCTCATGCGCGCAACGCATTACCGTCAGGGGTTCTCGATGGTTGCCCTTTGAAGGTGGGGGTGTTGTTGTGATTAGATAGGGCCAACCATTTTTCCCTTATCAGGTTATCTATACGCGATTTTGTGTCTCATAAGTAAACACTGTATATTTATGCAGTAAATATACAGTGTTTACTTATGTTTGTCAAGAGGCAAAAAACATCCCGAAGAAAACCTTCGGGATGTTTGAGGGCGCAGCGTGAGATTGGTTTTTAGGATTTTTGCCGACGCAGGAAGAATTTGGTGATTTCTTCGGCAATGGCTGGGAGCAGTGCCAGTCCAATCACCACGCCCCATTCGGCTGCCGAGGGGTTGTGGGTGTTGAAGATGGGCTGCAGGATAGGAACGATTGAAACTAATATGAGAAGAGTCACCGAAGCCGCTACTGCATATTGCATCCACTTGTTGGAGAACACGCCAATGGTGAAGAGCGAGGCGCGTTCGGAGCGGACGGTGTAGGCGCGGAAGAGTTCGGCCATCGAAAGGGTCAGGAAGGCCATCGTTTCGGCGGTCTGCACATCGTATTGCGACCAGTCAAAGCCGCTGAATAGGGTGGTGAGTGGGTTAAAGCCCAGTTCCCAATACAATCCTACGAGAAATGCAGTTAACACGACACCGGTTTGCATGACCATTTGCACAAAAATGCCCAGCCGCATGGGGCCATTGATGATGGGTTCGTCTTTGGGGCGCGGCTTGTGCTGCATAATGTCGGGGTCGCCTTTTTCCATTGCCAGAGCCAGGGCCGGTGCGCCATCGGTCACCAGGTTGAGCCACAGCAGTTGAATGGCCGTTAGTGGCGCGGGCAGGCCGGCCAGTGTTGCCAGGAAGATAATCATAATTTCGGCCACGTTGCTGGAGAGCAGGAAAAAGACGAACTTGCGAATGTTGCTGTAGATGATGCGTCCCTGCTCTACGGCTGAGACGATGCTGGCGTAGTTGTCATCGGTGAGTACCATATCCGCCGCGCCTTTGGCAACGTCGGTGCCGGTAATGCCCATGGCTACGCCGATATCGGCGCGTTTGATGGCCGGGGCATCGTTTACGCCGTCGCCGGTCATGGCGACAATTTGGTGATTGGCTTGCAGGGCATCTACAATGCGCATTTTATGTTCGGGGGAGACGCGCGCGAAGACGTCCGTCTCCATGACGGTGCGTTGGAGTTGTTCATCGTCTTGTCCGTCCAGGTCGGCTCCGGCCAGCACTTTGTGACCAGGCCGCAACAAGCCAATTTCTTCGGCGATGGCGCGGGCGGTGTTTGGAAAGTCGCCGGTAATCATGACGGTGCGGATTCCGGCTTGCATGGCTTTTTGCAAGGCAGGTTTCACTTCCTGGCGCGGCGGGTCAATCATGCCGATTAGCCCCACGAACACCAGGTCGTTTTCTACCATTTCGGGGGTCAGTTCGGTGTCTGGCACGTCCCGGTCAATGCGATAAGCAACGCCCAAAACGCGCAGGGCGTCGCGAGTCATGGCATCGTTGGCTGCCAGGATTTCCTGACGCTTTTTTTCGGTCAGCGGCGCAGCCTGGTCTTCCATGGTCTGATATTGGGTACATAATTTCAAAACCACATCGGGCGCGCCTTTGACAGCCACGACATCCCAGCCTTTTACGGAAGTGTTATAGAACGGAGAGGGGTCATCGGGACGCGGGTCCACAATGCTGTGAACCGTTATCATGCGCTTACGCTCTGAATCGAAGGGGATTTCGCTTTCGCGGGGGTAGGCGCGGTCGATATCATGGTGCAATGCCCCGGCTTTTTCGGCGGCTACAATGAGCGCTGCTTCCGTAGGGTCGCCAATGACGCGATACGCCTTTGCCGTGCTGTCGGCGCCGACTTCGATTTCTGCGTCGTTGTTGATGGTTCCAAGCCAGAGCGCAGTCAGGATGCAGGGATATTCCTTTATGTCGGTCACTTTGCCGTCCACCTGGAAGGCGCCTTGCGGCACATATCCCGTTCCTGTGACTGTGACGAATTGGCCATCTGCCCAAATACGGGTCACTGTCATTTCATTTTGGGTGAGAGTTCCTGTTTTGTCGGAGCAAATCGTAGTCGCCGAACCGAGAGTTTCAACGGAAGATAACTTGCGGATGAGCGCATGGCGCTTAATCATCTCTTGCATGCCCAGGGCGAGTGAAATCGTCACTACCGCGGGCAGGCCTTCTGGCACGGCTGCAATCGCCAGGCTGATGGCAATCATGAAGACTTCGGTGATTTCTTTAACATACTCTCCGAAGTATTCGAGCGGAGCGCTGAAGAGCAGGCCAATGTCGGTGCGATTGATGATTGCCACCAGGAAAACAACCGCTACCAGGATGAGCGCGCCCACGCTGAGGGTTTTTCCCAGTTCATCGAGGCGTTTCTGGAGCGGGGTTTCTTCTGTCTCTACCGATTGCAGCATTTCAGCAATCAGGCCAAGTTGGGTGTTCATGCCGGTAGATGTCACCACGCCTTTGCCACGCCCATACGAGACTGTTGTGCCCATAAAGGCGGTGTTTTTCCGGTCGCCGAGCGGGGCTTCGGGGTCCAGCTGCATGGCGGCATTTTTCTGTACCGGGAGCGATTCGCCGGTGAGGGAGGCTTCTTCTACTCGTAAGTTAACTGCTTCGAGCAGGCGGACATCTGCCGGGATGAAATTGCCCGCCTCGAGATAAACGATATCTCCTGGAACCAGTTCTCGGCCCGGTATGGTGATTCGCTGACCATCGCGCAGGACATGCGCTTCGGGCGCAGCCAGCTTTTTCAAGGCAGCCAATGCTTCTTCGGCGCGTCTTTCCTGGATGATGCCCAGAGTGGCGTTCAGAATGACGATGGCGATAATCGCGCCTGCGTCGATAAATTCGGCGGTTGAGCCGGTTTTGACATATTCTCCCCAGCCGATGAGCGCTGATACGATGGCAGCGACAATGAGCAGCATGACTACAAAATCGCTAATTTGCTCCCAGAGTAAGGCCAAAAAACCGGGACGCGGGGCTTCGGTTAACTGGTTGGGGCCATACTGTTCCAGCCGTTTTTTGGCTTCTTCACTGGTCAGACCCTGTTCAGCAACTTTCAGCCGTTCCAGAACCTCTTTTGAGGACAGAGTATGCCAGTTTTCGGCCAGAGAATTTTGCGTAGAAGGTACGGGTGTCATTCTGAAAATAAACTCCAATCAGGATGGGTAGTTAGGATGAAATGAAAAATGGAACCGTGGCACTTGGCAGGGATTGTATCGCTTGCCTGGTCATGCGCCAACGGTTCTATGTGGGTGTTCTTGGATGACATTCGTCACATTTATTGTTTATCCCGAAGGATGGTGAGATTTCTGGTTCATCCTTCGGGGCTGGTTTTATAAATCTGGGGTTATTTTGGTATTTGGAAGAATGGTGGTGTCTTTGGGAATGACAACAATTCCATCCCGTACAACCCATGTTCCGGCGTCAATATCTGTCCCGCGCGGGAAGGGTTTGATGACCGTTCCCTCGCCGATGCGCACGTTTTTGTCGAGAATTGCGCCCTCGATGTGGCATTTTGCGCCAATCCCAAGCGGCACTTCCGTTTTGCGCGGAGAGGGACCGTCGTAATAGTCCGCGCCCATGACAATGCTGTCTTTGACCGTTGCGCCTGGCCCAATGTGCGCGCGCAGGCCGATGACCGAGTTGACGATGGTGGATTTAATCACTCGGCAGCCCTCCGACATCAGCACGTCTTTCAGTTTGCTATCTTCTACTTGCGAGCCGGGCAAGATACGCGGGTTGGTATAGATGGGGCTTTGCGGGTCGAAGAAACTGAATTCGGCTTCGGGAGAGGCCAGTTCCAGGTTGGTGTCATAAAACGAGCGAATGGTCCCAATATCGCGCCAGTAACCGGCGAAGTCATAACCAAAGACGACATGCGTGCGGATGGCGTTGGGAATCACCTGACTGCCGAAGTCATCATGGTCAGGGAAGTTGGTGAGCAGGTCAATCAGCACTGATGTTTTGAAGACGTAGATGCCCATCGAGCCGAGGAAGGGCTTTTCGGGGTCATCGGGACGGCTGACGAGTTGCGCCTGAATGGCCGGGTCTTTGGGCTTTTCCACAAAAGCCGAAATGCGCCCATCTTCCGCCACTTTGAGAATGCCAAAGCGTGAGGCTTCGCGTTTTGGGACGGGCTGCACGGCGACAGTTACATCGCAATCATGTTCCCAATGAAATTGCAGGAAGGCAGCATAATCCATGCGGTAGAGATGGTCGCCCGCCAGGATGAGGACGTCTTTGGCGTCGGAGGCAATAATCTCGCGGATTTGCTTGCGCACGGCATCCGCCGAACCCTGGTACCAGTCCTCGCTTTGCAGGGTTTGCTCGGCAGCCAAAATTTGCACCGAGCCGGTGTGGAAGTTGTCGAAGTGATAGGTGCGGGTGATGTGTCGGTTGAGCGAGACCGAGTGGAATTGAGTCAGTACAGCAATGTTGTAGATACGCGAATTGATGCAGTTGCTGATGGGAATATCAATCAGGCGGTATTTCCCGGCAATTGGCACAGCCGGTTTGGAACGCAATTTGGTGAGGGGATGCAAGCGCGCCCCTTTGCCTCCGCCAAGGATGACTGCCAGGACATCGTCTAATGCGGGCATACATGCCTCCTTTTGTGATGTTGCGCAAAAAAGTTGAATTTTGGCTGCGGCGCGCGCCGCACTTAGGGAGAACAATATGCCTATATTATAAACGTTGCGGGCAGATTTTCGTTTTTTATTTTTGCCGTGCCAACCCCCAGAGCGCTCCGGCCAGCGCCAGCCAGGCGATGACCTGCGCAACGCGGATACCGCCCAAAATCAGCGCGCTGTCGCCGCGGAAGGCCTCGAAGAACAGACGCGCGCCCGCTGTCAGCGCCAAGAAGACCAGAAACAACCTGCCAGATGGCAATTCTGGCCCTTTCGAGAGCCGCCCCAGCCAGAGCAGAATCACAATCGCCCCGCCCAATTCGTAGAACTGAGTCGGGTGGCGTTTTGCGCCCCATAGCTCGATGCCCCAGGGCAGGGATGTCTCCAGGCCGAAAGCCGCGCCCGAGGCGATGTTGGCGAGCGCGGCTCCAATCATGAACACGGCAAAGAAAGGGGTCAGCGCGTCGAGCGCGTTCCAAAATCCCAGTTTTTTGCGCGCTCCGTAGATGAGAGCCGCCATCAGCGCCGCGGCGAACCCGCTGAAGGGGTCGAGCAGGCCAGGGTTGAGCGAAATCAGGCTCAGTGGGGAGGCCAGGAAGGCCCCCGCGTTAAGAAGGACGTATCCAAGCCGCGCTCCGACAATTCCGGCAATCAATCCCGTAAATACCAGGTTGTAGAGCGCATCGGGCGAGATGCCGCGCCTGGGAGCGAATTTTTCGGCCAGTGAAAGCCCAAACCACAGGCCGAGCAGGTACATCAACCCAGGCGTTTGCAAAGCCAGCGGGCCAATTTGCAGAATCGGCAGCATCAGCGCGTCTCCTTGAGCAATTGTTCTATTCTGCTGTACAACAGGGCTTCGGCCATTGGGCCGCCAATCACCACCTCGCGGATGATTCCGTCTGCCCCGATGAAGAACGAAGTTGGCAGGGAACTGACCCGGTACAGGCGTGTCACCTCGCCGCTTATATCGAGCGGGATGGGGAAGGTCAGATTGTTTTCGTTTACGAAATTTTGCGCGTCGGCGGGCGTATCTTGTACGGTTGAGTTGACGGCCAGAACCATCACGCCTTGTTCCTGGTATTCCTCCCAAACCCGCTGCATGGCGGGCATTTCGGCCCGGCAGGGCGGGCACCACGAGGCCCAAATGTTGAGCAAAACTACCCGACCGCGCAGGTCGGAGAGGGTCACTGTTTTGCCCTCGAGCGTATTCAGGGTGAAATCAGGAGCCAGAAATCCGGCTTGTGGCGCGGGAATTTCACCTCCTGTGGTTGCGCTCTGTGGCACGGCAGAGCGCCAAATCCAGAATAGTCCTGCCAGCAGAATAAACCCATAAAAAAATCGCGTTAGAACTGGTTGATTTAATTTCATTTTGCCTCTATAGTTATGTGCAGGATAGGATTTTATCCTGTCCTACACTTCATTGGATGCCCAGCCATGTTATTTGATACACGTCTTTTTGTTGGAATCGACCCGTGTGGTGGACGCAAGCCTTTCATCTGGGCCGCGCTTGACAAGAACGGGCGGCTCGCCGCGCTTCAGGAGGGGGAATTGGAGGATGCGCTGGCCTTTCTTGGCGGTTTGCCGGCGGCGCTGGTGGCAGTCAACGCTCCGCCGCGCCCCAGCCAGGGATTGGTGCGCCAGCAAGGAATCCGTCAGACTTTGCCTCCGCTGCGCGCGGCAGGCCGCAGCCTGGAAATGCGCCTGGTTGAACACCTTTTACGCGAGCGCGGGATTAATGTGGCTCTCACTCCTTCGCGTCGCGAGCTGTGTTCCAATTGGATGCAGATGGGTTTTGAGCTCTATCGCCGGATTGAGTCGCTGGGTTTCAAATCCTTCCCTGACCCTGAAGCAAGCCATGTTTGGCTGGAGACTCAGCCACATGCCATTTTTTGCGCCCTGCTCGAACAATCTCCGTTGCCGCGCCCAACGGTGGAGGGACGCTTGCAGCGACAATTGGTCTTGCATGAACAGGGATTAAACATCCGCGACCCGATGGATTATTTCGAGGAATTGACGCGCCACAAATTGATGAAGGGCGCATTGCCGCTGGAACAGGTCTACACGCCCGAACAGTTAGATGCGCTGGCGGCGGCTTGCGCGGCCTGGTTGCTCTCCCGCCACCCGGAGCGTTCTCTGGTTTTGGGCGACCCCGGCGAGGGACAAATCATCCTGCCGGTAAGTGAGTTAAAGGCGAGATATTGAATCAAAAACGCCCCGAAGGTTTTCCGCCTTCGGGACGTTTTTTTACCTGGCCTTATTCACAATCAGCAGGGCGATGAAAAACAGATAAACCACGCCTCCAATGGCCGCAGTGACGATGGCTGCTTGCAGGCTGCGATTTTGCAGAAAAGCCGCCATGCCCAACAGCACCCAGGCCAATGGGTGCAGGTAGTGCAGCCCCATGTTCATCAGCATGCCGCGCGTCGAGTCCGCTCCCGGTTTGGGCCAGACGTAGACAAATACCGCCGCCAGCAAAAAACACAGGAATCCCAGAATGGGCAACGGGATTCCGAACAGGGTGGGTACATCCATAACATTCTCCTTCATGCGTTGAATGGTTACAAGCGGATGATGTATCCGCAATATTCGCACTTGATGCTATCCATGCCGCGCAAGACTACCTGGGTAATGTTTGCCCCGCACGACGGACATTGACTGGGGGCGGATTCGACTTTTTCTTGCGCCGCCTCGTCAATTTTCAGGGCGCGCGTCTGGTCAAAGTCGCGGGTTTTGGCGCGATTAATCAACTGAACCCACTCGCTGCCCTCCTGCCAGATGTGAAGGTGAACGGTCTGGACCGGAGCGCTGGGGCCAAAGCGCAGGTCGAGATGGTCTTCATTCTTGAGCATGCCCTGTTTTGAGGGCTTCACATCCTCCACCAGCGCAACCGGCGCTTCCCACAACAAGGCTTGCACTTTTTCTTTGGCGGTGGTGATGAACAGCACCTTTTTGGTGGCAATCTCTTCTTTTTGCTCGAAAATCAGGCGTTGGTCGGTCAGGTACAGCACGCCATCAGGGTCCTCGGGGCGTTCTTTCACATCTTTACACCAGACTGCCTTGACCGCCATAATACCGCTCTCGGTGGGGCGCAGGGTAAATTTGGCCTCTGCCAGTTGAGTGAGCATCCATTCAACGCGGCTGAGTCGCCCAATGAAGGTAGAGACCTGGCTGTTCAGGGTGTTATACATCCCGCTGATTTGCCGCTCTGCCGCCAAGACCTTATCTTCCAGCATTTGCATTCCGGCGGCGAGGGTGTCAATCGCCGGGCGGGCGGCGGTAGGGTTCGATTTTAAGGCCGCCAACTGGGTCATCTGCGCTTCGAGCGGGCGCAGGGCCGCTTGCAGGCTGGCGGCTTGCTGGTTTGCGGAGGAAACCAGCGAGGGGTTGAGCGCCATCCACTGCCTGACGAAATCTTCGGCCTGGGTTTCCAGTTCTTTTTCAAAAGCATACCCGGCCTCCCGCAATTTCTTGATTCGTATTGGCAGACCTTTGATTTTGGTCTGGGTGTCTTCGAGCGCATCACGCGCGCGGCTCAGGCGAACGCCGTCTTGCAGCCTGCCCAGCCTGGATTGCAAGGAACTGATTTCGGACGCAATTTTTTGTTCAGGGGTAGGCGTGGACATATCGGCTCCTTTTTGCGCACGGGTCAATGAGCAGGCAACACCAGCAGAATAAGTAAAAGTATATCCCAAAACGGCGCATGGTAAAATAGCCAACGGTTTTTTTATTTTTTGCCATCATACTTTTTTCTCGAGGTCCCTATGAATCCCCAACTGCAACAACGCGCCATCAACGCCATTCGTTTTCTGGCTGCCGATGCCGTCCAGCAAGCCAATTCCGGGCATCCCGGCCTGCCGATGGGCGCTGCGCCAATGGCTTACACGCTGTGGATGCATCACCTGCGCCACAACCCGCGTAACCCCAAGTGGCCGAACCGCGACCGTTTCATCCTCTCCGGCGGGCATGGTTCGGCGCTTTTATATGCCCTTCTGCATCTGACTGGCTACGATTTGCCACTCGAAGAAGTCAAGAATTTCCGTCAGTTTGGCTCGCTCACCCCCGGCCACCCGGAATTTGGCCTGACGCCCGGCGTGGAAACCACCACCGGCCCGCTTGGCGCGGGTTTTGCCAACGGCGTGGGCATGGCCATTGCCGAAGCGCATCTGGCCGCCGAGTTTAACACCCCCGAACACCAAATCATTGACCATTTCATCTACGCCATCGTCACCGACGGCGACCTGATGGAAGGTATCTCATCCGAAGCGGCTTCGCTCGCCGGGCATCTCCAACTCGGAAAACTGGTGTACCTGTACGACGACAATCACATCTCGATTGACGGCTCGACCGACCTGGCTTTTACCGAAGACCGCCTGGCGCGCTTCGAGGCCTATGGCTGGCATACCCTGCAAGTGCCAGATGGCAACGATGTGGAAGCGATAGACCGCGCCATTCAGGCTGCCAAAGCCGACCCGCGTCCCTCACTGATTGCCGTTCGCACGGTCATCGGCTATGGCGCGCCCAACCGCCAGGGAACGGCCAAAGCGCATGGCGAACCGCTCGGCGATGAAGAATTGCGCCTCGCTAAAGAGAATCTCGGCTGGCCACTCGAACCGCGTTTCTACCTGCCCGAAGACGTTCTCGCGCACTTCCGCGAGTCCATCCAGCGGGGGGCAGGCTTCCAGGCCGAATGGCAGGCGCGCTTCGACGCCTATCGCGCCCAATTCCCCGAAAAAGCCGCTGAACTTGCCCGTCGAATGCGCGGCGAACTGCCCCAGGGCTGGGACAACAACCCGCCCGTCTTCCCCGCCGACCCCAAAGGGATGGCCTCGCGCGCCGCTTCGGGCAAGGCGCTCAATCACTTTGCCGCCAAAATTCCCGAACTGTTGGGCGGCTCGGCAGATTTAGCCCCCTCGAACAACACCAAAATCGAAGGCACGCCTGCCTTTCAGCGCAACTCTCCCGAAGGCCGCAACTTTCATTTTGGCGTGCGCGAACATGGCATGGGCGGCGTGGTGAACGGCATAGCCTATCATGGCGGCCTGCGTCCATTTGGCGCGACCTTCCTTGTTTTTTCGGATTATATGCGCCCGGCCATTCGACTTTCGGCTCTTTCGCATTTGCCCTCCATTTGGGTTTTCACGCACGATTCGATTGGGGTGGGCGAAGATGGCCCCACCCATCAGCCGGTGGAACACGTCACCGCCTTGCGCGCCATCCCGAACCTTGTCACCATTCGCCCGGCGGATGCGAATGAGACCGTGCACGCCTGGCGGGTGGCCCTGGCGCGGACTCACGCCCCGACTGCTTTAATCCTGACCCGACAAAATTTGCCCACCCTCGACCGTTCCACCTACTCCGATGCTTCCCTGCTGGAACGCGGCGCGTACATCCTTTCCGACATGGGCGACAACGCCCCCGAACTTATTCTGATGGCATCCGGCTCGGAAGTCTCGCTGGTGGTTGAAGCCGGGCTGCGTCTCGCCGCAGAGGGCGTGAACGTGCGGGTGGTTTCCTTCCCCAGTTGGGAACTGTTCAAAGCGCAGGATGCCGCCTACCGCGAAACCGTTCTCCCAGCGCGCGTGAAGGCGCGGCTGGCGGTGGAGGCCGGAATTGGCCTGGGTTGGGAACGCTGGGTCGGCGATTCGGGAGCAGTCATCAGCCTGGAACGCTACGGCGCATCCGGCCCCGGCGCGCGTCTCTTCAAGGAATTCGGCTTTACGGTGGAAAACATTGTCGAAACAGCCATGAAGGTGTTGGGAAAATGAAAGTCGCCGTTGCCTGTGACCATGCGGGATTCCCGCTCAAACAAACCGTGCTGGAGGCTGTGCGCGCCGCCGGGCATGAGCCGCTCGACCTCGGAACGCACTCCGCCGAAGCGGTGGATTACCCCGATTATGCCGAAAAAGCCGCCCGCGCCATCCTTTCCGGCGAAGCCGAACGCGGTATCATCCTGTGCGGGTCGGCAGTCGGCGCCAACATCGCCGCCAACAAAATTAAAGGCATCTATGCCGGAATTTGCCACGATACCTACTCCGCGCATCAGGGCGTAGAGCATGACGACATGAACGTCCTGTGCCTGGGCGCGCGCATCATCGGCCCGGAACCCGCCCGTGAAATCGTCGCCGCCTTTCTGGGCGCGCGCTTCGTGGGGAATGACCCCGGTCAGGAACGCCACTTGCGGCGGGTGGGCAAAATTCGCAAGTTGGAGAATGCTTCGCGTTGAAAATTCCCTCTCCACGTCACCCATCGAATATTTGCATGAGTGAATTTTCGTGGTTAGATGCCTCCCTCTATCCTCACGTGAATCCGCCGGAATGTCTGGAAACGCTTGTGGGGCAGGTGGATTTTCTCGCCCGGTTGTGTTCGGCCTGGGATTTTGGCATTCTCCCTGCCTTATCCTGGTCAGACCATCCCCGCAATCCGAAACGACCCCTGCCTGGAACAGGTGTAGCCTGCGGCGCTTAAAATTGTCATCATCTTTTTTCAGGAGTAATCTCATGACCAACCCCATTTCCGAACTGACCGCCCTCGGCCAGTCCCTCTGGTACGACAACATCCAGCGCCGCCTGCTGGAAAACGGCGAACTGGCCGCGATGATTGAACGCGGCGACATTCGCGGCGTGACCTCCAACCCCGCCATTTTTCACAACGCAATTGCCAAATCCACCGACTACGACTTGGCCCTCACTCCGCTGGCAATGTCTGGCTGGAGCAGCGAACAGATTTTCTGGCAGTTAGCAGTCGAAGACATTCGCGCCGCCTGCGACCTGTTCCTGCCGCTTTACGAGCAGACCGATGGGGTGGATGGCTACGTCAGCCTGGAAGTCAGCCCCTATCTGGCGCACGATACCGAAGAGACGCTGAAGCAGGCACAGCATCTGTGGCAGACGGTCAACCGCCCCAATCTGATGATTAAGATTCCCGCCACCAAAGCCGGCATTCCGGCCATTCGACAGGCAATTGCGGCGGGTATCAACGTCAACGTGACCCTGATTTTCTCGCTGGAGCGTTACCAGGAAGTGATGGACGCCTATCTTTCAGGGCTGGAAGACCGCCTGCTGGCGGGCGGCGAGATTGAACAGATTCATTCCGTCGCCTCGTTCTTCGTCTCGCGGGTAGATAGCAAAATTGACCCCAAACTGCCCGAAAATTCACCCTTACGCGGCAAAGCCGCCATTGCCAACGCCAAACTGGCATATGACGAATTCCGCAAAGTCTTTGGCGGAGCCCGTTTTGGCAAATTGCAGATGGCGAAAGCCAATCTCCAGCGCCCGCTATGGGCATCCACCAGCACCAAGAACCCGAACTACCCCGATACGATTTATGTGGATAACCTGATTGGCCCGGCCACCGTCAACACCGTCCCGCCCCAAACGCTGGTCGCCTTCAAAGAACATGGCACTGCCGCCGAAACCATTATGCAGGGCGTAGAAGAAGCCCGCCAGCAGATTGCTGAACTCGAACAGCGCGGCATCCTGATGTCCACCGTAACGCAAGAGCTGGAAGAAGAAGGCGTGAAAGCCTTTGCCGATGCCTTCACCGCCCTGCTGGAGACGGTCGAACAGCGGCGGCAGGCTCTTCTCTCACGACTGGGCGTTCTGGCTCAGCCGCTTGCGGAGCAGGTCGCCGCGCTGGAAGCGCAAAACGCCGCCCGCCGCATTTGGGAGCATGACCCCTCCATCTGGACGGATGACCCTGCCGGGCAGGCTGAAATCCGCATCCGCCTGGGCTGGCTCTCCCTGCCCGAAACCTCGCGCGCGGCGTTGCCGGAGATGGACAAATTCGCGCACGAGACGCGCGCCGACGGGTTCACCCATTTCCTGCTGCTCGGCATGGGCGGTTCCTCGCTTGCGCCGGAAGTCATGTCGCTGGTCTTTTCTCCCTCTCCCACCGGGAGAGGGGCTGGGGGTGAGGGCGGTCTCCACTTTGCTATCCTTGATTCAACCGACCCCGCCCAGGTGGCCGAAACCGCCGCGAAGTTCCCGCTCGATAAAACGCTGTTCATCGTCTCCTCCAAATCGGGCGGAACAGCGGAAGTGAGCGCCATGTTCGATTATTTCTGGGCGAAAGCCGCCGAAGCCTTTGGCGCGGATGCTGGGCAGCGATTCATTGCCATCACCGACCCTGGAACTTCGCTTGAAAAACTGGCAAAAGAACGCGGCTTCCGCCGTGTTTTCAACGCTGACCCCAACGTGGGTGGACGCTATTCCGCGCTTTCGCATTTTGGCCTGGTCCCTGCCGCGCTGATGGGAATCGATGTGGACAAATTCCTGGCGCGCGCTGCCCGCATGATGAACGAATGCCGTCCCGAACATCCTGCCGCGCGCAACCCCGGTCTGGTGTTGGGCGCGTTGATGGGGCAGGCCGCCCTTTCAGGCCGCGACAAGCTGACCCTGGTGGCCGACCCCGGGCTGGAATCCATCGGCTCGTGGCTGGAGCAGTTGATTGCCGAATCGACCGGCAAGCAGGGCAAAGGCATCGTTCCGGTGGATCTTGAGCCGCTGGGCAATCCGTCAGACTATGGCAAAGACCGCCTCTTTGCGTACCTGCGCAAGAGTGGGGAATATGATTCAGTGTTGAACGCGCTCCAACAGGCCGGTCAGCCGCTGGTGGTGTTCGACCTTTCAGACCCATATGACCTGGCGGCGGAATTCTACCGCTGGGAGGTTGCGACTGCCGTCGCCTGCGCCGTGCTGGGGGTCAATGCCTTCGACCAGCCGGATGTGCAGGATGCCAAGGACCGAACCAAAGCCAAAATAGCGGAATACAAGGCCACAGGCGCGGTCAGCCCCGGTACATTTGTCAGCGTAGAAGAAGCCCCGGCGGCGCTCGAAGCGTTCCTCGCCAGCGCAAAATCTGGTGATTACATCGCCATCAATGCCTACCTGCGCCGCAACCCGGCCATGGAAGCGGCCCTGACTGAGTTGCGCCTGAAACTGCGCGCGCGGACGGGCTGCGCCACGACGGTTGGCTTTGGGCCGCGTTTCCTGCATTCCACCGGCCAACTGCACAAGGGCGGGGCCGATAACGGTCTGTTCCTGCAAATTACGGCGGATTCAACGTCGGATTTCGACATTCCGGGGCAGGGCATGACCTTTGGCGCGCTCGAACGCGCTCAGGCGCTGGGCGATTATGAAGCCCTGGCCGCCCGTAGCCGCCGCATTTTGCGGGTTCACCTGCCAAAGAGCGCGGCGCTGAAGGATTTGCTGGTAAAAATCTGATATTTGGAACGGGAATATGAAAAATAGCCTGCTGGTACGCAAAGCCCTGGCAATGAGCGTACATTTTTTTACCGCCACAGGCGCAATTTGGGGACTGTTGGCGTTGTACGCTATTTTCAATCATGAATGGCGGCTGGCGATTTTGTGGATGATACTCGCCATGTTCGTAGATGGATTCGACGGGATGCTGGCGCGCAGCCTGGATGTAAAACAATACGCCGCCCACATTGACGGCGCGTTGATGGACAACATCCTCGATTACCTGAACTATGTCCTCGTGCCAGCCATGTTCCTCATCGAAGCCGGGTTGCTGCCCCCCGCCCTGGCCTGGCCAGCGGCCTTTGCCATCCTGCTCACCTCCGCCTACCAGTTTACGCAGGTGGACGCAAAAACAGATGAGACCAACGATTATTTTTTCAAAGGCTTCCCATGCTACTGGAACGTGATGGTTCTCTATATGCTGATTATGCAGATGAACCCCTGGCTCAACCTGGTGTTTGTGTGTGCGTTTAACATCCTGGTCTTCGTGCCGGTCAAATGGGTCTATCCCAGTCGTAACACGCGCCTGAGACGGCTTACCCTGGTGCTCTCTTACCTCTATGCCATTATCGGCATTTGGGGCGTCACGCAATATCCCGACGTGCCGCGCTGGGTGGTGTGGGCTTCATTTGTGTACGTTGGTTATTACGTCGCTCTCAGCCTGTGGCCGCGCAAATCCATGCAACTGGTGGCGAGTTAAGGGGAGACTGGAACACTGAACCCGGCTCATTGTTCGCTGACAACTGGTAACTGCTCACCGATAACTGATAACTGACCCCCGCGATGCGCCGCTCCGTTTCCCTCACCCTCCTGTTGGCTCTGCTCCTTGCCCTGGCCGTTCTGGGCGTCTTGCGGCAGGCCAACCCGCTCTATAACTTCCCCTCGCTCGATAACGGCTACTATCTCTACATTGGCCAGCAAATCTTGGCGGGGAAAACCCCCTATGTGGAGATGTGGGAGAGCAAGCCGCCAGGCATTTTTTACGTCAACGCGCTGGGGTTGTGGCTGGCACGCGGTTCGCGCTGGGGCGTGTGGATGATGGAATTTCTTGCCCTGTTCAGCGCGGCGGGGATTTCGTATTTCACCCTGCGCAAACTCTATGGCTTCCTGCCGTCCCTGCTGGCAACCCTCGCCGCGCTGTGGGGCGTTTCTGCCGTTTTGCAGGGCGGCAATCTCACCGAAGAATACTCCCTGCCCTTCAACTTCCTGGCCGTGCTGTGCTTCTGGCTCTCGCTTCAGCATCCCGCCCGGCGCTGGCCGCCCCTGGTCATCGGCCTGACCTTTGCCGCCAGTTTTGCCTTCCGCGCCAACAACACCGGCGTACAAATGGCGCTCGTTCTGGTCTGGCTCATCTCGTCCCTCCTCCAAAAAGACTTCCGAACCCTGTTACATCGCCTGCTCTGGTCGGGGCTGGGCGTTGTGCTTGGCCTGGGGCTGGTCAGCCTGCCATTCTTGCTCAACGGCACGTTCCATGAGATGGTCGAAGCAGCCTTGCTCTACAACTTTGCCATCACCCAATCTGCGCCCAACCTGTTGGGGACGTTTCGCAGCGGGCTGACCCGCATCGGCATTCCCGCTGGCTTTGCTCTGCTCGGCTATCTGCTTCTGGTTCTTCAGGCCATCGAAACCCGTCGTTTTGCCCCCTGGCCGCTCTTCCTGCTCCTGCTGTGGCCGCTCGAAGTTGCTCTCAGCAGCCTTTCTGGGCGCGGGTACGACCATTATATTATCCCCTGGATGGTGACTCTCGCGGCATTGACCGCTATTTTGGCCGATTCGCTCTTCCAGACCCTCAACCGTTATGCAGAGCGCAGACCCCTCCCCGCTGTGGCCGTCCTCCTGTTTCTCGCAATCTTGCTCTCGCTGAATGGACTCTTCGAATACGGTCAAACCTTCCAGCGGCTGGCGTTCGAGCGTCAAAAAGGCATCGAAATAGACCATCCAGTCGCCGCCTACCTCCGCGAACACAGCCAGCCCGGTGATACCGTCCTGGTGTGGGGCGCGCGGCTGGCCTTCAATGTCCTCGCACGCCGCGAATCTCCCTCCCCCTGGCTGTTCTACCCGCTCCTGGCCGAGACGCCCCTCTCCAGCCGCATGGCCGATGGCTTCTACGCCGACCTGACCAGCCGCCCGCCGCTCTTGATTGTGGATACCGCCCTCATCAACCAGGACCTTGTCCCCTCGCTCGACCCCGCCATTCGCCGCGAACAGTTCCAATCTGGCAAACTCTGGCCTGCCCTGCCGGAAAACATTCATGCCGTATTGGAGTTTATTGACCAGAACTACCAAATGGTTGAAACCATCCAGGGATACCCCATCTACCGCCGAAAATAAGCGATTTCTTTTCTCTATGTTCACCATCCACCCCGTCACCGTCGTTACCCCCGAACTGCTCGCCGCCTTCGAGCGCCTGATGCCGCAATTGACCAAAGCCCCCATCCCGACCCAGGCCGAACTGCAAGCCCTGATAGATTCCCCCAGCCGATTAATCATTGCCCGCTCCCCCGGCGAGACCGGGCCGATTGTGGGCGCGGCCTGTTTGGGCGTCTTCCGCACTCCCAGCGGGCTTCATGCTCACATCGAAGATGTCATTGTGGACGAATCGGCGCGTGGGCAGGGAATCGGCGAATCGCTGGTGAACGCCCTGTTTGACCTTGCTCGTCCGATGGGGCTAAAAGGCGTCTCGCTCACCTGCAATCCTCGCCGTGTTGCCGCGAATGCGTTATATAAAAAATTGGGATTCAAAGAGTGGAAGACGAACACCTATTGGTATGAGTTGTAGGACGAGATTTATCTCGTCTTCTCGCCAGGCGAGATGAATCTCACCCTACAACCAGCGGATATACTTCTCTGTTGCATTCTCCAAATCGGAATATTCGCCCCGGTAATACTCCGGCAGCAACTGTGCCAGTTGATACATCATCTCATCCGCCATCTGCTGGCGGATTTCTTTTGTCACCCGTTCACCGCCCGCATTCAGCATAAACGGTTTTCCAACTCGCAGATAAAAATCCGTCCTCTTGAAACGTTTCAGATTACTCAGGAAATTCTCCCCACCCCAATGAGCAATCGGCAAGAGTGGTGAACCGCTCTTCAGGGCCAACAACGCTATCCCACCATGCGCGCGTAGCAATTGACCGGTCTTATTGCGCGTTCCTTCTGGAGAGATTCCCAAAATCATGCCACGCTCCAGCGCTTGCAATGCGGCGCGCAGGGCGTCCATATCAGCCTCTCCGCGTCGGATGGGGATGATTCCCCAGAGCGTAAAAATCCACCCCAGGAACCAGTTGTCCCAGGTTTCGATTTTCGCCAGCGCGGTTGCCCGACGCGGCATCAATTGGGTGTAAATGAGCGGCGCTTCGACCATGCCGGTATGGTTGGCATACGCAATCAGCGGCCCGGCGGCGGGAATGGAGTCCCAGTTCTGTTTGCGGATTCGGCACATCACTTCCAGACCAAATCTGGTAGCCCAGGCAGTCAGCCAGCGGAGGAGTCTCTTCATGAATTAATTATATCTTGCTTGGGCCTATTCTGGTTTTTGCCAGACATCGGCTCTTTTTTTAATTTCTTGAATCTGAAACCAATACGACTCCACCGCCTGCCGTCCCTCATCCGTAATGCTGATGCGCGTGCTGGGTTTTTTGCCAACAAATTGCTTTTCAACGCGCACCAGGCCCGCATCTTCCAATTTGCTTATCTGAATGGATTGATTGCCATCGCTCAGCCCAGTTAATCGGCGCAGAAAGGTAAAATCCGCGCTTTCGCAAGAGGCCAGCGCCGTCAGGATGGCTAACCGCGCTGGTTCGTGCAGGAGTTTATCCAGGTTGGCAAGTTCTTCAAACGGACTGCTCATTTTGTTTCGTCTCCAGTGTTTGCAAAACGTTTCTCAAACGAAAATGACTCACCAGCCCTGTTGCAATCAACATCAGTCCGGCAATCAACAACACCCCATTGATTGAGGCGTGCATCCCCAATCCTTTCCACCATGCCCAGCCAGTCAGGGGCAACAGGCTGATAACCGCAATCACCGCGGCGCTTGCGATTGCTTCGGGATGTTTGCGAAGTTCATTGCTTGGCGACATCACCTGACTGAAATCGGCAAGAATGCCCGCCGCAAAAACCAGGCCGAGACTGTCTATCGGCAAAATCTTTGCGCTGTCCAGCGCAAAGCTGACCAGGCCAAGTACCATGAACAAGATACCAATGGCGGCTTCTCTTATTCGCTGAGACCGGGTTGGCGTGACTTTGCCGAACCCCGCCGCATAATATCGGTCTATGATGATGTATCCAACAGTCGCAAGAACAAGTATCACAAAGGAAAGGCCGAGTTCTCCACTCCAGAAATTCGACCAGACCGCCGCAAAAAGCACAAAGAGACCGATTGGCACGGCCCTCAAACCTTGCAGCCGTCCATAGTTTTCCGTCAGATAGCGAACTCGCTGAATATTGTTGTGAGACATAATTTATCTCCTTTTTTTTTGTTACTTTATTGCATAAAGTTATTTTTATTATAAATAACTTTTTGTGTTTGTCAATACCCCGGCTGCGAAAATTCTGAGACTTTTCCGAATGGTATAATCCTCTTGCTATTTTTAAAAACGCATTTTTTATGGAACCCTCCACCCTCACCCTGTCCCGCGCCCGCGCTTTGCTCCAGGCCGGAGAACTTACCCCGGCCGACCTGGCCGCGGCCTGTCTCGCCGCTATCGAGGCAAAGAACCCCGTCCTGAACGCATTTGCTCGGACATTCGATATCCAGGAACTCGACACGCGAACATCGAACTTCGAATCTTCAAATACTCGATTATCAAACATCCCCATCGCCATTAAGGACCTGATAGACGTGGCTGGACTCCCCACCGCCGCCGGTTCTCCCTGCTTTTTTGGGCATTCCTCCGCCCTCAAAGATGCCTTCGTGGTGGAAAAACTCAAGGAAGCGGGCGCGCTCATCATTGGCAAAACCAACACCCACGAAATTGCCCTGGGAATCACCGGAATCAACCCGCACACCGGCCCCGTCCGCAACCCGCATGACCCCGCCCGCATCACCGGCGGCTCGTCCAGCGGCAGCGCGGCGGCTGTTGCAGCGGGGATGGTGCCCGGCGCGCTCGGCACCGATACCGGCGGTTCGATTCGCATCCCTTCCGCGCTGTGCGGCGTGGTCGGCTTCAAACCCACGTTTGGGAGCGTCAGTCTGCGCGGCGTCCTGCCGCTTTCGTGGAATCTCGACCACGTTGGCCCAATTGCCAAAACCGTCGAAGACGCGGCTCTTCTGTACGAAATCATTGCCGGATACGACCCGCGCGACCCCAATTCGGTGGCGGCTAACCAGAAGGAAGAGCCGCTCCCCGCGGTTTGGCGCTGCGCGCTGGCAGTTGGAAAATACATCGAAGAAGCCGACCCGGACGTGCTAACTGCCGTCCGACAGGCTGCCGAAGTCTTCCGCTCTTTGGGGCATGAAGTAATTGAAGTTGAAATCCCCCGCCTGCGCGAAGCGGCGCAGGCCAACAGCACAATGGTCATCGCCGATTCAGCCGCTTTTCACCGCGAGCGAATCGCCGAACATCCCGACTGGTTCGGCGCGGACGTGCGCGAGCGGCTGGAACGCGGCCGGGCTGTGACTTCCACCGAATACATCCTCGCCCGGCGCGTGCAGACCGAAATGAAACGCTACTTTGACCTGTTCTTTGAACAGTACGACCTGCTCCTGCTCCCCACCACCGCCGCTGTTGCCGCCCCTATCGAGGGCCTGGATTCCGCCGCTTACGCCCCCAAACTGACACGCTTCACCGCCCCCTTCAACCTGACCGGCCTGCCAGCGCTCTCCGTTCCCTGCGGACGGGTGGACAGCCTGCCGGTTGGCCTGCAAATTGTGGGCAAAGCCTGGAACGAACGCGGCGTTTTGCAGGCAGGGATGGCTTACGAGCGGGCGACTTCTAACGCATAGGCCGCGCCAGATACAACAGGATTTTGCCTCCCTTTTTACTTTCTGGCCCACCATCCGGCAATCAGTCCAAACACTATGCCTTGCACCACGATATTGAGATACACCGTGACCAGCAGGTCTAACAGGCGAATATCCGCGCCCAGGGCGGGGGCAATCACCAGCAATATCAGCAATCCCATCTTCAGCCAGCGGTTGCGCGGCGCGCGGATACGGCGCGCCAGCCACATCCCCAACAGCGCCAGCAGCGCGAACACCACCACATCCACCATCGTTTGCGGGTTCATCCGTTTTCTCCTGTCAGCGTTTGCAAAAACTCCGCTGTGAATTGCTCCAGCGAATCCAGCCGGAAATCGGCCAGGACGAAACGGGGGTCATCTTGCAGGCCATGCCCCGGCACCACCAGGCACTTCATTTGCGCGGCTTTGGCCGCAATCAACCCGTTGACCGAATCCTCGATAGCCAGGCACGCTTCGGGCGGCTCGCCCAGCATCGCGGCAGCGTTCAGATACACGCCCGGGTGCGGCTTGCTGTACCCGCTCTGCTCCGAAGACGACACCGCCGCGAAGTATCGCCGCAAACCGAAGGTCTCCAGCGCGGCCTCGATGAGATTCAGGTGGGAGGAAGACGCCAGCCCCACTTTCAACCCCATCTCATAGGCCAGTTTCACCGCCTCGCCCGCGCCGGGCAGTAACTCCGCCTGCTCGCGGATGGACTGGATGACGTAATCGTTGATTTGCATCGCCACTTCGTTGGGCGTGGGCGGAATCGGCCAGGGATGGCGCTCGTACCAGAATAGCGCCACCCGGTCAATCCGCATTCCGGTTGTCAGCAGGCAATCGGAATCGCTCAAATTCAGCCCGACCTTTCCGAAAAACAACTTTTCGCCTTCATACCAGAATGGTTCGGAATCAATCAGCAGGCCGTCCAAATCGAAAATGACCGCGTTGAACTTCAAGGTGACCTCGTTGCGAAATGGATTCATCCAATTTTATCTCAACCACAGCCAGAAACCCGCTCACCTTTTCCACATTCCTCGGACAAACTGCATAGCAAGCGCCAGCGTAATCAAAATGAATGCCCAGCCAAGGACTGACACGAATGGCTCCTGACTGACATGAATTGCATCGTTTGGGCCGTTTTGCCAAACAACTGACCGCTGATGTCTCCATCGAGCGCGCCAATCCCCATCAACAGCAATAAAAAATACCTATTCCAATCGTAAAGGGAGAAGGAGAGCGGCGAATCATCAGCGCCCCCTGCGAATCTCATCCACTGCTTCCGGATTGACCAGTGAAGACGTATCGCCTGGCTCCTGACCAAGATACGCTGCCCGAATCATCCTCCGCATCACCTTCGCATTGCGCGTCTTGGGCAAATCCCTCACGAACAAAATTGCCTTTGGCGCCAGCGCCTTCCCCATCTCCTCGATGACCATCTCGCGCAACTCGCCCCGAATCTGCTCCATCCGCTTCTCCGCTTCCTCCGTTGTCCACATCTGTTTTTCCGCTTCTGCTTTCAGCACCACAAACAAAACCAGTTCACTGCCTTTTACCTCGTGCGGCACTCCAATCGCTGCTGCTTCCACCACCTGCGGATGCTTCACCAGGATAGACTCGACCTCCGCCGGCCCCAGCCGCTTCCCGGCCACTTTAATCGTATCGTCCGAGCGGCCCAAAATGTACCACAAGCCATCCTCGTCAATCGCCGCGAAATCGCCATGCACCCAAACGTTCTCCCAGCGGCCCCAATACGTTTCCAGATAACGCTGCCGGTCGTTCCAAAACCCGCGCGTCATCCCAATCCAGGGCGCCTTGATGACCAGTTCTCCCACCGCGTTCCGCACCGGCTGACCGTTCTCATCGAAGACATCGGCTGCCATGCCCGGGCAGGGGCCTGAGAACGAACACGGTTTGAGCGGTAAAAGTGGATTGCCCGAAACAATCCCCCCGCTAATTTCCGTCCCGCCAGAATAGTTGATAATTGGAATGCGTGCCTTGCCAACCTGCTCGAACAGCCACATCCAGGGGGCTGGGTTCCATGGCTCGCCGCTGGAAGCAAAACACTTGAGCGAAGACAGGTCATACTTCTCGAACAGATTGCCATGCGGCACGAGTGAACGAATCAGCGTGGGCGAAACCCCCAACTGATTGATTTTGTGCCGCTCCACCATCTGCCACAGCCGGTCTGGAGCAGGAAAATCTGGCGCGCCATCGTACAGAAAGACCGTCCCGCCCAGCAGGAGCGCGCCGAACACCAGCCAGGGGCCCATCATCCAGCCCATATCGGTCATCCAGTAGAACACGTCTCCGGCGTGAGTGTCCATCCCAAAGGCCATATCCTGCGCCGCCTTCACCGGAAACCCGCAATGCGTATGCACCGCGCCCTTTGGCTTGCCGGTCGTGCCGGATGTGTAGATGAGCATCAGCACGTCTTCGGCGTCTGTGCGCTCTGTTTCGGCTTGTGTTGCCTGCTGCGCCATCAGGTCGTCCCACCAGTGGTCGCGCCCCGGCGTCATCGAAACGGCTTGCCCCGTGCGCCGCGTAACCAGGATATGCTTCAGCGTGGGGATGTGCGCCGCCGCTTCATCGGCGCTGGCCTTCATCTCGACCGCCTTCCCGCGCCGATACGCGCCATCCGAAGTGACCAGCGCCTTCGCCCCGGCATCGTTCATCCGCGAGATGACCGCCCCCGCGCCGTACCCGCTGAAGAGCGGCAGGATGATACCGCCGATTTTTGCCGTTGCCAGCAGCGCAATCACGATTTCCGGCGTCATCGGCAGGTACAGCCCCACTACATCTCCTTTTCCCAGGCCCAGCGAGCGCAGCGCATTGGCGCAGCGATTGACTTCCTCGTAGAGTTGCCGATACGTCAGCCGCCGTACCTCCCCTTCCTCCCCCTCCCATATCACTGCAAACTGGTGACTGATGACTGTTGACGGATACTTCTCCACGCAATTTTGGACGATGTTCATCTTCCCGCCTGCGCACCAGCGCGGAAACTGAATCCCCTCGCTCACATCCACCACCTGCCGATACGGTTCATAGAACTGAATATCGAGATACTTTAGCACTGCATCAGTAAACCAGGCTACATCTTCAATAGAGCGGCGCATCAATTCATCGAAACTGGCAATCCCATGCTGACGCATGAAAGCCGTCAAATGCGCTTGTTCTCTCTGTTGCGAATTGGGCCGCCAGACGACCGGCCCGCTGAAATCGAACTGCTCTCTCATAAGCGTTCCTTTTCGGTTATTTTTGCAGACAGGCAATCAATTCTTTGACTGCGCTTTGCGGCTCGTCTGTTGTGATGGTCAGCACAGGCACATTGCGCAACGCGAACACCTCGCGTATTGTTTTATTGGTCCAACGGCGCGGCAGGAGGCCGACTACGTTGCTCCTTGTGTTCAGGGTGTCTAAAATCTGTTGAGGATGAAGTGCCAGCCGTGCTGAAGAGTGGATGCGCGTCCCACGCATGACCTCCCGCTCGAAGAGTTCCTGAATTTCCGCGCCCGAAGCGTATACCCACACCTCGACATTCTCCTCCCCTCCGGCGAACAACTGCCGCGCCTCGTCTGCCGTCAGTTCTCTCAGCGGATTTTGCAGATGGGTGACCACCAGGATGTCCTCCTCGCCAATCTGGTAAGCGGGCGTGGTCAGGTGGGGCGGCTCACCCAGGCGCAAACGGATATCGGCAACGGATTGCGAAGCGGATAAACGGATGACAACGGATACTTCTGTTGCGCAGGCGTAAACATCATCCAGCCAGGGTTCTGTTGCCGGGCTGGCATATACGCTGACAATAGGCAGCGCGGCAGATGGGGTAGACGGTTGAGCGGCGCAGGCAGTGAGAATGAGGATGAAAAACAGTGGAGCGCGTTTCACAACAGGTGAATGGTCAGTGAAGTGATTCCGACTATGGCGCAGTAGGTGGCAAAGACGTGCAGCGAGCGTTTGGTCAGATAGGTAATCAACCAGCGGATGGCCAGCCAGCCAGAGACCGCCGCGCTCACAAAGCCCACGGCCAGTGGGAGCAGGAAATCCGTCAGATTGGGTAGCTGCGCTACATCGAGCAGTTCATATGCCCCGGCTGCCAACATGACCGGCACCGACATCAGAAATGCAAAGCGTGCCGCCGAGGGCCTGTCCAGTCCCCTGAACATCCCGCCACTGATGGTCGTGCCGCTGCGCGAAGCCCCCGGAAAGACCGCCAGAATCTGGAACAGACCGATGATGAGTGCATCGAGCCAGGTCATGGTTTCGAGGGTGCGATTTTTCTTCGAGAGGTTTTCTGCCAGTGTGAGCAGAATCGCTGCCGCAAACAGGCGGGTGGCCGCTTGCAGCAGTGGCTGTCGAAACAGAGCCTCCACCGCGTCTTTCAGCAGGTAGCCCGCCAGCAGCGCAGGCACGGTGGCGAGCAGGATGTACAGGCCAAGCAGGGTCTCTGGCGTCAGGCTTTGCCTGAGCGAAGTCGAAGGGTCACGCCGTTGGACGAGGCATGGCAAGAACGCAAGCACGGCCCGGGCGATGTTCAGCAAATCGCTCCAGTAGAATGCAAACAATGAAACCAGCGTTCCCCACTGGATGATGACCAGGAAGGAGAACATGGCGTCGCTGGCGGGCAGGCCGAGCAGGGTTTGCCCAATCAACAAATGGGCAGTGGACGAAACCGGGATAAATTCGGTCAATCCCTGAATGAGGCCGAGCAGAAGGGCGTGGAAAAGCGACATAGGGATAGGTAATGGGGGATGGTTAATCGGACAGGATGGGCGGGGCGCTGATGTCCGTTGAGTCTTCTGTGATATAGGCAGGACGGATTTCGTGAACCGCATGACCGGCGCCGGGTTCATTGGCGCCGATTCTGGCTTTTTTGAGATAGGCAATCCATCTGTTGGTGGCCCGGGCGACTACTTCCGCTTCGCTTGTAACACTTGCGTAAAGTTGCGGCGAGATGAACCCCAACTCTTTTGCCAGGGATAAATGGCTTTGAACTTCTGTCAGCGACCCTCGCGCGTAATAACAAAAACGGACGTTGTCCTGGTAGTAATATCGGCCATGTCCTTCTGCGATATTGGCCGGGATGCTGGCGGCTGCCCGGCGGAGCTGGTCTGCCAGGTTGTATCTTTTAGCAGGGGGCAGAAGGGGGCAGACTCTCTGATAAATTGTCACCGCGAAATCCCGTGCAAGCCTCCACACATCCAGCTGGTCTAGATTCATCACTGTCATACGTTCTCCAGATGATTAACCATTAACTATCGCCCGTTTTGCATTCCCGTGCCATTGCTGCAGCAGTTCCGGCGCGCGTGTGGTGAAGGTCTCTTTGGCAATGTACGCGCGGATTTGCTCCATCAGCCGGATAAGCGCCCGCAGGTTGTGAATGGAAATCAGCGTTCCGGCCAGCAGTTCTTTCGCCACAATCAGGTGGCGGATGTAGCCGCGCGTGAAGGTGCGGCAGGTGTAACAGTCGCAGGTTTCGTCTATCGGGCGTTTATCGCGGGCGTAGGCGGCGTTCATCAGGTTCAGACGGCCTTCGGGCGAAAACGCCGCATGGTGGCGTGCCAGGCGTGTGGGTAAGACGCAATCGAAAATATCCACCCCGCGCAAGACGCCATGTATCAGGTCTTCGGGCGTGCCGACTCCCATCAGGTAGCGCGGCTTGTTTTGCGGCAACAGCGGCGTGACTACCTCCAGCGTGCGGAGCATTTCTTCTTTCGTTTCTCCCACCGAAAGCCCGCCAATCGCAATGCCGGGGAAGGGCAGGGATGAGATAAACTCTGCCGATTGCGCGCGCAGCTCCGGGTTCACGCCGCCCTGCACAATCCCAAAGAGCGCCTGGTCGGGGCGGGCGTGCGCTTTCAGGGAGCGTTCCGCCCAGCGGTGGGTGCGCTCCATCGCCTTTTTGATGTAGGCGTGGGCGTTGGGGTCGGCGCATTCGTCGAAAGCCATGATGATGTCGGCCCCCAGGTTGTTTTGAATCTGGATGGAGCGTTCCGGCGTGAAGCGATGCGTAGAGCCGTCAATGTGACTCTTGAAGGTCACGCCGTCTTCGTCCACTTTGCGCGTATCGGAGAGCGAAAAGACCTGGAATCCGCCCGAATCGGTCAACATGGGGCTTGGCCATTGCATGAACTCGTGCAATCCGCCCATCTCGCGGACGAGTTCATCGCCCGGGCGCAGATACAGGTGATAGGTGTTGGAGAGGACGAGCGAAGCGCCGATTTCCTTCAGGTGTTCGGGCGTGAGCGTCTTGACGGTGGCCTGCGTGCCGACCGGGGCAAAGACCGGCGTGCGCAGGTCGCCGTGCGGAGTGTGGAACATGCCCGCGCGGGCGCGTCCATCGGTAGCAGTGATGTCGAATTCAAACATGGGGACGATTGTAAACGAAAACGCGAAGATTTTGGTCATCTTTGCGTTTCGCATCCAGCCAGTTTTTTCAACAAATTGGGCTGGCTGAATTCACTGTTGCCTGGAGCAATTTTTCAATCACCGCGAAGTCGATTTTTTCTGGCCTGGTATAGCGGATGCAGCCTTTGCCAACATTGAGACCAGACAGCAGAGGCAGGCGAACTGCCAACACATCCTGTTTCATGATGTAGAGCGAAATATAGTTTTTCTGGCTGGCAAATGCCACCTCGCCTGTGCCGTTCTTTTTGTATACCGGCATGCCATATTCCATAACTTCTTCATAGCCGCGCAGGATATCCCGACAAAGTTCACGCAACTTTTTTAGCGCGGCGCGTCGTTCGGTAGGGGCTTGTTCGAGATACTCATCAACGGTTTGAACTGAGCTTTGCATGGCATCTCCTATCAAAAGTGATTGGTTTCCTTTCGCGCAGCCTCCGCTAAATTTTCCTGAACCCGCAAGGCAGCGATACGCGCGATTAGTTCGTAAGGGATAGGTTTGTCGAGCGGAAATTGAATCGAGCCTTTGGCTTTCAGGTAGGGCGCAAGTTCATCCTGGAACGTCTCGATGCCTGATGGAGTTGGGTATAGCCCGATGTGTTTCTTGAAGGCTGCAAAATGCACCAGGTTACCGTTCAGGTAGAAGGTTGGCATCTGGTAACTGATTTTTTCCGTTGCATCTGGCGCGGCCTGGCGGATGGTGGAGCGGATGTTCTGCAAAATGGCCTGGATATCTGGCGGGAATCCAGAAATATATTCGTCAATGGTTGTGGGGGAAGTGGCGTTTGTGTACATAGTCATTCTCCAGAAAATCGGCGTGCATGGCGCGCCTTCGCTTTGGCGGCTTCGGCTGTGCGGTCTTTGGCAGGCGCGGTTGTTTTCAGGCTATCCAGCAGTTTCTTCGATGCAACAGCAACTGCCTCGACAGCGGCCTCGAATGCCGCTTCGTTGACCTGCGACGGCTGGTTGACGCCGCTGATTTTGCGCACATATTGCAGCGCCGCGGCGCGGATTTCGTCCTGGCTGGCGGGCGGCTCAAAGTTGAACAGGGGTTTAATGTTGCGGCACATGGTTAACTTCCCTTGTTTTTTCAGAAAGTGACAGATTCTTATGCCTTCGACACTTCCTGCCGCAAAATCTTCTCCATCGCTTTTCCTTTTGCCAGTTCATCAATCAGCAAGTCCAAATAGCGGATGTTTTGCATCAGCGGTTCTGCGAGTTCTTCCACGCGAACGCCACACACCACGCCCTTAATGAGCGAACGATTGGGGTGAAGGGCAGGCGCCTGGGCAAAAAAGGTTTCAAAATCGCTTTCCAGTTCGATTTGCTGTTGTAATCCTGCCTGGTCATAGCCTGTCAACCAGCAGATGATTTGGTCAACCTCTTCTCTGGTGCGATTTTTTCGCTCTGCTTTTTGAACATAGAGCGGATATACTTTTGCAAACTTCATGCCAAACAGCCGATGACCCGACTCGTTCTTCATGACTGAAAACTCCTGACGGCTTGCTGGACAAGCGCGATAATCTTTTGCTCTTCGACAGGGGTCAATTCCTTAAGCGCAAAGGAGGTTGCCCACATTGCGCCTTCATCCAGGTTGGCATCAGGCTGGAAGCCGAAGGTGGCGTACCTGACGTTGAACTTGCTGGCCGCCTGAAAGAAGCAAATCACTTTGCCATCCTTGTTGGCGTAGGCTGGCATTCCGTACCAGGTTTTGGGCATCAGTTCTGGCGCGTTGGCCGTAACAATCTCATGCAGCCGCTTTGCCAGGAATTGGTCGTGCTTCTGCATTTGCGCAATGGCGGCAAATACTGCTTTTTCTCCTTCTGCCCGGTCCCTGCTCATGCGCGCTTCGGCCTTTAACTCTTTGGCGCGTTCTATCATGGCGGCTTTTTCTTCATCCGAAAAGGTATCTTGTTTAGGACTCATTGGGAACTCCTCGTGCTTTTCTTTTTTCTGGAAGGATAGCCCTTGGGCGTGAAGCGCTTCGCGGAGTATATTCAACGCCTTAGGACCCATTCCGTGCAACTGGCAGATTTCAGCCTCGCTGTAGCCTGCCAACTGTTCCAGCGACCGGATTCCAGCCCCGGTCAGGGCCCGCAGGGCGGGCTGACCCAGTTTGGGGTAGTGGTCCTCATTCTGAGTCATCTTACCCTCCCGCCATCGCGCCCACAATCCGAAAAACTTCCTGTCCGCTGGCAATGACCTCTGGCAGGGGCGCATCTGGCGATTCGTGCGACCAATCCTCCCCACAGACAAAAAAGCGGATAAATGGCCGCCGTTGCCCGGTGCGATGGTCACGGATGGTGCCGCGCAAGACCGGGTAGCAAGATTCCAGCGCATCCAGAATGACGCGCTGGGTGACAGTCCCCTCAACCTGGAGCGCCACCTCGCCGCCGACATTCGCCAGGTTGCGCAAGTGATACGGGATGATGACGCGAATCATGGCAGGGTCTGGACTTCGACCGACAGCACGGCTGGCAGGTCGTGAACAATCGGCATCCAATGGTCGCCCGCATCGGGCGAAACGTACACCTGCCCGCCGGTGGTGCCAAAGTAGATTCCGCACGAATCGAGCCTGTCCACTGCCATCGCGCTGCGAAAGACGTTGACGTAGCAGTCCTTTTGTGGCAGGCCGTTGGTCAGTGCTTCCCATTGGTTGCCGCCGCCCCGGCTGCGATAGACGCGCAATTTGCCTTCGGGCGGGTAATGCTCCGAATCGCTTTTGATGGGGACGACATAAACCGTCTCCGGCTCGTGGGCGTGGACGGAAATTGGGAAGCCGAAATCGCTCGGCAGGTCCCCGCTCACTTCGCGCCACTGGCCGCCCGCGTCGTCGCTGCGCATCACATCCCAGTGTTTTTGCATGAACAACACATCGGGGCGAGAGGGGTGCATGGCGAGGTTATGGACGCAGTGACCGACATCGGCATCCGGGTCAGGCAGTTCGAAATTCGATTTCAAGCCCTTATTAATCGGCAGCCAGGTCTGCCCGCCGTCATCGGTGCGGAAGGCGCCTGCTGCTGAAATGGCAACGTAGATTCGGTCAAGATTCGTCGGGTCGAGCAGGATGGTGTGCAGGCACATCCCACCCGCGCCAGGCTGCCACAGGTGTCCTTTGGCGGCTCGCAGTCCGGGCAGTTCCCGCCACGAGTGGCCGCCATCCGTCGATTTGAACAGGGCCGCATCTTCCACGCCCGCGTAAACGGTATCGGGGTCGTTCGGCGAGGGTTGCAGGTTCCAAACGCGGGTGAAGGCCCAGGGGCGTTGCGAGCCGTCGAACCACTGGTGCGTGCCAGTCTCGCCTTCGTAAACAAACTGGTTGCCAACCGGGTTCCAGGTCTGACCGCCGTCATCTGAACGCTGGATGACCTGCCCGAACCAGCCGCTCGATTGCGAAGCGTAGAGCCGGTTAGGGTTGGCGGGCGAGCCATTGATGTGATAAATTTCCCAGCCCGCGAAGTGCGGGCCGCTGACCTGCCAGTCGGCGCGTTTTTCGTCAGAATTCAGGATGAATGCGCCTTTGCGCGTGCCAACCAGTACACGAACGCTGTTCATGATTTTTCTCCAGGGAAGGATTTGTGTAAAAACAACTTCTGTTTTATCAAAAAGGTCGCTGGGCGAGCCGGATGCCGTTTTTGGGCATTCGTATCGGGACCAGGACCGATTCTCGCTAACGTGGCTGGTCTCAATACGCCCCTATCGGGGCTACTCGACCAGCGTACATTCAAAAACAAAGATGTTATTTTTGAACGGCTGCTAACTGATACTTGAACTCAAACGGATACGGCCCATGTCCTTCCAGGGTCAGTTTGCCGCCGCCGGTCAGCCCTTCGAGCATGCCCGTCCCCAGGTCAGAGACAGGTTCCCAGCGGGATGAACCGCGTTTGGCGCGAAGACGCCGGTATGTTGGACGACGAAACTGCCAGCCTGGTCGCCTATCTGCCCGGTAATCTGCTCCAGTCCGACGAAGTTACCGGTTCCATCGGGGGGCATAGGCCGCACAATGATTCATTTTTTTCTCCGCATTCTTAATGATGCATTAATTTTAGAACATTTATTCTGATAAGTCAATAGGGAGTATTTCTGTCCGATTATGGATGGTTCAATTTTCAGACATGCTGGCTGAAAAAATGAGTCACGCGCCGCTCAAAAAAGCGTACAATAGAATCAAATCTTGTCTGACACGCCCTGAGAGAGGAGGCTTGTGATGAATACCCCCGAATTCCATACGCTGCTCGAACAACTTCGCCGCGAACTGGAAACAGCAGACCAGATGGACGACAAAGGACGGGAATTACTGCAGGCCATTGACGCTGACATCCACGCCTTGCTGGAACGCTCCGAAAATGCATCCCTGCCCTCTACCCTCTCCCGTCTCAACGATGCGATTGCGCATTTTGAAGTTGAACACCCCAGGTTGACTACCGCGCTCTCGCAAATCTTTGCTTCGCTCAGCAATGCGGGGATTTGAGCCATGCAGGTTCTCGCGCGTCAGACTGCCCTCGTGACCGGAGCTGGTTCCCACGCTGGAATTGGCTTTGCCATTGCCCGCGCGCTTGGGCTGGATGGCGCAGCCCTGGCCCTCGTCAGCACCACCGACCGCATTCACGCTCGCGCCGCCGAACTCCAGACCGAAGGCATTGCCGCGAAAGGGTATGTGGCCGACCTGACCCAGCCGCAGGCCGTCCAACGCATGGTGGACAACATTCGCGCCGAGTTTGGCCGCCTGGAGATTTGCGTCAACAACGCCGGGATGACCGTTGTGACCGAAGAGGAACAACTCGAAAGCAGGATTGATGACCTGTCCCTGGCCGATTGGGAAAAGAGCCTGGCGCGCAACCTGACCACCTGTTTCCTCGTTACCCGCGCCGTTCTGCCGCTGATGCGCGCCCAAAAGTACGGACGCGTCATCAATATTGCCTCCACCAGCGGCCCGGTGCAGGCCTTTGTGGGCGATTCAGCCTATCACGCCGCCAAAGCCGGGATGTGGGGCTTTACCCGCGCGGTTGCCCTCGAAACCGCCGCCGACGGCATCACCGTCAACGCAATTGCTCCCGGCTGGATTGCCACCGCCTCTCAACTTAAATCCGAAAAACGAGCCGGAGAACTGACCCCCATGAAACGCTCCGGCAGACCTGAAGAAGTCGCGCATGCCGTGCGCTTCCTGGCTCACCCCAACGCCTCCTACATCACCGGCCAGTTGATAGTCGTTGATGGCGGTAATTCCGTGCCGGAGGATAGGGGGTGGCAGGTTGGTTGATGTTTACGGCCCGCTGGCAATTTGTTTTGCGCGCTCTCCGATTGTTTTGGCAATATTTGCCCATGTTTTCTCTCGTTCGCCATTTTGTTCGTCAAAACTAACAATCGGTTTGCCATCTGTTGGTAAAGCAAGAATATCTTTGAGTATGGGAATGTCTTGCCATAAACATGGCCGGAGAATAATTGGGATAATACGCAAGCCTTCTTCCTTGCGGCGCTGAAGCAAAGGTGGCAGTTCATCATTTTGAATAAATCTTGACGCCAGAAACTCCCGGCTAATCAGCAACAAAGCCAAATCACACGTATTGATGGCGTTTTTTATCGCCTGGTACCATTCGTCCCCTTCTTCAATACACCTGTCTTGCCAGATTTCTAGAATGCCCTGGTTTTGTAAAGGGGTGAGCATGCTGACAAGGTCATTTTTGAATGTTTCATCCTTATGTGAATAACTGACAAAAACCTTAGGTCGACTTTTAGGGGTCGATAGCAAATGCTCAACCTCTTTGAGTAATTCCCTGGCTTCTTCAAAATCCGAATCTCCAACTTTTGCCGAATCGATAGCAGCCTTTAAGAACGTAACAGCAGTCTGATAATCTTTTGCAGCCAGATACGAACGCGCCTGCCGGTACCATCTGACCGCTTCGCGTGGCAGGTTCTTGGTTGGCTTTGCCGGGGTTTTTGCCAGTTCTACTTTTGCCAACAAATCCTTGGCTTGTTGATTGGAGGCTTCTTTTTCTAAAATCTTATGGCAAATTCGAGAGGCTTTCTCAAAATCAGCCACATAATAGGCTTCTTCAGCGCGATTCAATAAATCTTTTGTGGTCACTGGCAACAACTCAATCGTTTCTGTGGCCAGCGTTGAGCCTTTTTGGCTGATGCCCTCTAATAATTCGTTCACCTCTTTAACTAACTCAATTGACTCTGGCTGTTCTTTTGTTACTCCAAGGAGCATCTGGAAAATTTTAGAATTTTCCGGGTCATCAGTCAGCCATTTTTGGATTTGCTTGAGCGCAATCCGAATTTCGCCTGGACGTTTGCTAATTAATTGAAATTTCACTGCTGCTAATTGGTTGTCGGAGGGTTCTTTCGATTTTTCTATCATTAGATTGTCTCCATGCACGAAAATCATTCCTTCCGTGGCACAGTGATTTATGGCGTTGGCGTGCCTACGAGCGGGCTCGGAGGACTGCCGAACTTAATATACTCTACCGGAATCCAGCCCTGGCCGGTAATTTCGTTGATTTTCCACTCGCACAGGTAATAATCAATTGTGAAGGCGGTTCGCTTTTCCAGGATTTTGATAATCTGGTTCTTGGGTAGTCGTATGACTATCCTTCCATTGGGAATATCAATCCTGTCCACTGCGCTGACACCGGAAAAGGTAGCAACATATCCCAGCGTAAAGGAAGATGTTGGCGAAACGGTAGCGGTTACCGTTGATGGAGGGGTAGCGGTGGAGGTTGGTGTGTCGGTAGAGCGTATGGTCAGGGTAAGAGTCAATGTGGGCGTTTGAGTCTGTGTTGGGGTGGCCGTTCCTGTGGCGAGCGGCGGGAGGGGGGTTGGGGCAGTCAGGAACGTCCTGGAAATGGACTGCCAGGCTAAACTCCCAATAATTAAGAATAATAAAGTGAGCATTATCAGCGCAGCCCACCTGGTCGGTCTCTGCTCAGATAACTGGCTTTCGATGAATTTGAGCGCAGGGTCATCTGCCTTCAGGACATTTCTGGCGCTTTTTTGGACATTCTTGATATTGTTGTGCGGCGCGAGAACTTTCAGTATCCAGCTTTCTGGCAGGTCGGTTTCGGCTTTATATAAACTGTGCCTTGCCAGCAGGGCTTTATAGCGCTTTGCGCTAACCAGTTCTTTGATGCCATCTGTTTCTCGCAGGATGTTCGTAATTACCTGGACCTTGTTTTTTCGCTCGTTGCTGTCCATCTGGATGGCATACGGGTCGAGCAGGGTTTCGGCTTTGAGCAATCCTTGCAAGCCTTCGCGCAGTTTTTTTGCTCCTTCGTCGGTTGGGTCGAGTTTGAGCGCTTTGTGGAGCAACTCGAGCGCTTCTTCCCAGCGTTCCTCGTGGATAGCAAGACTGGCGTCTTTCTTGTAAGTGACGGCCAGAATCTGGTTTTGGGTAATATCGAGAAAGGCTTCTGCTTCGGGGAACTTCATGCCTCCTTCCTGGGCTTTTTCGACGGCCATGTTCAGGAAGGTCACGGCAGTTTTGTAGTCCTCGGCCGCAATGTAGGAACGCGCCTGCCGGTAAGCATGAACGGCTTCGCGCGGCAGGTTGGGATTGGGGATGCCTGCCATGCGATTGAGGGCGGCTTTTTCCAGTTGCTGGCGGGCGCGCAGGTTGTTGGGGTCGAGTTCCAGAACCCGCTGGTACAGGCCGATGGCTTGGTCGTATTGCGCCGCGTAATATTCGTCGTCGGCCTGTTGGAGCAGGTCTTGCGCTGCTGGGGAGGTTTGATTTTCCTGCGCTGGTTCAGGCAGGTTTGCTTCTGTACCAGCGGGTTGCTGGTTTAATGCATTTATTTCTTGAAGGATGCTATTTGCCGCCGCTGAATCTTTTTCTGCAAATCCCTGCACAAGGTTGCGAACTTCGTCGCGCAGGGTGGGGACTTCCCTGGCGGCCTCCATGAGCAACTGGAAAACATCCTGGTCTTCGGGATGGTCTTGAAGCCACCTGCGCACCTGGTCCATGCCCGCTTTAACGCTGCTTGGCTGTGGGCTGAGCAATTGCAGACGAAGGGATTTGATTGGGTTTTCCCGGCTTTCAGGTGCTGTTGGCGAGTTTAAACTGCTGGATTCTTTCATAGCCGCTCCTGCTTTCCAAACTGCGGTAAGATTAAGGTGTGGGCGTGCCTGCAGGCTGGTTCGGCGGGTTGCCAGTTTTGATATACTCTACCGGAATCCAGCCCTGCCCGGTGACGCCGTTGATTTCCCACTCGCACAGGTAATAATCAATTGTGAAGGCGGTTCGCTTTTCGAGGATTTTGACAATCTGGTTCCTGGGCAGTCTCGCGACTACCCTGCCATTGGGAACATCAATCCTATCGACTGCGCTTACCCCTGAAGAACTGGCAACATAGCCCAGTGTAAAATCAGGCGTTGCTGATGAAAGAGTGGTGACAGTTTCCATTGGCGGAACAGTGGGTGTAAGCGTTGGCGCATTGGTAGGAACCGTTGTCGAAGTTACGGTCAATGTGAGCGTTTGTGTCAGGGTGGGGGTCGTCGTTCTTGTGGCGAGCGGCGGGATGGGCGTTGGGGCAGGGAGGAAGGCCGCTGAAATGGGCTGCCGGAAGGCCACAGCCACGCCCAGCAGGATGATAAAAACCAGGAACGGTAGCGCCACTCGAAAGGGCCTGAGTTGTTTCAGGCGGCGTTCGGCGTTTTGCAGGGCCGGGTCGCTGCTTTCCAGTACCTTGCGGGCAAAAACAAGCACGTCTTTCAGTTCATCGAAGCGTGGGGATAGCGGTTGGAAGAGCGCGGCCGTATTTTCCAATTTCGAGGTTGTCTTATAAAGGTTGAAACGGGCGCGCATTTTCTTGAAGCGTGCTGTGCCAGAGAGTTTTTTTGCTCCTTCACCATTTTTTATGGCGCTGGCGATTTTCTCCAGTTTTTCAAGTCGTTCAATCTTTCCACTCAGGCCATCACCAAGCGATTCCAGGATACTTTCTGTTTCCAGGAGTTCTTGCAGTTGGACGCGCGCGTCTTTGGTGCGCCGGTCATCCGGGTCGATGCGCAGGGCACGTTCATATAAATCCAGCGCATTATCCCAATCGTTATCCTGGATGGCTTTCTCAGCCTGTCCAATATATTCAACCGCCGTTAGCATATATTGCTGGTTGAACAGCAGGTCTTCTGCTTCGGGAAATTTCATTCCCTGCGCCTGGGCGGCTTCGATGGCTGCAACGAGCATGCCTATGGCCGAGTGAGTATCCCGGGCGGCAATATAGGAGCGCGCCCGCCGGTAATACTGCATGGCTTCGCGCGGTAAACTGGCTTTGGTGTTCTGTGAAATGCGGTTGATTTCCGCCTTTTCGAGTTGCTGGCGGGCGCGGGGGTTGTCGGGGTCAGTGGACAGCACCTGGCGGTACAGGCGCACCGCTTTCTCGAACTCGGCGGCATAGTAGGCGTCATCGGCGTCAGACATCAGGTCAGTGGATAAATTGGCCTGGTTGGTGAGCTTTTTAGCGGGCGAAACTCCTGTTCCGGCGCTCAGGTTTTCGATTCTGCGCAGCGCTTGCGTTGCAGTTTGTGAGCCGCGCTCGGAATAATTGACAACGATGTTATGAATTTCCTCCTTCAGGGCCGGGTTTTCGGCGGCGATTTCCAGCAACAGTTTGTAGATTTCCGCATCCTCTGGGTCGGCTTGCAACCATTGACGCGCCTGGCTCAGGCCGCGCCGGAAATCGCTTGGTAACTGGCTGCGCAGCTGAATTCGCAAAGCACCCAGCCGGTTAGCGCGGGCCGGTTTTTCCGGCGGGGCAAGAGAGGTTGTTGAATCGGATGGCTGCATAAGAGTCCCTTTCGCGCAGAACTTAAGTCGCAATCAAGAAATGGGGAAATTCTTGAGGGCGCGTTTGATGGTCTCGAACAGACGGTTGTATTCGAGCGTTTCGCCGTGTTTTCCAATAGCGTCAATCAGGTTTTGCTGGGCCTGCAAGAGTTGGGCCTGGGCCCCGCGCATGGCTTCCAGTGCCTTGAAATATTCGCTTTCCGGCCGCGCGCCAGGCTTCAATTCGGCAGCGGTCATGCCCAGTTCTTGTTGGGCATATTCGAGCAGCGTTTGCCGGAGCTCTTGTGGCGTGTCGAAACCCTGGTTGGGGTCGAGTCCCTTTTGGATAATTTTCTTGATGTTATCGTCCAGCATTCTGCCGCGTTGGTGAAAGTCGGGCCGGTCGGTCCAGTAACGCTTGCGAATCTCCGGGACGGGCGTGCCGAGTTCGCGGGTGGGGCGTGGACCAATTGTGTTGGATGGTTCATCCGGGTCAATGAAGGTCAGGCTGATGTAGAGCGCGGCCCCACAGAAGATACGAATATCGTCGCGGATGTTTTGGCGCTCGCCGGGCCCGTCATCAAGCGGGGTATTGACATTCCAGTCGATGAGTTTGACCTGTCTCTTTTCGCCGCTCCAGAACAGGTGCTCCGGTTTCCAATCCATGTAGGCTCGTTTGTGCCGCTTATGCAGATAGTCCATCACATCCAACAACTGCAGGGCCATTGCAATCACTTCGCCGGTTGGCAGGCGGTACAAGCCGGAGAAATCATCCTGCGGTTGGTGATGAATCTGGCGTAGCAGGCTGTCGTCGTACGGCGCAAGTTCCATGACCAGGTAGGGCAGCCATCGCTCTGGCTCTTTTTGTTGCAGTTCCTGCCCGGTTTTCTGGAACAGGCTGATATCCAGGCCAGTTGGAATCAGTTTTAATTTGGGGTCTGGTGGTTCGTTGCGGTGAAGGGTTTGGGAGAGTTCGAGCGGGGCGAAGCCGCTGTCATAAATCCGCGTGACGGGTTTAGGTGGGTTTGCATCCTGGCAAATGTCGAGCAACAGCCGGAATTCTTCCAGGAAGCGTGCCAGTGTTCGCTGGTGGTCGATTTCATGCCGCATCAGTTTGAAAGCCCGTTGCGGCAGATGACCATCTGATGGATTGACCGCCTTGACTTCGGCCACCCGCGAATATCCGCCGCGTGCGTCCAGGTCGATGCGGGAAAAATCGGTAAAGAGTTCGCCTAGTATTTTCATGGAATGACCTCATGATGGCATCCGGGGATGTCAGGGAGTGGTATAAAAACTGAGCGGCAGGAGCAGGATTTGGACATCCGGGCCGTAGCCAACCAATCCAAACTTTGCCAACTTTGGCTTCGCCGGCAGTGGTCTTATCACGCTATCCATCCTGAACATACGGGATGGGAGTATTTCTGCTGGTTTCAATGTGATGAAGCCGCGGCCCGGGTTCAGGTAAAAGAGATTGGCGCTGTTTGTGATTTCCAGGAACAACATAGCGGAGTATTGGTAGTATTTCGAGGCGGTTCCGGGAATGGGCGTTGGCGGAATGAGCAGCAATTGCTGGTCGATGGGACTGGCGTTGCTTTCCCTGAATCTCAGATAAACGAAATTTTTATCGTCTGTCCACAGAGTGTATTCCTGACGCAGGCCATTCTCATATTCCAGGAACAAGCCAAATTCACTTGCCTGGGCGATTTTGAAAGCGTAGGCATATAGACTGATGGCCGCCAGAGATTGAGCATCGAGACCATGACACTGGGAAAGGTCACTCTCGACTCTGTAATTCGTCTCACGGCCTGCCTGAATTCGGAATTGCCAGGTGTTATCTGTGCGTAATTGCAGGCCCTCGGACGTAGTAGTTGAGACTTCATTGGGGGAACAAACGTCTTTCAAGGGAACAGGATTTGAGTATGTTCCTGGGGTTGGAATAGTAAATGCAATTGTGGTCGGCGTGGGTGTTCCAGTTGCTGTTGGCGTGGGGGCGGCGGGAGTTTCTACTGGGGGGACAATTTCTGATACCGGTGTGCTCGTTGTCGTTGGTGGGGATGTCAACACCGTCAGAGGAGTTTGCTCGGTGGTCGGGGTATTCGTGGGGCGGAGTAGAGGAGAGACAAATTGTCCGAATATGAATAGGGCCAGGCCAACCAGTGCAGCAAAGATAGAGGCGATTAAGAGCAGGCCATGTTTGTGTTGGGGCGGGTTTCGTTGCTGTTCGACCGGTGGGATGTGCAGCAAAGAGTCGTCTGGCTTGTATTCAGGCTCCAGCCGTTGCAGCCATTTTTTCGATGACTGGTACAGGCTCAAAGCGCTCAAGGTGGTTCGGATATCATCCGTTGGATTGCGAGGCGCCCATTCACACAGCGCATAAAATTCATCTGGCAGGGGGGCCAGGCCGGGATACAACTCCGATGGCAGTGCCAGCGAGCCGGTCGGGTGGGCGCTGCCTTTGCGGGTCACAAGTGCGTAGATGATTTCTGCGCAGCGCGCCAGGTCGTAGGCAAACAGGCTGCTTTTTTGGGTATCTACCCCTAGGCTGGCATTTCCCCAGTCGATAACAACCAGTTTTCGCTGCTTTTTGCGCCAGAATAAATGCTTCAGGTCAATATCCCCATTTGCAATTCCCCGGCTGTGCGCAATTGCTAGCAGGCGGAGCAACTCGGTGATGATATAGGCTCTTTCGAGAGGCTCCAGTCGATATAATTCCTTCTCGACCCGCAGGCCGTCGATATATTCCATGACCAGGTAAGTAAAACGCCTCGAACTGCCATAGTCTGCCTGGTCATCGGAATACAAATCTGGTACGCCCATGCCTTGCAGGGCTTTCAGGGCTTTGGCTTCGTTCTGTAAACTTTGCTCGTGCCGGTCGGCGTGTGGGGAGGTAGGGTCGGTGTGTTTGATAACGACCAGACGTTTGGTCTGTACATCGTCGGCAGGCTGCGCAAACCCGCTGCGGCCAATATCCCAATCATCGTCGGGCGGGTCGATGAAACGGTATCTTCCAGCAAATAAGGATTGCGGCGTAGTCTCTTCCACGGTGGTTTTCCTTACGAAATCCTGGTAGCGCTTTTGAGCGCAAAATATTGCGTTATTCGAAAACGCTTGACCCGCCGTATCTGGTGGTTGCTGTCCCGAAATCACCAAAGTTTGCAATACTGTTAAGTCAATACTTACTATATATTACGTGAAGTTGGCGTGACGAGTCAATAGGATTTAGAAATTAAGAAATTTGTTTTGTTTTTACCTGTCGTTTGTCATATGCAGAAGAGCAACCCATTCTGGATTGCTCTTCTGTGTTTATCGTATTTCATCCATCGCTGCGCCCAGGCGTTTGACAATCTCATCTACTTCCGCCTCGCTGATGACGAGCGGCGGGGCGAAGGCCAGTGTTGCGCCGAGCGGGCGGGAGCGCAGGCCATGCGCTTGGGCGGCTTTGAAAATACGCATGGCAAGCGCCGGGTCGGGGGTTTTGGCGGCTTTGTCGGAGACGATTTCCACGCCGCACACCAGCCCCAGGCCGCGCACGTCGCCTACAAACGGGAATTCTTTCAGCGTTTGCAGCCCTTCCAGCAGGCGTTTTCCCAATTTGCGGGCGCGTTCGGGGAAGTTTTCCCGTTCCATAATTTCCAGGTTTTTCAGGCCAACCGCGCAGGCGGTGGCATGGCCGGAATAGGTGTAGCCGTGCATGTAGGCTTCGCCTTCTGAGGCGGTTTCGATGGTCTCGCGGATTTCCTCTGAAATCTGGATGCCGCCCAGTTGGGCGTAGCCGCTGGTGATGGCTTTGGCGAAGGAGAGAATATCCGGCCTGACGCCCCAATGTTTGAGCGCGAACCATTCGCCGGTGCGCCCAAAACCGGTGATGACTTCATCAGCGATGAACAGGATTTCGTATTTGTCGCAAATCTGACGGACGAGCGGAAAATAATCCTCCGGCGGGACGATGACGCCGCCCACGCCCATCACCGGTTCGGCGATGAAGGCCGCGATGTTCTCCGCGCCCTCGCGCTGAATGGCTTCTTCCAGCGCCCGCGCGGCGGCCTGGCCGATGGTTTCTCCGGGCTGGAGCGCGCCATCGAAGCGGTAAGGGTTGGGAGCGGGGATGTGGATAAAATCGGGGATGGCCGGGCCGAACATGGTATGGTATTTCTCCAGCCCGGTAGCGAAGGTGGCATACATCGTCACGCCGTGATACGCGCCTTTGCGGGCGATGATTTTGGTCTTGGCTGGCTTGCCTTTGCGTTTCCAGTAATAGCGGGCGGTTTTGAAGGCCGAGTCATTGGCTTCGGAGCCGCCCGAAGCAAAGAAGGTGGTGTTGAGGCCATCGTAGGCGAACCCGGCCAGTTTATCGGCCAGCAGGATGGAGGGCAGGTTGGTCATCCCGGCAAAGTTCGAGGTGAAGGCCATCTTTTTCATCTGGTCATAGGCGGCCTGGGCCAGTTCCTCGCTGCCGTAGCCCACATTGACGTTCCACAATCCGGCCATGCCATCCAGAATTTTCTGGCCATCGGTGGTGTAGAGCCAGACGCCCTCGCCGCGCTCGATAATGAGCGGGTTGGCGTGGCTGTTGGGGTGATAAACCGGGTGCAGTTGTTTGCGGTCTTTTTCAATCCAATTGGCGGTTTCTGGTTTGCTCATAAGTCCTCCGGTGGGTTGGGTGTATTATAACTTTGCGCGCTTATTTGGAGAATCGAGATTGACATACTGCTCGCGCGTGATTACAATGTGGATACTTTTGGAGGCGTTTATGAATGTCACTCGCACGCAAATCGTTAAAATCGGTAACTCGCGCGGGATTCGTATCCCGAAGGTGTTGCTGGAGCAGGTTGGGTTTGGCAGCGAAGTGGAAATCGCCATCCAGAATGGGCAGTTAATCATCCGTTCGGCCGAAAAACCGCGTAAAGGTTGGGCGGAACAGTTTAAAGCGATGGCAGCCCAGGGAGATGATAAACTCCTGGACGAACAGGTTTCGGCCAACTTTGACAAGGATGAATGGGAATGGTAGTCCGGCGCTTTGAGGTTTACCTGGTCAATCTCGACCCGACGGTGGGCCGCGAAATCCAAAAAATGCGCCCCTGCCTGGTGATTTCGCCGGATGAATTGAATGAGCATATTGCCACAGTGATGATTGCGCCCATGACCACCAAAGGCCGTACTTATCCAACGCGCGTTCCCTGCCATTTCGATGGGAAAGACGGTCAGATTGTGCTTGACCAAATTTGCACTGTGGATAAGGTTCGGCTGGTGAAGCGCCTGGGGCGCATCAGCACTGCCGAGCAAAAGGCTGTGATCGGAATACTTTTGGAGATGTTTGCCGAGTAAAGATGGAAATCACTGTCACCACCCCCGCTTTGTTGTTCCCGGCCATTTCGCTGCTGCTATTGGCCTTTACCAACCGTTTCCTGACCCTGGCGAACCTGATTCGTGACCTGCACGCCCGCTACAAGGTCGACCAGAACGAGGTTTTTGTCGGGCAGATTGCCAACTTGAAGTACCGCATCCGCTTAATCCGCGATATGCAGGCTTTTGGCGTGGCCAGCCTGCTGTTTTGCGTGGTTTCGATGTTTGCGCTGTTTGCGGGCTGGCTGGAAGTCGGCAAATGGATTTTTGGCTTCAGTCTGATTCTGATGATGATTGCGCTGGCGCTATCGCTGCGAGAAATCCAGGTTTCGGTGGTGGCGCTGGATTTGCACCTGGAGGACATGGAGCACATCATCGCCGAGGCGAAAAAGAAAAAGTAGGGGCGCGGTCATCGCGCCCCTGCTAAATTCATCACCATTTCCACCGCCTTTGGCACGGCGGCGGCAACTTCGGGGGTCAGTTCTTCGGTGAAGTCGTACACATGCGCGGCTTCAATGGCGACGACCTGGATGTCTTCATCGCGCGGCAGGTCGGCGCCCATGCTTCGGCCTAGCTTGAGCGCGCCTTTGAGAGACAGGTCGTGGGCCGAGGCGCTGTGACCGTGCAGCAGGTCTTCGAGCGAATCCAGGCTGAAAGTGACCACCTCGCCCTGGGCGTATTGGCCGGTGTTGAGCGAATCAATCAGGATGACCCGCTCATAGCCGATGATGCGTTCCATGAGCGAGATTCCGGCCAGGGAGAGGCATTCAACTGCTATCGTCCCCTCTCCTACCGGGAGAGGGGTAGGGGGTGAGGGGAGTAGTTGACGCTCTACCTCCTGGGCGACAACCCAGCCAACGCCGTCATCTCCTAAAATGGGGTTTCCCAAACCAATAATCAATGTTTTCATAGGTAAAAGTAGGGGCGGGGTTACACCCCGCCCCTACAAGGCGTTAATCCACAAACTGTTTCACCACATCCACCACCTCGCCATCTGGCGTGCGGATGGTGATTTCGAGCGGCATTTGGCCGGGCAGCGAGTGGGTGGCGCAGCCAAAGCATGGGTCGTAGGCGCGGAAGGCCATTTCGACCATGTTGAGCAGGCCCTCGTTGACCACCCCGCCCTTAATCAGGTTGCGGGCGGCCTTGTTGGTGGACATCTGAATCGGCGCGTAGTTGTTGGTCGTTCCGACAATCAAATTGGCTTTGGTGACGATGCCGCGCTCGTCGGTCCAGTAGTGATGGGTCAGCGTGCCGCGCGGGGCTTCCACAATGCCCACGCCCTCGGTGGGGACCTCGGTGGGGACTTTGTGAACGTTGGGCGAGGTGATTTCGGGGTCCGTCACCAGTTCGACCCAGCGCTCGGCGGCATAGAGCAGTTCCACCAGCCGCGCCCAGTGAATGGCGAGCCGCTGGTGGACGGGTTTTCCGCCCAGGGTGGCGTACAGTTCCTCGTAAGCCTCCTGCGCTTTCGGCGTGGCCATGCCGTCGCTGGCGTTCAGGCGCGAGAGCGGGGTCGCCATGTAGACGCCGGAATCCTTCCCATCCGTGAATCCCTTCCAACCAACGTTTTTGAGATACGGAAACTTCAGATAGGTCCACGGCTCGACATGCTCGGCGATGTGTTTGGTGTAGTCTTTGGGTTCGTATTTGCAGAACTCTTTGCCCTCGGGGTCCACCACGCGCACTTTGCCGTCGTAGAAATTGACCTTGTTGTTCTCGTCCACCAGCCCCATGTAGTAGGTTTTGTGTGTGTACACGTCGCCCACAATCAGGTCGAGGTAGGTTTTGTTGGCCAGCACGATGTCTTTGAAGGCCTGGAGGCTGAACAGGGCGAAATCGATTGCCCAACGTCCCATTTCTTCGATGTGTTTGCGCTCTTCTTCGGAAAGAATCTTGGTGATGCCGCCCGGAATCGAGGAAGCGGGATGGACTTTTCGCCCGCCGATGATTTCCACCGTTTCGTGGCCGTATTTGCGCATCTGGATGACTTTGCCGCCAATTTCCAGCCCGACTTTGTGAATGACGCCGAGGATGTTGCGCTCGGCAACGGGGGCATCTGGCCCGACGATGAAATCGGGGCCGCCCAGGGCATAGAAGTGGGTGGTATGGTCGGTGGCGTAGAAGGCCATGTAGAGCAGTTCGCGCAGCATTTTTGCGGTGCGCGGCGGGTCAACGTGGTAGACCGCGTCGGCGGCCTTGGCGGCGGCCATGTGGTGCGCTTCGGGGCAGACGCCGCAGATGCGGTTGGTCAGCAGGGGCATTTCCTCCACAGGGCGGCCAACGCAGAAGCGCTCGAAGCCGCGCAGTTCGGGAATCTGGAAGTAGGAATTGGCGACATCGCCCTTCTCATCGAGAAAAATGTCAATTTTTCCGTGACCTTCCAGGCGGGTGATGGGGTCAATGGAGATTCTTTGCATGCTCATATCTGCCTCCTGCTAATGCCCGTTCTTCTTCCACGCGGCGGTGCTGGCGCGGAGCAGAGAATCGGCCAGGTTGAAGCGGTAGAACTGGCCGGTTGGGTCGGGGATGCCATCCAGGATGGCTTCGATTTCCTCCGGCTCTTTGGCGTCAACGACGGAAGCGAAAGCGGTGATGAGCCGCGCGCCGTAATCCAGCACGCCTTCTGCCGGGCCGTAACAGCCGATGCACTGCGCGCCAACCCGTGGACAGCGGGCGTTGCAGCCGCTGCGGGTGGCCGGGCCGTTGCAGGGTACGCCCTGTTCAAGGATGCAGATTTCCGGGTCGAGCGGGGCTACTTCTTGAATGCGCCGGAAGGCCGTAATGTGTTTGACGTTGCGGGCGCGCGGGCATTCGTCGCAGACGGTGGAGTTGCCGCAGCCGATGTAGGCGCCTTTGGGCGGCAGTTGGGCCTTGCCTTGCAAAACCTGGATGACCAGGTCTATCACCGCTGCAATCTGGTGCGGTTCGGGCGGGCAGCCGGGCATGTAGTAGTCCACATCCACCACCTGGGCCAGGGTCTTGAGAACAGGCTTGAGAGTTGGGATGGTGAGCGTTCCTTCGGGGACTTCAAAGGTCGGCTGCGGGTGGATGCCCTGCGGGTTGTCGGTGGAAATGGTGTGATAGGCGGTGGCGAAAATCTCCTCCACCGGTGAGAGATTGGCCAGGCCGGGGATGCAGCCTTCGGTGGCGCAGGAGCCAAAAGCGACCAGGATTTTGGATTTTTTGCGCAGCAGGTGGGCGATGTGTTCGTTTTCGTCGTTGCGAATGCCGCCGTTCCACAGGGTGAGCAGGATGGAGCCGTCTTCCATGGCTTCAACATCCTTGTACTTGGCGTCCATAGCGACCGGCCAGAAAACCGGCTCGAAATTGGCGTCTACATCAAGGATTTTTTCAGCGATGTTGAGCACCGAGATTTCACAGCCGCCGCAAGAGGCCGCCCAATACATGGCAAATTTGGGTTTGTCGCTCATGCTGTCACCTCCATGACTTGTTCTGAGCGTGGTTGAAGGGCGGCGTGGCCGTTGCTGTCCCATTTGGGCCAGTTGAGCGGCCCCAGTTTGCGGACTTCATCAACGAAAGTGTTGATTTCGTTGGCCAGTTTCATGCCTTCAGCCGCGCTGGCCCAAACGAGTTTGATGCGTTCTGGTTCGATGCCGAAGCCTTTCAGTGTGCGGCGCAACAGCAGAAAGCGGCGCAGGGCTTTGTAATTTTGGTCAATGTAGTGGCAGTCGCCTGGGTGACAGCCGGTAATCAGCACGCCGTCCGCGCCGCCCGCCAGGGCTTTCATCACGAAGGTTGGGTCGAGGCGACCTGAACACATCAGGCGGATGAGACGTACGTTGGGCGCGTATTTCACGCGGGCCGTACCGGCGGCATCGGCGGCGCGGTAAGAACACCAGTTGCAGGTGAAGCCCACAATGACGGGTTCAAAAGATTCGCTCATGTTACACTCCCATCAGCAGCCCATCGATTTGGGCGAAAATCTGCTCATTGGAGAAGCCCGTCCCGCTGATGGCGCCTGCCGGGCAGGCCGCCACGCAGGTGCCGCACCCCTGGCAGAGGGCCGGGTTGATGCGGGTTACGGCCAGGTCATCGATGAAGGAAATGGCGTTGAACGGACACAGGTTGTTGCAAATGCGGCAGCCAGAGCATTTCTCCTCGTTCACGGTCGCGCGGATGGGCTCCAGTTCGACTTCTTTCTGTAGAATTTTGTCCAACACGCGGGCGGCGGCGGCGGCCCCTTGCGCCACGCTGGCCGGGATATCTTTTGGCCCGGAGGCGCAGCCCGCAATCAGGATGCCCTCGGTCATGGTAGTGACGGGGTCAAGTTTGGGGTGGCGTTCGATGTACCAGCCATCGGAGGAGCAGGAGATACCGAACAATTGCCCGGTCTGCTTGGCGTCATGGCGCGGTTCCATGCCGACCGAGAGGATGACCATATCCACCGGAATCCGCCGCTGTTTTCCAACCAGGGTGTCTTCGACCTGGATGATGAGTTTGCCCTTCTCATGCGGGCCATGCGCGGCGTTGGTCACTTCGGCCACTTTGCCGCGCACAAAGAGCGTGCCTTCATCGAGAACGCGCTGGTAGAACTCGTCGTAGGCTTTCATGGGCGTCCGCATGTCAATGTAAAACTCGTACACGTCCGCGCCGGTGCGTTCCTTGACGAGGTGGGCGAACTTGAGACTTTGCATACAGCAAATGCTGGAGCAATAGTTGTTGAAATTCTTGTCGCGCGAACCAACGCAGTGAATGATGCCGACTGTCTGCGGTTTGGTTTTGCCATCCCGAAGGGTAATTTCGCCCCCGGTTGGCCCGGCTGCATTGCTCAGGCGTTCAAATTCCAGGCTGGTGAAGACGTTTGGCAGGCGCCCGTAGCCATAGTTGGTCACTTTGCGGGCGTCGAACAGGTCGTAGCCGGTTGCCAGGATGATGTTGCCGACTTCCACGTTCAGGTATTCGTCTTCCTGGGTGAAGTCAATGGCATTGGTGGGGCAGAATTTTTCGCAGGCTTTGCATTTGCCGTTCTTGAAGTAGGTGCAATTGGGACGGTCGAGTACCGGATATTTTGGCACGGCCTGGGCAAACGGCGTGTAGATGACCTTGCGGTAGCCCAGCCCGGCCTCGTACACGTCATCAATCACTTTTTGCGGGCATTTTTCAACGCAAATGCCGCATCCGGTACAGAGTTCCTCGTTGACATAGCGGGCGCGCTTTTTGATGGTCACATTAAAGTTGCCAACATACCCGCTGACGCTCATCACCTCGCTCCAGGTGAGCAGGGTGATGTTGGGGTGGGTTCCCGCCTCCACCATGCGCGGAGTCAGGATGCAGGCCGAGCAGTCCAGCGTTGGGAAGGTTTTATCGAACTGCGCCATGTGTCCGCCGATAGACGGTTCGCGCTCTACCAGGTAAACATGGAATCCGGCGTTGGCAATTTCGAGCGCGGCCTGAATGCCCGCAATTCCGCCGCCCACCACCAGCGTATTGGGGTTGATGGGAACTTTGAGCGGCTCGAGTTCGGTGTTATAGGCCACGCGGTGGACGGTGCCAGCCAGCAACGCTTTGGATTTTTCGGTGGCAATGGCTTTATCGGTGTGAACCCACGAAACCTGTTCGCGAATGGAAACGAGTTCCGTTAAGTAGGGGTTCAGCCCGGCTCTTTCGCTGGCCGTGCGGAAGGTTTTCTCGTGCAGGTGGGGCGAACAGGCGGCGACGACGACGCGCTCCAGGCCGAGTTCTTTGATGTCTTTCTCGATGAGTTCCTGTCCCAGGCTGGAGCACATGAACTTGTAATCGCGCGAAATGACTACTCCGTCTTCGGCCAGGTGTTCCCTGGCCCAATCGCGCACGGCTTCAACATCCACCATTCCGGCGATGTTCGAGCCGCAGTGACAGACGTAGACGCCAACTTTTGGTTTATCTTGTTTGGGAGTATTTTCGCTCATGTCGGCCTCCTACTCCTCCATAACAACTTCCTGCCCACTGGCATACTTTTTGGGCAGGGGTTTGGGCATGGGCAACCCTTCCGGTTTCTTGCGTGGGGGGGCGGCTTTCTCTGGCTGGGGCGCTTTCAATCCGATGCGCGCCAGGGCGTCTTTGGCGCTTACCAGTTCCAGACCGAATCCGGCCTGCCTGGGGTCGATACCAAAGGCAACGGCCATCAATTGCGTGAAGAACACAATTGGCATATGGTAGTTGGTGCCAAAATGGCGGTTGGTTTCGCCCTGGTAGGCATCCAGGTTCATCTGACACATCGGGCACATCGTTACCATGATATCGGCCTGGAATTCTTCGGCTTCAGCCACCAGGCGGCGGATGAGTTCGTAGGCGGTTTCCGGGCCAATTTGGGTCATGTGGCCGCCGCAGCAGGCGGTTTTCATGGGAAATTCGATGACTTCTGCGCCCAAGGCCTTCATCAGGTCGTCAAGTTCCGAGGGGTGTTCGTGGTCGGACCACCTTTTAGCGTAGTCAGGCCTTGGGACCATGCAGCCCAGATAGGGGGCAACGCGCAGCCCGGTCAGGGGGCGCACCACTTTGGTTTTAACGGCCTCCAGCCCGATGTCGTTGATAATTACATCCACAAGATGACGGATTTGCACTGAGCCGGGGTCATAATGCAATCCGCCCGCCGCCAGGGCTTCGTTGACCTTTTCGCCCAAGGCAGGGCGTTCAGCCATGTAGTGGTCGGCTTTTTCCAGGTTCAGGTAACAGGCCGAGCAGGGGGCCATCACAGAGTTGGCGCCGTTGACCTGTTTAGCGGCCAGCGCCAGGTTGCGGGCGATGAGCGAGTAAGCTGGAATCAGGTTGATGCTCAGATATTCGGTTGCGCCGCAACAGTTCCAATCATCAATTTCTTCCAGTTCCATGGCCAGGGGGCCTTGAATGGCTTTGATGGATTCATAATAAGCCCTGGCGCTGCCTTCCATCGAACATCCGGGATAAAAGAGATACTTGTTCATGAGCTCAACTCCAGGGTTTTGGCTTTCTCCAGAATGGCCGTGAGTTGTTCCATGTTTTTGATTCTGGTGGGGAGTATGTTCATGCGCTTTTTGGTGAGCATGCCCCATCCCATGCCGGCCATGCCAGGCAGGCGCAACGGCTGATGGGTCAGGTAGAAGCGCGAGGCCAACCCCAATTCAAAACTCCGCCCGAATGTCTCGACCATTCCAACGAAGGTTTGGGAGAAATCGGGCGGTTTTGAGTCGGTATATTTTTTGGCTTTAATGGCCATGCCTTTGAGCGTGTACATTACATCGGCAATATGCACTTCCTGCGGACAGCGCACAACGCAGTGATAACACGACACGCAAATCCACGGCGTATTGCTGCGCAGGACCTCTTCGCGCATCCCGGCGCGCAGCATGGCGAATAAGGCGCGCGGCGTATGGTCCATATCCGCCGCAGATGGACAAGAGCCCCCGCAGGTGCCGCATTGGATACACATTTCCAAATGTGATACGCCTGCTGTGGCCTCTGCCACCTCGTGCAGGAGCGTCAAGTCTTCTGGCTTCTTGAGCCCCGCGCCTTTGGTGAGAACTGTTTCGGCAAGTGCCATAACCCCTCCTTGGGTTATTTAAGGGATTACATATAAATCCTGGGTGAGCCAGGAGTTTTATGAATAGTATGAGCAATTTGCATTCTTGTTGTCAGTACAAGACATCACTTGCTAATGTGATGAAAGTCACACGTTATTGCATGATGGACGCGTGTTGATATTCTCTCACATGCATGGGCCTGATTCTCGGTTGAGTGCTGATGATGTGAAGTTCATTCCCCCATTCAATAGCCTGACTGGCTCTCATTCTCCAAAATCACTCGGCATTTTTCAGTTTCCATTTACCTGCTGCCTGTATAATTTGGGGCATGTTTTCTCGCCGTCTTCTTGCTCTTGCCCGCTCCTCGAACCTGGCACTGACAATTACCATTGTGTTGGGTTTTCTGGGTGGCCTGCTGACCATTTTGCAGGCCTGGATATTCGCCATCGTCATCAATGATGTCTTTTTCAACGGCTTTGCGCGCGAGGCTGTCTTGGTTCCGCTGGCTGTTTTGCTTGGCGTGGTTATTCTCAAGGCTGCGACCGTTTGGGGGTCCGAAATTGCCGCCAACCTGGTTGCCCAGCATGTCAAGAGCGAACTGCGTGAACAGCTGGTGACGCACCTGACCGCGCTCGGCCCGGCCTATACTCAATCGGAACGTACCGGCGAACTGGCGCTTTCGGCCATTGAAGGTATTGAAAACCTGGAAGCCTATTTCAGCCAGTACCTGCCACAATTGGTTCTGGCGGCTTCAATTCCGCTATCGGTGCTGTTGCTGGTTTTCCCGCTCGACCCGCTCTCTGGCCTGGTCTTTGCATTGACCGCTCCGCTTGTGCCGTTTTTTATGATTCTGATTGGGCGTTCCGGCGAGGCCCTTACCAGTCGTCAGTTTGAGACTTTGCGCCGTCTCTCCGCGCATTTCTACGATGTTCTCCAGGGGCTGACCACCCTCAAGGCTCTCAACCAGTCGCGCAGCCAGGCTGGGGTGATTGGCGAAGTCTCAGAACGCTACCGCGACGCGACCATGCAGGTTTTACGCATCACCTTCCTTTCCGCTCTGGCGCTCGAACTGCTGACGACCATCTCGACCGCCATCATCGCCGTCGAAATTGGTTTTCGTCTGCTTTACCGCAACATGGAGTTCCTGCCAGCCTTTTTCATCCTCGTCCTGGCGCCTGATTTTTACCTGCCGCTGCGCCTGCTTGGCCTGCGTTTCCATGCCGGGATGAACGGCGTAAGCGCGGCGAAACGGATTTTCGAGATTTTGGATACCCCGATAACCAATCTTCGCCCTTCGAGGAGCGAGCCTGTCTTCATGAAGGCCTCGCATTACATAGCGACTATCGAGTTTTCGAAGGTTTCCTTCTCCTATCCCAATCGCTCTGTCCCTGCTCTTCAAGATGTGACCTTTGCAATTCCTTCAGGAAAGACCACTGCCCTGGTTGGCGCCTCCGGCGCGGGGAAAACAACGGTGGTCAACTTGCTGATGCGCTTCATCGAACCCGAAAGCGGAACGATAAGGGTGGGAGATACGCCGCTTGTCAGCGTTCCACCAGAAGAATGGCGCGCCCATATTGGCTGGGTTCCCCAAAATCCTTATCTGTTTTCCGATACGATTGCCGCCAATCTGCGCCTGGTAAAACCAGATGCCTCCGAAGGCGAATTGCTTCGGGCTTGCGAACGCGCCGGTTTGCTTGGGTTCCTCCGCTCCCTGCCCAATGGCCTGGAGACGTTTGTGGGCGAACGCGGCGCGCGTCTGAGCGGTGGGCAGGCCCAACGGCTGGCTCTGGCTCGCGCGTTCCTGAAAGACGCGCCCTTCCTGTTGTTGGATGAACCCACCTCCAGCCTCGACCCGGCCCTTGAAGCTGAGCTGCAAGCCTCGGTGCAGGAACTGATGCAGGGACGCACCACGCTTGTCATTGCCCATCGCCTTGCCACCATCTACCAGGCCGACCAGATTGTGGTGCTGGAAGCCGGCCGCGTGGTCGAAATTGGCCGCCACCAGGAACTGCGCGCAAACAATGGCGTGTACGCCGGGTTGATTCGTAATTCGTAATCCCATCCATTCCTCATTGTTCTGCATTCCTTATGCGTTCCCTTTCCCGCCTTTTCTCTTTCCTTCTGCCCTTCTGGCCGCAGGTTTTGCTCTCGGTTTTGCTGGGCGCGCTGACCATTGGTTCCAGCATTGCGCTCATGTCCACCTCGGCCTGGTTGATTTCGACTGCTGCGATTGCTGTTTCGGTGGCCGATTTGGGGGTTTCGGTGGTTTCTACGCGATTGTTCGGCATCGCGCGTGCTGTGTTTCGCTATTTGGAGCGGCTGGCTTCGCACTCGCTCACTTTCCGAATCCTGGCAAGGCTGCGCGTCTGGTTTTATCAGGCCATTGAGCCGCTCGCTCCGGCGCGTCTGACTTCCACCCGCAGCGGCGACTTACTCTCGCGTGTCATCGCAGATGTCGAGACGCTCGACAATATCTTTGTCCGCGTGTTATCTCCCCCCCTGGTGGCTGTTGTTATCGTTTTGGGAATGGCCATTTTTATGGGCAGTTTCGACCCCTCGCTTGGGTTTGTCATTACAGCCTTCCTTTTAGCGATTGGAGCAGGATTGACTGCTTTCAGCCTGTTCCTCAACCGCAGGTTGGGCAGAAGGCTGGTAGAGTCGCGCTCCGTCCTGCGCGCCGACCTGGTCGATGCGGTGCAGGGTCTGCCCGATTTAGTTGCCTTCGGGCAGGAAAAAAACTGGCTGAACCGAATCCGGTCTTCAGGCCAGGAGTTTTCAGCCGTTCAGACGCGCATGGCATACTGGAACGGTTTGCAATCTGGCCTGAACAGCCTGCTGACTGGTCTGGGAGTCTGGCTCATGCTTTTCCTGGCTATTCCGCTGGTTTCGAGCGGCAGAATCGATGGAGTTTTCCTGGCTGTAATTGTGCTTGGTTCGATGGCGAGTTTCGAGGCCGTTCAAAATCTGCCGCAGGCCGCGCAACTGCTCGAAGCCAACATCCAATCGGCGCGGCGGCTGTTTGAACTGGCGGACCAGTCTCCAGCGGCACTCGACCCTGTCGAGCCGTTGCCCCAGCCTGTCTCGGCCAATTTGCGCGTTCAGCACTTGACGTTTTCCTACTCCCACCCGTTGAATGCGGAGCGCACCGGGATTTGTAAAGACTCTGCGAACGCCAGCCTCTCTGCGCTGCCCCCTGTTTTGCTTGATATCAATTTCGACCTGCCCTCTGGTAAAAAACTTGCCATCGTTGGGCCCAGCGGCGCGGGCAAATCAACCATCGCCAGCCTGCTCATGCGTTTTTGGGACGCGGACGGGATTTTTCTCGATGGGCAGGACATTCGCGCCTACAAACAGGTTGATACCCGCCGTATGTTCAGCCTGGTGAGTCAGGATACCTATCTCTTCAACGCCACCTTGCGCGAGAATCTTCTACTGGCGCGCCCCTGGGCAATGCAAGATGACCTCGAATCGGCTTGCCGGGCTGCGCAATTGCACGATTTCATCGTTTCGCTTCCCAACGGCTACGAGACGATGGTTGGCGAGCGTGGCTTGCAGTTGAGCGGCGGCGAGCGACAGCGCGTAGCAATTGCCCGCGCCCTGCTCAAAAATACGCCCATTTTTATCTTTGACGAACCGACTGCCAACCTCGACACGACCACTGAACGCAAACTGGTCGAGACGTTGCAATCGGTGATGGAAAACCGTTCTGTACTGTGGATTACCCACCGGCTGGTAGGGTTAGATGCAATGGACGAGATTCTCGTGCTTGAGAACGGCAGAATCATTCAGCGCGGGACGCAGGCCGATTTGCTGGCGCAGGATGGGATGTATCGGAAGATGTGGGATTTGCAAAACCGCGCTTTGCTGTAGGTGAGAGATGAGCGATTGGAAAACCGCCCTCCAGCGTGAGTTTGAAATGGCCGAAGCCGCCCGCGCGCGCGGCAACGAAGGCCAGGCGCGGGTCTGTGCCAGGCGCGCGGCAGGAATTGCCTTGCGGGTGTATTTCCAGCAGCGCGCAATAGCCATTCGTACTTCCAGCGCATATGACCTTTTGCAGGAATTTATGGAGTTGGAAGAGACCCCGCCAGACTTGCGTGAGATAGCTGCTCATCTGACCTTGCGCGTAACCGAAGAATTCAAACTCCCCCTGGCGGTCGACCTGGTTCAAGAAGCGCGAACCCTCTGTGAACGGATTTTGCCGCCCGGTTTGGATGATTTGCCAGATTAATGCGGGTCAATCCATTCGGCCTCCAGGTTCTCTGGCGAATAAAATACGGTTCCCAAATACAGTTGCGATTTCATCATCGGGGCAGCCTGCCTGAGCCAGGTTTCTGGTTGCGTTCCAGCGGGCAGGTTAAAGCCGGTTATCCACAGCAGACCTTCCTGGTGGCCGTTGGCAACCATAATCGCGCGAATTTCCTCATAGTGCCGCAAACTGTTCTGAGAAGGAACATCCAACGGGTTTCCTTGCAGGTTTTCGAGGCGAATGCCCAAGATAGTAGGGCGCAACCCGACAGCGTACAATTGCTCCAAAAAGTCCACATCGCGCATGTCTTCGGGAGAAGTCAGCGTATTGGAGAGTCCGCCTGCTATCAGGTAAATTTCTAAATTTTCGGTCTGAAGACTCTCCTGAATGGCCTCAAAGAACTGCGCATAGGCGGCGGGGCTGGGAGCCGCGTTCCAACCGCTGCGCGTATTTGCAGCGGGAAAAAGTTCTACAGCTGTCGGCGATGAGTACTTGCGGCCAAGCGTCAGGATGAGTCTGGCTGTTTCCACGGCATTGGGGCCGGTGGCGTTCACTGCCCAGGCCGGGGGGTTTTTCACAGATACCAGCGTGGCCAACCCCAGCGAATGTGCCTGCCGGATGGCGTTTGCGAACGATGAATCCTCGTTCCAGGTCCCGGGCGCAGGTTGGGTAGCGTTCCAGTCGAAATCCAGGGCGACCCAATCGAACTTGTTCTGCGCTGCCCAACGCAGAGATGAATCTGCGCCAGGCTCGTCCGTTTCGATGCGTGTCCCGTATCCGAAGTCCAGTGAGTGGGGCGTACCGGGCGGGTTGCTCTCGCGTTCAGCTGGCAGCGGGCGGCAAGCCATCAAAAACATCAAACCGCCCATCAGGAGTGTTCGCAAAATGCGGCGCATAACTCTTTCCCTGATTGTAGATTTGGTTGCTCGCCGGATACGCCTTCGTCTACCGGTGGGTGTGGCTCTGGTAGAGGCAACTGCTGGTACTGGTATTTTTGGATAAAAGGACGCAGCGTCTCTGTTCGCTGCTGTTTGGGGCGAGAGCGAGAATCTGGGTGGGGAGGAATTTTGTGGGTGGTGCTTTGCATGGCGGCTCCACGAAAAAAATGAATATCGGCCTGTTCAACTTGTTGCAAGAAGCGTGCCAGGGCAAGAGTCGCGTGTATAATCCATTGCATGATTCTTGTTACCGGTGGAACTGGTTTCATTGGTCGTGCGCTGGTACGGCAATTGGTCGCCAATGGGCAACAAGTGCGCACGCTGATTCGTCCCTCGCCACGCACGCCGGCTTTGCCGCGCGGCGTGCCAGTGGAAGTGGCCGTGACCAGCCTGAGCGATGAGCGCGGCCTGCGGGCGGCGCTGCGCGGCGTGGATGTCATCTACCATCTGGCAGGGGCTGAACATGAAGGCGCGCGCGGGGATATCTTGGGGGTGGATGGGCGCGGCACGGCTAATTTGGCGCAGGCTGCCGCCGAAATGCGCGTACGGCGATTGTTCTATGTCAGCCATCTGGGCGCTGACCGTTCTTCGTACTATCCTTTGCTCAAAGTCAAAGGAATTGCCGAGGAACACATCCGTCGCAGCGGCGTGCCGCACACCATCTTTCGCGCTGCGCTTTTGTATGGCCCCGAAGACCATTTCACCACTTCGCTGGCCCGGCTCTTGGGGATGTTTCCCATTCTGTTTTTGCCGCGCGATGGCGAGGTGCTTATCCAGCCGTTGTGGGTCGAAGACCTGGTCACTTGTTTGTTGTGGGCCAATGACATTCCTGAAACCGTTAACCAGACTTACACGATTGGCGGCGCAGAATATTTTTCCTTTCGCCGGACGGTAGAAATTATTATGGAAACCACCGGGCGGCGGCGCTGGCTTGCTCCTCTTCCCCTGCCAGCCCTGCGCTCGCTCACCGTTGCTTTTGAGAGCATCCTTCCCGGCTTTCCGTTTTCCACGTTTTGGGTCGATTACCTGTCCTACAACCGTACCTGCCCGGTCGATTCGATTACGCGGCTGTTCGGTTTTCTTCCGGCGCGTTTTACCTACCGTCTCGACCATCTGAGAGGCATCGACTGGCCGCGCGAAGCCTGGCGAGTGATGCTTGGAAAGCAGGGAAGCGGATAGAAAGGTATAAGGAAACGGGATATGATGGAAATTCGTATTCTGGAAACTCCTGCCGAAATGGCCGAGGTGGAAGAACTCCAGCGCGTCATCTGGCCGGGCAGCGAAACCGAGGTCGTGCCGCTGCACTTGCTCATCACGGCGGCGCACAACGGCGGGCTGGCGCTGGGCGCTTTTATAGGCGGCAGAATGGTGGGGTTTGTGTTTGGCTTTCCTGGCCTGTACGAAGTTCCTGATGGCCCTCGTGTTAAACACTGTTCGCACATGCTCGGCGTTCTGCCTGGCTTGCGTGATTCTGGAATTGGCTTTGCACTCAAGCGCGCCCAGTGGCAAATTATTCGCAAGCAAGGCATCGACCGTATTACCTGGACATACGACCCGCTTCAGAGTCGAAACGCCCATCTCAACATTGCCCGTCTTGGCGCGGTCTGCAACACCTACCTGCGCGAAGTGTATGGGGAAATGCGCGATGGATTGAACGTCGGGCTGGCTTCGGACCGCTTCCAGGTGGATTGGTGGGTCAACACGCAACGAGTGGAGCGGCGGCTGGGGCGCAGACCGCGCGGGGAACTCGGAATTGACAACTACGACAGCGCGCAAATTCCATACATTTATCGCGCGACCATTGGGGCCGATTCCTTTGTCCGCCCTCCCGAACATTTCTCCATCCCTGACGAAACCATGCTGCTGGCTGAAATCCCCGCTGATTTTATGCAAATTCGTCAGTCCAATTTCCCGCTCGCGGTGGTCTGGCGCATTTTCACCCGTCAGGTGTTTGAAGAATGCTTTCGGCTGGGATACCTCGTTACCGATTTTTTATACGACAACGTTTCCCGGCGCAGTTTTTATGTTCTGACGCACGGTCAGGCCACCCTGGGAGATTTTACGGTGCAGAAGTAGGCTTGCCAATCAAAAAAACAACGCACCCCACAGGGTGCGTTGTTTTTTTTTGATTGGCTCCTCGTCGAGGACTCGAACCTCGAACCTAGCGGTTAACAGCCGCCCGCTCTGCCGATTGAGCTAACGAGGAACGCGAGACGAGATTATATAGGTATCGGCCTTGCCTGTCAAGAAAAATCATCACAGATTTTGTCTGGACTTCCGGGCAAGGGCCGTATGTCGCTGTTTCCATATCACATGCAGCGCCAACGCGCCGCCCGCCAGCACCACCGTCCATTCCATCCACGCGTTCGGCTCGTTTTTGAGAATATCATGACCAGCGGCCCACACCAGGCCAAACAAGACGCATGCCAGACCCAGCTTTATCAATTTCCTGAACATGATGACTCCTTTTTGCTTTTTATTGTATCATTCAGGCAAAACCAAACAAGGGTCGCTTTCGCAAGTGACTATCATCACACTTACTACGTTACGGAGAATCTATGTCAGACCTGAAATGGTGGCAAACCGCCCTGTTCTATCAGATTTACCCACGCTCCTTTGCGGATGGCAATGGCGATGGAATCGGTGATTTCATGGGCATCATCGAAAAACTTGATTACCTCAAAGACCTGGGGGTGGATGCCCTGTGGCTCTCGCCGCACTTTCCCTCTCCCAACTGGGACTGCGGCTACGACATTAGCGACTACTGTACTGTCGCCCCTGAATATGGCACGCTCGAAGATTTCAAATCTTTTCTCGCCGAAGCCCACGCGCGCGGGATAAAAGTCATCCTTGACCTGGTGCTGAACCACACCAGCGATGAGCATCCCTGGTTTCTGGAATCCAAATCCAGCCGCGACAACCCCAAAGCCGATTGGTATGTTTGGGCAGACACCCCCCCCAACAACTGGCAGTCCTGCTTTGATGGCGATGCCTGGACATATGCGCCGGAACGGAATCAGTATTACTATCACTACTTCATGAAGCAGCAGCCCGATTTGAACTGGCATAACCCTGAAGTCAAGCAAGCCATGTGGGATGCGGTCCGTTTTTGGCTGGATATGGGCGTGGACGGCTATCGCCTCGATGCGATTGGCACCATCTACGAAGACCCCCGCCTGACTCCGCACTCCGTCCCGATGAACCTGGCCCAGCTGCGGCGTTTTTCTGAGACGGCTCAAACGCCTGAAGAAAAAGCCCTGAAAGACAAATACTGGCACGAGATGTTCAAACATCAGTGGGGTCGTCCCGAACTGCACGACCTGATGAAAGAATTGCGCGCCATCCTCGATGAATACGATGGTGACCGAATGCTGGTCGGCGAGGACGACAACATTGATTATATGGGTTACGGAGACGATGAACTGCACCTGGTCTTCAATTTCCCGCTTATGCGTGTTGACCATATCACTCCGGCCCACATTCGCAAAAATCAGCGCGAGCGGCTGGCGCGGCTCGATGCGCTTCCTACGCGCGGTTGGGGCTGCAACACCCTGGGCAATCATGATTCCTCGCGCATTTATTCGCATTATGCCGACGGTCAGCATGATGCCGAACTGGCGCGCCTGAATGCCGCCCTGGTGTTGACCTTACGCGGCACACCTTTTCTTTACAACGGCGAAGAAATCGGAATGCAGGACTACATCATCACCGACCCCAAGAAACTGCGCGATACGATGGCGACCTGGTACTACAACGCGCTGGTCAACGACCTGAATATTGACCCTGTCGAAGCCGCTCAGCGTGCCGGGCAAATGACCCGCGATAAGAATCGCACGCCCATGCAGTGGAATGCCCTCCCCAACGGTGGATTTTGCCCGCCGCATGTTACCCCCTGGCTGCCAGTGCATCCCAATTACGCCGAAGGCGTCAACGTTCAGGAACAGTTAGACCGCCCCGATTCGATGCTAAACTACTACAAGCGCTTGATTCGCGCCCGTCGAAGCACGCCCGCGCTGGTGGAAGGTGAATACAAACCCTTGCATCTCAAAGCGCAGGACTACTTTGCCTTCCTGCGTTATACCGAGAAACAGACCGTATTGGTGGTGTTGAACTATTCGGCCAACAGTCACGACCTTAAGTTCAACGTACCGGGCAAGAAACAGGCGCGCGTCATTTTCTCCTCCGCCGGGCGTGGCAAAAAAGACCAATCGCTTGGCAAAGTGAGTCTGGGCGCATTTGAAGTTTTGATTGCCGAACTGGAATAAGGCCATTTGATGATAAATATTCACGGCAAGCATGCTAATAGCCATCAATGGGACTTTGATTACCATGTCAATTCCAACTCCCATTCACGCGCAGCCGGTATGGATTCGATACCTTTGACCTGGAACCGGGCTGGTCCTCGACCCTGAACTGCGCTGGAGATGGAAAGATGTCGATGAATACCAGCAGGGCATTGCAAAAAGCTTCCTGCGCCCGGAGTGGGCGAACTGGTCAAAGTGGAGGTTTTTGCCCGTCTGGAGGGGCGGCGCTATCCTTTGGGCGGGGCCTGGCTGCAGTAGCGTCCGAACCCCGCCTGGGATACATCGCGCTTGCCCAATGGATGGGATAATGCCTGAGAGGATTTATTTTTGCAATTCTTTCTGCAAGGATGCTTTCTGCGCCGACCCGGACCGTTTTTTCGCTGCCTACCGCCGGGGCAGGCAGGATGCCCGTCCATGATTTCACGCCGCTATTTGTACAATGTCGAATCAGTGAAAGGGCGTCGTGTCACTTTGCGGGTAGCCCAAATTCGCGCGGAGGCCGGGTTTCCACCCCCGCCGCGCGTGGTTCTGGCCGGTCTGTTAACTGGCTGGCGAATGCTGTTGACCGGGCTGGGGTACCATGAACTGCCCATTGCTCTGTTAGAAGCCCACGAACTGTATCATGCCGCGCATTCCTATGAGCGCATGGCTACCTTATACGCCAATTATTGTTCGCATATTGAACTGGTCAGCCCTTTGAATTACATTCGCGCGCGGATGGGCAACGGCACCTGCGCCTGGTATTTTGGCGGGCGGTTTTTCAAAGGTGGTCGTGAGTGGTTTTCCTGGCAAGACAAAAAGCCTGCTTATGCCCTTATGGCTGCCGGTCATATCGATGACCAGAAATCGACGGTCAGGGATGAATCGGAGACCCTGCTGCGGGAATATCAAGCGGTGTTGCTGGATGGCGCAGGTGTACCCGCCGCGCAAATCGAATTTCGGGCTGGTGAATATGCCCTGGTGCATTTCCTGCGTTCGGGCATGCTTTGGGAGTATACTGATGAATTCGAGTGTCCACATTGTTTGTCGAATGCGGCTTACATCGAAATTGGGCGTGAACAGCGCAACGAACTGCTGACCCTGAGCGATGGCAGCAAACAGCAACATGCGATAGATATCCGCCAATGCCAGTGTTCGCTGTGCGGCGGCATCTGGAAAGAAGATATTTCATTTTTCATCTAAAACCATTCAAGAGACCTGCATGATACCAATCAAATTTCCCACCAATTTTCTTTGGGGCGCCGCCACTGCGTCTTATCAAATTGAAGGCGCCTGGAACGAAGACGGCAAAGGCGAGTCGATTTGGGACCGCTTTAGCCATACGCCCGGCAATATTTCTGACCAATCCACTGGCGATGTGGCTTGTGACCATTATCACCGCTGGCGCGAAGATGTTGCTCTGATGCGGCAACTTGGACTGAAAGCCTATCGTTTTTCGATTTCGTGGCCGCGCATTTTGCCAACTGGTTGGGGGCGCGTCAATTTGCCGGGGTTGGATTTTTACGACCGCCTGACCGATGCCCTGTTGGCCGCCAATATTGAGCCGTTTGTCACCCTGCATCATTGGGATTTTCCCCAGGCGCTTTTTGAAAAAGGCGGTTGGATTAATCGCGATAACCTGCGCTACTTTGCTGATTATTCGGCAGTGGTTGCCAAACGGCTCGGCGACCGCGTCAAACGCTGGACGACTTTCAATGAACCGGGCGTGATTTCGTGGTGTGGTTATGTCAGCCGCGAACACGCGCCCGGTGAGCAAGATGAAGCCAAAGCCCGACAGGTGACACACAACTTGATGGTAGCACACGGATTGGCAGTTCAGGCCTTGCGCGGCGTAGACCCGAACCTGCAGGTTGGCATTGTCCTGAACCAATGGGGCGTAGACCCGGCCAGCGATGACCCTGCTGACATTGCCGCTGCCGAACAGGCCTGGAATGTCAGAGAAACGGCTTTTCTGCACCCCCTTTTTACCGGCCACTATCACCCGGCAATGCTCGATGCGCTGAATGGACAACTTCCCGATATTCACCCTGGCGATATGGCTTTGATTTCCCAAAGGCTCGACTTTTTGGGCATCAATTTCTACTCACGCAGCGTCGTCAGCGCAAAGCAGGGCTACCTCAAAAATATTCCTGGCTCTGAATATACCGAAATGGGCTGGGAAGTCTGCGCGCCAGCCTTGCGCCGGATGCTGGTTAAAATTCACAACGATTATCGCCTGCCTCCAATCTACATCACCGAAAACGGCGCGGCCTTCCAGGATGAATTTGCCCCCGATGGCAAGATTCATGATGAGCGCCGCATTGATTATCTGCGCCAACACTTTATCCAAACGCGGCTTGCCATGCAGGATGGCGTTGATATTCGCGGTTACTTTGTCTGGTCGCTGATGGATAATTTCGAATGGGCGCACGGTTATACCAAAAGATTTGGCTTGATTCACGTCGATTATCCTACCCAGAAGCGTACCATCAAACAAAGTGGAGAATGGTACGCAGACGTGATTCGCAATAACGCTGTCGAATAACCTGAACGCGAATATGACGAAATTGTAGTTTGGATGCATCCTTCGTAATCTGTTTTACAGGAAGTAACCATGACTTTGCCAACCAAAATTACTGTCATTGGCGCAGGCAGCGCCAGCTTTGGGGAAAACACCCTATCGGCCCTCTTGCGCTCCAAAAAATTGCGAGGCTCCTCTCTTGCGCTCGTAGACCGCAACCCACGCAGCCTCGACATCGTTTGGCGGTTGGCCGAGCGGCTGAACCGCGAGTGGGACGCCGGGTTCGCCATTAGCGGGCATACCCATCACTCCGAGGCTTTGCCAGGTTCTCATTTTGTGGTCAGCGCCATCGAAGTCGGCCCGCGCGAAGATTTGTGGAAATCCGATTTCGAGATTCCCCTCAAACATGGCGTGCGCCAGCCTTATGCCGAAAACGGCGGGCCGGGCGGCTTTGCTCATGCCGCCCGCAACGTCAGGCCAGTGCTGGAAATTGCTCGCGCCATGGAAGCAGCCTGCCCCGATGCCTGGTTCATCAACTTCACCAACCCCATGGTGCGCATCTGTGATTTAGTCCATCGCCATAGCAAAATTAAAGTGGTTGGGTTATGCCATCAGATTTATATCGGCTACGTCATGGCTGCCATTGCGCTCGCGCCCGATTTAGGGTTTGAAATTCCTGAAGGCATTGTTGGAATGCACGCCGACCCGATGCAATATGCCCTGCATGAGAGCGTCAAGCGTCAGGCCGTTGCCCGGCTCGACATCCGCGCTGCCGGAACGAACCACTTTACCTGGATTCTCTCCATCCGCGACCGGCAGACGGGCGAAGACCTGTACCCGCGCTTCCGTGAACGCTGGGCGGCGCTCTCTCCCAATTTTGAGCCGCTCACCCGCGCGGTGTATGACGCTTTTGGCCTCTTCCCCGTCCCTGGTGATACTCACCTGTGCGAATACCTGCCTTGGGTCAGTGACCCTCAAACCAAACCCTGGGAAAAATACAACATCCACCTCTACGATTGGGACCTGTTTGCCGGAATGCGTGATTTCAGCCTGAATCGGCTGGAAAGCATGGCCGATGGCGGAATGCCGGTCGATGGCCTGCTCGAAACTGACAGCGAGGGCGCGCTTGAGATGATTGAAAACATCGCCGGAGCGGGGAATCACTATCATCTTGCGGCCAATCTGCCCAACGTGGGGCAAATTGCCAATTTACCCCAAAACGCCATCGTCGAAACCCCGGTTGTAGTGGATGGGGCTGGCATTCACCCTGTTCACGTTGGCTCCCTGCCCGAACCAGTGGCAGAACTCTGCCGCCGCGAACTGCTCACCGCCCAACTGGGCATTGATGCCGCCGTAGAGGGCGACCGCCAGAAGGCGCTGCAATGCCTGTTGCTCGACCCCGTTATCCGCGATATTGAAACCGCCCGCCGAATTCTGGATGACTACCTGACCACCTACCGCGAACACCTGCCGCAGTTCTGGCAGTAATCTGCGCAACATGATGAATGATATGCGCAGGTTGTGACGATTGCTATTTGGACGCCAGGCAGCGCCGGGATATAATTTTGCGCAGAGTGTAATAGGGAATTGATTCCGCAGCCAGCCAACAGGAGCAATCTATGAAAGCCTACGTCCTCATCAACATCCGTACCGGCGAAATTAAGGACGTTGTCCGCCAGATGCGCAAAATTGAGCAAGTGCGCGAAGTGAACATGACTTTTGGCCCGTATGACGCGGTAGCGATTGTCGAAGCGAAGGGCCTGGAAGACCTGGGGAACATCCTCGCCGCCTTCATTCAGCCCATCCCTGGCGTAGAAGAAACCCTGACCTGTTTGGCCGTTGAGTCTGTCTAACGCGCCGTCGTCCTCTCGCGGAATTCATGCAGGGAAAGCGCGCTTTCCCTGCGTTTTGCTTTAATGGGGAATTTGGTACAATTTATCCTATGACCACCACCATCGTTCCCCCTGCTTATGTTACCCAATCCGAAGAACTGTACGACAAACCCCTCGACCCGCAGGTAGCGCGCCGCCTGATTGGATTCCTTACTCCCTACAAATGGCAAATGCTTCTGGCCGCCTTGCTCATGCTGGGCGCTACCATCTCCACTGTCATTGGCCCTTATCTCGTCAAAATTGCCATTGATGACGGTCTTTTGGCCGGAAATCTGGCGGCTTTGCGCAATGCTGTGCTTATCTACCTGGCGGCGGCCCTCATCCGTTGGGGATTCATTTATTATCGTGTCAACATCATGGCGCACGTCGGTCAATCGGTCATTTACGACCTGCGCAAAACCCTGTTTGCTCACCTGCAAAAACTCTCGCTCGGGTTTTATAGCCGCTACAGCGTTGGGCGCGTCATTACGCGCGTCATCAACGATGTAGAAACCCTGCGGGAGTTCGTCCTGTGGGCGGTGCTTGCCATTGCTCGCGACCTGTTCGCACTGGTCGGCATTGTGATTGCCATGTTGGCGCTGAATATCAAATTATCACTCATCACCTTTATCACCATCCCGCTCATGATTTTCGCTACGAGTCTCTACCGTCGCGCGGCTCGCGTGGCCTACCGCCGGGTGCGCGCGGCCATTTCGTGGGTGAATTCGGTGCTGGCCGAAAACATCAATGGCGTGCGCGTCGTGCAGGCTTTCAGCCGACAGTCCTATAACTATCAGCATTTTAGCGATTTTACCAACCGCTATCACCTGCAAATGGTCATTCGCGCGGCGAAAGTGGCAGCCTCGTTCTTGCCGGTTGTAGATGTGTTGGGTGCGCTGGCAACCGCCGCCGTTGTTTGGATTGGCGGGATGGCTGTGCTCGGCGAGAGCATTTCGGCAGGCGTGCTGGTGGCTTTCGTTCTCTACATTGACCGCTACTTCGACCCCATCCGCGACCTGTCGCGCCGCTTCGATACCCTTCAATCCACTATGGCGGGCGGCGAACGAATCCTGTCTCTGCTTGATACCGAAGTAGACGTAAAAGACGCTGCCGATGCTCAAAACTTGCCGCACATTCGGGGGGATGTGACTTTTGAGAATGTTTCTTTCCACTATCCCGATGACCCATCATCGCTGGTACTTCGGAATATCAACCTCTCTGTTCCGGCAGGTTCGACGGTTGCCCTGGTCGGCGAGACCGGAGCAGGCAAGACTACCCTCGTCAAACTGGTCTCGCGCTTTATGGACCCAGCCGAAGGCCGGATTCTGGTGGATGGGTTCGACCTGAAAACCGTCACCCAGCATAGCCTGCGTTCACAGATGGGCGTTGTTTTGCAAGACCCCTTCCTGTTCAATGGCACAGTTAAAGAAAATATCCTGTTTGGGCGGCTGGATGCTTCCGATGCCGAAGTGGAAGCCGCCGCAAAAGCGGTTGGCGCACATGACTTCATCATGGGGTTGCGCAACGGCTACGATACCTCGGTCGAGGAGGGTGGGGTTCTGTTGAGCGTCGGCCAACGACAGTTAATTTCCTTCGCCCGCGCTCTGCTGGCCGACCCACGCATTCTCATCCTCGATGAAGCCACCTCCAGCGTGGATACCCAAACCGAGCAAGTCATCCAGCGCGCGCTGGTCACTCTCTTTCAGGGCCGTACCAGTTTCGTCATTGCGCACCGTCTTTCGACCATTACCAACGCCGACTTAATCGTTGTTATCGAAGATGGCCGGATTGTCGAACAAGGTACACACCCGGAGTTGCTGGCAAAACAGGGCGTCTATTACGATTTATATCAGACGGGATTCCAGGAATAAAAAACATCTCGAAATGAACTTTGGGGGCCTGGTTAAAAACTCACTTCAGAGTTCTTTTATCAGGGGTAACTCCACAAAAAACATTGACCCTTGTTGTGGCGTGCTTTCAGCCCAAATTCGACCTCGCATTCGTTCCACCGCTTTCTTGACCATCGCCAGCCCGACTCCTGCCCCAGGGAACTCCGCTTCGCTATGTAAACGTTCGAACAGTTCAAAGGCTTTTTCCTGATAAGCCGTGTTAAATCCGGCGCCGTTGTCGCTCACCCATAGGCAAAGATGGGTTTCATTTTCTTTCGCGCCTATCTCAATTCGCGCGGGAGAGCGGTTTCGGGTAAATTTGAGGGCATTATCAATCAGATGGACCAAAATCTGGCGCAGGCTTTCATAGTCTGAAGTGACCTCCGTCACTGCAATTCGCAACTCCACCTGTATCTCCCGGCTGCGAACCTCCATCTCAAATTTGTCGAGGGTTTCCTTCACCATACTCTCAAAGGGCAGGCGGCGCAGGTGAATGGCCTGTCTGTCCAGGCGTGCATATGCCAGCAAGCCCTCGATGAGTTGCGCCATATCAGCGCTGCTTTTAACGATGTTTTGCAGCATCTGCCTGGAATCTTCGTCGATGTAGAGAGCTTTCGTCTCCAGCAAGATACGGCTATATGCCGTGATATTACGCAGAGGGGCTTTCAAATTATGAGAAACGGAATAGGTAAACGCCTGTAATTCCTTGTTGGCCGTTTGCAGTTTGGCGGTACGTTCCTGCACCCGCTTTTCCAGCTCTTTATTCAGGCGAATAATTTCTATCTCTGCTTGTTTACGTTCATCAATATCACGACCGGTAGCCGTGATGGCAATCACTTTGCCATTTTCATCCAGCACGGATTTGTCGGCCCAGGCGAACCAGCGCCAGCCGCGCACCGTTAGAGCGCGTTGTTCGATGTAACAGGCATAAGGTGGTCGGAACAGGTCTTGCATTGCATCGCGGGTGGCTTGCTGGTCTTCAGGGTGGACGAGCGGCAGGAAGGTGGTTCCCAGCAGTTCTTTTTCAGATTTTCCAAACGTGACGCAATAAGAAGGGCTGACGAACAGAAATCGGCCTTCCGGGTCCACTTTTACAATCAGGTCGGTTTGATTTTCAATGAGCAGGCGGTAGCGGCTTTCGCTTTCCTGCAATAAGTGCGCTGAAAGGTTGTGCTGCAAGTGGATAAAAAAGACGATTGCCATCACCGAGACGACCACCTGGAAAACCTGGTTATAAGGCAACAGCCAGTCTATCTGAAGCAGAAACCCCAGTGTTTGGACCATGCCGGTCACGAACAGCCCCCCCAGCCAATAGACACTGTTTTGCCCAATGGCAAAAAAAATTTTGTAATGAATGACCCCAAGCAGTGTGACCGCCGCCAGAATTAAGAATTGTGATACGAGCATGAAAATCACCGCTGCGCGCGGTGAAATGGCAAAATACAAGCCGGTCAGAATGACCAAAATCAGAACCCCGCCCATCATCGACTTGATGGGGTAAACCGGACGCAAGACATACACCCCGCCGGTCACAATAATGAGCATGCCTTCCACTGCCAGCAGATAATATAGATATTCCCAGGCCGGGTGGCTGGTTTTGGCCAACAAGAGCCCGGCGGCAGGCGAAAGGGCATAAAGCAGCCAGCCACAACCAACCCACAGGTAGACTTTCCTGTCCTGGTGAAAGAACAGGTCAATCATCACAATCAACCCCACCAGGCGAACCAGCATTAATGTGACCATCGAAAATTGCAATGCGCCCATATCTGCCTGCTCCGAAGCCTTTCTCATTTCAGGTTTATTGTACAGCCAAACCATGCACAGGTATAATCTTGAGCGGAGAACTTTTATGGACATTACCCTTGCTTTAGGCGGCGGCGGGGCGCGCGGCGCGGCGCACCTGGGCGTGTTGCGCGTCCTCGAACAGGAAGGATTTCGCATTCGCGCAGTCGCTGGGACGAGTATTGGCGCGATTGTGGGCGCATTATATGCGCGTTTGGGAAGCGCGGCAGAAGTGACCCGTGTGATTCAATTGGTTGACCAGTCCAAGCTCTATGGGTGGCCGTTGGCGGATGGCCCTGGCTTGTTGGGCGTGCGCGGCGTGCTTGACTTTCTGCGCCAGCATCTGGGAGAAGACACCTTCGACAAACTGCCCATCCCTTGCGCGGCAGTGGCTGTCGACCTGAACAGCAATCGTGAAATTGTTCTGCAGCAAGGCCGCGTAGTCGATGCCGTCATGGGCTCCATTGCTGTTCCTGGCTTGTTTCCTCCCAAAAAATACCATGAATACACATTGATTGACGGCGGCACGCTCGACCCCGTTCCCGTGCGAGCCGCGCGCGCCCTGTTGCCCGGCCTGCCGGTGGTGGCTGTTTCGCTCATGGCCCCGCTCGATGCGCCCAAAACCCCGCTCAATGTGCCGCTGCCCGTGCCAGAACCGCTCGCCCAGCACATTGCCCGCCTGCACATTACCCAGGCGGTGCGGATTTTTGTGGATGCCGTTGACATCGGCCAGCGCCAGATGACCGAACTGCGCCTGCAACTCGACCGCCCCGAAGTCCTGATTCGCCCCAATGTAACGGATATCAACCTTCTCGACCGGGTGGACATTCCCGAAATTGCCCGGCGCGGCGAAGAGGCAACCCGCAAGAGTCTGCCTGCCTTGCGGCGCGCCGTTTCCTGGCAGGCGCGTACCTGGCGGGCGGTTCGGCGGGCGGTTGGCGGTGGCGCGTAACTTACGTTTTGCCTGGGTCGTTTTGCCCTACCTGGCGGTTGCCTTTGGGATGCTGATTTTGCGAAGCGCCTGGGGCGCCTTAATTGGATTTCATCTGACCCTGCTCCTGCCCCTGCTCCTGAACAGGAGACGCGCCTGGCTGCTGCTTGCTCCTGTTTCCTCGCGCGTTCTCCTGCCCTTGGCGCTTTCCGGTCTTGTGGCCGGGTTTGGGCTTTGGTTCGCCTGGCCGCTGACAGGAATCCCCGCCGACTACCCCCTCCGGGTCGAGTTGCTCGGTTTACGCCAGGACACCTGGCTGCCTTTTATGGCCTACTTCATTCTGGTCAATCCTTTTCTAGAAGAAATCTACTGGCGCGGCATTCTTGGCTCCGATTCGCCCCTGCCCCAGCCAGTAGATTTTCTTTTCGCCGGGTATCATCTCATCATTCTGGCTTTGTTTGTCTTGCCCTTGTGGGGATGCATCGGGTTTTTCGTTCTGGCTGGGGCAGGCTGGTTGTGGCGGCAGATTTCGCGCTGCGCAAAAAGCCTGCTGCCCACCACCCTCTTTCATGCGCTGGCAGATGCTTCAATTTTACTGGTGCTATATTTGAAAGCAATTTAAAAATGGCGACAGCCACTTCTAAAGAGACTGTCACCATTGGGTTAATCTATGAGTGCTGCGTAAGCCAGGTTTTCGAACAGTTCAGGCGCGCGCCAGAAGCCGGGCATGGTTTGCGCCAGAAAGATGCCCACCAGCTCCTCTTGCGGGTCCACCCAAAAGCGCGTTCCGGCTGCCCCGCCCCAGCCAAAGTTCCCCAGCGAACCGCGCCGGTTGCCCTGCGATAAATCTGTCAGCACAGCCACGCCCAATCCCATGCTGAAGCCCAAATCGGTGGCGATTTCACCGGGCGGAAAAGGCAGGTGAGGAGTGGTTAACACCTCGAAGGTTTTGCGGCTGAGTAAGCGGCGTCCTTTGAACTCGCCACGCTGAAGAAGCATTTGGGCAAAGTTCAGGTAGTCGGAGGCGGTGGAGAGCAAGCCGCCTCCGCCCGAAGGTACAGGCGGCCTGACCGTGCGGTCAAAATCCATTTCTCTGGAGGGGCGCAGCACGCCATTGGGTTGGGGCGCATACATTGTCACCAGCCGCCCCACTTTTTCATGCGGAACCCAAAATCCGGTATCGAACATCTCCAGCGGGGCAAAAATTCGTTCCTGGAAGAAAACATCAAGCGGTTGGCCAGAAACCAGCTCGATAAGATAGCCCACGACATCGTGCGCCATGCTATACCAGAACTTTTCTCCAGGCTGGTTAACCAGCGGAAGCTGGCACAACCGCTCAATAAATTCGGCTCCGGTTTTGCTCTCAAACAGTTCCGCTTTTTGGTAAAGCCTGTCCACCGGGTGTTCGGTCTCAAAGCCGTAACTCAACCCGGCGGAATGGGTCAGCAGGTGACGGATGGTGATGGGACGTTCCAGGTCGGTTGTGTAGATATCGCCGCCGCGCGCGCCTGCAAAGACCTTCACCCGGGCAAATTCGGGTATCCAGTTCGAGATGGGGTCGTCCAGGAGGAAGCAGCCTTCCTCCATCAGCATTAGCGCGGCAGTCACGGTGATAGGCTTGGTCATTGAGTAGATGCGGAAAATGCCATCAACGGGCATTGGGCGCTGGTTCTCAATGTCCATCCAGCCAGTTGCGGCACAGTGGAAGACCTGCCCGCGCCGGGCGAGCAGGGTCAGGGTTCCGGCCAGGTCACCCCTTTCAACATAGTGTTGCATGGTTTGATGGATGCGCTTCAACCGTTCGGAGCAGAAACCAACTTTTTCGGGCGATGTTGTTTGCATCATGTTCCTTTGACTCTGTTCATATGGATGGATGAGATGCTCTCCGAAAACCATTCCTGCGGAATTTTACTCCACAATCACCCAATCGCCTGCGCTTCGGCCAAACACTTCGGGGCTATACATTTCCTCGGCTTTGGCGGGCGGGGCAATGAACGTGCCGGGCGTGGTGGCGCGTGCAATGTAACTGTACTGATACATGCCATCCCACAGCAGGGAGGCAAAGGCCTCGGCGCGGCTGTCGCGCATGTTCTGATGCTCGTACCAGGGCCCCCACCACCACCAGCCATATCGGATGGTCGTATCGTTGGGGTCTTGCGGCACGCTGCCCGAAACAGCCAGGGACGGGTTGATAATTTCCAGCCCCGCCGGGAGCGGGTCTACCAGCGCGACGTGATAGCGGCGATTGTCAGCCACCATCGTCAGTTTGACGCGTACCCGCGCCCCGGCTTTGATATGCCAGCGGCCTTCGGAATCGCGGTACACATCATCGGGGTTATCCACTGCTTCGTAGGAGCGCGTGACTACGAAGCCCATATCAAGCGCGTCCAGTTGCAGGTCGCCGGGGGCGTAGCGCAGGCCCAGCCGGTAATAGAGCCGCCCAGGACCTTCTTTGCTCAAAATCAGGTTTTCCGTTCCTCCGCCCAGCGCGGTCTGGTTCAGGACGAAATCCATCGGAATCGACAGTTCATGTTGTTCAGTGGTTCGCCCGCGAAATTCGCCGCTTCCGGCATAGGTCTCGCCGAGCCAGATTTTCGCCACAAAATCGGGCGTTTGCGTTTCATAGGTGTTGAAATAGCGGTCGAGCGAGAGCAGGACGAAGACGTTTTCCTGCGTATTGCCCCAGCGTCCGCGCGTGCGGTGCGCCAGCAGGCCGTTAACTACCTTTGGAATCAGGTCATTTTGCGGGTTGTCACTCATCAGCGCATCCAGCAGAATGGCATCGGTGCGGCGGTTGGAAGAGAGCAGCAGGTAAGTCTGGTCATCGTAATCGGTGGTGAAGTTGGCCGCGCCAGCGGTTTCGACCACGCGATTCCCCACAAAGCGGCGAATCTCATCCCGTTGGGCGGCATCTTCAATGACCGGCCATAGCCAGCCGATGGCATCTGTCCGCAGGTTCTCCAGCCCGGCATCGCGCAGCAATTTTTCGGCTTTGACCGAATCGCGGTCGCCGTTCAGGCTGCGGACGTACAGGGCATAGGCGCTCAGCGTGCGGCGGGTGTCTTCACTGTACCACTCCGGGTAGCGCCCCTCAATGTTCCACAGGTAGGCCAGGGCGCGGTCGAGCATCTCCGGTGGCACATCGAACCCTTTTTGTTGGGCGCGCAGCAAGGCGTGGGTGACGTGAATGGTGTGGAAGGGGATGGATTCGAAGCCGCGCTGCCAGTAGGGGAAGCCGCCATCGTCATTTTGCATGCCCTGCAGTTTTTCGATGTCGCGGCGCAGAGCCGCTTCCATTTCGGCGGGTTCTGGCAGTCCCTCGGCCTGGAAGGCGGTCAGCACATCGCGCAGGGCCGCCACCGACAGAATGCGCGAGGCCAATTGCTCGGAACACTCGAAGGGGTAGGTTTGCAGGTACAAAACGGCATCCGTCAGGGCTGAGAGCGCCGTGGAGGAGGTCGAAATTTCCAGCCCGCCATACTGCGGAAAGACGCCGGTCGGCTGTTGTACTGGCTGGGCAACCGCGCCCTGCTCCAGCACGCCATAAGTGGCGAAGGCCTCGCTGGTGGCCGGGGTATAAACCGGCAATTCGATGACTGCAGCGTCGCTGTACTCTCCTGAAACCGCCGCCACCTGAATTTTGGCCGTCCCTGCCATGATTGTGCTGGCCGGGAAGCGCACCTCCACCCGGTCATTGGCTGGTACGTTCACCCGCAACCCTGCCTGCGCCAATTGCAGATTCGCAGCGCGAACGGCCACTTCTACCGTCATTGGCAGGTCGGTCTGGTTTTGCAGCACGACCGGCAGTTCGAATTTGTCACCGAAGTTCAGGAAGCGCGGCGCGGAGGGGCGCGCCATGAGCGGCAGGCGGGCGGTGAGATTGGCCTCGCCAACGCCGAATTTCTTGCCGCTGCTATCAACGGCCACCACCATAATCCGGTAGCGGGTGAGATTATCGGGCAGTTTGATGGTGACGCGCGCCCGACCTGAGAAATCGGTGCGCACCGAGGGCGAGAAGTTCGCCAGCGGGTTGAAATCCACCCGGATGCGGATAGGCTCATCTGCGCTTTTTGCCGGGGCGTCCATGCTCATTTCGACCAGCGCGGTGGCTTGCGGCGCGGGCGCGCCCGCTGCCATTTCAGGCACAGCGCTGCGGGAAAGGGTCTCCTGTGCGGCTCTCTGCGCTGCCTGCGTCAGAGAAAGCGGGTCCACCAGCACAACGCTGGCGCGGGCATAGTAGGAGGAAAGATTTGCGCTTCGCTCGGTGTAGAACACAGCCAGCGGGTCGGCCAACTGATAGTCGCTCAGCGCCAGCACGGCTTCATCCACCACCACCACCGCCAGTTCCGCGTCCGCAACCGGCAAGCCCTCGGCATCTTTGAGCATCAGGTCGAGGCTGGTCTGCCCGCCGGGTTCGAGTTTGTCCTGTTCGGGGGTCACTTCCAGCGACAGGGTGCGCTGTGCAGGCGGGATTTTCAGGTTGAGCGTTCCGGTGGCGTAAGCCGGGCGGGGCGGGAGGCCGGTCAATATCTCGCCTTTGTCATCCGCGCGCGGCGCTTCGCCCACCAAATCCACCTGGATTTGCAGGTTGGGGATGTGTTCCTCGCGGATGGGAATTTGCAGGGTGGCCGTGCCATCTGTAATCGTAAAACGCTGGGTGTAGAGCGTGCCGCTGCGGCTGACGGTCAGCAGGCCCTCGGCGGGGTTGAAGGGCGATTGCACCAGGATTTGGGCTGTTTCTCCGGGTTGGTAGATTTCCTTATCGGGGATGAGCGTAACTTCTTCCTGCTCCACTTTGCGGGCAGGCGGGCGCTGTCCGCCGCTGACCCAGCGCGTGATGCTGGACTGGTTGCGGCGTCCCAAAGTGTCCGTCACGGTGGCGGTGATTTCGTAACTGCCGCCGATGTTGGTCTCAAAGGTACAGGTCAGCGGCTCAAGAGCCGAGTTTAGAGCGCAGGTTTGCGGGTCGGTTTGCTCTTCGCGCCATTCGCCGTCGCGGAATTTCCATTCCATGCGGGCGGCTCTCACCTCCACCGGACGGCCGGGGATGGGGTTGCCGTCCAGGTCGGTGACGATGAAATCCACCTTCAACGGCGTGCCGCGCGAGACGAAGTAGCGCTCACTACGCAGGCCGATATACAGGTTGGAAGGATGAACCAGCAGCGAAGTGGCGCTGGCCCAGGCCTGGCGGTTCACGTCCATCACAGTCGCTTCGGCAGTCACACTCAAGGGGCGGATGGGGCGAGCCGGGTCGAGTCCTGCCTGGTCGGGCTGACCTTTCTGCGCAAAGTCCAGCTTCAAGTAGTGCTGACCGCTCGCATCGGTCTTGCCGGTAAAAGTTTCGGTCGTCGTCTCTCCTTCGCCGGGGAGTTGCTCACCATAGATGCGCCACCACGGAATCCACTCGCCGAAGGTGAAATCGGGCCAGTTGGGCGGCGCGTACTGGCCGGGCGAAGTTGTCACCAGCCAGGTGACTTCGGCATTGGGCAATGGGCCGCCCGCGTAATATCTGGCTTCCACCGCCACGATGGCCGAATCACCCACAAAGTAGGGGCCGGTTGTTTCATTGCGAGATTTCACTTCAAATTCGGGACGGCGGAATTCCTGAATTTGGAAGGAATGCCCGTAACTTGACCCGTCCATTCCCAGCGGGGCGTTCAAATAGATGGTCGCGTACCCCAGGTTGACCTGTTCGGGGAGGGTAAACGTCAGGTCAAAGCCGCCCAGGGCATTCACCGCGGCCTGCCCGTTCAGCAGTTCGTTGCCCGTCGAGTCGGTCACCTGATAAGTGAGATTGCCCATCCCGCCCGGCAGACCAATATCCCCGTTTTTCCCACCGCCAACATAGCGAATCCAGCCTTTGAGATGGACTTCTTCGCCGGGGCGATACATGGCGCGGTCGTCAAATACATACCAGCGCAAACTGTCGCGGGTGGCGACTGGCTGCCAGGAGCCGTCTCCCCACTGGTAGGTGGATTGTGGCAGCAGGGCGGTGTCCTCTCCCAGCCGGGCAGTGAGATAGGCCGCCCCGGTGGGAATGTCGAAGCGCGCGATTCCATCCGGCCCGGTGCGATATTCCTGCGTTCCGGCAGAAATGGTGACATTCGGCAGCGGCGCGCCGGTTTGCAAATCGGTCGCCCAGGCGGTCATCTGTTCCTGGTCGTGGAAGGCATCCAGCCCAATTTGCGTCACCTGCACCCACGCATGAATGGTCTGCGACTGCCGCCGCCAAGGGTCCAGTTCAATCAGCGGCTTGGGCGGCTCCACCACCACCACGAACTGCCCATAGCCGTTTTTGGTGTAAGGACTCAGGTCAATATCCACCTGTGTCAGCGTATCATCGGGAATAGACAGTCTCAAGTTCTGGTCTGCCACCAGCGTTCCGGGGATGGAGGGCGGGTTTTCGCGCTGCCACTCGCGCAGGTAGGTTTTGAAAGCTGGCCAATCGTCAGGTTGAACGGCATAAATGCGCGCCCGCAGGCGATTGTAGTTGATGGCGTACACCGAAAAAACTGGCCTGGCTGAGGAAGGGCTTTGCCCTGAACCTGTCGAAGGGTCGAGCGTGACGAAAATTTGCCCCGGCCCGGCCAGCACCGGCTCGGCTTTATCCACCCGGAAGGTCAGTCGGCGCTCCTGTCCCAATTCCTGCCCAAATTCGTCCCGAATTTTTCCGCTCACTGTCACCGTATAAGTCGTCTGTCCACTGGTTTGGCCGCTGATGTTGAGCGTGTTGCCAATCACATTGACGGTTGCGCCGGGAATTTCCGGCTCAACTTTGAGCATATCTTCGGTATAAGCCGCCGCGTCCAGCGGGTTATTGAAGCGGATGTAAAACGGCGTAAGCGGCGGGCATTTGCCGTCATACCACGAACAGTCGTATTCTTCAATGCGCAGTGGCGCGTAAGTGGAAAAACTGTACGACTGCGCCTCGCGCGTCACCAGCGGCCCTTCAGCGGAGGGCGCGCCAGCCCGCACTGTCACCGTCACGCGCGCATCGGCGGGCAGGGGTTCGAGGGCTTTGAAGGCCAGCCAGCGCCCTTCGACGTGGCGCGGGATGCTATCCTGCGCTCCTTCAATTTCGTCATCGCTCGCCAGGCGCACCGTCACATCGCGCCCGTCCGCTTCCACCGAAATAAACGGCAGCATGGCCGCCGGGTCAATTCTCTGGTCAAAGGCAATCACAAAAAGCGGGTCGAGCGGTTGGGGCGCGTCATATGGATAAGTCGCTGCCACTTTGGGCGGCGGCGTGGTAAATGTCCAGGTCACGGCCTCGGTCAGGGCATTCCCGCTGATAGATTTTGCTCCGGCTGGCACGGTTACGCGGTATTCAGTGGCCTTGGGCAGGCGGTCAATTTGACTGGAATCGTACTCGAACGTCAGAGTCTTCGTCCCCAGCCAGCGCCAGGTGCCGGGCAGAGATGGTTCGAGAATGACCGGAACATCCTGCAGGGCCAGGTCGCTCAATGTGCCGAGCGGCACCATCGGCTGGTTGAAGGTGATGGAAATAAACGGTGCGATGGGGATTTCGCCCTCCGGCGCGTAGCGCAGCACTTTGAGCGGCCCCGTCTCGCTTCCGGTCACGGGCGGGGCTTCTGTTTCGAGAGGAGGGAACGCATCCCGAACAGTTTCGCCCGGGCGCGGCGGAGGCAGCAACTCGGCTGGCAGTTTGAACTCCACCTGCTGCGCGGAATCCGCTTCCAGCCCGGGCAGGCGCGCCAAAATGCGGGCAATTTCTTCTTCCGAAAGCGGCTCACCAGTCGCCTGCGGCAGCCGTTTTGCCTGCTCCGGTTGAGATTGTCCTTCACTCAAGAGAATATTCATCTTCATCTCGTCTCCCTGCGCGCTGAGCGTTTCATTAGATTGGGAAGTCACCGCGCCTTGCGCAGGAATCGTCGCTTCTGGGCCGGGCGTCCAAAGCAAATCTGGCGCAAAGCGGTTGACCAGCAGGGCCAGCCCGCCCAGGCAAACAATGGCAAAAATTCCGATGAGCGCGACGGCCCATCTTTTGCGGATACGCGATTTGCGTTCGGCAGTCATGGCAAGTTCTCCTCTCCAATCCCAGACGCTGCAACGGTCAACCCGGTTCCATGCGCGAGCATTTGGAACCTTCCTGGCAGATGTTAAGATTATACGGCAAAAAAAGCAGGTGACGGTCCGTTGGGGAATGACCGTCACCTGTCTATGAGCAGAAATGACCAGAAAGGCGGATTAAAACCCACTAATGGTCAACCAGCGATTGCCAGGCAGGGCAAAGACGCCCGCCACGACCAGCAATATCGAGACCAGAACAGCGACCAGACCGTTGCGGTAGCGGGTCTGGTCATCGCGTTGTTTCCACATCTCGGGCAGGTGCGCCACAGTGACGGCGACCAGCATCACCGCCAGGTGCTCCCAGCGATGGCGCAGCGTAAAACCACCCTGGATGGCGAGACCGCTCCAGACAAAAAAGGCGGTTCCCAGCAAGAATTGGGTATCCATCAGGCCGCCAAACGCTGCGGTCAGCCCGCGCGCGACCCGGTCGTAGGGTTGTTTTTGGATGAGTGCCAGCCCAAATTTGAAGAGAATTGCCAGAGCCACCAGCACGATGACCCAGCGCAGAATAGAATGGAGGGTGAGCAAAATGGTCATAGAGAGTCTCCTTACCAGGTTTTCTTTTCGGCTTCCCAGGCGCGCACGCGCTCAAATAGCTCGGGCAACGGGCGCAAATCGGCAATTGGGACGGAGTAATTTTTGGTTTGGGTCTTGCTATATTGAAAGACGCGGCTGCCGGCATAGATGGTGCTGGCTTTGCGGCGAAATTCCTCGCGCGCCATGTAGCCTGTCAGCCAGATGTCCATGCCATAAATCCAGATGTTGCCCCACTCATGCGGTTGGATGATGTAGATTTCGCCTTTTTGGGGGCTGTGGATTCCCACTCTCGCTTCGGGAATCGAATCGATGTGGATGTAGGCCAGGCTGTAATAGCTTTTTTCGGCAAGGACGCGCTTGAGCGGGGCGAGGCTCAGGCTCTCGGTAATGAAGTTGCGTTCGGCATCCTGTCCGCCGATTTCCACCCGCAGGGGGGTGGCGCATTCGCTCTTGAGCGCCAGTTTGCCAAGCGGCGCCCAAACCTGGGGCCGCGACCAATCGGCGCGTAACGGATGAATGAGATAAATGCGCTGACCGGCTTGCACCGCCTTTTGGATGTCATTGGATGAGTTGGTGGTCAGGCCAAGCAGGAAGGCAAACAGGTACAAGTCCTGGTCGGTGTGGTTGGCGGCTTCAAACTGGTCTTCTGGAATCAGGGCTGGGGCGCGCAAAGTCAGGCTGGGGTTGCGGCGCATGGAGGTAATTTGATTGCGCTTGGAAATGATAAAGGTTTTCAGGTCGCAGCGATGGTTGCCGAGCGAAACATCGTAGCGGTCGGGTTCGGTGAAGGGCGTTGCGCCTTTCACGTCGAAAGGCACTTTTTGTTCTCCCAAATAGCGGCGAAAGGCCAGTTCCACCGCCACGCCGCCCACGATGCGGCGCAGGCGTGAATAAAGCGACCCGCCCATGCGGTTGTAGGTGTATGGCAGAGAACGCGTGGCGTAACGGATGCCGCTTTCGGTCAGGTCGGGGGTGTACGGCAATTTGATAAAGTCGGGAGAGGAAATCATGGCGCGTCCAGTAATCAGTCATCAGTGGTCGGTATCGTTACTCATTTCTGAACTGCAAGCAATAGTGATGGAAGGTGTTGCTCACCCAGGCGCTGCCCAGGCCAAAGGGCGCCAGGCGTTGGTTATCTTGCAGCCAGAGCCTTTCGTCTTTCAGGGTATAAACCCTGCCCAACTCGCGCGCGATATCCCACGCCAATGGATAGATTTTACCGCCCTTTTTTACATTTTTGACAATAATGGTCAGGTATGCTTTGCTTTGCAGGAGCGGTTTCAATCCGCTGTAAATGCTCACCAGCAATTCCAGGAAGGTTTCGTAGTTGTGGATGTTGCCCAAATCGCGTGGATGGTCGGAGTACACCACGTCCAATCCGTCGGTTTCGCGCCTTTTTTTCTGGTTTTCTGCGCCCCTGGCGTGCAGCATGTCCCAATAGGGAGGAGATGTGAGGACATACTCCACTTTGGGAAGGCCATATTCGACGGCTTGGGCCGCATCCCCGGTGATGACTTCGGCCACGCATCTGCCGTTTGACTGACCGCTGGCGGCTGTGGCTGAATCCTGTGTCGCCGCCAGAGCGGCTTTTTCCTGGCTGATAATTTGCCGCGCAATTTCGGCGTAGCGCGGATTCAACTCAATGCCGTAGGAGTTGCGCCCGGCCCGCAGCGCGGCTACCAGGGTCGAGCCGGTTCCGCACATTGGGTCAAGCACCGTCTGGCCTTTTTTGGTGAAGAATTCGATAAATTCCTGGGCCATGGTTTCGGGAAATTTGGCGGGGTGCGCCAGCACGTTCTTTTTGCGCGGCGGCGGGTTGTGGATGAACCACGATTTTTGGAATTTGAGCCAGGTCTTGGGGTCGAGGTCGTTAAGTTTGTTTTTCAAGGGGCAGGGTTCCGGGTATCAGGTATCAGGTAGGTGTCAGGTGGGCAATTGTAATTACTAATTTCTAATTCGCAATTCGCTACGGCGCAACCCTCGGTGTTCGGGATGGCGTGGGGGTGCGACTGGGGGTGGCGGTGGGGGTGGGAGAAACGTAAGAGACGGCGTTGATGCGCAAATCGGAAAAGGAGATGTTCAGGCCGATTTCGCTGCGGATGCTGGCAAAGTAGCCGACGCTGCCGCTGCGAAAAACCTGGTCGAAGACGGTGAACTGATAGCGGTCGTTAAGGAAGAAGCGCATTTCGGTTCCGGCGGTCCAAACGCCGAGTTTCACCTGGGAGGGCGCGCCGATGGGCAGGTCGCCGCTCGTTTCCCAATTGGAAAGCGGGTAGACTTCGCCGCCGCGCACGCGCTCGGCGCGCATTTGCCCATCGCAGGTCAGGGTGAAGCGGTAGGCGTAGGCTTCGGTGGCGGCGCGAAAGTACATGCCGTAGGTATCGGGTGGGGCGCAGCGGTGCAGGTTGAGGCGCGTTTCGGCGTAGAAGTCGGTCAGGACGAGGCCAGCGCGCAGAGTGGTGAGCGCGGCAGGGGCGGCGTTGGCCGAGAGGGTCAGACGGTTGCCAATGAGCAGGACGTTGTTGCTGCCCTGGCTTTCGGTGCGGGCGTTGGTCCAGTGGAGAGGGTCGGAGAAGTCGTCGGTGTAGAGGGATGTTCCCATGCCGGGGAATGGCTCGAGGGTGGGGCTGGGCTGGAAGGTGGGGAAAGGGGTGTGCGTGGCGGTGGGCGGGAACCAGAGAATCGTTTCGGTGGGGGCCGGGGTGGGGGAAAGGGTGGCAGTTTCCAGCGGGGAGACGTTTTTGCCTGGGCTGCAGGCGGTGATTGAGGGCAAGAGCAGGCCGAGGGCCAGCCACCAGAGTCGGTTGGTCAATTTTTTCCAGATTAAATTTTCTGGACACAGATGGCGCAGATTACACGGAATCTCACGGATTTTTCTAAAAAAAACCGCATATATCCATCGAATCCGTGAAATCCGCATACGGGTTTGAAGGCAGGGTTTCACGGGCAGGATTGTACCCGAAAATGCCGTTGGTGAGTTTCATCGTCTTTTTTGGTGGCGATTCGCAGATACGCGGGGCGGGCAGGTATTGTACAATTGGATTACCTATACTTTCAAAAGGAGAAGATTATGCCCGATAAAGCCGTCCTCGTCACCGGAGCGTGTGGTGAGATTGGTCAGGCACTGGTTCAAAGTTTGGGAAGGAAGGGAGGTTTCAGGATTGTCACGACAGATTTGGCGCCGCTCCCTGATTCATTGAAGGATTTCTCGGCGGAACATTTGCAAGGCGACCTGGTGTACCGCGTGAAGCAATTTTATGACTACAATTTTGATATTATTTTCCACCTGGCGGCGTCGCTTTCCTCGAAGGCGGAGGTTGCAACTGAGGAAGCACACCGCATTAACGTGGAAGGGACGATGCAATTGCTGATGCTGGCGGCTTATAAATCGGAAAAGCGCGGCAAGGCGGTCAAGTTTTTGTTTCCGAGTTCGATTGCGGCGTTTGGGTTCGATAATTTGGAGGCCAAGCGTAAGGCCGGGCGGGTTAAGGAGGATGAGCATAATCATCCGCACACGATGTATGGAGCGAACAAGTTGTATTGCGAAAAATTGGGCGAGTATTATGGCAATTATTATGGTCAGCGTCACCTGGACTCTAACCCGCCGGTGATGCTCGATTTTCGCGCCATTCGTTTCCCTGGTCTGATTAGCGCTTTTACCCTGCCAAGCGGCGGCACGAGCGATTATGGCCCAGAGATGTTGCACGCGGCGGCGCAGGGTCTTTCGTATTCGTGTTTTGTGCGCGAGGATACGAAGATTTCGTTTATGGCAATGCCAGATGCGATTAAGGCGCTGTTGATGTTGACCGAAGTGCCGCGTGAGTATCTGACCCGTCAGGTGTATAACGTTACGGCGTTTAGCCTGACGGCTGGCGAGTTTCGCAGGCGAGCCGATAACGCTTTTCCTGGCACGCGGATTGTGTTTCACCCGAACCCACGCCGCCAGGGGATTGTGGACTCGTGGCCGGAAGATATGGATGATTCGGCGGCGCGCAAAGATTGGGGCTGGCAGCCAGATTATGATATTGACCGCTTTTTTGACGATTATTTCCTGCCGGAAATTCGCAAGCGGTATGCGGTAAGGCCAAGTTTGCGTACGCAGGAGTAAGACGGTAGATTGAAGATGGACCGTGAAGCAGACCTCCGAAGTCTCTGAAACTTCGGAGGTCTGCTTTAGCGCCTGCTGTTTTTCGTCTGGTCACGGCTTCTCCAGCCCATGCGCCTCGAGCAAGGGGACGTTTTCCAGCAGCACGGCGGTTGGGCCATCGGCGACGATGCGGCCTTCGTCCATGATGACCATGCGCGGGAAGATTTCGCGCGCCAGGGCCAGGTCGTGGGTTGAGACGAGCATGGTGATTTCGAGCTCTTTGAGGAGATTAATCAGCGTGCGGCGGGCGCGTGGGTCGAGCCCGGCGCTGGGTTCATCGAGTACCAGCAGTTGCGGGTTCATTGACAGGACGGTGGCAATGGCGATACGCTTTTTTTCGCCGACGCTCAGGTGATGCGACAGGCGGTCACGGTAGGCGCTCATTCGCACTCGCGCCAGGGCGGTTTCAACCCGTTCGCGGACTTCGGCTTCGGAGTAGCCCATGTGCAGCGGACCGAACGCCACATCCTCGAACACAGTGGGCGAAAACAACTGGTCATCTGGATTTTGGAAGACCAGCCCAACAGCGGCCCGGATTTGGGGCAGGTTTTTCTCGTTTACAGGCAGCCCGGCCACGCTGACGCCGCCCTTCCCGCCCAGGATGCCGTTCAGGTGCAGCATCAGGGTGCTTTTTCCGGCGCCATTGGGGCCGACCAGGGCAACCTTATCGCCTTTGCAGAGCGAAAGGTTGACCCCCTGCAGGGCAGTATGGCCGTCGGGATACGAAAAATGCAAGTCATTGACCTGTAACACATCGCAGGCGTAGTCTGGAATAGTCGGGGGATGCGTGGGGTGGGTGACGGGCATTCAGCCAATCCTTCCAATCAGTTGCAGGAATAACAGCGCCAGGATGCTGGCAGTCAAAACCAGCCAATCGTGGCGGCGCATGAGGTGAGCCCGCAGAGTGCGCATTTGGCCGGTGTAGCCGCGTGACAGCATGGCGTTGTAGATGCGGTCGGAACGTTCGTAACTGCGCAGGAAGAGTTGCCCGGCCATGTGACCGGCAATTTTTGCCCGCCAAAAGACCGAGCGTCCGCTTTTTTGGCCGGGAAGCGCCGCCGAGCGCGAGTCGCGGGCGCGCAAGAGGCGCAGGACTTCGTCGGTCAGCACGAAGAGGTAGCGGTAAAGAAAGGCGATGATGGTGGTCAGCACTGCCGGGACACGCAAATGCTCGAAGGCATGAATCAGGTCGGGGAACTGGGTGACGGCGACCAGCAGGATTCCGGCCTGAACCGAGAGCCAGGTGCGTAGCAGGATACTGCCGAAGCGAATTAAGCCGGTATCGGTCGGAACCAGGTCGATGCCGCCCACTGTCCATTGGGCCAGCGGCTGCCCGGAGGGGGCGAAAATGGCCGAAACCGCTACCAGCATGAAAGGCAGGGCGATGAAGGAGCGCCGGAAGGTGAAATCGACTCCCAGGTTCGATGCGGAATTTGCCAGCAGCAGGAAAATCCATCCTAATCCAAAGGCGGCCCAGGCGCCATCGGGCAGCAGGGCGTTGGAAAGAATAAAAGCGACCGTTACCAAGACTTTTACGCGTGGGTCGAGGCGGTGCAGGGGACTTTCAGCGGCATAGTAACGGTCAAAGGCGTCTGCGTGCATGGGGCAACGGATGTCTGCGCAAGCGGATAAACAGAACGGACAACGGATGAAGCGAAGAAACAGATTCCGTCACGCATTCTGCTTCTTCAACATTCCGCCTATGACTACCATCACTCCCAAAACCACCAGCGCGCCGATGATGCCCGCGATGATGGTGGAGAGTGGCGTCTCGCCGAGGAAGGGGATGGTGTAATCGGGCAGAATCGTATAGGGAGCGCTTTGCCCAAACTGGAGAAAGCCTATATCCTCGGCCACGCGCTCCAGGCCATCGGGGTCGCCTGAGGCAAGCGGCGAGAGCAGCACGGCGATGAGCGAGACGAGGACTCCGGCCATAATCCAGCCGCGCCCGCCTTTTTTGGCCACCTTTTCGGCTTCGAGCAGGTCGGGACGGGCCTGCATGATGAACGCCAGCGCAGCAACGGTAATCAGTGCTTCGCCAATGCCTATCAGAATGTGCACGCTCAACATGGCTGGGATGACCACTTGCAGGCTGGAGGTACCGCTTAGCCACAGTTGGAGCGAAGTGAGCAGGGCTGCCGCGACGGTTGCAAGCCAGGCCGCTCCGCCTGCAACGGCCAGTTTGATGGTTTTGTTGGCAGACCCTGAAACGATGCGGTACAGCCCAAAGCCAATCATGGCGGTCAAAATGCCCATGTTGAAGATGTTTGCGCCCATGACCAGAAGCCCGCCATCCTGAAACAAGAGCGCCTGGACGGAGATGACCGCAGTCATGACCAAAATGCCTGCCCAGGGGCCAAGCACGATGGCTGCCAGCGCGCCGCCCAGAAAATGGCCGGAAGTTCCGCCTGCGACCGGGAAGTTGAGCATTTGCGCCGCAAAGATGAAGGCCGCCATGATGCCCATGAGCGGGACCTGTTTTTCGCCAAGCGCTTTGTTGGTTTTGGAGATTGCAATCCCGACTGCCAGGCCAGTCAATGTCCAGAAGATGAGCGAAACCACCAGGTTCAAGAATCCATCAGGAATGTGAAGGGGAGCAGGAGTGTAGTGCATTTTATTTTCCTTTTTCCTTGCATTGCGGGCAGTAGCCCATAAAGGTAAGATGATTTTCGGTCAGCCGATAACCGGTGGATTGTTCCAACTGGTCATACAGCGGCTGTAACTGCTCATGCTGGATTTCGACTTCTTGTCCGCAGCCTTTACAGGCCAGGTGATGATGGGCATGAATACTGATTTCATATTCCAGCCGTCCGTTGCCAGAATGCGTGGCGCGGATGAAGCCGTGAGCGCGCAGAAAATCAAGCGTGCGATAAACAGTCGGCTCTGTTGCGCTGGGCAGGAGGGCATGTAAGTGCTTGAAAATTTCGGTAGGCGTAAGATGCCCGCCTGCGTTATACAACACGTTTAAGATGGTCATGCGTTGCTGCGTCAGACGAAAACCGCGCTCACGAATTTGTCTGGCGACGTGGTTTGGAGAACAGGTCATGCTCTTATTGTAATTTCTTGCAATAAAAAGTAAATACCATCTATCAAAGATTAACATGTTTATTACAAAGACCGATTATGAGCAGCCGGACTCTCAAAAAGTATCGGGGTTAGTGCGTTGCCGAATCTCCTATTTCCTGTCTAAGCGATTTTGATGTATAGTAGATGTATATCGTATCGATGTAAAATAAATCACATGACCACGCTTGGAGAAATCTGCCCTTCTTGTAAATTGCGCAACAAACCTGGCGCAATTCTGTGCATCTTTTGCGGTCAACCGCTCAAAGGAACCCCGCAAGAAACCCGCGCCACCGACCGGCTAGATGAGGATGACTTTGTTATCCCTCGTCCTGGCAAATATACCGATTCGCTGGTTCCCGAATCGGGCCTGGGGATTTACCTCGAAAACACCGTGCCGGTTACGGTCATCCGCGATGAAGAAGCCATTCTTGGGCGCAGGGCTGCAGGCACGGGGGGGTTGGTCATTGACCTGGTTCCGTTTGATGCCATTCAAATGGGCGTTTCCCGACGTCATGCGCTCATTCATCGGGAAGAAGATGGCTATTACATCACCGATTTGAACAGTACCAACGGAACCCGCATCAATGGCCGCCGCCTCCTGCCCAATACGCCTTGTCGTCTTTCCAGTGGAGATATAGTGCGTTTAGGTCGTTTGAATTTGCTCGTGCTTTATAAGTGAGGCGCTCCAGGGCGTGCTTTATGTTGGAGTGTTAAATTTCATTCAGGAGTTGTTATGCAGCCTCAATCTGGAAAATTTTGCTCGTCTTGTAAACTTTACAATGAACCCGGGGCAATCTTTTGCGTTCATTGTGGCGCGCCTTTTGAAGAAGCCCAACTTCCTGTGGTCACCACCACCCGATTTGGAATGCCTGAAGTAGATTCTGAACCGGTTGAGCAACCTCCCAGGCCTGCCCAGCCGGTTCCTGATAATGGAATCGCGTTTTTCTTTATGGATGATAAAATGCCGTTCGAATTGCGCTCCGAGGATGATTTTGTGATTGGCAGAAAGACCGATGACTCCCCCGAACCAATCGTTGACTTGATTAATTATGATGCTTTCGGCCATGGCGTTTCGCGCCGCCACGCTCGAATTCGCCGCATACCTGGCGGCTATGAAATTATTGACCTGGATAGCACCAATGGAACCTGGGTCAATGAACAGCGCCTTATTCCCAACAGGCCATATTCGCTCACCAGCGGTTCTCTCTTACGGCTGGGACGAATGCGCATGTATGTTATTTTCAAAGAACGAGATAATTAAGAAAAGACTGCCGGGTTGAACCCCGGCAGCCCTTTTATTTCTCGCATAGTAAGGCCACCCAGTCGCCCATTTGCCGGCGGTCTGTCAGCCTTAAGCCGTGCGCCTGCGCTGCCTTCATTACGTCATCTGCCTGGTTTTCGAGAATCCCCGCCAGAACCATCAAGCCGCCTGGCTCAACCAGCGCAGCCATTCCGGCATCAAACAAGCGAATCAGGATGGGAGCCAGGATATTTGCCAGCACCAGCGGGGCCGATGAAATGGAAAACTTTCCGGCCCGTACCTCTTCCACCGAACCGACTCCCAACTGGAACGCCTCGCTATCTATGCCATTATTTTCGGCATTTTCCCGGCTGTTGGTAATTGCTGCCTGGTCAATATCTACGCCGAGGGCGAATTTTGCGCCCAATTTAAGCGCCGCCACCGAAAGAATGCCTGACCCGCAGCCGATATCAATCACCGAGCGGGTGGCGGGATGTTTATCGAAAACGGTTTCCAGCAAATCCAGGCACATCTGCGTAGAGGGATGCGCCCCCGTGCCAAACGCCATCCCCGGGTCGATTTTGATGCCAATTCGTGAGGGGTCTGACAATTCCATCCAGGCTGGTAGAATCATCAGCCGCTTGCCAATAGGAATGGGCTGGTAACGCAATTTCCAGGCTTCCATCCAGTTTTGATTTCCGATGAGCGTGTAAGTCGGCTCTGGAAGGGGCTGGATTAATCCCAGATAATAAAGCGCCTCCTCCAGTTTGTGACGTGTCTGGTCCAGGTGTTCGTCCATGGGCAGATAGGCCTTGACGGTGATATCGCCGGTTGGCGTGCCTTCATCTTCATCGTTCAAGAAATCGACCGCCTGCTCGGTCATCACGCCATTGGGGGCAAACCGTCCCAGTACATCGGCGACGGCTTCAGCCAGTTCGCCGTTTACAGTTAAGGAAACTTCCAGCCAGTTGGTCATTTATCCGCCAAAGAACTCATTCAACTTGTCGAAAAATCCCTTTTCCTGCGGCTTGGGGACGGTTCCAAGCGTTTTAGCCAACTTTTCGAATAAATCGCGCTGTTCGGAGGTCAGTTTGGTAGGGATATCCACGTTAACGATGACTTTCTGGTCGCCGCGCCCGGTCTGGCGGATTCTCGGCACGCCCTTGCCGCGCAGATTGAAGACTTTGCCGGGCTGCGTTCCAGCCGGGATGTTTAGTTTTTCCACACCATCCACCGTCGGGACTTCAATTTCCGCGCCCAGGACTGCCTGGGCGATGTTGATATCGAGGTCGAGCAGGATGTCTTCGCCTTTGCGCTTGAAGAATGCGTGTGGAAGCACATCTACCGCCAGGAAAAGGTTGCCGTTGGGGCCGCCATTCATGCCGGGTTGGCCTTCGCCAGGCAGGCGAATTTGCATTCCGCTATCGATGCCAGCCGGAATGCTGACTTTTTTGTTTACCCGCTTGCGTTCGAGGCCTTTTCCCGCGCAGGTATGACATAATTTTTCGATAATCTGTCCACGCCCCTGGCAGTTTGGACAGGTAACGGTTTCAACCATTTGCACAATAAAGGTTTGTCGTAGCTGGCGCACCTCGCCACGTCCGCCGCAGGTGGAGCAGGTGGAGAGATTACTGCCCGGTTCCGCGCCATTTCCCCGGCAGGTGGAGCAGGTTTCGTCACGTTCAAAACTGATTTCTTTTTCCACGCCAAAGACGGCTTCCTCGAAGGTCAGTTGCACCGACATTTGTAAGTCTCGTCCACGTCGGGGGGCATTGCGGCGCGCGCTGCGTCCGCCGCCAAAGCCGAACAATTCCTCGAAAATATCCTCGAAGTGAACGCTGAAGTCTGGCGCGCCGCCCATATCGCCCAGCCCGGCGCGCCCAAAGCGGTCGTAGCGGGCGCGTTTATCGGTATCGGAAAGGACGCTGTAGGCTTCGTTTATCTCTTTAAATCTTTCCTCTGCATCCGCTTCTTTGCTCACGTCAGGATGGTACTGGCGCGCCAGTTTGCGAAACGCAGATTTGATTTCATCTGCCGAGGCTGTGCGCGGAACGCCCAGGATTTCGTAGTAATCGCGATTAGTGGTCATAAGTTATTCGTCTTTTAGATGCTGTCCGAGCATTCCCGATTGGGGTGGCATTTGGCCGCCAAGCCTGGCAAGGATTTCCAGACTCAATTCCAGGGCTTCCAGGGCAGGTCGGATGGATTTGGGGTCATTGGTTGTGAGCATGGCGCGCAACTCGAAAGCGCTTTTCTCCACATCGGTAATTGCGCCTTCTGGCACTTTGCTGTTCGAAACGATGACCGCCCGTTCGGCGCGATACAGCGCTGAATCGGCGCGGTTGCGCAGTTCGAGCAGGTCGCGTTTGCGGCGGTCTTCCTCGACGTGCGCTTCGGCGTCCCTGCGCATTTGTTCGATGTCCTCCACGCTCAGGCCAGAGGATGCCGTGATGGTGATGTTGTGCGAGCGTCCGGTGGATTTGTCAATGGCGGACACGGTCAAGATGCCATTGGCGTCCAGGTCGAAGGTCACTTCGATTTGCGGCACGCCGCGCGGGGCCGGGGGAATGCCATCCAGGATGAATTTTCCCAGCGACTTGTTGTCGGCCACCATAGGACGTTCGCCTTGCAAAATGTGAATCTCGACCGAGGTCTGGTTGTCCGTAGCGGTCGAGAATACCTGCGTGCGGCGGGTGGGGATGGCGGTGTTGCGTGGGATGATGGGCGAGGCTACGTCACCCAGGGTTTCAATCGAAAGCGTGAGGGGCGTGACATCCAGTAAAAGGATGTCTTTCATCTCGCCGCTCAGCACCGCAGCCTGGATGGCCGCGCCAATTGCGACGACTTCATCGGGATTGACGCCAATGTGAGGCTCTTTGCCGAAGAAACTGCGCACGGCTTCACGAATGGCGGGCATGCGGGTCATGCCGCCTACCAATACCACTTCGTGAATTTGCTGAGGGCTTACCCCGGCATCTTTAAGGGCCTGGCGGACCGGTTCAAGGGTGCGTTCGACCAAATCGGCGGTCAATTGCTCCAGTTTGGCGCGCGTCAGCGAAACCGTCAGGTGCTTGGGGCCGCTGGCATCTGCGGTGATGTAGGGCAGGTTGATTTCCGTACGCGGGGCCGCAGTGAGTTCGATTTTGGCGCGCTCGGCGGCTTCTTTCAGCCGCTGGACGGCCTGTTTATCGCGCCGCAAGTCAAGGCCATTCTCACGGATAAACTCCTGCACCAGAAAATCCATAATGCGCTGGTCGAAATCATCGCCGCCCAGGAAGGTATCACCACTGGTGGCGCGTACCTCAAAGACGCCGTCGCCCACTTCCAGGATGGAGACATCAAAGGTGCCGCCGCCCAGGTCATAGACGGCAATTAGTTCGTTTTTCTTTTTATCGAGACCGTATGCCAGCGAGGAGGCCGTCGGTTCATTAACGATACGGATAACGTCCAGCCCGGCGATTTTTCCAGCGTCTTTGGTCGCATTGCGCTGCGCGTCATTGAAATAAGCAGGGACGGTGATGACCGCCTTGCTTATCGGCTGACGCAGGTAGGCCTCGGCATCGGTTTTGATTTTGGTCAAAATCATCGCCGAGATTTCAGGCGGAGCGTATTCTTTGTCGGCCATCACCACACGCACATCGCCGTTTTCAGAGGCCGTGACTTTATATGGAATGCGCGAGAGGGTTCGCTGTACCAGCGGGTCATCCAATTTGCGTCCCATGAACCGTTTGACCGAGGAGATGGTGCCGAGCGGGTTGATAATGGCCTGGTTTCGCGCGGCTCGCCCCACCAACCGCTCGCCGCTTTTGTTCATGGCAACGACCGAAGGAACCAGCCGTTCGCCCTCCGCGGAAGGGATGACGACGGGTTCGTTCCCAATCATCACTGCGCAAACCGAATTGGTGGTACCGAGGTCAATGCCGATAATTTTCGACATATACGCTCCTGGCATATTTTAGGCGCGCTGTAAAAGATGCTGTTACTGGGCCACTTTAACGAGGGCCGGTCGCAACACCCGCTCTCCGTGCATGTATCCCTGTCGTAATACGGCGGCAACTGTCCCGGATTCGTGCGTCTCGCTGGGTTCTTGCATAATGGCTTCGTGCAGGTTGGGGTCGAAAGATTTTCCTTCCGCCTCCATGCGAACCACCCCTTCTTTTTCAAGAATCGATTGAAATTTGCGATAGACGAGTTCGACTCCGTTGGCCCAGGGTTCGTCCGCTGGTCGGTTGGCAAGCGCCAGTTCCAGGTCATCCAGGACGGGCAGTAACTTTTTGATGGTCTCTCCGGTAGCCCATTGCCCCATCTGCTCTTTTTCCTGCTCCACCCGGCGGCGATAGTTGACAAAATCGGCCCGTTCCCGCTGGAGCGCATCGAGGTACTCCTGCGTTTTGGCCTGCGCTTCGGCAAGTTGCGTCTTCAGGGCTTCTATCTGCTGTTCGATTTCCGATTCACGATGTTCAGTCTCGGGGTGTTCCTGTTTACGTTTGGTCATCGGTTACTTCTCCTGCAAAAGTATCGTTCACTAAGTCGCTTAACAAACCGGCCACATAACGCACGGTTGGGATAGTACGGTAGTAAGACATGCGCATTGGGCCAAGCACGCCCAATGTGCCCGTGACAACGCCTGGGACGCCATAGCGCGCCAGCACCATTGAGCATTGGCGCAATTCTTCCCAGGTGCCCTCGCCACCAATGATAACCTGTACCCCGCCCACGCCACTGCTCAAAACCGTGCGTGACAGCAATTCATGGAGCAGGCTGCGTTCTTCAAAGAGCCGCAAAGCGCGGCGCGCTTCGTCCGAGGCATTAAATTCCGGTTCGGCCAGAACGTTGGTCAGACCATCATAATATAGCTCTCCGGCCACGCGCTCTCCACTGCGGCGCATGTCTTGGGTGATGAGGGTGACAATGTCGTTTTCCAGGACATCGGCGCGTACTGGCTGGGCCAGAATTTCATCAAGAGTACGGCCTTCAAAAATCTGGTTGAGGCGGCTGGCAACGCTCGAAAGCCGTTCCTGCGAAACTGGCTCGGCCAGGGTCAGGATTTGCTGATTGACCTCTCCGCCAACCATCACCAAAACCATCAGCACCTGCCGTCCCTGGGTCGAGATGAGTTCCACATGCTTGAACCGCGATTTTTCGGCGTGCGGCGCGGTGACGAGCGAAACCGCTTGTGATTGGTGCGCCAGCACCGAGGCGGCCAGCGTCATCCACTGTTCGATTTCGGGACGCGCCTGATGAAACTGGTGACTGATAGTATTCTGGACGTTTTCGGGCAGTTCGGGGTGTATCATGTGTCCCACGAAGTAGCGGTAACCGTCCTCGGTGGGGACGCGCCCGGCGGAGGTGTGCGGCTGGCGCAGGTAGCCCATTTCGGTCAGCGCGCCCATCTCGTTGCGGATGGTGGCTGAACTTAAGTCGAGATGGTAGCGTTCAACCAGGCGCTGTGAACCGACGGGTTGGGCGGTATCAATATAGTCGCGTACCACCAGCATCAGGATGGCTTTTTGGCGTTCAGTCAGGTCAGACATCCGTCACCGTCAAAAATTTAGCACTCGTTTTAGAAGAGTGCTAAAAAGGTAAAATTAATCATAACACGCGGGTATATACGCGTCAATAAGAGGAACGTTAGAGCCGCGCGCCTTTTGTTTTTTCTGCGACAACGACCAGAACGGTGCTATGGGAGATTTCTATTTCAGAACAGACCGCGCTGAATCCATTTTCCGTTAAAAAATCTGTCATTCTTGCCTGAACACCCTCTCCGCCCTGGCCCGTAACCCGGAACAACCACTGCGCTCCCCGCTCTAAAAGAGATTTCCCGCCCAGCCAGGCGACGGGAATGATGACGAAACGCCCATCTTCTTTCAGCACCCGTCCTACCTCGGCCAGAGTGCGCGGGTCGGCAATATACTCGCTTGGGAAGGTCGAGACCACGCTGTCGAACGAGTCTGCTGGAAAGGGGAGAAACTGCGCATAGCCGCGCAATATCGCTGCGCTCAGTTTGCTTCGGGCCAGGTTGCGCCGGGCTTGTCGAATCATTTGCGGACTCTCATCCATGCCAACCGCCAGGAATCCACTGCGATGGAGCGCGGCGAGCAGGTGTCCGGGGCCGAAACCAATTTCCAGAACGCGTTTTCCGCGCAGGTGGGGCAGGGCGGCGCGTCCCCACCTCTTCCAGCGTCCAAGCGAAACAACCGCCGCTACGAAGTCATACGTCCAGGCCAGGGCGTGGTAAAAATGATGAAAGAAAAAACGCATGAAACGACGCATGGCATGTGGCGCAAATGGGGGGCAGGTTTTCTCCTGGTTTTACCACGAAACAAGAAAAGGCCTGATTTTCCATCAGGCCTTTCAGGCTTCAAATCAAATCAGGCGGCTTCAACGGGGGCTTCGATTTCGCTCTTCTTCACGCGGGATGTGGCTTTTTTGACCGTTTCTTTGGTGGAATCCACCAGCGCCTTGCCTTTCGTTTTGGTGGTTTCGACCAATTCCTGGCCTTTTTCGCGCGCTTTGAGGGTGATTTCTTCGCCCTGGGCCTGAGCCTGCCTGAGCAGGTCTTCTGCCTTGTGGCGGGCTTCCAGGGCTGCTTCTTCGGCGCGCTTCCAGGCTGCTTCTGCTTCTTCGCTGGCTTTGTCGCGCAGCTCAATTGAGCGCTCTTTAATGACAGCCCGAGTCTCTTCACCCGATTGTGGCGCAAATAAAAGGGCTACCACCGCGCCGGTCAGGCCGCCTACAATAAAGCCGACCAGAAAAGCGCCAAATTCATCACGTTCAGACATAAGAGTTCTCCTTTCTCTTTGGTTGGCGAATTTATTTCTTTTTCAAGCCGACCATTTCCAACATGCGCTGGAGACCGGCAAGATAACTGTTGAGTTTCATCACCGGCTCAACCAGGTTTTGCCCCAGGAATTCGGTGGTGCCGCGCAGCGTGTTGATGGTCTCGTTGGTGGCATCCAGGATGGGCTTGATTTCGTTGTTGAGCAAGTTGATGAGGCTGGCGAGTTGGATAATGAGGATAACCAGCGCCGCGCCGATGATGAGCGATTCGAGAGCCAGGAAGATAATGAAAATATCGCGGATATTTTCGGTTACGCTGGCATCGCGCGTCAGGCCGAAGACGGCCAGGGCGATTAAGGCCACGAAAATAATTGCCGAGACGACGATGGCGGCGGTGGTTTGTTGATTGCGGCGCTCGGCTTCTCGTTCTGCGTCCTGCGCAGTAGGCAGGCTGGGGCTGGGAGCGGGGGTCTGAGGGTGTGTCTCTGCCATAAAATGATTATAGCATAGGGTGTATTCAAACGTTATCAAACGTTTACGTAATTTCCATTTTCCGTTGGCGCAGGCGCCCAAAGTCGTCCAGATTTCGGGGGCATGGATGATGGCCGATAGACACTCCTGTGAACGGCAACCCAGGCTGGACGGCGGCGCTCTTTCTGGGGCGGAGCGGTTCGAATTACACCCTCACGCCGGTTACTTATGACGATGCCCAGACCTGGCTGGGCGGCAACGCCGTAGCGCTTAACAACGCCTGGAACGTGGTCGAAATCGAATGAAAGGCAGCCACTGTCCCAGGCGCGAACGACGGCTATCTGAAGTTGTGGGTGAACGGTACGATGGCAGATACCATTGCGAATGTGGATAACGACGCGCTGGTGGTTGCGAGCGAATACCTGGCCGCCAGGCAGATTCCGACCGGCGCCAGCGACACGCTCTACTTTGACGCCTTTGAGTCGCGGCGCGGCGGCTACATTGGCCCGCTGACCCTGCTCTCCTCTGGCGGCGCGAAACAGGCCGCGCTCGCCCAACCTGCCGGGCGCATGGCGGGACTACCAGCCAACATCTTTCGGCCCGCCCCGTCGTGTCCGCTTCGCTGGCTTGCCCCGCTTTTCAGCGGGGTTTGTCCGTTTTCTTACCCCGGCCTGGGCGTAAGGGAAAACCAGCGGAAAGCGCAGAGAAGCAAGTCCATCTTTGCAGCACAGCAATTCCCGTTGGCTACCGAGTTGCGCGGCAGATAACTCTTGAGGGCGCCCTTTTGCTCCCCGAAACGAAAGAGGCTGCGGGGTGAGTGTGGGCAGACCGTTGCTGAATTGCCCCTTGACTTTGCCCTTCTCCTCTGTTATCCTTAAACTACCGACCGTTCGGTAGGGAGAGCCAATGACTCGCGATGACATCCTTCAATCCGCCGCGCAGGTGTTCCGCCAGAAGGGCTTCCATGGCGCTTCGATGGCCGATATTGCCGAGGCGGTGCAATTGCAAAAAGCCAGTCTCTATCATCACTTCGCCAGCAAGCAGGAAATTTTGCTGGAACTGCTCGACCGCGCCCTGGAGATGGTCACCGAACGCATGGCCGAAGTGATGACCCGTCAGATTTCGCCCGCTGAGAAATTGCGCCTGGCCATGCGCGTCTACCTCAAGACTCTCAGCGAGCAGGGCGACCTGGTCTCGGTTTTGTTGCTCGAATTCCGCTCCCTGGAACCTGAATTTTTTGCCCGCCACACCCCAAACCGCGACCGTTTCGAGCGCATGTGGCGGGATTTGATTCAGCAGGGCGTCGACGAGGGCGCGTTCCATTGCGAGAGCGTTTCGATGGCCTCGCGCGGCCTGTTGGGGGCCATGAACTGGACTGTCACCTGGTATCGCCCTGACGGGCCGATGACGATGGAGCAAATTGCGGATTATTTCGCGGATTTATTCCTTCAAGGAATATCGGTTGTTGGTCAATCGTAATGGCAATCGCCATTTACCACGCATAAGGAGGAACGATGTACGGTTTCACGCCCACAGATGAACAGAAAATGCTCATCGAAACCGTAGCGCGCTATGCCAGGAACGACCTGCGCGCCGCCGGTCACGAAGCGGATGAGCAAAAATCCTTGCCAAAGAAACTGGTCAGCAAGGGGTGGGAGGTTGGCTTGTTGCAGGCCTCGGTGCCAGAAGCCTTTGGCGGCTTTGGCGAACGCTCGGCAGTGACGGGCGTCCTGGCCGCGGAGGAACTCGCCTTTGGCGACCTGGCCGGCGCGCTGGCGGTGATGACCCCCTCGCTGTTTGTCACTCCCTTGCTGCTGGCCGGTTCGGAAGAGCAAAAGCAAACCTGGATTCCGCCTGTGATTGAAGGAGATTGGCTCCCCTATACCGCCGCGCTCATTGAACCTTCCTTCGACTTTGACCCCAACGCGCTGAAAACGACCGCCGTCAAAGAGGGCGATTTCTATCTGTTAAACGGCGCCAAGACTTTTGTTCCGTATGCCGCTGAAGCAGAAGCGATGATTATCTATGCCAGCCTGGAGGGGACAACCAGAGCCTTTATCGTGGAGCCAGGTGACGGCGTAGTCGTTTCTGAGCGGCTCAAACTGATGAGCCTGGACGCGCTCCCGTTGTACGGCGTCACGTTTGAGAACGTCAAAGTCCCCTCCGCCAACCTGCTGGAAGGCGATTTTGCCTCCGTGCTGGCCGCCATGCAGGTTGCCAATGCGGCCCTGGCAGTGGGCGTAGCGCGGGCCTCCTTCGAGTATGCGCGCGATTATGCCAAAGAACGCGAAGCCTTCGGCGTGAAGATTGCCCAAAAACAGGCCATTGCCTTCATGCTGGCCGAAATGGCAACCGAAATCGAGGCCATCCGTCTGCTCACCTGGCAGGCCGCCTGGAAACTGGATACCGGCAAAGAAGACGCCTGCATAGATGCCTACCTGGCCTCGACCGGCGCCGCCGATATGGTGATGATGGTGACCGACCGCGGCGTGCAAATTCTGGGCGGACACGGCTACATCCGCGACCATCCAGTTGAGAAGTTCATGCGCGAAGGGCGCGGGTTCGCATCGTTTACTGGACTCGCAATTGTGTAGGAGGAGAACATGACTATTGAATTTGAAACTCCCAAGCCTGTAGAAAATGCGCGTTTTCTGCTGCAAACCGTTGCAGATAACATGATGCGGCCAGTCTCGCGCCAGTTTGATGAAGAAGAACACACCATCCCGTTCAGTTATATCGAATTTATGCACTCGGCGATGAGGGCGATGGGCGGCGGCTCGGCGGGGTCGCTGGCGCCGGGCGAAGAGAAAAAGCCCGAAGACCCGAACAAGCCCAGGCGCGCTCCGATTGCCTATCAGGTGCTGGCGAATCAGTTGGAGATGCTCTCGTGGGGCGATGTGGGGATGTACCTGGTCACGCCCGGCGGCGGCCTGGGCGCGGCGGCGGTGCAGGCTGCTGGCTCGCCGGAGCAGAAAGCCAAATTTTTGGCGCGTTTTAGCGAAGAAAAGCCAACCTTCGCCGCAATGTGCATGACCGAAGCGGGCGCAGGGTCCGATACCTCCGCCATTCGCACGCGCGCGGTGTTGGACGAGAAAACCAACGAGTGGGTCATCAACGGCGAGAAAATTTTCGTCACGGCGGGCGACAAAGCATTTACCGAACGCCCCGAATTTGGCAAGGGTTTTCTGGTGGTGTGGGCCTCCATTGACCCCTCGGCAGGCCGCGCCGGGATGCGTTCCTTCGTGGTTGAGGCTGGCACGCCGGGCGTCAAAATCACCAAACTTGAACACAAGATGGGCATTCGCGTCAGTGATACGGCGGCCATTTCGTTTGATAACGTGCGCGTGCCGTTTGAAAACATCCTTGGCTCGCCGACTGTGGAAAAGACCACAACCGGCTTTAAGGGCGCCATGGCGACTTTCGATGCGACCCGCCCGCTCGTAGCCGCAACCGGCGTTGGGGTGGCGCGCGCCGCGCTGGAGGAAGTTAAGAAGATGCTGGCCGAACAGGGCGTCACCATTCGCTATGGTTTGCCGCGTCAAAAACTGACTGCCGTTGAGCGTGATGTCATTGACATGGAAATCATGCTCAAGAGCGCCTGGCTGATGGTGCTGAAAGCAGTCTGGATGGCCGATAACAAACAGCCCAACGCGCTCGAATCCTCGATGAGCAAGGTCAAGGCGGGTGACATCGTGACCAAAATCACGCAGAAAGCGGTCGAACTGATGGGGCCGCTCGGCTACAGCCGCGAATATTTGCTCGAAAAGTGGATGCGCGATGCCAAAATCACCGACATTTACGAAGGCACCGGGCAGATTAACCGCCTGGTGGTGGCGCGGCAGGTGTTGGGATATAGCGGCGCGGAGCTGCGTTAGTTTCAGGGGTCAGGAGAACCTGATTATGAATAAATATAAAATCCACAATGCTGTCGTCATCGGCGCCGGCACAATGGGCGCGGCGATTGCGGCCCACCTGGCAAATGCGGGCGTGCCGGTGACGCTTTTGGATATGGTGCCGAAAGATGCTGGAACGGATAAAACCGCCCGCAATAAAATTGTGAATAACGGCCTGGATGCAGCCAAAAAATCGCGCCCGGCTTCGTTTTTCTCGTCGGACCAGCACGCGCTGGTGAAAACCGGCAACCTGGAGGATGACTTTGAGGCTGCCGTGAGCCAGGCCGATTGGATTATCGAGGTCGTGGTGGAAAACCTGAACATCAAGCAGGGGTTGATGGAGCGGATTGATGCGGCGCGCAGGCCGGGCAGCATCGTCTCCTCTAACACGTCTGGCATTCCGCTCAAAGACATTGCCGCCGGGCGCAGCCAGGACTTCAGGAAACACTTTCTCGGCACGCATTTTTTCAACCCGCCGCGTTATCTCAAACTGCTGGAAATCATCCCCACTGCCGACACCCTGCCCGAAGTGGTGGCGTTCCTCTCTCATTTTGGCGAATATCGGCTCGGAAAAGGGATTGTTCTGTGTAAAGATACGCCCAACTTCATTGGTAACCGCGTGGCATTTGGCACGGGCGCGTTTGCCCTGCACTACATTCTGGAAAACGGCTACACGGTTGACGAGGTGGATGCCATCACCGGCCCGCTGATGGGACGTCCCAAGACGGCTACCTTCCGCCTGATTGACCTGGTGGGCATTGACGTTTGGGACCATGTGGGCCGCAACCTGGCTCCGTTGATTCCGCATGACACCTATGCTCAGCCGTACCTGACCGCCGAAAAGCCGAATGCGCTCATCAAGGCGATGATTGAGCGCGGCTGGCTGGGCAACAAGACCAAAATTGGGTTTTACAAGGAAGCGCGCGGTGAAGACGGCAAGAAGGAATTCTGGTCGCTGAACCTGTCCACACTCGAACATGAACCCCCTTCCAGGCCGCGATTTGATTCCGTTAAGGCGGCCAAAGAGGTCGAAGATTTGGGCGAGCGGCTGAAGATTTTGCTCAAAGCCGATGACAAAGCCGCGAGACTGGTACAGGCGCTCACCTATCAGGGCTTTCAATATGTCTCGGCGCTGCTGCCCGAAGTGGCCGATACTGGCAAGCCGATTGACGATGCCATTCGCTGGGGCTTTGGTCACGACTACGGGCCGTTTGAGACCTGGGACATGCTCGGCGTGCGCGAAACGGTCGCGCAGATGAAAGCCGCGGGCTACGCTCCTGCCGCATGGGTGGATGAAATGCTCCAGCGGGGCGTGGAATCCTTCTATCAGGTGCAGGCGGGAAACAAGGTTGGGGTGTACGATGTCGTTCAGGGTCAGTATGTCCCCATTCCCCGCCCGAAAGGGATGGTGCTGCTCAAAGAGCAGAAGGTCGTCACGCAGAACGCCGGGGCGACGCTGTATGATATCGGCGATGGCGTAGGGCTGGTGGAGTTCCATACCAAGATGAATGCGCTCGATGACGACATTTTTGAGATTGTCAATGAAGCCCTGAACCGCGCCGAAACGGAGTTCGATGGTCTGGTGATTGGCTCGGAGGCCGAAAACTTTAGCGCCGGGGCGAACCTGTTCATGGTCGTTGTGGCGGCTCAACAGGGGATGTGGGATACGCTTGATGCGGCGGTGCGCAAACTGCAAGGGTTGAATATGCGGATGCGCTACTTCCCCAAACCAGTGGTGGTGGCACCGGCGGGCCTGGCGCTGGGCGGCGGCTGCGAAGTGACCATGCACGCCTCGCGCGTGGTGGCGGCTGGCGAGTTGTATATCGGTCTGGTGGAACTGGGCGCGGGCGTCATTCCGGCTGGCGCGGGGACGAAGGAAATTATGCGGCGCGTTATCAATCCGGCCATGAAAACCGAAAACGCCGAAGTGTTGCCGTTTTTGCAGCGCGCTTTTCTGCAAATTGGGCAGGCTAAAGTCGCTACTTCTGCCGAAGAAGCCCGGCAAATGGGCATTTTAGGGCCAGCCGACCGGGTCGTGATGAATCGCAGTCACCTGTTGACCGAGGCCAAAAAGGAAGTGTTGCACATGGTTGCCACCGGCTACGCTCCGCCCCCGCCAGAAAAAATCTACGCCGCCGGGCGCGATATGCTTGGCGCGCTGCAGGTGGGCGCGTTCATGTTTCAGGCGGGCGGCTATATCACCGAATATGATAACCACATTGCCCGCAAACTGGCGCACATTCTCACGGGCGGCGGGTTGAGCAAGCCGCAGTGGGTCAGCGAGCAATACATTCTTGACCTGGAGCGCGAAGCCTTTTTGAGCCTGTGCGGTGAGGAGAAGACTCAGGCGCGCATGTGGAATTTGCTGCAAACTGGCAAGCCGTTGAGGAATTAGATTTTTGGACACGGATTTTACGGATTACGCGGATTAACACGGATTTTTCTTTGGCTTTTTTGCGCAAGGAGTTGAGCGATGCAGGTGCAGGGTTTTCAAGGCAAGCGTTCTTTCGAAGGTAAACACTCTGAGTCATCCTGCTCGAGTTGAAAGCAGTTGGCCAGATGATTGATGAACACGAGGCCCAATTGCTGAATTATCTGAAAGCGACCGAAATAAAAAGCCTTATCCGTGTCAATCCGTGAAATTCGCGTAATCTGTGTACCAGAGTTTATGAATTAAGGAGAAGCCAGCATGAATAATCGAGATGCTGTAATTGTTGCCGCCGCGCGCACGCCGGTAGGAAAGGCCAAACGCGGGTCGTTGACGACCGTCCGCCCGGATGATTTGATGGCGCTGGTCATTCGGGATTTGTTGAAACGCGCCCCTGGCCTGGACCCCGCCGAAATTGACGATGTGGTCATTGGCTGCGCCTTCCCCGAAGGCGAGCAGGGCATGAACATGGCGCGCATGATTGCTTTGCGGGCCGGGTTGCCCATCACCGTCCCTGGCGAGACGATTAACCGCTACTGCTCTTCGGGCGTGCAATCCATTGCCCATGCTGCGTATGCCATTCTGGCGGGCGATATGGACACGGCGATTGCGGGTGGCACGGAGTCGATGACGATGGTGCCGATGGCGGGCTACAAGTTCTCGCCAAATCCGCATTTTGCCCAGGATTTGCCGCACTACTATACCAACATGGGGCTGACCGCCGAGAATGTTGCCATCCGCTATGGAATCAGCCGCGAAGCGATGGATGAATTTGCTCTGCGCTCGAACCTGCTGGCCGCCAAAGCGGTTGAATCTGGTCTGTTCGACCCGGAATTGGTGCCGGTGGAGGTGGAAATCGTGGAACTTGATGCGGACGAAAAACCCGTCACCCGAAAATTCACTTTCCAGCGCGATGAAGGCCCGCGCGGCGACTCGACCCTGGAGGGCCTTGCTAAACTCAAACCGGCCTTCAAGGAAGGCGGTACCGTTACCGCAGGTAACTCCTCGCAAATGTCGGATGGAGCGGCGGGCGTGGTGGTCATGTCGGCGGAAAAGGCTGGTAAACTTGGTCTCAAGCCGCTGGCGCGCTTTGTCACCTTTGCGGTGGGCGGCGTGGAGCCGGATTATATGGGCATTGGCCCGGTGGCGGCCATCCCGAAGGCGTTGGCGAAGGCCGGGTTGAAGTTATCGGACATTGACCTGATTGAATTGAACGAAGCCTTTGCCGCGCAGGGCCTGGCGGTGATGAAGGAATTGGGCTTAAACCCGGAACTGACCAACGTCAACGGCGGCGCAATTGCTCTTGGTCATCCGCTTGGCTGCACGGGCGCAAAATTGACGACCCAACTTTTGTACGAAATGGAGCGGCGCAAGTCGAAGTATGGCATGGTCACCATGTGCATTGGCGGCGGCATGGGCGCGGCGGCCATTTTTGAAAATTTACAGTAACGTGGATTGATTCCGCGTTGCAATTTACAAAGGAGAATCTTATGCCACTTACAATCGCAGACCTGATGTCTAAAATGCCCGGCGCGTTTATTCCTGAAAAGGCGCAGGGTCTCGATGTCGTCCTTCAATTCAACTTCACCGGCAATGAGCCGGGAAACTGGTATGCCGCCATCAAAGATGGCAAGGTCGAAGTGCACCAAGGCGAACATACCGCTCCCAAGATGACGCTTTCCGCCGATTCGGACGACTACATTGCACTGTTCACTGGCAAACTTGACCCCATGCAGGCATTTATGGCTGGGAAGCTCAAACTGACGGGCGACCTGAACCTGGCAATGAAGATGACGCAGTTCTTCAAAATGCGCGGCTAGGGCAGCGATTCAGTAATCAGCGAACAGTAAACAGAAAAGACGCCTGTCCGCGAGGATGGGCGTCTTTGGGTTTGGACGTTTCGAGCGGGTTCAGGATTGGTTGACGAAAATGCCAATGACCGCTATGAGCAGCCAGGTCGTCAGGCAAAAAACTGTCAGAGCGGCCAGCGAGGTGATGATTCCGGTGGCGCGGGAACGCAGCCAGCCCGTCAGTCCCACGCCGAGCAGAAACAGATTCAGGCCGAGCATCAAAATGAGAAAAGCAAGCGTCGTCCAACCGCTCAGTTCTGATATTTCTCGATTCAGTTCGGCGATTGCGGCGGATCCCATCACAAACGCAAAGAGCGTGAAGAGGAGCGTGGCTGCCGAAGCCGAGAAAAGAATGATGACGGTGGTCATCAGCCTGCCGGGTCTATCTACTGAAAGTAATTGAATGACTGCTGAAAAAGCAAAGCCTGCCAGGATGCCGGACAGCGTGGCAATCTGGTTGTATTCTTGCAGAAGGTTTTCAACCGGCATGTGCAAATCCTTTTAACAAAAAGAGAGGGTCGGTTGTGCCGGCCCTCTCCTGGGGAGACGTTCAGCTTTTCAGGAATTCTTCCAGCGCGGCTTTGCTGATGCGGTAAGCGTTGCCCAGTTTTTTGGCTTTCAAGTCACCCGCATTAATGGCCGCGATGACATCTTCTTCGGAGACGCGCAACACGGCTGCTGCCTCGGCGGGGGTCATCACTTCAGGCATCCCGCTCCCGGCGGCTCCCGCCACTGCTCCGGCTGCCACCTGGGGTTGGGCAGTTGGCTGTTGCGCCTGGTTGGCCATGCCGCCTGCCAGAGCCTGGTTCATGATGTTGCCAATGCCCATGCCCGCGCCAATTCCAGCCGTCAGCCCTGCGCCGCCGCTGGGGTTTTGGGCAGCATCGCGCATGGCATCGGCGGCCTGAAGTTGGGTGTAGACGTTCATGTCCAGCATGCCCATATCGCGCAACTCCTGGGCCGATTTTTCAGAGGGCTTCAGGTTGCCGATGTAGAAGGTCTTGAGCGTGAGGCCCATCGCCGCAAAGTCATCTTGCGCTTTGGCGCGCACGCCGGCGCCGAGTTCTTCGGTCAGGCCAATCAGTTCGACCACGCTTTTCTTCGCGCCGGTCTCGCCGAGCAGGTCCTGGAATTTGGAGAGCAGCATGGTGCGCAGACGTTCTTCGATTTCAGACGTGTGAAATTTGGCCTGCTTGCCAACGATGTTGGTAACGAACAGTTGCGGGTCGCTTACCTGGAAGGAGTAGGTGCCGAAGCCTTGCAGCAGCGCAACGCCGAGACCCATGCCGGGGTTGCGCACGATGATTGGCTGCGGGGTGCCCCATTTTCGGTTGGCAAATTCCTTCATCGAAACAAAGTACACTTCCGCCGGGAAAGGCGTGCGGTCGTTGAAGGCTTTTCCAATGAAGTCAATCAATTTGGGGATGTTGGCCGTTGCAAGGACATGGCGTCCCGGCCCAAAGACATCCAGCGCCAGGCCGTCGCGGAAGAAAACTGCCGCCTGCCCATCGCGGACGATGACGTTCGAACCGAGGCGGTAATCGCCAATACTGCTGTCATCGGGGAAACGGTGGACGATTTCATCCACCATTTCATTGCGATATTCGATAACATCAAAAATACGCGCCATGTTTCTCTCCTTTTGAGTGCTGTCAGTCAACAGGTTTATTGTAGCCGATGGAATTGCCAAATTCAAGATGATTCACGGGAAATATACGCGGCTCAGGGTGAAAAGTTGTTATTCCTTTTTTCCCTTCATTTGCTTTCCGTCCCCGCCATGCTTGAGCATGATAATCTCCGCCATGATGCTGACGGCAATTTCTTCAGGGGTTTCGGCATTCAATTCCAGTCCCATCGGAGAGTGAATGCGAGAAATGGCTTCATCGCTGATGCCTTTTTCCTTGAGACCCCTGGTTGTGGCAGCCCAGCGCCGTTTGGAGCCAATGACGCCGATATAGCGGGCTTTGCTCGCCAGCAGGGATGGAAGTCCTGAAACGTCAATGTTCGAGCCGCGGGTTGTCAGAAGCAGGTGGGTGTTGCGGTTGATGTTGAGGTGCTTCGGCAGTTCTTCCATTGGCACGGGGAAGAATTCATCGGCATCGGGGTTCATCTCTGGGGTGCAGAATTCTGCCCGGTCATCCGAAACGACGACCCAGAATCCCAGCCATTTGGCAAGGTGGGCCACTGCTTTGCCGACATGCCCGCCGCCAATGACCACCACTTTTTCTTTTGGCAAAATGGGTTCCACAAACACCTCCACCTGACCGCCGCACACGCCGGGGTCGCCGCGTGCCGGGTCGGTCATGGAGTAATTCAGTTTGGTCGGTTTGCCATTGTCCATGGCAATCATGGCCTCTTGCAGCACGCGATGTTCCAATTCCCCGCCGCCTACCGTGCCGATGAAGCGTCCATCTTCATAGACCAGCATCTTGCTGCCTGCATGACGCGGCGTTGAACCGCGTGCTTCGGTGATGGTGCAAAGCGCCACGCTTTCACCGCGTTCCAGCGCTTCGGCTATTTGTTTGTAGAGGTCGCTCATTCTCTAAATCCCTTCGGGCGGGGTAGTCAGTGTGCCAGTGGATATTTTGGCGGACTGCAGCGCGTTTTTTTCGTGTTCAATCGCCATGCTTTGGAGCGCCGGGTCGGTTTTTGCGCGCAGCCAGTCGGCGACGGCTTTGTGGTATAAGGCGCGGCTGCGGTTGGGAATGAGACTGTATGCTACATCGCGCAGGTACGAATTCTTGAAAATGTATTCCTGTTCCTGTGAAAAACGCGAACCGCTGCGCGGGAAGGCCAGTTCCGCCCGCACCAGTTGTCTGAGGCCGTCCTGAATGAAGCGGTCGATGACGGCTTCGGGCGCGCTGAAGGTTGGGTTTGCGCCGGGCAGAGTGGTGGCGCGCGCTTCGGCCATCACTGCGCCAACCCAAAATACGCGTCCAACGACGGAAGCCAGCAGGGCCACCATGCGGGCTTCGCGCGATAGGCTGTCGAGCCGGGCTTGCAGAGTGGCGCGCAGCGATTCGGGAATTTGCGCCAGCACGCGGGCGCGCATCTCTTCGGGCGAGGCACCCTCTGCCAGCGCGCCAGCCTTGACCAGGCTTTTGACGATTTCCTCCAGAAAATATGGGTTGCCTTCAGCCCGCAAGGCGATTTCGCGCAGAACAGAATCGGGCAGGTTTTTCAGGTCGGGATACGCCTGTTTGACCATCTCGGAGGAAAGTTCGAGCGGGTTGAGCATAAGCACGCGCGCCTGATTGTGCCATTGGGGCTGGGTTTGGATGAATTCGGGCCGCGCTGCGCCAATCAGCAACATTTGCATAGGTGGCGTTTCTGTGGCGAGCAGGTAGGCCAGTAATTGCATCGACTCGCGGTCGGCCCATTGCAGGTCGTCCAGTATCAAAATCAGTCTTTTTTTCTTTCCAATTCGGCGCAACAATTCACGTGTCAGGTAGCAAATGCGTTGTAACTGTTCGGGACCGGCAACAGGCTGGCCTGCCAGCCCTATCATTTCTCCCAATACTTGCGTTGCCTCCACTTTAGAGACAGGTTGGTTGTGTTCCCATACGGTCTCAATGCCTTGTTGCCATCGTTCGGCGGCAACAGGGGCGGCATCTCCGTCGCGGATGCCAAACTGGTTGCGGAGCAATGCGCGCCACAGGTAGAACGGGACTTTCAGGGCCTGCGCGAGGCCGCGAGTCGAAAGGATGTGAATGTCGTCGCCAAGAGACTCCAGGTAATTGCTGAATTCCATCAGCAGGCGTGATTTTCCAATTCCTACATCTCCAATTAACAGTACCATCACCGGCTTTTCAGTCTCAAAAACGTGGTTATAGATGAATTTCATCTTTTCCAATTCATCATCTCGCCCGACCATGTTGGTGACCAGACTGTCGGCGCTTTGATAGCGGACCCGTCCCGGATTTGCCAGCCGCGCTTCGACGCTGTAGGGCTGAACCAGTTCGGCTTTGCCTTTGATATGGGTTGGCTCCAGGGTTTTGACCTTGAAACTGCCTCGAACCATCCGCAGCGTGTTTTCTCCGATAACGACTGTGCCTGGCTCGGCAATTTGCTCCAGCCGCGCAGCCACGTTGACTGTATCGCCGATGACGGTATATTCGTTGCGTATGCCAATATAACCGGCAAAGACCGGCCCGCTGTTTATGCCCACCCGCAATTTGAGATGTTCGGCTCCAGGGATTCTGGTGGTTTTGCAGTATTCATCGAGCGCTTTTAACAGGTCTAACCCGGCAGAGACGGCCTCTCCGGCGTCATTATCTCCGGCAAAGGGCGCGCCCCACACGGCCATCAGGCCATCTCCTAAATGTTTGTCAATATAGCCATTGTGGAGTTCTATCACTTTGTCCAGGCTCAGCCAGATACCCTTGACCATATCCGAGACGGTTTCGTCATCGAGCTGTTCGGCGAGCGGCGTAAAACCATGCACATCGGCAAACAGAACGGTGGCGATGCGGCGTTCTTCGGGATAACGGTTAGGCACGTTGGTAGGCATATCTATCGAGATTGTAACCAGTAAAAAACTCGATTGCGTTAACAGGTTGTTACAAGTTAAAGTTTTGTGGATAACTCTATGCGCGCATTTTGTGGCCAGTCGCCGCGCTGACTACTTCTCCAGTAATCCCAGCAGGGTGGGAAGGAGCTGCTTTTTGCGCGAAACCACGCCGGGGGCATCGCGGGTGCCATCGGGCAGTTTGGGGTAGGGCAGTTCATCCAGGATGGGGTGTGGGTTTGCGATAATCAGGCGGCTGGAGTTGCGCACGACGTCGGTAATCAGGAGCATGGAAAAGTCGAGGGCGTGCGTTTCGCGGTAATGTTCCAGGGCGGTTTGCAGGCCTTCCAGGTGCTCGCCGATGGTCATCAGGTCGGTTACTTCGGCCTGAGCAACGGCGAACTTGAACCCGCCCGCTTCGTAGGGTTTGATATCGGTACTGACGATTTCTTTGGGGTCTCGGTTAGAAAGCCCTGCCCCGGCGGAAAGCACTTGTTGCCCATACGATTGAATGGTCTCGCCGGCCAGCGGCCCATTGCCCACGAAAGCCCAGCGCGCCAGACGGCTGGCGGCCTGTTTGTCGCGTTCGGTAACGGTGGGCGAGGTCAGAATGAGCGTGTCGGCCAGCAGCCCGGCCAGCAGCAGCCCGGCCAGCGGGGCGGGCATGAGCAGACCGGCTTCGGCGGTCAGTTCGGAGACCAGAGTGGAGGTCGAGCCAACAATATCTACGGTGAATTTGATGGGTTGGTGGGTGTGTGGGTTTCCCAGGCGGTGATGGTCGAGGATTTCAAGCAGTTCGGCTTCTTCGAGCGCGGCAATGGCCTGGCGCGGTTCGTTGTGGTCCACCAGGACGATTTTCAGACGCGGCGGGTTGAGTACCCCGCGCTGATGACAGACGCCCAGGTAATGGCCATTTTCATCTACTACGAAGAAGTCGTTGTATTCCTCGCGCAGGATGCGGTTGAGCATATCGCGGATGCGGGCATGAACAGGGAATTTCGGCACGCCAGTATCGGCGGCTTCGCGGCAGGGGGCCGACATGATGTCGGTGATGCGCTGGTCGCTGGTGTCGAGGCGCGGCCCAACAACCTGTCGAAAGAAGTTGAACAGGCTAAAGCCATCGATGATTCCGTAGGGTTTGCCATCTTCGCTGACCAGCGGGGCAATGCCGCCGGTGCGGCTGGCCAGCGACCAGGCTTCGGTGAGAGGGGCATCAGGGGGCAGGGTATCGAGTTGGCGGGTGACAGACTCGAAGCGCGGCGAGGCATCTGTTAATAGCAGAGGCGCTTCGAGACCCAGTTTTTTCAAAATCCAGGCGGTTTGCTGGTTGATGGCTCCGGCGCGTGCGGCGATGGTATCTAACCCATCGCGCTGGCGCAGCAGCCACGCATAACCCATCGCCGAGGCGATGGAATCGGTATCGGGGTTGACGTGCCCGGTTACGTAAATGCGGTCACTCATGAGGGTATCCTTTGGTGAATGGGTTCGTGCGGGAAATCACTGCGGGTATTTTACCTTCAAAAACCCACCTTGTTGGGGTTGCAGGCGGCGGTTGAATTTCACGCCGATTCCGCCGCGTCGAGGTGCCTGCGCAGTTTATCGGCGGCTTGCCACTGTTGCGCTTCGCTTCCCAGTGTGGCGCTGTTGTTGTTTTTTGCTGTTTTCTTTGGCGGCATCTTCTTCTCCTGAACAGCGGGGATTGCCCCACCTGCAAAATTATAGCACGCAGGGCAGACTCACCGCCTGCCCTGACCGCTGACCACTGATTACTGATAACTGATTACTGATAACTGATAACTGATTACTGAACACTGCCCCTCATTGCCCTCCACACCTTCTCCGGCGTGATGGGATTGGAGTCGATATTGACGCCCACTGCATCCAGCACGGCATTCCCCACTGCCGGGGCAACGCCGTCCATCGGAATCTCCGCCACTGCCTTCACGCCGAAGGGGTGAGTTGGCTCGAAGGTCTCTACGAAGATGGTTTCCAGTTCAGGCATTTCATGGGCGCGGAAGATGTGATAGTGACGGAAATCCCGCTCGCGGGCGTTTCCTTGTTCATCGTAGACCATCTCCTCGCAGACGGCGTAGCCAAGGGCCTGGGTCATGCCGCCTTCAATTTGTCCCGAGGCGGTCAGCGGGTTGACAATGACGCCCGAATCGACCGCCATGACCAGTTTATCCACCGTCACCTGCCCGGTTTCTGTGTCCACCGTCACTTCGGCAAATTGCGCGGCAAAGGGCGGCGGCGAGGAGGGCGAAACGTAGGAAGCCACGCCCATAATTTGTTCCTGGTTGTTGCGGTGGAGCGAATCAAGAGCGATTTCGGTCAGGGACACGGAGCGGCCATCGGGGGCAATGGCTTGTTTGTCAGCCAGTCGGATGGCTTCGTGTTCAGCCAGCCCAAGCATGGCAGCAGCGCGTTTTTTGATTTTCTCTGCCACAATCTCTGCCGCCCGCACTGCCGCCGTGCCCGAAATGTATGTGGTTGAGGAGGCATACGCGCCTTTGTCGAAGGGGGTAAAGTCGGTATCGGAGGAGTAGGTAATGATATCCTCCACCGGCACGCCCAGCACTTCGGCGGTCATTTGCGCCAGCACGGTGTCTGACCCTGTTCCCAAATCCGTTGCGCCAATCAACAGGTTGAACGAGCCGTCGTCGTTCATCTTGATGGATGCGCCGCCCATATCAAGATAGGGAATGGCTGTGCCTTGCATAACCAGCGCCACGCCAATTCCCTTGCGTTTCGCGCTGAGGGTGTCAGGTTTTTGGGTGTCAGGCATCAGGTCTTTCCCTGGCGCTTGATACCTGACGCCTGATACTGAATTTCGCCATTCTTCATTCCCGAACTTCTCATCCCAGCCAATGGCCGCCTTGCCCTGTCGCACGCATTCCTCCAGCCCAACCGTGTGGATGATTTCCGGACGTGGTTCGCGGCCTTCGTTCCAGGCGGTTGAAAACGGATGATATTCTCCAGGGCGGATGGCGTTCTTCAGGCGAAACTCCAGCGGGTCGAGGCCGAGCGTGCGGGCGATTTTCTCCATGTGCCGTTCGAGCGGCCAATAGCCCTGCGGTACGCCATAGCCGCGATACGCGCCCGCTGGCGGCGTGTTGGTATAAACCACATCGGCATAAAAGCGGATGTTGGGCGCTTTGCGATATTCGTCATCGCCGACATACAGCGCCATTGCCTTATGCCCGGTGTTGCCCGTTACAGTCAACGCGTGACACCCATACGCGCCCGTATCCGAAAGCGCATACATGGCATTGGCCGTGATGGTGCCATCGCGCTTAACGCCCGTCTTTAGCCGGATGCGCATGGGATGCCGCGAACGCGCCGCAATGAACTCTTCCTCGCGGGTATACTCGTAAATCACCGGTCGTTTGGTGGCAATCGTCAGGTGCGCGGCCACGTCTTCCATCAGCACTTCCTGTTTGCCGCCAAACCCGCCGCCAATGCGCGGCTTGATGACGCGAATCCGCTTGACTGGCAACCCCAACACCGGGGACAGAATCCGCCGGACGTGAAAAGGAACCTGCGTGGAGGTGCGAATCACCAGCCGGTCGTCTTCATCCCAATACGTCACGCACACGTGCGGCTCGATGTGCGCCTGCTGTACTTTTGGCACTTCGTACTCGGCCTCGAAGATTTCATCGGCCTCGGCAAAACCCTTTTCTACATCCCCAATATCAATGCGGATGTGCGCGGCCAGGTTGCGGGCCGGGTCTGAATCGGCGAAGTTGACGTATTCCGGCTCATCATGGATTTTCACGGGGTTATCGAGCGCCTGGCGCGAATCCAGGATGGCGGGCAGAACTTCGTATTCGACTTCAATCAGACGGAGGGCTTGTTCGGCAATTTCGGGCGTCTCGGCGGCGACGAACGCCACCCGGTCGCCCACAAAGCGGACTTTGTTGTCGAGCGAGAACGAATCCAGCGGGCCGGGGATGGGGTCGCTTTGCCCGGCGGTGGAATAGACCACGCGCGGGATGTCCTGCCAGGTCAGCACCGCGGCCACGCCGGGCAGCGCGCGGGCTTTGCTGGCGTCAATTCGTTGGATGCGGGCGTGGGCGTGCGGCGAACGCAACACTTTGGCATGTAACAACGCCCGCGGCTCAATATCGGCGGCGAAAGCGGGCTTGCCCTGTGCCAGTTTCACCGCATCTACTTTCTTTTCAGGTTTCCCAACGGTCTGCCATTTGTCCGTTTCAGGCGCAACCACCATTCTGGGCAAAGTGATAACCTGTGTCTGGAAATGATTGGCGGGTTCATCCGCTGGGCTGGCGTTGCCGTTTTCTATTTCACTGTTTACTGATGACTGATGATGGCCCACTGACGGATGCCTGACCACTTGCATCACCGCCTCCACCGGCTTTTTATAGCCTGTACAGCGGCACAAAACGCCCGAAAGCGCCTCGCGCACTTCGGCTTCGGTGGGGGTGGGGTTTTTATCCAGCAGGGCTTTGGCGGCCAAAATTTGCGCCGGGGTGCAGTAACCGCACTGAATGGCGCCGCTTTCGATAAAGGCCTGTTGCAGCGGGTGCAGGCCGTCAGTTTTGCGCCAGCCCTGTTCTGGGTGTTCGCCCAGGGCCTCCAGCGTGGCAATTTTGTGCCCCTCGGCTTGCGCCGCCAGCATCAGCCCGGCGTTGACCGGTTTTCCATCCAGTAAAACGGTATCGGCCCCGCTCAGGCCGTGTTCATCGCCAAATTTGATGGAATGGAAGCCCAAACTGCGCAGAGCGGTCAGCAGGCTGGTATGCGGCGGGCAGTTCAGCGCGTGCAAAATTCCATTAACTTCGAGTGAAATATTCATGCTTGGCTCCTCGCTCAACGGGTTTGGAGGAATAGACCGTTGAAATTGTCAGACAAAATAAATTATACGCGCTTTTGTTCGCCAGGGATGGTTGTTGGCCAGATGACCCTGCCCATCGGAATTGAGACTTCATCGGGATTCCGTACCCAAAGCGTAGGTTGTTTCTAGTCCTGGTTTAATGTTTTTCTCCGCAATCTGTCGTATCATAACATCAGTGGCGCTTCAGTCACAGAAGGAGGTTACAGACCAAAAAATGGAACCAAAGCACATCAGGGGAAAGAGCGGGTAAACGAACCGCTGGCCACCCAACCGGAAAACGCGCCAGACGTCTGCCACGACGATAAAGTGGTTTTCTCCCGCGCTTTCTCCGAAAATCTGGTAAGGTAAGCAGTCAGGCGGATGGGCACTCCCATCCGCCTTTGTTTGATGGAGCCACAGCCTTTATTTCCAGATAAACTCCAGCGTCCCGCTTTGGGGCAGCGTCACCGTTTGCGTTTTTGGTTCGGTCGTTCCGCTATAGCCTGGTTTATAAGCACTGCAGTCGGAATCGGCCCAGACGTTGCTTTTGCAGGCCACCGCATTTTGTGTTACCGTCCACGCGCCGCTTGCATCGGATGGCAGGAAGGCAAAGAATTCACCGTTGGAATCAGAAACTGCCGTTGTGCTTATTTCGGCGCCCTCTGGCTTCAACTCGAACCCAATGCCCTGAATGGGCGTTCCCAGTACATCCGTCACTCGTCCCCGAACAACAACCACTTCCTCCGGCGTGACAACGGGAATGGCCTGCAAATCCACTGCCGATTTCAACAATTCGGCAAACACCCAGCCCTGCGCCCCATTGCTGTCGGTCACCTGTATCCATTCTCCTCCCGGCGATTTTCCCTGCACCATCAGGACCGCATCTTCTTCCAGCAGGCGCAGCGCATCGAACAGGAAACCCGGCCCCAGCCGTAGTTTCAACCCATCCACCGCCGGGCTGACCTCGAAGCTGACGAAAGGCGTGGGGCTGCCTGCCGGCGTTGCGCTGGGGATGACAGTTGGCGGCAGAACCAGTGGCGTGGCGCTTACATCGGCCGCAGTTCCTGGAGTCAGAGTGGGCAGCGGGGCCGAAGCCGATTTGGAACAGGCCGCCAACGCCCCGGTCAGTACCAACAAGTACAGGGGTAGGGCATTTTTTTTCAACATCGTATCGCCTCCTTGCTTCTCTGGAAATATTATATCCCGCCGCAGGCGCAAAAAAACGGCGGTGTTCCGCCGCTTTTTGTAAACTCACAGAATCTATTCTACAACAAAAACCCAAAAATTTTGTCCAGACAATACCTTACAGATGTTATGGCTGGTTTTAATGTATTCCCTCTGATTTTGTTGTATTCTATGTGCAGTAACTACATCACTCACCCAGTTACAGAAAGGAGGTCAGAATTCGCGTCCCAAACTATCCAGCTGGCACTCCCGGAGGTGAAATCGGGGTTTGAGTGGTTTGCTGGCAACATGGCCTTTCTGCCTGCGCCAAACGTTCCCCGGCACGATAGACGGGTTCCCGGTTCACCTCGGTAAGACCAGCGAGCAAGTGTGCCTGTTTGAAAACTTGAGCGGTTTTGTGTAACAACGCTCGGATACAATTTATATCAAGTCAAGACGGATGGGTAAACTCCATCCGTCGTCTTTTATTTTGTGGAAATCTCACTTTTGGGCGAGGACCACATAAAAATCATCGGCCTCGCTTTGGGCTTTGCCCGTCAGCCCGGGGTGAAATTCGACCCCGCTGAAACCTGTCTCTGTAAGCATGGAGGTTATCTGCTCCTCATCATACCCTTGCGTGCTGGATGCGAAGCGCGTAACCTGCGCCGTTTCGGCGTCAATGATGAAATATCGCTCGGTGGCGACGTTTTGTTGCTCCTCCCAAAACGATTCCATCAGGCACAGGTGGGGTTTATCTGAAAAAAGACCGCCTGCGGAAGAGTACCACATGGAAGGCTGGTTGCCCATCTGCTCCACCGAATCGAGGGTGTGGATTTCAAGCAGCAGTTTTCCGGCGGGTTTGAGCGCGCCAAAGGCTTTTTGCAGAATCTGGCGGGCGTCGGTGGGTGTGAAGACGTTGAACTCGCCAAAGATGAACATGACCAGGTCGTAGCCGCGTCCGAATTTCTCGGTGCGTACATCGCCCAGGGTGTAGGAACAGGTTTCGGGGGAGTGGTTAACGGCGTATTCTATTGAGGCGGGAGAAAAGTCGATTCCCCGGCAGGCATGACCCAGCCGGGCCAGTTCCGCGCAATACAGGCCAGGGCCGCATCCCAGGTCCAGGATAGTGGAGGTGGTTTTCGCCAGCACGATTTCATGAATCCACTTCACATGCTTTTTGATTTTGGTTTTGCGGCGGCTGGCGGCATCATGCTTTTGGCTCAGGTGTTCCTGGAGCATTCGGCGGCTAAAGCCAGGGTCGTTCCAGGGGATTTTTTCGCCCTCGGCCCAGGGTGCTGGGGTTTGGCTGCGTTCGATGATGGTTTGAAGGTTCATTTTTGGGTATGTCCTTCGACTTTGCTCTCGCTCCGCTCAGGGCAGCATTACGGAATGGAAAAGGTGACTTGCTCGGGGTTGACGATGGCGAGCGGGACGCGCATGACAGGCATTTGCGGCAGGACGTTGTTGGTGATTTCCAGGTCGTAGAGCGAAAGCCAGGGGATTTTGGAGAGTTCCAGGGTGGGCCCAATGCCGCTTTGAGCCGAAACGCGGATGACTCCTTTGAACTGGAAGGTGCCAACCCCGGACAGGATGGGCAACATGGCGCGGTTGGCTTCCTGGGGGTCGTAATCTACCCCGTCGCTGGCAGGGGGGACGAGATGCAGGGCGATGACCATCGAGAGCGGGATGAAGATTTCGGGGCTGGTAGAAGTTTTCACCGCTCCGCTGAATTGCACGGCGTTGGCTCGTAACAGGTGAATATAACGCGGCGCGCCCTGAGTGCGCAGCCAGGTGCTGACGCGCACGTTTTGCTTGGTAATGACTTCGCCGCGAAAGACGCTTTCGCGGGTGTAAATCATTACGGGGGTCAGTTTTTCGTCGGGTTCGGGCGTGTACATCGGCAGTCTCCTGAATGCTTATTTCTTATTTTAACTTAACCACTTGACTATTGTGTCTAAAGGGCATTCTTAAAATAAGAGCGGACAGAATACAAGGGTTTAAAGGCTGGGCGGCAGTTCAGGCCAGGGCCTTTTTCATCCGTTCCAGGGCTTGCTCCAGCGTGGCGCGCGGGCAGCCGAAGTTCAGGCGGACGAAGTTTTGCCCGCCCGTTCCAAAGGTTGCGCCGTCGTTGAGCGCCACTCTGGCTTTTTTCAGGAAAAATTCGTAGGGGCTGCCGCTGATTTTGCCGCTTTCGGTCTGTTGGCGGCAATCGAGCCAGGCCAGGTAGGTGGCTTCGGGGTGGGTGGTGCAAATTCCGGTCAGTTCGCTTTGAACGAATTTCACCAAAAAATCGCGGTTGGCTTTCAGGTAAGCGCGCAATTCCATTAGCCAGTCATCGCACGCGCCGGAGAAGGCCGCCCGCGCTGCCACATAGCCCAGTCCGTTGACGTGCAGGGTCATGCGTTCTACCTGTTCTTTGTACCGTTCGCGCAGTTCTTTGTTTGGGATGATGGCAAACCCGCAGAACAGCCCCGCGATGTTGAAGGTCTTGGACGGGGCGATGAGGGTGATGGTTTTTTGGGCAATTTCGGGCGAGAGCGAGGCAATCGGAACGTGTTTTGATTCTCCCAAAATCAACTCGCTGTGAATTTCATCGGAGACGATGACGGTATCCTGTTTCAGGCAGGTTTCGGCCATGCGGGAGAGTTCTTCGGCGCTGTAGATTTGCCCCGTTGGATTGTGCGGGTTGCAGAGCAGGAACATTTTCGTCCGGCTTCCGCCGCTGTGGAAGGCCTGCTCGAAAGAATCCCAATCAATCTGGTAACGCAAGATGCCATCTTGCGCCGCTTTGTTTAATTTCGCTTCCTGGCGGATGATGCCCAGGTCTTTTTGAAGGTGATTGAAGGGCATGTACACCGGCGGCTGGATGAGGTAGCCCTCGCCGGGGCGGCACAGGGTTTGAGCGGCGGCGTAAAACCCGCTCACCAGGCCGGTGATGGATACCACGCTTTCGGGAGCGACCTGCCAGCCGTAGAGGGTGTTCATGCGCGCGGCGACGGTTTCGCGCAGCGTTTTTCCGGGAATATCATAGCCAAAAATTCCGTGTTCAACGGCTTCCTGCAAAGCGCGGATGATGGGCTGCGGCGCGGCGAAATCCATATCGGCCACCCACAGAGGTAACACGTCTTCAGGATAGGCGTTCCATTTGAGGCTGTTGGTGTTGCGGCGGTTGATGATGCGGTCGAAATCGTAAGGCATGAGGGTTCTCCGTGTTCCTTTGCGCTATGATGGAACTGTGGCGCGAACTGCTAGATGGTTTTTATTTCAAGTAGGTATCGAAAAATTCCACCAGCGCCTGCTCATATTCGGCGGGGTGGGTGTGGGGGGCGGCGCAGTGGCTGGAACTGGGCAGGTTGAAGTGAATTTTGGGGCCTGCCGCCGCCTCGTAGTAGGATTGGACGCGCGCCTTTTCTGCGCCTTGACCGGTAGAGATGAACAGGATAGGGCGCGGTGAGACGGTTCGAATGGCCTCGAGGGTGCTGATGGGCGCGTAGGCGCCGGCTTGCAGGGCGACGATGTGAAAATAAGTGGTAAACGTCAGGGCGTGGAAGGGGTCGGCCTGGAAATCGGGCCTGTTCTCATCCCAACTGAGTGGGCTGGGGGCATCGGCGGCCACTGCGCCAATTTTGGGAGAGAATGCGGCTCCGCCGAGGGCAATGGCGCCGCCTGAAGAGCAGCCAGAGATGCCGATTCTGATGTCTTTTTGGCGTGTAACCACAAAATTGACGGCTTCTTTCACGTCGGGGATGTCGAGCCAGCCGAGCGAGCGAATTTTCCCCTCGCTTTCGCCGCTGGCGCGCTGGTCATACATCAGGATGCCGTAGCCATGCTGGTAGAGCATTTCGGCAGGCCGCAGGACGCCCATCCGGTCGCCGTAGTAAGGGTGCAACAGGATGATGACCGCGCCGTTTTGGGGCGGGATGTACCAGCCGCGCAGGGTGAGGCCCTCGGCGGTGCGGAAACTCACCTTCTCGAACGGCGCGCCGAAGCGAGTGGGGGAATCGCAACAAACCGGGTGCTGGAGCGGGATGGTGACCGCCGTCACGAGCCCGGCCACGCTGAACAGCCAGAATCCGATGGGGGTGAGCAGGAGCAGGAAAGCCAGGAGCCTGAGCCAGTAAGCGGGCGGGCGGCGGGGGAGCAGGGTCATTGCTGGTCGAGGTCGTTGAGCAGTTGCAGGCAGGCGTCATCGCCGGGGTTGGGCTGGTAGGATGTGGCGAACCAGGAATCCAGAATTTCTTTTGCCAGCGCGTCGGTTGTCAGGCGCATGGAGAGGCACAAGACGTTGGCATTGTTCCACAGGCGCGCGCCGCGCGCGGTTTCGGCGTCAGCGCACAGGGCGGCGCGGATGCCGCGCGTTTTGTTGGCGGCCATGCTCACGCCTGTCCCCGTCCAGCACAAGAGGATGCCTTCTTGCGCCTGACCGCTTGCGACGGCTTCGGACACCTGCCGCGCCACTTGCGGCCAGGGTGCTGTTTGCCCGGGAGAGGGGCCAAACCAGAGGACCTGGTGGCCTTTTTCTGTGAGATAGCGCTGAATGGTTTCCACAACCGGCAGGCGTTCATCGGCGCCGAGGGCGAGTTTCATCACTTTTTCCTGGTTTTCTTCATCATTATCGGTTGGCATGATTGGTTTCCAAGTATACGCTAAAATGACTGTGGGATTGTTGAATGTGACCAGGATATATTTTACTGGTTGAATTTTGTTAAAAGGTCTTTCAGGTGCGCCTGAGCCAGGGAGGGCAAAACAGCATGTGCCCGGCCTACCCGTTCACGCGGGCCCAGGCCAAGCGTCCAGAATCCACCGGCGAGAGCGGCTTGAATGCCGGCGGCGGCGTCTTCGATCACCACGCCTTCCCATGGTGAAAGATTCAACTGACTGGCGGCGTGCAGAAACAGGTCGGGAGCGGGTTTCTGGCGCTGCACGCTGTTCCCATCGGAAATGGCATCGAGCAGGGGGGCGATTCCCAGCCGCTCGATAACTTCGCGGGCGTTTTTGCTGGCCGAACCCAGCGCGGATTTCAGCCCGGCGGCGCGAATTTCCTCCAGCAGTTCGCGCGCGCCGGGCAGCACATCGGCGGGGGAAATTTCGCGGATGTATTCCAGGTAATAGGCGTTTTTGCGCGCCATCCATTCCTGCAACTGGGCTTCGCTGGCCGGGCGGCCTTTGAGGAGCGTGAGCAGCGATTCGCGGCGCGGAATGCCGCGCAGGGCTTCGTTTTCATCGCGGCTAAAGGGAATTCCCAGTTCATCGGCCAGGCGCTTCCAGCCGCGATAGTGGTATTCGGCGGTATCCGTCAGGACACCATCCAGGTCGAAGATAAATCCTTTGATGTTCATGGTTTCCTCCGCGCAACAGGCGCATGAATAGAGCGGGCTTCGCATCGAAGTCCTTAAGCAACGGCTGCCATTTCTGGGTTCAGAGATGGCAGCCGCTTCGCAAAATGGTGTCGGGTGGTTTCAATCCTGCCCGGCGGTGACGACATGCTGTTGGCCGCGCAGGGTGAAGCGGAAGGTCAGCCGCTTCCAGTGATGCGGCAGGCGCGGGTGGGTTTCCCAGCGGCCATCGGGGTGGATTTGCAGACCGCCAAAGCCAAAGGCCACCGCCTGCCAGATGCCCCCCGCCGAGGCAGCGTGAATTCCATCCCCGGCGTTGCCGCGCACATCGCGCAGGTCGGCGCGGGCGGCGCGGAGGAAGTGTTCATAGGCCGATTCCACATCGCCCATTTGACAGGCCACGATGGCCTGAATGGAGGGGCCGAGCGAGGAGCCGTAGGTATGGTCGGTGCGTGGGGTGTAGTAATCGTAGTTGACGCGCACCTGTTCGGGCGTGAAGCGCTCTGGCAGCAGGTAGAGCGCCATCAGCACATCTGGCTGTTTGAGCACCTGGTAATGGTTGGCGGCCTCGATGCCGAAAATCTCGTGCATGGATTTGGTGCGCGGTTCGTAATCGGCCAGGTTCACGTCCTTCAGGCCGAAGAAGCCATCGAACTGTTCGATAAGGCCATCTGGTCGGGTGTTGAGAATCATGCGCGCTGCCACATCCTGCCAATGGGCCAGGTGTTCTGGGGTCAGGTTGAGCGTTTCTTTCAGTTCGGCGGCGCGCTGCGGGTGATTTTGCTCCAGCCAGGTGAGCGTTTCGAGCGCGGTTTCGATGTTCCAGCGCGCCAGGATGTTGGTATAGGCGTTGTTGTTCACATGGTCGTGATATTCATCCGGTCCGATGACATCACGGTAGCCGTATCCGCCGCGTTCTTCCAGCCACTCGGCGCGGGAGGCGAAGAAGCGGGCGGTATCCAGCACCAGTTCTGCGCCATAGTGGGCATACCAGTCGTCTTTGCCGGTGGCGCGCCAGTATTGCCAGGCGCCGTAGGCCACATCGGCAGAGATGTGAATCGCCAGGTCGCCAGTCCAGACGCGCGCCAGTTTTTTCTTATCGTGAAAATCGGGCACCCAGGTGGGGGTCACTTCCTCGCCGGTATCGGCGCTTTCCCAGGCAAACCAGGCGCCCTCGTAACCGGCGGCGCGGGCTTTTTCGCGCGCGGCAGGCAGGGTATAAAAGCGATATTCCAGCAGGTTGCGGGCGATGTGCGGCGCGGTGTAGGTGAAGAGCGGCAGCATAAAAATTTCGGTATCCCAAAAAGCATGGCCGCGATAGCCAAAGCCGGAGAGGGTTTTGGCCCCGATGTTGACGTGGTTATCGCGGCGGGGGGCGGCGATGAGCAGTTGGAACAGGCTGAAGCGGACAGCCAGTTCGGCTTCTTCGTCGCCTTCGATGCTCACCTCGCAGCGTTCCCATTCGCGCGCCCAGGCCTGTTTTTGGGCTTCCAAGGCGGCTTCCCACTCCTGCGGGCGGGCGGCGCTTTCAAGCGCCAGCGCGAGCGGATGGTCGCTATCGCGTGAGGTGGCAATACCCACAAATTTGGTCAGGGTTACGGTCTGGCCGGGGCGGGCTGGAACGCGCAGACACAGGGTGGGCTGGCCTTCGGCATCCCAGTAATCGAAAGCAGCGGAATCGCTGGAGAGCAGGCGCATGGCGAGGGACAGGGTAATGCCGCTCTGTCGGGTGACGGCTTCGAGCCAGGCGGTTTGACCGTCTTTGCGTCCCTGACGGGTGACGTTCCAGTGACGGAGTCCCTCGTTATCCACATGCGCGTTGAGCGCGGCGCGCAGTTCGAGCTGTCCTTCAAACTCCGGCGTGACGTGACAGCGCAGACACAAGAGATGTTCGTCATCGAGCGAGGCAAACCGCTCAAAGCGCAGCACGGCAATTTTGCCGCTGGGCGATTTCCAGCGCGCGCGGCGGGTCAGCACGCCCGTCCGCAGGTCGAGTTCGCGCTGGTAATCCAGCAGTTCGCCCTGGGCGAGGGAGAATTTTTCGCCATCAAGCACCACCTGAAGGCCAAGCCAATCGGGCGCGTTGGCAAGTTCGGTGATGACAACCGGCGCGGCATCGAACACGCCGTGAACAAAGGTGGCGCGGCTTTCGCCCGGACAGCCTTCTTCGAAGGCGCCGCGCGTGGAGAGATAGCCATTGCCAATGGTGAAGATGGTCTCTTGATGGTGTTGTTTGGATGGGTCGAAGGATGGGTCGGTGAGAGTCCACATAGTTTTGGAATGCAGAAGGGTGAATGATGAATGATGGTGAATGATTGCGGGCCGGCCGCGCGCCCTGGCCTGCGCGTGGCCGGCAGAGGAGTAAAGAAAGATGGAGGAAAAACTCAGCCTTCTTTTGAGCCGGTTGAAGCAATGCTGCGGATGAAGTATTTCTGGAAAGCGAAGAAGATTATCAGCATGGGCAGGGTGTTGAAGAGTGACCCGGCCAGAACCACCGAATAGAGCGTGTAGTATTCGCCGCGGAACCATTGCAGGCCGATGGGCAGGGTAAAGTTTTCGGGCGTGCGCAGGACGAGCAGCGGCCACATGAAGTTGTTCCACGCGCCCTGGAAGGTGAGCAGGCCGAGCGTAAGCAGTTGGGTCTGGCTGATGGGCAGGACGATGCGGAAGAACGTCCCCCAGCGGCCAGAGCCGTCCATCATGGCGGCTTCTTCCAGTTCTTTAGGGAAAGATTTATAGAACTGCGTCATCATGAACACGCCGAAGGCATCGGCCATGCCCGGCACGATGACGCCCCATGGGCTATCCAGCAGGTTGAAGCCGGTGGGCAGGGTGAGGCTGCCGAGTTGCAGGCCGCCGCGAATCAGCCCTGGCCCGATGATGAGAAACGAGGGGATGAGCGTGACCACGCCTGGCATCATCATTGAAACCAGCAGCAGATTGAACAGGAAATTCTTGAGCGGGAACTCAATGCGCGCGAAGGCGTAACCAGCCATGGCGCAGAACAGGACGCGGAAGACCGTGACGGTCATCGAGATGACCACGCTGTTCATCACCCAGCGCGGGAAGAGTTCGAAGGTTTGCAGGATGGTCTGGTAGTTTTCCAGCGTGAAGGGAATGGGCCACCAGATGGGCGGGGTGTAGGCATTGGCAACCGGTTTGAGCGAGAAAACCAGTGTGAAATAGAGTGGCGCAACCGAGAGAACGGCCCAAAAGAAGAGCAACGCGTAGAAGATGCCCTTGCGAACCTGGTCAAAGATGACCGGCGGCTCACTGGAACGGGGGGAAGTTGCGGAAAGGGTCGTCATGGTTCACCGCCTTTAGCGTTCTGCCGAAGAGCCGCTGCCTTCGATGATGCGGCGCTGGAGGATGGTCACGCCCAGAATGATGAGCGTCAGGATGACGGCCAGGGCGGAGGCCTGTCCCATTTTGATGGTGGTATCGCGGAAGGCCCATTTGTAGATGAGATAGGTGATGGTGGTGGTCGAATCGAGCGGGCCTCCGGCAGTCATTACAAAAATCTGGTCGAAGACCTGGAAGCAGCCAATGATGCCAACCGTGACCACGAAAAAGATGACCGGACGCAGCATGGGGATAGTGATGTAGAAGAACGTTTGCGGCCCGTTTGCGCCGTCAATTTGCGCCGCTTCGTAAATGGATGGGGAAATATCTTGCAAGCCTGCCAGGAAGATGAGCATGAGCGTGCCGCTGGTGGTGAAGATGTTCATGCCCATAATGACGTAGAAGGCCGTGCGCGGGTCATCCAGCCAGTTGACCGACAACCCCATCAGTTGGTTGAAGATGCCCTGCGGAGCGAAAATCCAGATAAAGATGAGCGAAATGACTACGGATGATGTGACCGACGGTAGATAGAAGATGGTGCGGAAGAAGCGCCGAAACCGCAGTTTCTGGTCCATGGCGAAGGCCAGCACCAGGCTTAGGATGGTTTGAAGAGGGACAACGATGATGACATACTTGAAGGTGTTCGGCAGCGCTTTTTGCAAGAACAGCTCATCCTCCAGCACGCGCTGGTAACTCTCCAGCCCAATAAATTGTGGCGGTTTGAGCAGGTTATAACTGGTGAAGGAGAGATAGAAGGCGTAGGCCAGCGAGATGAGACTGAAAATGATAAAGATAATCAGCCAGGGCGAGATGAACAAATAGCCGGTGATGGCTTCGGATAGTTTGCGGGCATTGCCGGGGGCGGCCATACAGTCTCCTTTTCGCCCGCCCCTGTCTGTAGGAGAGCAAGGGCGGGCGAAGGTAAGCGCGACTTGCGGTTTACTTGATTGCCTTGCGAACGGCTTCGGCGGCCTGTTTCATGGCATCTGCCACTGGCTGATTTTCTTTGAATACACGTTCCAATGCCTTGCCCATCTGGTCGTTCACATCCGAGCCGACCGCGCCCCAGAAGAAAGGCTGCGCGCCGTTGAAAGAGCCGTTGAAGATGGCGGCGGAATTGGGATTGTTCTTCAGGTAGTCGCTGTTTTGCAGGGAAACCCGCGAGGGCAGAGCAAAGCCGCTTTCCAGGACGGTTTTCTGGCTGGCTTCGCTGGTCAGGAACTGCACCACCTTCCAGGCGGCTTCGGGTTTTTTGGTATTGGCCGAAACGCCCCAGGCAACGGTGAAAATCAGGTTGCCTTCGCCTTTGGGGCCAGCGGGCGGCATGACTACGCCATATTTGGTGCCGGGGAACTGGTCGCGCAGGTAGGGAATTAACCAGCCGCCTTCATAGACCATTGCGCACTGGCCCTTGCCGAACAGAGTCCCCTGCCAGCCTTCGCCCAGGTCGGAAGGAAGCGCGCCAATGCCTTCGGCGCGGAAGGAGGTGTAAAACTCGGCAGCGCCAATGGCGGCTTCGCTATCCAGGGTGGTATCTTTGAAGTCGGGGGTCATCACTGTGCCGCCGTTTTGGAAGACAAAAGCCGGGAAGCGGCCCGGGTCGGGCGGGGTGCAAAAGCCATAAACGGGCTTGTTGGCGTCGCTCAGGTCGGTGAGTTTTTGAGCGGCCTGTTTCAGGTCGTCCCAGGTCCAATCATCGGTGGGGTAAGAGAGACCGGCTTTGTCGAACAGGTCTTTGTTGTAGAACATCCCCAGCGTGTTGAAGTCTTTGGCAATGCCGTAGAGTTTGCCATCGTAGGTGAACGCATCTACCAGCGCCGGGATGAACTCGTCTTTCTTCACGCCGCTGGCGGCCATCAGGTCATCGAGCGGCAGGAGGGCGTCGTTGGTTGCCAGTTCCAGCCACCAGAAGATGTCCACATAGTAAATATCGGGTTCTACGCCGCCCGCGATGGAGGTGAGCAGGGCCTGTTTGTAATCGCCGGTAATCGGTTCGTATTTGACGAGGATATCGGGGTTTTCGACCGAGAATTTATAAAGCAGCGATTCGAGCAGGGCAGTTTCGGAAGGGCTGGAGGCCCAACCAGAGAGCCGCACGACCGTTTTTTCGGCGGGGACTTCGACGATTTGCGTTTCCTTGACGGTGACGGTTTCCTTAACGGTTTCCACCACTTTTTCGGGGGTGGCGGGCGCGCCGCAAGCGGTCAGCATGAAAGCCAGCACGAGCAGCGCAGAAAACAGTTTGAAGAGCGATTTCATCGTACTTCTCCTTTTTGGAAAGTTTGAAAAATGGTCAAAATGTTGAATGTGTGGTAAAAGAGAGCAGCCCTGGTTTTTGGAATGTGAAAATCACCTCCTTTGGGAGTGTGTTTTTTCCAGACGGGCGGCGCATGACGCCTGGCAGTGACCTGCGCCGTCCGGTGAAGTTCCGAGCCGGGGCTTTTTGCTAGGCCGAGGCACGGAGAATTAAACGGGGCGTGAGAAGAACCTGTTTTTCGGTGAGCGGTTTTCCTTCCAGACATGTGACCAGCATTTCGACGCATTTGCGCCCGGCTTCCGCAATGGGTTGGCGAATGCTGCTGAGCGGCGGGTAAAGATATTGCACCATGGGGGCGTCGTCGAAACCAATGATTGCCAGGTCGCGGCCAACTTCCAGGCCGCGTTCGCGGGCGGCGTACATTGCGCCGATGGCCATCGTGTCATTGAGCGCAATCAGGGCGGTAGGGCGGTTTTGGGCAGGCAGGTCGAGCAGGCGCAGGGTCATTTCGCGTCCTACGTCAAATGTGCCTTCGCCGCGCAACAGGCAAGCCGGGCAAATTTCTATCCCGGCAGATTGAAGCCCCTGGAAATAGCCTTGCAGTCGTTCGTTACCAACGCGCGAATCTTCCGGCCAGGCCAGGGCGGCGATGCGCCGATGCCCGCGCGAGAACAAATATTCCACCGCCTGGCGCGTGCCGTCAGCGCCATCCACATCGACCCAGGGAAAATCCAATTCAGGATTGGAACGTCCAAAAGCGACGAATGGAAACCCACGCTCCATCAAAAAATGAATGCGTGGGTCGTTGTAATTGACGCTGGTTAAAACAAATCCGTCCACCCGCCCGGTATCAATCAACTCGCGGTAATCCGCCACCTGTTCCTGGCCTTCCCGGTAAGGAAATGGCAACAGGTGATACCCGGCTGCTTCGGCCTCGCGCACCATGCTGGTCAGAAATTGGTCGAGGATGTGGTTGACCTGGTTAGGGGAGGTTTGCACCCAGGAGTACCCAATCATGAAACTGCGTTTGACGCGCATGTTGCGCGCAATCTGGTTGGGGCGGTAGCCGAGGGCCTGAACGGCCTCCAGAATGCGCTGGCGCGTTTCAGGCGCGACCTGCAATTGCCCATTCAGGACTTTGGAGACGGTCTGATAACTGACTCCGGCGCGCAGCGCAACCGCTTTGAGGGTGACTTTGGGGGACATGGTTTTCTTGTTTCCTTTTAGCGAACGTTCGCGCGAACGTTCGCATTTATCTTACAACAAGATGGGTATGCTTGTCAAGTATTTTCATGACTGATTTTTGGTTGCTTCCTGGCGGAATGCGCTGATATTTTTCCCCTTGCCAGAAGGCCACAAGGAGCCTTTCCTACCGGGAGGGATGGCTGGAGAGGTCTACTTTCTTATTGCTCTATCGCCTGGAGCGCAACTGGCAGTATGAGCTCGACCCACCCGGCATACATTTTACCGGAGGGGTGCAGGCCGTCGGCGGCAATCAGGCTGCGGTCGCTGGCGGCGGCGCGGGAGGCAGGGGTGATGTCCACATAGGCGACCCCGGCGGCTTCGGCTTCCGCGCGGTTGAGGGCATTGAAGGCGTCAATTTCGGCGGCGATTTGGGTTGAATTGCGCCCGGCAGCAAATGGTGTGACGCCCCAATCGGGAATGGAGACGACAAAAACCTTTTCAGGGTCGTTTCCGGCGTATTCGATAGCTTTGCCGAGCAGGAAGCGAAACTGTTCGCGGTATTCTTCGAGGGAGCGTCCGCGATACTGGTTGTTGACTCCTATCAGCAGGGAGACCAGGTCGTAGGGCGGGGTGACGCCGGTTTGCTCGATTCCCTTCCAGAGTTCATCGGTCGTCCAGCCGGTGCGGGCGATGAGGGTGAGTTCAATGTCTACGTTGGTGGCTTGAAAGGATGGCGAGGTTTTGATGTTTTCGATGAGTTGAACCGGCCAGCGTTCGTTTTCAGGGACGCTCTCGCCGATGGTGTACGAATCGCCCAGGGCCAGGTAGCGGATGGTTTGACGGGAGGCGGGCTTGGGGGAGTCTGTTCCGCGCGATGAACAGGCCAAAAGGAGGAGAATGCCCAGGGTGAGTATCAGGATGGAGACAGGCATCCGCATATTTTATCCATTCGTGGAGTTGGGCGCATCTTTTTTGACGTTTGCGAGTTCGACCCCGAGCATTTCCAGCCCTTGCATGAATAGGCCAATTTGGGTCAGGCCGAGCCAGGCAAGCGCGATGGTAATGAACCAGGCCACCCGGTCGAGCGCCGCGGGCAAGTCTGTTTGAGAGGTTTTCACTTTTTGGTGAAGAGTTTTTACGATGTTTTCATATTGCGCGGCCACCTGGCGGGCCTGGCTCAGGCTGGTCTGAAGGTTGGCAAGGTCGTCTGTCATCTCACCAGTGGATTGGCCGATGGCGGCGAGATGGTCTTTGGAGGTTGTGAGCGGTTCCTTTATGGATGCCAGCGAGGCGGAAATGGGGTCGAGGCTGCGGGAGAAATCGGCCAGTGAGCCGCTGAGCGGACGGGTGCTGTCGTATTCACGTAGTCCAATGAAGGGGATGGAGGCCAGCGTAGAGAGGGTGGAATCGATAATTTTGGCGCTGGCCTGCGCGGATTGAATGGCCTGTTGTGATTTGGAGATGGTTTGGGGCAGTTCCCGGGTGGTGACTTCGGCCAGGATGTCGAGCAAGGGCAGGGTTTCTTCGACCGAGTTACCCGCTGCCTGGATGGCGTCGGTGGCGGAGGCGAGGGCGTTATTGGCCTGTTCCAGGGACCGAGAGGCGATTGCAAGCCCTTCGGAGGTGGTTTGCAGGGTGGTATCGAGCAGAGACAGGGTCTCTGCGACGTTGGTTTTGATGTCCGATTCGATGCGCCATAGCCCGACGATGCCGAAGATGCTGATTGCCATGCCTGCTATGGATGCAACAATCAGAAGAATGCCAGTAAAAGACAGAATTGCGCGTTTCATGGGGGCTGCTCCTGGTTCTTTCTTTTGAAATACAGTATACGTCAAAACCGGCTCAGATTTTCCGGGGCGTTGCTCGGCTTTCGATGTGGATTGATGAAGTCCTTTTCTTTCTGAAAAAACATTACATCCATCACTAGCCCTTCTGGCTCATGTCCCCTAAACTTACGAATATCAGCTTTTTCACACTTCTGGCTGGCGACTGACCATTGCTCACTGACCACTGATGACTGATACCTGTTCACCACAAACCATCCGCGTTGGCTGCCCCGCCCACAACTGCGGCGGACGCTGCCTGTTGATTGCCCACCTCGAAAACGGACGCATCACCCGCCTGGAGGCCGACGACCGCCCCGACAGCCTGGAATCCCCGCAACTGCGCGCCTGCCCGCGCGGACGCGCCTACCTGCGCCGCCAGTACCACCCCGACCGGATGCTCTACCCTCTCAAACGCACCGGCGCGCGCGGCGAAGGTCAATTCAAGCGCATCTCCTGGGACGAAGCCCTCGATACCCTCGCTACCCAATTTGAGCGCGTCAAAGCTCAATATGGCAATCAGGCGCTCTTCGTCCCTTATGGCACGGGCAGTTACAACCAGCTCAACGGCTCGCACACCGCCCGCCGCCTGATGAACCTGTACGGCGGCTGCCTGGGCATCTATAACTCCTACTCGTGGGCCGCGATTAACGCCGCTACCCCCACCGTCTGGGGGACGCTCGTCACCGGCAACCAGCGCCAGGACTGGCTGAACAGCCGCTACATCATCATGTGGGGCTGGAACCCCGCCGAAATGCGCGACGGCACCAACTCCGACTACTTTATCAAACTTGCCCGCCAGAATGGGGCCAAAGTGGTCTGCATTGACCCGCGCCACTCGCTCTCTGCCGCCGCCCTGGCCGACGAGTGGATTCCCATCCGCCCCGGCACCGACGCGGCCATGATGACCGCCATGGCCTACGTGCTGCTGACCGAAGGTCTGCTCGACATCTCCTTCATCAACCGCTACTGCCTCGGCTGGGACTCCGCCCACATGCCGCCCGGCCTTGAAGCGGAAGAATCCTACAGCGACTATCTGCTCGGCGCGCGCGATGGCACGCCCAAAACCCCCGAATGGGCCGAAGCCATCACCGCCGTCCCCGCCGCCACCATCGCCCGCATTGCCCGCGAATACGCCACCCGAAAGCCCGCCGTGCTTTATCAGGGCTACGGAATGCAGCGCCGCGCCTATGGCGAGCAGGTTGTGCGCGCCGGGGCGGTTCTCTCGGCCATTACGGGCAACTTTGGCATCCCCGGCGGCTGGGCCAGCGGTTTGGGATTGCAGACCCCGGATGGTGGCGGCAAGTGGACGGTCTTCCCGCTGGGAGAAAATCCCGTCAAAGCGGCCATTCCGGTTTTTCTCTGGACGGAAGCCGTCCTCCGTGGAAAAGAGATGACCCCCGCTGATGGCTTAATCGGCGCCGACCATCTCGATAGCGACATCAAACTCATCTACGCCGTTGCCACCAACTGTCTGATTAACCAGCACGCCAACGTCAACCGCTCTGCCCAAATTTTGCGGGATGAATCGAAGGTTGAATTCCTCGTCGTCCAGGACAACTTCCTGACCCCCACCGCCCGCTTTGCCGACATTATCCTGCCCGCCTGCACCCAATTTGAGACCTGGGGCGTGGAGGACGGCTGGAAATATTCCGACGAAGTGATTCTCCAGCCCAAACTGGTCGAGCCGCCCGGCGAATGCAAATCTGACTACCAGATTTGCTCCGAAATCGCCGCTCGATTGGGCATTGGCGACGCCTACACCGAAGGACGGGATGAAAAAGCCTGGGTGGAGTATTGTTTATCGGTTTGGCGTTCAACCCGTTTCCCCGATTTGCCTACATTGGATGAATTTATTGAGAAGAATCTCGGCGCTTACTCCAAACCAGTGACTCAGCCCACGATAGCCTTTTCCGATTTTCGTTTGAATCCGCTTCAAAATCCGTTGTCGACCCCCAGCGGCAAAGTGGAAATCTTTTCAAAGCAACTCTACGAGCGCGGCAACCCTGCCGAAATTCCGCCCATTCCAAAATACGTACAAGAGTGGGAACATCCATTTCAGGACACGAATTACGCGGATTGCGCGGATTTACACGGAAAAGAAAATAAAGAAAAAATCCGTGTTCATCCGCGTTCGTCCGCCTGCCCTGACGGCCAGTCCAGGGTGAAATCCGTGTCCCACAAGCCCTATCCGCTGCAAGCCATCGGCCACCACACCCTGGCGCGGGTTCACTCCACGCACGCCAACAATGACTGGCTGAATGAAGCCTTTCCCCAGCGGGTGTTCATCAATCTGCTCGACGCCGCCGAGCGCGGCATCCGCGACGGCGACCTCGTCCGCGTCTGGAACGAACGCGGCGAACTGGTTCTCCCCGCCCGCGTTACCCCGCGCATTTTGCCCGGCGTGGTGGATATTCCGCAAGGGGCATGGTGGTCGCCCAACGAGGACGGTGTTGATTTTGGCGGCTGCATCAACGTGCTGACCTCCGAAAAATGGACGCCCTACGCCTTCGGTACCGCGCAGCATACTGTCATGGTTCAGGTGGAGAAACAGGATACAAGGATATAAGGATTTTTGGAGAAATTAAGAAATCCTTACATCCTTGCATACTGTCATGGTTCAGGTGGAGAAACAGGATACAAGGATATAAGGATTTTTGGAGAAATTAAAAAATCCTTACATCCTTGCATCCTGTCAAAAAAACATCAAGGAGAAAAACCATGCAAAAGAAACCGTTTATGCCGCAAAACCAGAAAATCCCGTTCCCGCACGCCGAATTGACCCACAAAATTATCGGCATTTGCTACGAAGTTGCCAACGAATTGGGCAGCGGTTTTCTCGAATCTGTTTACCAGAATGCCCTCGGGATTGCTTTTCGGCAGGCAAATATGAAAGCCTTGTCACAGGCTCGGATGAGCGTTGCTTTTCGCGGTGAAAACGTGGGCGATTTTATTGCTGATTTCCTCGTCGAAGGCAAAGTTATTTTGGAAATCAAAGCCGTTGCTACGCTTGCGCCGGAACACTCCGCCCAGGTCATTAACTATCTCAAAGCCAGCAATCTCGATGTTGGCCTGCTGGTCAATTTTGGCCGCCCCAGCATCGAAATTCGCCATCTTCATAACCCAATCTTGCTGCCTTCCGCGCCTATCAAATCAAATCTGAAAAATCCTTAAATCCTTCCATCCTGTTTGTAATCCATGACCTACGCCTTCACCTTCGATGCCAGCGCCTGCACGGGCTGTAAAGCCTGCCAAATCGCCTGCAAAGACAAGAACAACCTGCCGGTTGGGGTTTTGTGGCGGCGGGTGTTCGAGGTTTCGGGCGGCGAATGGCAAAAACAGGGCCAGGCCTGGGAAAATTCCGTTTTTGCCTACAACCTGTCCATCGCCTGCAACCATTGCGTTCACCCCAAATGCGCAGGGGTCTGCCCCACGGATGCCTTCGTTCAGCGCGAAGATGGAATTGTTTACATTGATGAAACCAGGTGCATGGGCTGTGGCTATTGCGCCTGGGCCTGTCCGTATTCTGTGCCGCAATACAACCCCGACCTGGGGCGCATGACTAAGTGCAATTTTTGCATGGACGAACTCGACCAGGGACGCCCACCGGCTTGCGTAGCAGCCTGCCCGATGCGGATTCTCGACTACGCAGTTATCAGTGAACAGTCATCAGTTATCAGTGAGGAGTATCGGCGGTTGTGGGAACTTCCGGCAGATGAGCATCCCTTCCCGCTGCCCACTTTTTCGCGCACGCAGCCGCATCTGGCAATCAGGCCCCACCCGGCGATGGGCAATGGACTGGAGAAGGCGGTTGCCAACCGCGAGGAAGTGAAGCCGCCGCGCTCCAAAGTCGGGAGACTTTGGAGTCCGAAATCTCCAGATTTCGGATTGGAAGAGTTGCCCCTGGTGGCTTTTACTCTGCTGGCGCAAATGTCGGCGGGGATGGCAGTTGCGGGTCTCTTTTTTCCTTTTTCATTCCCGCGTTTGCTTGCCATAGGTCTTTTACTCGGTCTGGGCGGGCTGGCTTCCTTCCTGCATTTGGGGACGAAAAAGAACGCCTGGCGGGCGGTAAGTCACCTGCAAAAATCGTGGCTCAGCCGCGAAATTTTGATGGTTGGCCTGTTCGGCGCGGCCTGGTTGCTCTCTTTCATGGCTTATTTCCCACTTTTCACTGATTATTGCTCGCTGATAACTGATTACTGTTCACTGATAACTGCCCTGCTCGGCCTCGGCCTGGTTTACAGTATGAGCCAGGTCTATCGCCTGCGCGCTGCGCCAGCCTGGAACTCGTGGCGCACGGAGGCGGCGTTCTTCCTGAGCGCCGGAATTTTGGGTTTGACGGGGGTCTCTTTCGGGGCGGGATGGGTTTCGGTCTGGCTGCCACTGTGGGTTCTGCTGGCGCTCGAAGCCGGGCTGGCGCTTTTGGCTGAGAAACCGGTTCACGAAACAGTAGAACGGATACGGGGAGTCTGCCTCGCGCTGGCAATGGTGGGGGTCAGTTTGCTGCCCCTCGCGCCAGATTTTCTTCAGGCGGGGTTGAATCTGCCAATTTTCCTGCTCATTTTGAGCGAACAAATTTTAGGGCGCTGGCTGTTCTATCAGGCGCGCGTTCCGGCGCTTTGATTTTGTCAATTTTTTGTCCAGATTGTTGCGTTTCGCAAGGCGATTGTTGTAAAATAAAGCCAATAAATTAGATAAATTAGATAATTTTATAAATAAAGAAAGCGCAGGCACAATGACAACCAGTAATAGTGTGGCAGAGTTGGCGAGCCCCACGCATTATGTGGCCCTGGGGGCTTCGGCAGGTGGATTAGAAGCGATTGAGGCTTTTTTTACGAATATGCCTCCTGAAAGCGGGCTGGGGTTTATCGTTATCCAGCATCTTTCGCCCGATTACAAAAGCCTGATGGTGGAATTGCTGTCCAAGAAGACATCTATGCCAGTTTTGCGCGCTGAGGATGGGATGCGGGTGCAGCCCAACCATGTTTACCTGATTCCGCCCAAGAAGAACCTGACGATTTTCCATGGTAAATTGCTGCTGACCGAGCAGGAGCATTCCAAAGGTATTAACTTGCCAATTGACGTTTTTCTGCGCTCGCTGGCCGAAGACCAGGGTGAGAAGGCCGTGGCAATTATTCTTTCTGGCACGGGCAGCGACGGGATGCGCGGCGTGCGCGCCATTAAGGAGTATGGGGGCATGGTGATGGTGCAGGATGAAGAAAGCGCCAAATTCGACGGGATGCCGCGTGCGGCGGTTTCGACCGGGCTGCCGGATTTTGTCCTGCCGCCTGAAAAGATGCCCCGCCAATTGCTCTCGTTTACCAAGCACCCGTATGTGGCAAAAGCCGAACGCTCTGAAACCCTGCTGGGCGATGAAGACGGTCTGACGCGCATTTTTGCCATTCTGCGTGAACGCTGCAAAGTGGATTTTACGTATTACAAGCCCAGCACGGTCAGTCGCCGAATCGAGCGGCGGATGTCGGTGAACCAGATTGACGATATCCACGAATATGTGACCTATTTGCAGAGTTCTCCTGGCGAGGCGGTGGCTCTGTACCGTGAATTGCTGATTGGCGTGACCAGTTTCTTCCGCGACCAGCAGGCCTTCGATCGGCTTTCGGAAGAATACCTGACCGATGTGCTGAAGGATGGTAGTGGACGCGAAATCCGGCTGTGGGTGGCGGGTTGTTCTACCGGCGAGGAAGCCTATAGCCTGGCAATCCTGGCGCGCGAGAAGATGGATGAGTTGGGATTGCACAAGGACATCAAAATTTTTGCCACCGACATTGACCGTGATGCGATTCACTATGCGGCTGCCGGGGTGTACCCCGAAAGCATCGCCGCTGACCTTTCGCCGCGCTTGCTGTCAAAGTATTTCCACAAACGCGATGACAGTTTCCAGATTGCGCGTAACATCCGCGAGATGGTGGTCTTTGCCCAGCACAACCTGGTGAAGGACCCGCCGTTTACAAATATTTCACTCATCAGTTGCCGCAATCTGTTAATTTACTTGCAGCCGATTTTGCAGCGCAAAGTGCTGGAGTTTTTCAACTTCTCGCTGCGGCCGGGCGGAATTTTGCTGCTCGGAACGAGCGAAACCACCGGTGAATTGGGTGATTACTTTGAAACGCTTGACGCCCGACTGAAGCTATATCGGTCAAAGGGGCGTCTCAAACCAATCAGCGAATCCGCTCACCCGCTTTCGATTACCGATACCCGCGCCCGCGACCTGCGTGGTCAGTTTGCCAGCACGCGCCGCGCCCTGCGCGCTACCGAGGAAGAACGGGTGCTGGAGCGCTTTTTCGAGGCGGTCAGTGGCGATTACCTGCCCCTGGCGCTCATTGTGAACGAATCGCTGGAAGTGTTGCATGTGTTGGGCAATCCTGAGGGCTACTTCAAACTACCCAGCGGCAAACTGGTCAACGATATTTCGAAGATGGCCGCCAGAGAACTTTCAATTCCGCTTTCCACGGGTATCCAGAAGGCGTTTCGGCAGCGGCAGGAGGTCCATTTCTCCAATATCCGCCTGTCGAACCAGTCGGGCGGCAGGGTGGTCGATTTGCGCATCCGCCCTCTGCCGCACAAAAAGGGACAGGAAGAACTTGTGGCCGTGTTGATTGGCGAAATGAGGAAGAGCGAGACGCTAGAAAGCAGCCAGACCATTCTGTCGTATGACCTGAGCCGGGAAGCCGAGGAGCGTCTGCGTGATTTGGAGCAGGAACTTCAGTTTACCCGCGAGAATTTGCAAGCCACCATTGAGGAACTGGAAACTTCTAACGAGGAGTTGCAGGCGACGAATGAGGAATTGCTTGCCAGCAACGAGGAGCTTCAATCAACCAACGAGGAGTTGCAATCAACCAACGAGGAATTGTTTACGGTGAACGCTGAGTACCAGAGCAAAATTATTGAGTTGACCGAACTGCACAACGACGTGGAAAATCTGCTTGGCGCAACCCAAATGGCAATTCTTCTGTTGGATGAAAACCTGGAAGTTCGCCGTTTCTCTTCGCAGGTGACGCGCCTGTTCAGACTGCTTGAAAGCGACATTGGACGGCCCATTACGCACATTTCGCACCAACTGGCCGACTGCGACCTGATTGCTCTGATTCGGGAAGTGCAAGAGAGCGGGCAGGCGCAGGAGTTAGAGGTGCGTACCCTGGAGAACCGCTGGTACCTGGCGCGCGTCACACCTTACGAAGTCGGCCCATCCATTTTTTCGGGGACGGTCTTGTCATTTGTTGAGATTACTGCTATGAAGCAGGCCGAGCATGCGTTACGCGAAGAAGAGAAAAAGTATCGCACTCTGTTCGAGACCATGCTGCAAGGGGTCGTTTACCAGAACGAACACGGCGAAATTCTCTCGGCCAACCCGGCCGCGGAGAAAATTCTCGGCTTGAGCCTGGCGCAGATGCGGGGACTCACCTCGCTCGACCCGCGCTGGCGCGCCATCCGTGAGGATGAGAGCGATTTTCCCGGCGAGCAACACCCGGCCATGGTGGCGCTGCGTACCGGGCAGGAAGTGCGCGGTCAGGTGATGGGGGTTTTTAATCCCCAGCAAAACGCCATCACCTGGATTCGAGTCAACGCCATTCCGCAATTCAGTGAAGGGAATTTACGGCCTTATGGGGTGTACGTCACGTTCGAGGACATCACGCCCTATCGCCTGGGCGGTAAGCGGTTGCGTGAGAGCGAGGAACGCTACCGGCGGCTGTTCAACGAGATGACGACTGGCTTTGCGTTGCATGAAATCATCCTGGATGAACACAGTCAGCCTTGTGATTATCGTTTCCTGAATGTCAATCCGGCTTTTGAGCGGCTGACTGGTTTGCATCGGGAAAATGTGATTGGCAGGCGGGCATTTGAAATCTTGCCCAATCTGGAGCCTGTCTGGCTCGAACGCTACGGGCAGGTAGCGCTGACCGGCGCCGCTCTTGAGTTCGAGGAATACAATCATATTCTGGATAAGTTTTTTGAAGTGCGTGTTTTTTGCCCGGCGCCGGGCCAGTTTGCCACGCTGTTCCATGACATCAGCGACCGCAAACGGGCGGAAGAAGCCTTGCGAAAGACTCAAACCGAATGTGATGAGTTGAAACGCCGGTTGGATGCCCAGGAGGGAGAAACATGAGCGAATCCTGGGAAGAAAAGCGCAATCTGCTGCGTGACCAGGCCGAAAAATTACTTGCTGCCCAGTTGGCAGGAACTTCATCCGAGTCTCAGGCCGACCTGAAGCGGGTTCTTCATGACCTGTCGGTGCATCAAATTGAGCTGGAACTCCAAAACGAAGAATTGTTGAATGCCCAGCAGCAAATGCAAGCCGCGCGTGATAGTTATGCCCGCCTGTACCACCAGGCTCCCGTTGGATACTTGAGTCTGGATGAACATGGCCTCATTTTGCAAACCAATCAGACTTTTGCCGATATGCTGGGTCTAACAGCGCCGGAAATCACAGGAAAATCTCTGGCTGATTTCCTGCTTCTAGAAGACCGCGCCGTTTTTCTGGGGCGATTCCGGGCCTTTTACAATCATCCAAAAGGAAAAAGTATCGATGTTCGCCTGGTGAATTCGGCAAAACAGTCCAAAGGTGAACTCTTTGCGCGTCTGACCGGTCGTCTCGAGTCGGATGGGCGCTTACCGGCATCTTCCAGGCCGCAAACCTACTTACTGGTCATTGTCAGCGATATTAGCGCGCAAAAAGCAATCGAAGACGCCCTGCGTGAGAGCGAAGAATTGTTCCGGCTGGCTTTTGAAAATGCCAATGTGGGCATGTGTCTGGTGGACCTGACCGGCAGATTCATGAAGGTCAACCAACAAATGTGTCAGATTTTTGGTTACAATGCGGATGAATTCGAGCAGATGAATGTCAACGACATTACCCATCCGAATCACAAGTATATGACTCAAGAACTCCTGGAACAGGCCGCGCACGGTAAACAGGAACATTTCACTTACGAAAAACAATACCTACACAAAGCCGGGCATATTTTGTGGGGTCAAATCTCCAGTTCATTGGTGCGGAATGGGTCAGGCAAACCACTTTATTTCATATCGCACATTCAAGATATCACCGAGCGCAAACACGCCGAAGACGCTCTGCGCCAGGCCAAAGCCGAACTGGAAGCAAAAAACCAGGAACTGTACCAGGCCTACATCCGGGAACAATTGCTCGCGCGTACAGATACCCTGACTGGCATCAACAATCGCCGCTATTTCTTTGAAGTCGCCGTTCACGAGTTCAATGCTGCTGTGCGCTATGGTCATCCCCTGGCTGTTGTGATGTTTGATATTGACCATTTCAAAGAATTGAATGACGCTTATGGACATCAAATTGGGGATGATACGCTGCGCAGCTTGGCGCAGTTGACGCGCCAGCAGCTGCGCGATGCCGATATTCTGGCGCGTTATGGTGGGGAGGAGTTCATCATCCTTCTCCCGTATACCACTGCCAGCCAGGCCTACCTGGTTGCCGAGCGCATTCGAGAAAGGGCCGCCTCGTTCAGGCTGATGGTTGGTCCGCATAAAATTGGCATTACGCTTAGCCTGGGCGTTGCCGGGTTCGACTCAGAAACGGACAGTCTCGATAAACTCGTCCAGCGTGCCGACCAGGCCATGTATGAGGCCAAAAACAGTGGGCGCAACCGAACCCTGCTTTTTGGAGAAAGCAGCCCGCCGCCCGCCTGAAAGCATTTTCATGTTGCCCCTCTTGCGCACCAAGACCACCCTTCCGCCCTTGCGCCCACAGCAGGTGGAACGCCCGCGCCTGTTGACGCGCATGCGCGCCGGAACGCAACGCGCCCTGACGGTTATTTCGGCCCCAGCCGGGTTTGGCAAAACCACCCTGGCTGTGGATTGGGCGCGGCGCGGCGAAATGCCCGTTGCCTGGCTCTCGCTCCAACCTGCCGACCGGCCCCGCGAACGCTTTCTCTCTTACCTCATTCAAGCCATCCAAACCTTTGCGCCCCAGCTTGGGCAGACCACCCTCGCCATGCTGCAGGGCGGCTCGCCCGAGGGGGCGCTTTTTGCGCTGGTCAATGACCTGGCCGAAGTGGAATCGGATTTTGCCCTCCTGCTCGACGACTACCACAGCGCTGAAAGCCCGCAGACAGATGAAATCCTGAACTTCCTGCTCGAAAACCGCCCGGCAACCTTTCACCTTGTCATCACCACTCGTACCGCGCCTGGCCTAAACCTTGCTCGCCTGCGCGCCCTCGACCAGGTCATCGAAATCACCGCCGCCGATTTGCGCTTCACCGAACCCGAAGTTTGCGCCTTCCTCGAAGCCAGCCTCGACCTGCCATTACCCGCCGAGGCCCTCGCCCGCCTGAACGAATCCACCGAAGGCTGGGCGGTTGGCCTGCAACTGGCCGCCCTGGCGCTGGCGCGCCAGCCCCAGGCCTGGCAATCCCTGGCCGGGCAGGAACACATCTTCGACTACCTGGCCGAGGAAGTGCTGCGCCGCGAAGCGCCCGAAGTGCAGGAATTTCTCAAGATTACGGCCCTCTTCGACCGGTTTTGCGCCTCCCAAATTGCTCACATCTTGCAAGTCACAACTCACCCATTACCAATTACGGTTCACGCGATAACCGAACTGATTGCCCACCTCGAACGCGCCAACCTCTTCCTCGTGCCACTCGACCCAACCTGGTACCGCTATCACGCCCTCTTCACCGACTTCCTGCGCAAACAAGCCCTGAGCGAAGTCGAAGGGCAAGCCACCCCTCAGCAGGCCGCCCCATTCTATCGCGCCGCCTCCGATTGGTGCGAGCAAAACAACCTGCTTGAGGAGGCCATCCACTACGCCACCCACGCCGCCGACCACGAGCGCGCCGCCAGCCTGCTCGAAACTCACTACCGCGACCTGATTCTGCGCGGCGAACAGGCCGCCATCGGCGAGTGGGTTGCCGCCCTGCCGCCCGCCCTGCTCGAAACCCATCCGCGCCTGTGGCTGGCCCAGGGTTGGGCCAACATTATCAGCCTGAACGTCCCTCGCGCCCAGGAATGCGCCCTCAAGGCCGAAGCGCTGCTCCCTGCCGGAGACACGGGAGACCGGCTGAGGGGCGAGGCCAGAGCCCTGCGCATCCTCAGCAAAATCTTTGGCGGTCAGCCCGCCGCCGCCGATGAAATCTCCGAGGCATTTGTCCTGCTCTCTGAACAGGATACCTTCCTCCACAGCCTGCTGCACTTCAACCTCGGCCTGCATTACGTCATGGAAGGCCAGACTGCCCAGGCCGTTGAGGCCTTTACCGAAACCCTGCGCCTGACCTCCGCCTTCAACCTGCCGCTGGTCACCATTGTTGCCCACGTCCAACTCGGCGAAACCCGCCAGATGCGCGGCGCGTTGGGGTTGGCCGAACGCGGTTTCCAGCAGGTCATTCGCTATGTAAAAGAGACCCTCGGCGAACGCACCTTCCTGCTCGGCATGCCCTACATCAGTTATGCCGAACTCCTGCGCGAGCAAAATCGCTTCGACGAAGCCGTTCGTTACGCCGAGCAGGGCATTGCTTATTGCCACACCTGGCAGCCCGTCGCCAGCATGGACGGTCACATCACCCTCGCCCGCCTGCTGGCCGCCCAAAAACGCTGGGACGAAGCCCTGGCCCATCTTGAAAGCGCCATGAACGAGGCCGAGTCGAGCGTTTCAGTCCTCGACGATGCCTTCATTGCCCTCCAAATGACCCGCCTGGCGCTGGCGCAGGGCGACCTGCCGCGTGCCGAACGAATCATCAGCGCCTATGAATTGGACAAGGTCGGCGATAAAGCCTATTACCATTTGTGGGAATTGACCCGGCTGGTACTTTACCGCGCCAAAGTAGCGCGACTCACTGCCGCGCCTGAGCCTGTCTCGCCGCTCATCGAAGCGTTATCCGCCCTGATAGCCGAATCCGAACGCCGCGAGCGGGTCACCTCCGTTATCGAAGGCCTGATTCTGCGCTCCTGCGCCCTCCACGCCGCCGGGAATCATCCCGCTGCCGCCGAAAGCCTCTCCCGCGCTCTAACGCTCGGCGCCCAGGGCGGCTACCTGCGCATCTTTGCCGATGAGGGTCAGCCGCTGCTTCGCCTGCTCGAACAATACCGCGCCCAAATCCACGCCCCGCGCGCTTACTTTGAGCAAATCCTCGCGCTCATGCAGCATGAAACTGCTCTCTACGCGCCGCGCTTTACAAAAACAACCGCTGCTCCCCCGGCAGATTTCCTCCCTCTCACCCGCCGCGAACTCGACATCCTGACCCTGCTGGCCGCCGGAAAAAGCAACCAGGAAATCGCCGTCGAGCGCGTGCTGACCGTCAACACCGTCAAAAAACACGTCGCCAACATCCTGTCAAAGTTGGGCGTTGCCAACCGCACCCAGGCCGTCATGCTGGCAAGGAAATCGGGCTGGATAGAATAAAAAATACCTCTTTCCTACTCCTTTCGAGCGCCGACAAAAGCCTCCCCGGAGAGTATCTTTAGAGAAAAGATACATCCGGGGAGTTTGCTTTCCCCAAAGGAGCCTTATGGAACATCTCATTGACCTCAACGCCGTCACCAAATCCTTCCAAACCGATGCCGGGCCTTTCCTGGCCCTCAAAGGCATTAACTTGCACGTCGAAGCCGGGGAATTTGTCGCCATTGTCGGCAAATCGGGCAGCGGCAAAACCACGCTGATTAACATGATTACCGGCCTCGACCGGCCCACCAGCGGCGAAATCCTGGTCGGCGGCGCAGCGGTGGAAAAACTGGGCGAGAACCAGCTCGCCGCCTGGCGCGGACGCACCATCGGCGTGGTGTTCCAGTTTTTCCAACTTCTGCCGACCCTGACCGCGCTGGAAAATGTCATGCTGCCGATGGATTTTTGCGCCACCCCGGCCTTTGGCGAACGCCGCGCCCGCGCCCTGGAACTGCTGGCGCTGATGGAAATGGACGGGCACGCCAACAAGCTCCCCGCCAAACTCTCCGGCGGACAGCAGCAGCGCGTGGCGATTGCCCGCGCCCTGGCCACCGACCCTCCCATCCTGGCCGCCGACGAGCCGACCGGCAACCTCGATTCTAAAACCGCCGCCGCCGTCTTTGCCCTGTTCGAGCGCCTGGCCGGGCTGGGCAAAACCATTCTGATGGTCACTCACGACCCCGACCTGGCCCGCCGCGCCGGGAGGCAACTCCACATTGCGGATGGGGCGATTCTGAATGATGTGAATGGGAAATCATAAAACCTACCGCCCTGAGCGGAGTGACGAGCATAGCGAGGAGCGCAGTCGAAGGGCGGTTAACCGCCAAAACGCTCTTCAACTACAGCCGCGCAGAACGCGGCTTCTGCTCAGAGCAAGGAAGCAAAGGTAAATTATTATGACCCGTTGGACCAAAGTAACCCGCGACCTGTGGAACAACCGCGCCCGCACCAGCCTGGTGATTCTCTCCATCGCTGTCGGCGTCTTTGCGATTGGGATGATTGCCGCCACCCAGCAGGCGCTGACGGCCTCGCTCAACGCCCAATATGCCGCCATGCGCCCCGCCGACGCCATCCTCCAGACCGAACCCAGGCTCGACGAGGATTTTGTCGAGGGCTTGCGCAACCTGCGCGGCGTGGAAGCCGCCGAAGGCCGCCGCGCCCTGGCTTTGCGCATCTCGCTCGATGGCAAAGGTGAAACCTGGCGCGACCTGACCCTCTATGCCCTGAACGATTACGACGACCAGCAGTTGTTCTTTGTCCGTCCACAGGATGGCATCTGGCCGCCCGAAAAGGGCCAGGTGTTGCTCGAACGCGCCTCCATGCCCTATATCGGCGCGCAACCCGGCGACCCAATCCTGGTCAAAACTCCCGATGGACGCCAGTTCCGCCTGACTGTCACCGGGCGCGCCCACGATTTGTACCGCATCCCGCCGGTCATCGAGGGCTGGATTTACGGCTACGTCAGCATGGACACCCTGCGCTGGATGGGCGAAGCCGAAGGCTACAACGAACTCTACGTCAAAGCCAGCGACTCTGCTCAAATCCGCGCCGTGGCCGACCAGGCCGCCGACCGCATCGAAGGCCAGGGGCTGCCCGTTTACCGCAAAACTCTGCCCCGGTCGGGCGAGCATCCGCTCAACTTCATCATCGATACGGTGCTTATCCTGCTCGGACTGGTGGCGGCCATGGCGATGTTCCTGAGCGCCCTGCTGGTCATCAACGTCATCTCGGCGCTCATCGCCCAGCAGGAAAAACAGATTGGCATCATGAAAGCCATCGGCGCGCGCTCCGGGCAGATTATCAGCCTGTATTTTGGCATGGTGCTGATTCTCGGCCTGCTGGCTTGCCTGCTCGCCATCCCGCTCAGCCTCGTGGGCGCGCGCGCCCTGGCGGCCTTCGTGGCCGAACTGATTAACTTCGACCCGCCGCAGGTGGAATTCACCCTCCAGGCGCTGATTCTGCAACTGGGGGTTGGGTTGCTCGTGCCGCTCATCGCCGCTGCGCCCGCCATCATCAACGGGACGCAGGTTTCCCCGGCGAAAGTCCTGAGCGAGTACGGCATCAACCAGGTTTGGGGCGGGGCCGGGCTGCTCGACCGCATCCTGCGCCGCTTCCCCAATCTCACCCGCGACACCCTGCTGGCGCTGCGCAATCCCTTCCGCAAACGCGGGCGGCTGATTCTTTCACTGGTCACGCTGACCTTTGCAGGCGCAGTCTTTATGGCGATTGTCAACCTGCAAGGCTCGCTCAATGCCGCCCTGAACGAGATGTTTGAGTTCTGGCGTTACGACGCCTGGATTATCGTTGACGGCCACATCCCCGCCGGGCGGCTGGTGAACGAAGCCCGCGCCGTGCCGGGCGTGCGCAACGCCGAAGCCTGGGGCTTCACCATCGGGCGCTACGTCCGCCCCGACGGCACCGAAAGCGACAACCTGTACCTGCTGGCCCCGCCCGCCGGAACCCCGCTGCTCGACCCGCCCATTATCGCTGGTCGCGCCCTTCAGCCGGGTGATACCGACGCCATCCTGGTCAGCCCCGGCCTGCTCGCCAATGAGCCGACCCTGCGCCTGGGCGGGCCGATGAACGTCAAAATCGAAGGCCGTGAGCAAACTTACACCATTGTCGGCGTGATGAACATGATGGGCAACGCCACCATTGGCTACTTCACCCTCATGGATTACTCGGCCTACGCCCGCCACGTCCGCGAACCAAACCGCGCCAACGTTCTCATCCTGACCTTCGACGCCCCCACGCTCGATGCCCAGCGCGCCACCGCCAGCGCCGTCGAAAAACGGTACGACGCCGCCGATATCGAAGTGCTTTCCAACTTCCTCATTGCCGAGGAACGCGAGGAAATCAATGGCGCTTTTGCCATCATCGTCGCCCTGCTGATGGTCATGACCGTCCTGCTCGCCACGGTCGGCGGCCTGGGCCTGATGGGCGCCATGAGCCTGAACGTCATCGAGCGCACCCGCGAAATTGGCGTCATGCGCGCCTACGGGGCCTCCAGCGCGGCGGTCTTTCGCATCGTCATCGTTGAAGGTCTGTTGATTGGGCTGATGAGTTGGATTCTGGCGATTGGCCTGTCGCTGCCCCTCAGCGTGTTACTGGCCCGCAACATTGGCGAGGCCTTCATGGACTACCCGATGCCTGCCTCCTATTCCCCTGGCGGAATCCTGGCCTGGGCCGGTCTTGTCCTGGTTATCTCGGTCATTGCCAGCCTGTTCCCGGCGCTCAACGCCGTGCGCCTGACCGTCACCGAAGTGCTGGCTTACGAATAGATTCCCGTGGCGCGGGATGGTATCCCGTGACCCATTTACAACAATTTGGCGGGATAACATCCCGCCCTACAAAGGAGCTTCCTATGAAAAAACTCACCCTTACCCTTCTCTTTCTCGCCCTGCTGCTCACTGCCTGCGCCGGGACAGCCACCCCCGCCCCGACAGCGCAACCCGTCACCCAGGCCGAATCCAACCCCAGCCTCGTCACTGCCGAAGGCAAACTGCTGCCCGCCCCCGCCGCTGAACTGGCCTTTGCCCAGGGCGGAATTGTGGCCGAAGTGCTCGTCCAGCCGGGGCAGAAAGTCGCCGCCGGGGACGTGCTGGCCCGCCTGGTCGGCATCGAAACCGTCCAGGCTGAACTGGCCGCCGGGAAACTGGAACAGGTCAACGCCCAGGTCGCCCTCGACCAACTCCAGCGTAACGCCCTGGTGAATGCTGCGCAGGTGGAGAAAGCCCTGCTCGACGCCCAAAAAGCCTACGAAAGCGAATCCAACGGCTGGAACCTGGGCAACCCCGATGAAGCCAGCGACCTCGAACTGACCCTCGACGATTACATCACCGCCGAGCAGGATTACCGCGCCGCCCGCGACAAACTGACCGGCCTGCTCAACAAGGACGAAACCAACCGCGAGCGCAAAGATGCCCAGGACGACTTCGACCGCGAGGAAAAGTCCCTGGCCGAGGCCTATGCCGATTTACTGGCGGAAGCCGCCGCCAACGACCAGCCTCTTGACGAGGAACAGGTGCGCCTGTTGGCCGCCATCTCTGCCCTCGAGGCAGCCCGCCAAAACCAGACCCGCCTCGATGCGCAAAACCTCGACCCCGAAAAACTCGCCGCCGCCGAAGCGCACCTGGCTGCCGCGGCCGCTCACGTCACCGCCGCCGAAGCCGCCCTCGCGCTGTACGAACTGCGCGCCCCTTTCAGCGGAACGGTACTCCGTTTTGACCTGAAACCTGGCGAAGCCGCCCTGCCCGGCCTGCCGGTGGCCTACCTTGCCAACACCGCCACCTGGACGGTTGAAACCAAAGACCTGGCTGAAATTGACGTTGCCCGCATTGCCCCCGGCCAGCCCGCCACCGTCAAACTGGATGCCTTCCCCGGCGAGGAATTTCCCGCCACCGTCACCGCCCTCAACCCGGTCGGCCAGGAATACCTCGGCGACATGACCTACAAAGTCACGCTCACGCTGGAGCAGGCCGATGCACGCTTCCTGTGGAACATGACCGCGACCGTGAACATTTTGACGCAAGATTAATTGCGCATTGTACATTGACCGGGCTGACGAGCGACTCAGCCTGGTCAATCTTATGGTTAATTTGGTCTGCGAACGATTAGACGGGTATTCTGACGCGCGCTTTTTTAAAATTGGGCGTCATTTTTAAGCCGATTAGGGTTATAGTATTAAGACAGCCGAAGATTAGGGTGGTTTTTTGGCTTGAAAGGAGTGATTTTATGAACACCCAAAAATCCCATTTCCATCGTAACCTGATAATCGTTCTCGCGGCGCTGTTTTTGTTTACCCAGGCCATCCTGTTTTACCCTGGCCTGGTCCACGACCCGGGCGAACTGGCATGGTGGCAGGTCTTGTTGAATCTGCTGATTATATCTATCCCGCTTATGCTGTTGTATGGTTCGCTCTACATGGTAGTCAGGGCATGGAGGGAGCATGCAGTAACCGGTCAGGTGGAGCCGCGTCTGGCACGAACCATCCATTGGGCCGCGCGTGTAGCAGTGATGGTGATTGCCGGTTTTTTGAGCTTGTTTTCTTTCGACGTGTTTGAAATCCAGGCATCGCCGATTGAAGTACTGGCCGGGTTCTTGATTCACAATATTCCTGTGATTGCGTTGGTGGTGCTGTTGGCTTTTGCCTGGAATCGGCCTGGCGTGGGTTTTGTGGCTTTCCTGCTGACCGGAGTGCTCTTTATGTTCCTCTTTGGGCGCAGCTTTTATGCCAATTGGTTGCTTTTTGTGCTGCCCATCTTGTTGATTGCTTGTCTTTTCTACATCGACTGGAAATGGCTGACAGTTTCATCCCACCGCTTGCCTGGTAATCATTAATACCACAAACGGTCTGCTCAACTTCTTGATGCGAAGAGTTGAGCAGACCGTTTATCATTATTATTTGCTTTTCTTTGCTTTCCCCTTCTGCTTCCGAAACGGCGGCATATCCATTGAAAACACCTGACACTTGGTCGGGTCAAGAATCTTGTTCCACAAACTCGGATGACTGCGGGCGAAACTATCCGGGTCGAGTTGGGAGGTGATGACCGTTGGCAGGTTGTCGTAGTAGCGATAATTCAAAATCTGGTAGAGTTTATCTTCAGCCCAGGCCGAGTTCAGGTTGCTTTCCTTGAAACCATCCAGAATCAAGAGCGGCGCAGTGCGGATTTCGTAAAACCGCCGGTCGAACGAGACATCTGCATTTGGTCGAAAGGTCTGCTTCAGGTAATCGAGCAGGACGGAAATGTCGGTCATAATCGCCTGACCGCCCATGCCCATCCGGTAATGTCCAATGGCCGCGGCAAGGTGAGTTTTGCCGCAGTGCGATGGCCCCAACAGCACCAGCCACCCGCCTGGCGCATCGGCAAAGGCGGCAGCGGCGTCATGAGCCTTCTTGAGTCGGAGAATATGCTCCTGCGTCACCTTCTCGCGCTCAATTTCCTTGTCCTTCACCGTGTAGCCGCCTGCGCCCTTGCGCTCCACCGTCTTGACGGTCACAATCTCCTGTCCGACCTCGTTCTGCCGGTCCTGCCAGTTCAGGAAAGTCATCTCCTTGATGTCGCGCAGCGAGAGCATGGAAAGGCCAGGATTACTCGTTTCTTCGGGATGGCGGTAATCGAGCGTCACAATTCGCACATGCCGCACCAGTTCTTCATCCTGCAAACGTGAACGGATTCGGCTTTCGATTTCGTCCAAAACCAGGTTGGTCGTCACCACCGTTGGCAGTCTGTTGATGTAGCGGTAGTTGATAATCTGAAACAGTTTTTCCTGCGCCCAGCCGGTGGCATTTTGCGTGCCAAAGTCATCCATCACCAGCAGGCTGGCGTTGCGGATGTCCTCGAAGCGCGCCTCGAAGGTTGTTTCGGGGCTGTTATAGGCAAAGCGCAGGCTGTCGAGCAGGTCGGGGACGGTGATAAACAGGGTTGGCACGCCGCGCGCCACCGCTGCGTTGGCAATGGCCGCCGCCAGGTGCGTTTTGCCGCAGCCGTAAGAGCCTTCCAGCAAAACCCAGCCTTCCAGCCGCTCGCTAAAATCCTGGCACACCGTCCGGGCAAATTCCAGGTTATCGCGCTCAATTTGCGTCACCGCATGTTTCGATTTGGGGTTGCCCTCCACGCGGAAATTCTCGAACGTCAGGTGTTTCAGCCGTTCCAGGCTGCTCATGGCATACAGCCGGGCGCGCGCCGTTTCGGCGCGGTCCACTGCGCGGCAGGCGCACAATTCGATTTTGCCGAACTTTTCGTGTCCAAGCGGCACGTCATAGCGCACATAGCCCACCCCGCCACAGATGGGGCAGTTTGGGTCGCCCAGCGGCTCCACGCGCGGCTTTAACTCAATCGAGGTACTCGGCGAACTGGCTTTGGGAATATCGCTTTGCATTCGGGTCAGCGTCTTTTCGATTTTTTCCTTCATAGCCTTCGTCCTTCCAGCGCCGCAAAATGGCTGCGATGTACTTCCAGTTCCGTTTGTTGCGTTCCACCGCAATTGAAAACGCCTCAGCCAGCCACTCCGCCGGGTATTCCCTTTCGGCATCCTTGAGCGTATCGGCCAGCAGCGGCGTCAGCGGGCCGATGTTTTCCTCGTAGAGTTTGAAGATGTTTGGTCGAGGCAGAGGGGCAGTGGATGGGATGCGGGCGGAGTCGCGCCAGCGGCCATTCTTCAACGCTTCGGCAGAAGCCCGCCCGCGCGGGGAGTTCAGAAAATAAAAACCGCCGGCGTCAGCCTCCACTTTGAGCAGCGTTCCACGCCGGAGGGCTTTTTCCAGCCCGGAATCGACCTCCGCCGCAGACATCCGCGACATGAACCCGCAATCTTCCAGGATGTCGCTCCGGCAGATGTACCGGAATCGCCCCTCAATGTGTTCGATTCGCCATAGGACGTACAACGTTACCTTGAGTTCGTCCGAATCGGTGATGTCATTCATCAGCCGAAAGAACGAATCTGGCACCGGGGTAAAAGTTTCGGAGGAAGTAAAGCCGGGGAACATCGCTACACTTTATCGAAATCTACGGTTTTTGTCGCCGCGTTCTCGAACTTGGTCAGGTTGTTGCGGAAAATCAGGTCAATTTGCCCTACCGGGCCGTTGCGGTGCTTGGCAACCTTCAGGTGGGTCACGTTTTGCATGGCCGGGTCTTTTTCATCGCGGTAGATGAACATGACGATATCGGCATCCTGCTCCAGCGAACCTGATTCGCGCAGGTCGGAAAGTTGCGGCTCTTTATCGGCGCGCTGTTCCACCGCGCGCGAGAGCTGGGCCGCTGCCAGCAGGGGAACGTTTAGCTCGCGCGCCAGTTGTTTCAGGCTGCGCGAAATGTACGAAACTTCCTGCACGCGGTTGTCATTGCGGCCTTCGGAGGTCATCAGTTGAATGTAGTCCAAAATCACCAGGTCGAGGCCAAATTCCATGTGCAGGCGGCGCAGTTTGGTGCGCAGCTGCAACGGGGTCAGGCTGGGGGTGTCGTCGAGGTAAATGCGGGTGTCGCCCAGCACTTCGATGGCGTGATTGAACAGGTCGAGGTCCTCGGGGCTGAGTTTGCCGGTGCGCAACTTCTGCGAATCAATGCCGGTGTTCTGCGCAATCAGGCGTTGCACTACCTGTTCGTTAGACATTTCCAGCGAGAATACGGCCACCCGCTTTTTGTGGAGCAGCGCGGCATTGTTGGCAACTGTCAACATCCAGGCAGTTTTACCCTGACCGGGCCGCCCGGCCACAATCAGAAGGTCGGAGGGCTGCAAGCCGCCGGTCATCTTGTCGAGGTCAATGAAGCCGGTCGGCACGCCCACCACGTCATCGGCGCGGCGCATCAGCGTTTCGATGTGGTCGTAGTAGTCGGAGAGAACCTCCCGAATTGGGCGTACATCGTGCCGGGTGCGGCGCTCGCCAACGTTGAAAATCGCTTTTTCGGCCTCGCCCATCACCGTTTCGATGACTTCCTTCTCGTCGTAGGCCAGAGTGGCGATGGAATTGGCTGCCGTGAGCAATTTCCGGCGGATGGAAGCAGCCTCCACGATTTTGCCGTAGGCTTCGGCGTGGAGCGTGGTCGGAACCTGATTGAGCAGGGCAGTCAGAAAGGCTGGCCCGCCAATTTCCTCCAGCCGCCCCATGTCGTCGAGTTCTTCGGCCACCGTCAGGTTGTCAATTGGCACGCGCCGCTCGTGCAGGCGGGTGTACGCCTCCCAGATGAAGCGCAGGCGGTGAATGTAGAAGTCCTCGGCCTGAAGGAACTGCGCCAGGTCGTAATAGACTTCGGGGTTAATCAACACCGCGCCAATGACGGCTTCTTCGGCCTCGCGGCTGTGCGGTACGCCCGCTGCGGGCTGGTTTTCACTGAACGGGATATCGGAAGCGAGAAAATCGGACATGAGCGTTCCCGAATTCCGAAGTCTCCTGACTTCGGCAGTGAACTCCAAAACGGATTTTGGAGTTCGTGAGATGAGATAAAGAAAGGACACGACCTGGTTTATTTTACAACGTCGTGTCCTTGCTCGGTCGTAGTCAAAAGGTATCAGTTTTGCTTGGGAGGGTCGTTTTTGTCGTCATCGGACTTTTTGTTGCTGTCCAATTTGCTCAGGAAGTCCTCGAAAATCGAAAGGCGAGAGGGGTCTTCGGGGTTGAGCGAACGCGCCGGGGCTGGCCGGGAGGGCGAGGCGGTTTGCGGGGAGTCTGCTTTTTGTTCGGGTGCGGAAGGAATCTGGGAGCGGATGTCCTGTTCTGGCGTGATGCTGGCCGAGGTCATCACTGAGGGGTCTACCAAAATTGGGACATGCGCGCGCACAGCCAGCGCAATGGCATCCGAAGGGCGCGAATCGATGTTGATAATTTGCCCGTTCGATTCGGCCACGATGTTCCCATAGAAAATGTCCTCGCGCAAGGCCACGATTTCGACGCGCCGAATGCGGGCGTTGAAGGTGGTGAACAGGTTTTTGAGCAGGTCATGCGTTAGCGGGCGAATCATCTCGATTTCTTGCAGGGCAACCGTGATGGCTTCGGCCTCATAAGGTCCCACCCAAATGGGAAGGTAACGTTCCGCGTCCGTCTGGCGCAAAACCACCAGCCGCTGCGGCGACATGAGACTGACGCGCACGCTATCAATGACGACTTCCACCATTCCAGACATAATCACTCCTGTAAAGTTTATCTATTTTAGCACAGGATGCAGGGTATCTACCGCGTCGCAGGGCAAAAATCCGCCAGAATTCCACCAATTATATCTTGGGTTGAGGCAGTTCTGGGCAACTCAACCAGCGCGCTCTGGCAAACCATCTGTCGGGCATGGTCATCTTTTTTGAGTTTTTGCAAAACAAAGTTCACGCTTTGCTGATTTCCGGTGATGATGTAAGCCTGCAGCAAGGGCAGCCATTCGACGTTATCTTTGGGAACCAGGTTTTTTTGAATGGCCTGATTCCCCAGGCGGGCAGCGGTTTCCCAATCCTGATTTTGCAGGGCCAGCCCGATTTTTTGGTAATAGTAGCACCATTCATGGGGCGGCTCGTTCCCAAAAAGGAAATGCGGCGCAACCTGACCGGAGGAATCAGACAGGATGACTTGCGTGTTAGAGTAATTTGCCAGCTTTTCAATTTGCAGCGGCGTATTTTTGGAAAGCAGCGGGTTATTCTTATCTACAACCTGCGCGCAAGCATTCGCAGTCGGTTGTTGGACAACCAGCACTTTGTCGAAGTGTCGGGTCATGCCATGCGTGCGATAATGCCACCACTCTGGTTCTGCTTGCGTGACTACGCTTTCAAGGTCTGCGCGCATCAGTGAGATGGCCGCTACTGGAAAGTGGATAAAATCATCTCTATCCCGCAAATCGGGGTAGTAGAGCAGGTTTGCTGGCCCCCAGATGTTATCGAAATCTTCCCGAATGGGCATATTGGGATAATAAACGGCCAGCGTGGTTCCTTCTTCCAGTTGTGGCGCCCGCCAGTACATTTGCCACCAGAACTGCCGAATGATTTCTTCTTCTTGAAGGGTTTTTAATCCGACCGCGTAGTGAGTTAAAACCGCCAGGCTAACCAGGGTGGCAAGCACAACCGCCCGAATTTTTGGCGACGCAATGAACGCCAGCCATGCGGTCAGAAAAATGACCGCCGCCGGGACTGCTGGCAGGGCATAATGAGAAAATTCCTCGAAAGTGATGGTTCGATTGGATAGAACAACCGGAATAACCCCCGCCGTGAGTCCCAATCCTCCGGTTATCATGGCCTCCATTCGCCAATTACTTTCATGCTCTGATTCAGGATTATCAACAAATTGCTCACTCCAGTACAGCAACAGAGCAAAAACTGTCAGGACGGGGATTGCAAAAAGAAAACCCTTTGTTTGTTCAATGTCTGTTATGTCGAAGAAATGTTCTTCAAAAGGCACAAACCAGGCCAGCACAGAGATGTTCATGCTCGATTGAACGAAACTCGCCGCCCAGGATGCAAGGGTAAGGAGTGTGTTGTCAAACAGAGCGCCTATTTGCATCCGGAAATCGGTAGCGGGGCGGTCGTTCTCGAAAATGAAGAATCGCCAGAACACAAATGCGCCCGGAATGGTTGCCAGCAAGGCCAGCACCTGCGTCGTCAGCGATATAGCCTTGGCGCGCATTTCGGCGCGATTTCGCAACAGGATGACCCCAATGCATGCCAGCCGAAAGACCTCCATGCCAATCGCATATTCCACCAGTGCCAGGGCCAGCAAGCCAGTGAGGCTGGCTGCCAGGAAAAAGCTGGCTTTTTGAGCCAGGTTTCTGGCAGTTACGAATTTCACCGAGAAGATAATCGAAACAATTTCCAAAAACAGGCTGACCATCATCGGTTGATATTCCAATCCTGAAATCCACCACAAGTAGCCAGGGTAAAGAAGTATCAAAAGCGTGGCAGTCAGCGCCATCTTCAGGTTTCGTTTCCAGACGATGCGGAACAGCCAGTAGAGGGCCAGGGCGGTGGCAACGCGCCAAAAATAATTCCCTACATGATAGGGCAGGGGGTTTTCACGAAAGAGTGAAAAATAAATCTCAAAGAAGACCCCACGCGCGGGCCTATCTGGCTGAAACATGGCCGGGAAAATTTGGCTTCCCCCTGCTACGCCATCCAGGATGAAATACCATTCATCCCGATAGAAGCCTGCCTGAAGCGCGGTTGGGAGATAGACAAGGGCAGAGAGAAGAACCAGGACAAAAAGATGAACCGAATGGTTTTCAAGAACTTTCTTTAACATTTTTTTATCCACTTGGAATATCAAAAAAACAGGCAAGCGCCTGCCTTCTCCAAGCGATTATACTGCAATGCGTCTTGGTCTTAACCGGCTATAATTCCTCGCATGGACATCCTCTTCATCCGCCACGCCGAAAGCGAATCGAATGCCGGGTTGCGTACCGAACACCCGGTTACTATCCGACTGACCGAACGCGGGCAAACCCAGGCTGCCTTGACCGCCGAGACCTTGCCGCCTCCCGCGTTGATAGTTACTTCTCCCTATCTGCGTACCAAACAGACCGCCGCGCCGTTCCTGCGGCGCTTTCCGAATGCACCCCAGGCCGAATGGCCGGTGCAGGAATTTACATTTTTGAACCCTGCTCACTGGCAAGGTACAACCGGGCAAGAACGCTGGCCCTCGGCCAACGCCTATTGGGAACGCGGCGACCCGCATTACCAGGATGGCGAGGGCGCGGAATCGTTCAGCCGTCTGATGGAACGGGTTCATCAAACCCGCGCGCTCATACAGTCCCAAACCGAAGGCCCGCTGGTTATCTTTTCGCACGGGCAGTTCAGCCGCGCTTTTCTGTGGAGCCTGCTTTATCCCACCGGGGAACTTTCTGGCGACCGAATGCGCCGCCTGCGGAATTTTACGCGCGGCTTTCCCTTCCCTAACTGTGGCATTCTGGCTTATCGCCTGGAAGATGGCCGCTTCTGGCACAGCGGAATTGACACATCGCATTTGCCGACTGAGCTAATAACATATTGACCCTGCCAAACGGCAGGGTCTTCTTCGCTTGTTGGGGATAACTATTCTGCGCTTTGCATGAATTGAAGCACAGTCTGCCCATCGGCGTTGTAAAAATTCAAAATAGGCCCTTCCATTTTATAACTTGTTGCCAGGCTAAAGGCATGGATGAAATCGGTTTCTTGTTGCATCAGCCCTTCTGGTTCGGCGCAGAACATTTTTGTGATAATCACTGATTCAAACCGGATTTTATCGTCCTGTTGCGAATAGGTTGCGGAGTATTGATTGCATCCGGTTGAGCCGCGAACCTCGCCGTTGGTGAACTGCGCCGTTACCTGCGTATTGGGCAAGGGAGTCGTGATTCCTGGCGGCATGGCATAGGCTATCAGAATCCATGTTTTCTCTCCAAGTGGGGGCTGATACGGCTTAAAGACCAGTAAAGCCTCTCCCTCCTCATTGACAAGAGTCAATTCTCCCGATTCCATGCGAAAACCAGTCGAGGCCTCCAGTGCTTGCAGGTAAGCTGTTTCCTGTTCCATATAGCCTGGTTCCAGGCAGGCCATCATGGTTGAAAATAACGGCCCAATGCGCACTTTCTCGCCGTCTTGCGAAAAATCGCCACCGAACGAATTGCATGAAGCGTTTCCGCCTACTGCGTTTTCTTCAATACTAAGCGTAGGCAAGGAATTCTCTACGACGGGTTGACCATTTATCTGAATCAATGTCCAGCTTGTTCCACGGATTGAGGGGGGCGACTCAATCGGCCTGGTCGAACCACAGGCGCTCAAGAATGCGCCTGCGATAAAAAATAAACGGATGATTATGAATGGTGTGAGTTTCATTGTTTTCTCTCCAGGTCAGGGTACTCATCCACAAGACGCGCCCCGTTTTATATTTGTTCCCCAGGCGGCGATAATCCGAGTAAAATACTCCAAAATTCAGGAGGCGGCATGAAAAAACGACAACTCGGCATTCTGGTTATCTTTGGGCTGATTGCGCTCAACTTCATCCTGTGGCTGGCCTTTCCGCCTATTGACGACGGCCGCCCTCATTTCCTGCGCGCTTATGCGGGCGAAGTATTGGGCTCCACCGTCATTATCCTGATGGCCTGCGGGCTGGTGCTGGCAGCCCGCCCCCAATGGGCCGAACCTTACTTTGGCGGCCTGGACAAGATGTATATTGCGCACAAGCAGGCCAACACCACCGCCTTTCTGTTACTCTTTGTCCACCTGCTGACTGTCCCCATCACAACCGACCGGCTTTTGCCCGGCACGCCGCTGGCAATCATTGCTTTTCTGGGCATCGTCACGCTCGTCCTGCTCACGCTTTCGCCGCGCATCCCGCTCTTGAGCAGACTGACCAACGCCTCGTACGATAAATGGAAGAAAACCCACCGTTTCATTGGCATTTTCTACGCCCTGGGCTTTGTCCACTCCCTTTTGGTGGATGGACTCTCCGCGCTGGTGGCGTTTTCCTACGTCCAGGTCATCTTTCTCATCGGATTGGCAGCCTATTTCTACACGGAAGTTTTCTCCCGTTTCCTGAACAAAACCCTGTCTTATCAGGTGAGCGCCATCCGCCGCCTGAATGGCAACACCACTGAAGTCACGCTCGCCCCAAAGGGCCAGAAACTCAGCCACCAGCCCGGGCAATTCCTGTTCGTGCGCTTCCCCGGCGACAAAGTTCTCAACGAATCCCATCCCTTCACCATTTCATCCGCCCCGGCAGAAGACTCCCTGCGCCTGACCATCAAAGCCAGCGGCGACTTTACCCGTTACCTCCACAAAAATCTGAGCGAAGGGGCGCAGGCTCTGGTGGAGGGGCCGTATGGGTTGTTCCAGTATCGCGCTGGCGGCCTGAAACAGGTCTGGATTGCCGGGGGGATTGGAATCACCCCCTTCCTTTCGTTTATCCGGCATGGCAATATCGACCGGCAGGTAGATTTCTACTATACGGTGCGCGTGCGTGAAGAAGCCCTGTTCTTGGGGGAAATCGAAGCGGCCGCACAACGTTACATCAATTTTCGGACTTTCATACGCTTTTCGCTGGAAGAAGGCTCACTCACTGTGCGCGAAGTTGTCCAAAAAACCGGTGACCTGCGCCAGCGTGAGATTTACCTGTGCGGTCCCTGGGGCATGATTCAAAGTTTCGCGGCAGAAATGGAAACGCTGGGCGTGCCAGAAACGCAGATTCACTACGAAGAGTTCAATTTTCGATAATCCTGTGGCGCAAGCCGAAAAACTTGCGCCACAGTTGGCTACTTCCGGCCCATTTCTTGCTGGACGGCGTGATACAGGTGTTCGGCCTTCATATCTGCGAGTGAATAGCAGGGCGCTTTCAGGTGATTGGCTAACTGTTGCGCCAGACCCTGGTCAAAGGCGGCATGTTCCATGTTGATGACCACGCTTTTTACTTTCTCTCCGGCAATCAAGTCGGCAAAATGATAGGACTCTTCCTGCGGTGGCAGCGAACCGACGGAAACGTTCCCTGCTCCGTCGGTCAGCACAATGAGAAGCGGTTCGACATCGGGATGAATCATCGCTTCCCGCTTGAGGATATCTGCCGCCATTAACAATCCCGCCGAAAGTGGGGTTTTGCCGCCCACTGGAATATCTATCAGCGCTTTTTGAGCCAGTTGCACGCTGTTGGTGGGGGGCAGCACCAGCGTTGCGCGGTCTTTCTGGAACACAATCAACCCGACGCGGTCACGCCGCTGGTAGGCGTCCGTCAGGAGCGAGAGAATCGCTCCTTTGGTGGCGTTCATGCGTTCGGCCACTGCCATGCTCCAGGAAGCATCTACCAGGAATAAGACCAGATTGGCGCTGCGTTTGACGCGGACTTTCTTTTGTAAATCGCCTTTTTCAATCGCGAATGCCAGCCGTTTGCGCTTTTCGGTGCGCCGTTTCTGAAATGGCGCGGCTGCGCGGATAGTGGCATCGAAGGCGATATCGGTGCTGCCGTTGGCCGGGCGAGCCTTGATATAGCGTCCGCGCCGCCGCTCGGTGATGGTCTCGGAGCGGCGACCGGCTTTTTGGCGGGTCAGTTTATCGAGGGGGGTATCGAGTTTGCGCGGAGCAAACGTTTCGCCCGGCTTGACCTTTTGTCCGCCTTCCCACCAATTGGCATTGTGGGAGGCGAACACGTCCTGCCGGGCGGGTTCGGTGGCGCCGGGTTGGGTATCGTCCTCTATTCGTTCATCGTCTAGGACCGACTTTTTTTTTCCCGGGAATCCGATTTCTCGGAGGATTCTTCGCTTTCCTCGCCCTCCATCGATTGCCCGACCAGGTTTTCGATGCGTTCCTGGAGTTGGTCGGCAGTTACTTCCGCCTGGTAGAATGGCCCTCGCTTGATGCGGTGCGGCAGGGCCAGCTCGGCGGCCAGGGCAATGTCATGGTCGGTGATCGAGGTGCGGCCCTCGAATGCCGCCTGGGCGCGCGCCGCTTTCAATATCACCAGGTCAGCGCGATGTCCATCCACATTCAGCGAGGCGGTCAGCGCGGCAATCGAGAGCAGGTCGCGTTTGGAATAGGTGACTTTTCCAACCAGTTTACGCGCCAGTTCGATTTTGTGCGAGAGTTCTTCTTCTTTTTCTAAAAATTGCTTGCGGAATTCAACCGGGTCGGCCTCGAAGGCGATGTTGTATTCCATAATCTGGACGCGTTCGCGGGCATCGCGAATGCCGGTAATATCTACCGAAAAGGCAAAGCGGTCGAGCAGCTGCGGGCGCAGGTCGCCTTCTTCGGGGTTCATCGTACCGACCAGGATAAAACGCGCCGGATGCGAGAAGGAAATCCCCTCTCGTTCGACAATGTTCATGCCCATGGCTGCCGAATCGAGCAAAAGGTCCACCACATGGTCATCCAGCAGGTTGACTTCGTCAATATAGAGCAGGCCGCGATTGGCCGATGCCAGCACGCCCGGCTCGAAGTGCCGCTCCCCTTTTTGGATGGCCTGTTCAATGTCAAGCGTGCCAACCACCCGGTCTTCGGTGGCTGAAACCGGAAGGTTGACGAAAGGAATGGGGCGTACATCGAAAGGCAGTTCTTTCGACGTGGTGGCGCGTTCTCTACACTCAGTGCACCAGGTTGTTGGGCTGTCGGGGTCGCATCCAAAGCGGCATTCTTTGACCACTCGAACTTTAGGGAGCAAGGCTGCCAGCGCGCGCGCCGCTGTCGATTTGGCTGTGCCGCGCTCGCCGCGAATCAATACGCCGCCGACGCGGGTGTCTACGGCGTTGAGAATCAGGGCGCGTTTCATGCGTTCCTGTCCAACAATTGCAGTAAAGGGGTAGATTGTAGGCATAGGTGTTCCTCGAAACGCATTATACTATGTGTGCGCATGCATGTTGAGCAAGATTTTGGCGCGCAATAAAAAGCCTGGCGTGTTTCTCGATACGCTGGCTTTTCAAATATCGACGATTCGATGCGTTTAAACTTTATCTGATGCGAAAAGTTTGATTTTTGTAACCAGGTCTTCAATGGAGATTGGTTTTTCGATATACGCGTTTGCTTCAGCGGCCAGGGCATCGGCGATTCTTTCTTTATTACTGACCGCTGACACAACGATGATAGGAACCTGGCTGAATGAACGGATTTCCCGGCAAACTCTCCAGCCATCGATGATTGGCATCATCAAATCAAGCAGGACGATATCCGGCGATGCGGTTCGCGCCATCTCAATGCCGGTCGCTCCATCGTTAGCGACCATGACCTGCATTTCATAAATTGTCAGCAAAATGTTGAGGAAGGATGTAATCGAAGGGTCATCTTCGATGGTCAAGATTTTGAGAGGCATTCCTACTCCCGGGTAGCGCGTTTAAGCCCTATTCTGGTTTAATCATACAACCATTTTAGTGATTGTCAATTGCAGTTTTAATATGGATGATTTCTACTCCATGACATTGAAAACCCTCGCCTGACCTGCTATACTTTTGGCCATAGGAGCCTGCCATGTCGATTGAGCCGGATTACAGCAGTCTGGACCCGGAAGAAAAAACCAACCGTTATTTGGCGATGGGGGCAGTTGCTTTGGGCGTCATCAGCCTGTGCCTCGGACAAATTCCCCTCTGTGGTGGTTCGCTCGGCCTGGCCGGAATTGGGTTGGGTATTTGGGGTATGCGTTCTGATAGCCGTCGCATGGCTCAGGTTGGAATTGCAATTTGTGTATTGAGCCTGTTGACCTCTGTGGTCTATAGCGTGATGCGCGCTTATTCCCGGTAGTTTTCATAGAGTTTCCTCTTGCGGATTCATCGTGTCTACTGAAATTGAGAAACTTGAACTTGCCATATCAGCCCTGGAATCCCAGCGCGCGGTCCTGGGCGATTCGGTGGTCGATAGCGCCCTGGCTCCCTTACGCGACAAACTAAAATCACTACGGCAGGCGACGACTGCTGTCACCGGGGAAACTCAGCAGCGGAAAATCGTCACGGTTCTTTTTGCAGATATTCCCGGCCTTTCGATGCTCGAGGAAGAGCTTGATGCCGAAGATTTTCGCGACACAGTCAACGCGCTTTGGGAGCAATTGGATGGCGTGATTTTGAAGCATGGCGGGCGGATTGATAAGCACACCGGCGAAGGGGTGATGGCTTTATGGGGCGCTGAAGTGGTGCGCGAGGATGACGCGGGGCAGGCTATTCGCGCTGGATTGCAGATGCGCGAAACTCTGCAAGCCTTTCGCGCCGCCTCGCGCCTGTTCTCTAGTCAGGAAATCGACCTGCGCGTCGGAATTAACACTGGCTCGGTCATTGTTGGGCTGGTTGGCACCACCGGCGAGTTTACTGCCATCGGCGACGCCGTCAACCTGGCGGCGCGCCTGAACGCTGCTGCCAAACCCGGTGAACTGCTGATTGCTCACGACACGTATCGTCTGGTGCGCGGAATGTTCGAGGTCCATATTCAGCCGCCTCTGCGCGTAAAAGGCAAGGCGGAACCAGTGCAGACTTACCTGGTAGAAGCCATCAAACCGCGCGCCTTTCACATTGAGGTGCGCGGGGTTGAAGGGGTTGAGACTGCGTTGGTTGGTCGTCAGGCCGAGTTGGATGCGCTCAAAGATGCTTTCCGGCGGTTGTTTGGCCGCCATCCCTTACGGCTGGTTACGCTGGTTGGGGATATGGGACTGGGTAAAAGCCGTATTTTACAGGAATTTTTGGCCTGGACCGACCCGCTGCCCGAAGATTTTTATTTGTTTCAGGGACGTTCGCACCCCTCCGAGACCACAACGCCATATGCCTTGTGGCGCAATATCTTTTCCTTTCGCTTTCAGATTCAGGATAGCGACCCGCTGGCGGTTGTCCATGAGAAAATGGAGCGCGGCTTTGCCGAATTTCTGTCTGAAGATGAGCGCGCGGTCGAAAAAGCTCACATTGTTGGGCAGTTGATAGGATTCGACTTTTCCGCCAGCCCTTATCTGCGGGGCGTTTTGCAGGACCCCAGGCAAATGCGCAGCCTGGGATTTGCCACGCTGGCGCGTTTTTTCGTAACCGCGGCCCAGACTTATCCGGTTATTCTGGTTGCTGACGATATTCATTGGGCCGACCGTGGCTCGCTGGATGCCCTGACTTATCTTTGCGCGCATGTCCCCGCGGTAACGCCTTTTCTGGTTCTCTGCACAGCGCGCCCCTCGTTGTTTGAGCGCGCTCCCGAATGGGGACTTGGCCTCCCTGCCGCCCTCAAACTTGAACTGAAACCATTGCTCCTGGCAGAAAGTAAGGCCCTGGTTGAACAAATTTTACGAAAAGTTCCTCTTATTCCGCCCGCTTTGCGTGACCTGGTGGTGGGCGGCGCGGAGGGTAATCCGTTTTACCTCGAGGAACTTATCAAAATGCTCATCGATGAGCATGTTATTCGCCCGGGCGAAGAAATCTGGGAAGTTGACATGGACCGCCTGGATTTGGGGGCCATTCCGCCCACGTTATCGGGAGTGTTGCAAGCCCGTCTTGACCGGTTGGGAATTTTCGAGCGCGTTTCGCTCCAACGCGCCTCGGTGGTGGGGCGAGTCTTTTGGGATAATGCCATCAAAGCCCTCAGTCCCGAATCTCAGCAAGAACAGGCCTGGCTGGATGAATCTCTGGCAGTGTTGCGTTCCAAAGAATTGATTTTCCCCAGCCCTGATTCGACTTTTACGGGTTCGCAGGAGTATGCTTTTAAACATGCCCTGTTGCGCGATGTGACCTATGAAACCGTCCTGAAGCGTCATCGCCAGCAATATCATGCCCTGGTGGCCGAGTGGTTGAGCAAAGCCAGCGGCGAGCGGCGTGGTGAGTATCTCTCTGTCATTGCTGACCATTACGAAAAAGCCGGGGATAACGACCGGGCAGTGGCCGTTTTGCTTGAGGCCGGGGAACGCGCCCTTAACTTGAGTGCCTTTGACGAAGCCTTTCGCTTCTTCCAGCGCGCCCTGCCGCTTATTCATCCGCGCCAGACCCGCGACCTGGCGCACATCCACCTGAAAATTGGCGAGGCTTTTCATCGTTCCGGTGAGTTTGCCGACTCGGTCAAAAGCACTGAAAAAGCGCTTGCGCTGGCGCGCGAACTTTCCAGCAGCATCCTGCTTGCTTCCTGCCTGGGACAGTTGGGCCAGCTATACGCCGATATGGGTGATTATGACCGTGCCGAAAAAACCTTGCGCCAGGCTCTGCCGATGGCGCGCGCGGCAGGCATTCCCGCCCGCCCTACCCTCGGACGCGTCTTATACGGGTTGGGGAATGTTCATTGGCGATTGGGTAATCTCGAAAATGCGCGCGCCTGTTGCGAAGAAAGCCGCGATATTGCCCGTGAAATTGGCGATACCAGCACTCTGCTGATGGCGCTGACCCGGTTGGGAGTGGTCATGGGCGCATTGGGAAACTCATCGGCCGAAGAAGATTACTATCGGCAGGCATTCTCGCTGGCGGTTTCTGTGGGCAACCGCGAGCGCGCGGCAGTGGCGCTGAATAATTTGGGCGCATTGGCCGATGAAAAGGGCGACCTTGCTAAAGCCCAGGCATTTTATCTGCAAGCCATCGACATGGCACGCGAAATTGGCGCCCAGCAATCACTGGCACTCTATTTTATCAATTTGGGACACAGCGAAACTCGTCTGGGACAACTTGATGAGGCCGCTGGTCATTTGCGCGAAGGGTTGGCGCTGGCAAACCATCTGGGAGCGGCTCCCTGGACGGTGACGGCAGTCTTGTTTTACGCCCGCCTGTTCTACGCCCGCGGAGATGCGGCGCGCGCTTACAGATTATTGGGGCTAGCGCGCAATCATCCCGCTTTTAGCAGTGACCATGCTCGCCTGATGGAGCAGATGTTTGCCGATTGGCAGGTGACTCACGTGTTTGCTGAGGCCCAAATTGCTGCCGCGCCAGCGCTGAATTGGCAAACGGTGGTGATGGAATTGATGGCTTTGTAATCATTCAAAATGTTCTTGCGTGTCAGGCCAACCAGATGTAACCACTTTTGCGGCGCGTAAAATTTTTGCGCGTGGGGGAACCTGTTATTTGCCGCTTAAATATTTCTCCTGGTAGGCCTTCAATGCTTCTGGCGGCATGACCTGGCGGCGCAGAATTTTGTTCCAGTCCAGCATTTCACGCAAGTGTTCGTACGGAACATTGCCCTCCGGCACGAAGCCGACGAAAGAGCCGTTGTAGTTGTCTTCTGTACCCATGTAGAGCGCATTGGAGAGCCAGATTCGGAACAGTCCAATCGACGACAGACCAGGGTCGTCGTCGGGCAGGGCTGTTTCAAAGGTCAGTACAACCGGGCCTTCAGCAGTATCGCCTACAGCGGCAACAGTCGCCTCGTGAATCCAGCGCAGCCACTGTTCCTGCGTGACCGGTTTCTTCTCGGCATCGAGGGCGGTGCTGGTGCGAGTCACCATGTCGGTGGTGGTGTATTTCCAGCTTCCCTTGCCAATGACCTGCGGGTCTAGCAGAGTATCGCCGTCTTTCGTCACCAATGGACGCGCCACCCTCCATGGGCTGATTTGCTCCGAGACGAAGCGCAGCCAAAGAATGCTGGCGCCGACGGTGAAATCTTCGCGCTTTTTGGGCCTGGTGAAATAGGGACGCGGCGCGCCGGGAATCTTATTCTCCTTTTCATGCTTCATGTACCAGGGCGCTTTGGCAGTCAGGCCGCCGGGCGGGTGATGTCCGCGCAGATGCTGGCAGTGTTCGGCGGTTTCGTTGCAGACCGCCCGGCTGACGATAAGCCGGTGCGTTCGAGCGTGTTCTTCGCGCCAAAGCGTGGTATTCTCCTCGCGCCATTTCGCAATGATAGCGCGCAGTTCTGAATGTTCATGGGCATTTTTTTGCGCTTCCTCTTCGGGAAGCAGTTTTTCCCAGTTCAAATCCGTCACATGGTTGACTCGTAACGGCGTGACCGAGACGATTTCCTTCCAGGCCCAGGCCGGGAAGACGTCTTTCATTGCTTCAAGTTCTATCAGGGCCTGCTCTTCGTCCATTCTCTCCAGTTCGTAGCGGCGCTCGTCAATGGCGAGGGCGGTCAGTGCGGCGCGACGGGTTTTTGGGCCCCCGCCCAGACCTTTAAGATGCTCAGCGAGTTTGCTTTTCCAGGCCGGTTCAGAGGCTTGCGCCAGGCTGGGGCGGCTGGAATCGCTCGAAGCATACAGTGCGCTTTTTGCGTGGCAGCGCTCTTCAATCGCGGCGTCATCGAAGGATTGTAGTTCGTGTTCTACTTTTGCGGCGTGTAGCCGAACCAGCAAATCGCGCGGGCTGGCCCACGAGCCGTGCGCGCTGCGGTAGCGCATTCCTGAAAAGTGAATCACCATATACTGTAGCCAGGGCGGGAAGCGGTCTGGCTCTTGAATGAAGCGCTGGATGATTTCTTCGAGTAATTCCTGGCTGTTTTTGTTCTCCAGCGAGCGGCGGTAGGATTCCACTTTGGCGCGGGCAATATGTTTGGCCGTTACCTCGCCGGAGGGTTTATATTCGCCGAGCCAGGCCTGCTCGTTAATGGACAGGGCGGCCTCGGCTTGAGCCAGTTCTTTTTGCATAGCCTCGTACTCTTTGCGGAAAACAGCCCGGTTTTGCTCCACGCGCGCCAGCTCCTGCTCTTTGGCGCGGATTTCTTTCTCCGTCTCGGCTTGTGGGCGGGTGGCAGCCAGCAAGCCGGCATGAAAGTTTGTCAATTGGTCGATTTCATTGCGAATGACTCCCAGGGTATGCTCACGTAATTGCCTCAGCCGGGCTTCGCTCTCGGCGCGCCTGGCCCAGGTTGGCGGCATATTCTGTAGATTGGTTTCGATGGTCGTGGCTTCTTTTTCTAATTCCTTTAGAACCTGTTGCCAGTGGAAAAGGTGGTTGCGCAATGCCAGGACCTTGTTCCCGGCATATCCGTATTCGTTCATCAGCGCTTTGCGCAGTTCGGAGAGTTTTTTGAGAAAGCCCGGGTCGGGGTTTTCTCCCAGCAGGGCGGCTGTTTCTGTCTCGGTAAAGTGCTTTTCGGCGGCGCGATAATCAGGCGGCGATTTTAGCCGCTCCAATTCTGCTGAAAGTGTCTCGTATTTTGTTTCCAGCGGGCGCAGATTGGTCTCGATGAGAGGCAGTTTACGAGCGATTTCTTCTTTGCGACGGCGAGCGGTTTCCTGTGACTGAAACAGTTCCAGTTTGCGGCCCTCGATTTTTTCCAGCGCTTTGATGAGATTTCGCAGCCGAATCAATTCCTCGTCTACCATTCGCAGCGTCACCCCATACATCTTATCCAGTTCAACCAGTTCTTGTGCCCGGCGGGGATGGTCAGGCCCCATCGCCTCGATGCGCCGTTTTTTGGAGGCAATCAGCCGCCGCGTTTCTGTCCGCCGGTTGACCCATTGCGGCTCGAACTGCGCGATGAAATATTTTTCCTTGCGCACATCGGTCAGGCGCGGCAGGTTTTGGATAAATTGCGCATGGAGTTGATTGATTTTTGCCAGCTCGGCTTCATCCACCTCGCCTAACAGCCCGGCATAAGCAGTGCGAACATCGGCAGTGAGAAAATAAGCCCGCAGTAACTGATACTCCTCCAGCGCCTGGCGGGTTAACGCTGCCTGCGTTTCGTGATAGGCGTGGATGTCCGGCTCCAACTCGGCAGGAGATTTTTCTTTGTATGTGTTCCAGATGTCTATTTCGGCAAAATAGACCAGAAAGTCGCGCAGTTTGACTTCGCGCAGGGGGTAAATTGTCTTGAGCAAATATTCGTTTTGCCATTGGAAATGCAGCGGTGTATTCATTTTCCTCCATGTGCGGGTACAATACTACTTTTCGCCTGAAACCTAGCCAGGACTTACTTGAAGAAATCGAACAAGTCGTGATGGAAAACGACATTCGCGCCGGATGCATTCTTTCGGCGGTGGGAAGCCTGAAGCAGGCCACGCTGCGGCTTGCCAACCACGACGCATACAACACCTACACCGGGCATTTCGAAATCGTCTCTGCCACAGGCACTGTGTAGACGAATGGCTCTTACTTGCACCTTCCCGTCTCTGATGAGCAGGGGACAACGATTGGCGGACACCTTGTTTCAGGCTGTGTCATTTACATAACCGCAGAAATTGTGTTAGCCGTCTTTTCCCATCTGGTTTCTCGCCGTGAACCATGTGAACGGTTGGGGTACGACGAGTTGATGGGCTCGGGTGCGCGCCGATTTTAAGACCACGCTGATGTACTCTGTGGAATGGATGGATTAATCTCGTCAGAGTTTGAACACCGTCTGTTTGAGAATCTCATCGTTTCGCAGCGCGGCCAGAATCTGGTGGTTCAGTTTATTCATATCCGCCATCGCAAACAAGAGTGACTTGAGATAGCGATGCCGTTCAATGAGCCTGGCGGCGCGGGCATAAACTTCTACGCGCCGGCTGCCTGGCCGCAGGGCACGCAGAAAGCCGAGCGCGGTCTGCGTGGATGGCGCGGTGGCAAAAGGTCGAAGCGCGTTCGCAAAGGCATCAATGTGGTCGTCTGCAATCTGTAAATCACGCAGGATGGGGTTGGGCGTGCCAGAAAATTCGACTCGCAACGGCATTTTTTCAATGTAGTAGGTTTCCAGCAGTATGGTCGAAAACCGTCCCGATACAATCATCAGGAGCGGCCACAGCAAAATTCGCTGCTCAAGCAGGGCCCGAAACTTGATTAAGTCGGTCATAAGATGCACCAGATAGCCCTGCGTGAACGATTCAAGGCTGGGATATTGTTCGAAAAACCCCACAACTTTTTCGGGTTGTAAATGCGTATGCCGGCGGCGCGTCCTGGCAGTATAACGCACATCCGGCGCAACTGCACCCCAGTAATACTCCTCCCGGCGGGTGGGCCGAATGTCTGGTTCGAGTTGCGCGGCAATTGCCAGGTGAGAATAGGGATTCATCTTCTCTTATTTTATCTTGCAATTCATAAAAAACAGTCAACGTGGCTCAGAACTGAATTTTTACCATGATGCGTATATCACTGGTACAATTTGCGCACTTTATTTTCCATGGAGGACGTTTGAATCAGATTCGCAACTACGCATCCCTGTTCCTGACTGCAGGGATAGTGATTGGTCTCGACCAGTTGACCAAGGCCCTTGTCCGCGCCAATATTCCGCTGGGTGGCACTTGGCTGCCCCAGGGTTGGGAAGCGCTCGCGCCATATGCCCGTTTTGTTCACTGGTACAACACCGGCGCAGCCTTTGGCATGTTTCAGGGCTTTGGCTGGATATTTACTTTCCTCGCTTTCGTCGTCGCCGGGTTAATTATCTATTACTACCCTCAGGTTCATGCCGAAGATTGGTGGCTGAGGCTGGCAATGGGGTTGCAAATGGGTGGTGCGCTGGGAAATGTCATTGACCGCCTGATGTTCGAAGGCCGTGTGACCGATTTTATTTCAGTGGGCATCTTTCCGGTCTTCAACGTCGCTGATTCGAGCATTACGATAGGGGTATTGGTCTTGTTGTTGGGGGTTTGGTATAAAGAAATTTTGCTACAAAAGCCCATCGGCGCAACTGAAAAGCCCGCCGAAGGCCAGCCTGGCGAATCTGCCGGAGAGTCAGCCAGTGAGTGACCGGGTTGAAATTTTTCAATTCGAGGCAGGCGAACCGGAACGGCTCGACAAATATCTGACCCTCCGTCTGCCAGAATTTTCGCGCGCGCGCATCCAGGGACTCATCATGGATGGGTTTGTGGAGGTGGATGGAATTCCGGCGAAAAAAGGCGGAGTGAAATTGGAGGGCGGTGAGCGCCTGCGGGTGCGCATCCCCCCGCCCCAGCCTGTCGGATTGGTTCCCGAATCAATTCCCCTGTCTGTCATTTTTGAGAATGACGACCTGTTGGTCGTCAATAAACCGGCTGGCATGGTCGTTCACCCCGCGGCAGGACACAATACCGGCACGCTGGTTCATGCTGTGTTAGGATACGACCCCGACCTTGAAGGAATTGGCGGCGAGGAGCGGCCTGGCCTCGTCCATCGCCTGGACAAAGATACCAGCGGGCTGATAACGATTGCAAAAAACGAGCGCGCGCATCGCTGGCTGGTCGAGCAGTTCAAAGAGCGGCGCGTCGAAAAGACTTACCTGGCCCTGGTGGATGGCAAACCGCCCACGCCCATCGGACGAATCGAAGCTCCAATTGGCCGCGACCCACGTGACCGCAAGAAAATGGCGGTTGTCAAACTTGAAAAAGGGCGACAGGCCATTAGCGAGTATAAAACACTGGAAAATTTCCCCCGTCATACCTTGCTGGAATTTCATCCGCATACCGGCCGCACCCACCAGATTCGTCTTCACTGTGCGTTTCTCGGCTGTCCCATTGTCGCCGATACTACCTACGGGCATCGCAAGCCTTCGCTGGAATTAAATCGTCACTTTCTGCACGCATGGCGATTGAAAATCACCCTGCCGGGCGAAGAAAAGCCGCGCCTTTTTGAAGCCCCTCTGCCAGATGAATTGATGAAGGTCCTGGAAACCTTGCGGCCGAGGTGATTTAGTCCATCATCCCGCGCTCAATTGGGATGCATACCACCTGCCGGAGCGCAACGAGCAGCATCTCTTGTGGTTGAACGCTGGACAGCAGGTCACTGGGAATTTGCCCGTGGATGATGAGAGAGACCAGGCCGTGCAACTGTCCCCACAGGCTGATGGCCTGGATTTCACTGTCAATTTCTTCGGTTTGTAATATTCCCGCATCCCGACATTGCTCGATGATGGTTTTCAACAATTCGATGTTGCGTTGTGAGTATTCCATGAACTCAGGATAGTTGTGTTCATTTTCTAAAGTTCCTGAAAATGTAATTTTGTAATAAGCGGGGAACTCTAACCCAAAGCGGACGTATGCCCACGCCGAGCCTGCCAGCAAACGCAACGGGTCGTTGGGGTGTCTCGCCAGTACTTCCATCAACCGGTCATGGATTTTCCGATGCCCCTCCGCTGCAATCGCAGCCAGCAAGGCCTGTTTATCGGCGAAGTGAGCATACGGCGCGGCATGACTGACCTCCGCTTTCCGCGCCACCTTGCGCAAACTCAGCCCTCCCAGTCCTTCCTGCGCTAAGATTTCCAGGCCTGCTTCAATTAACGAGTTTTTTAAATCGCCGTGATGATACGTTGTTCGTGTCATTGGACACTTCCTGCGCTTTTTTAAACTTGACAATGACAAGATTTTAGCCTAAAATCTTTACGATGTCTAGATACGGAAAGGTCTATTGGATGGGCGATTATATTTTATACCAAACCCAAATTGTTCAAGCCGCTCAACAGTTGGTCGAAAAAGGCTACCTCATGGCAACTGGCGGGAACATTTCGGCGCGGATTTCGGGCCAGGGCGCGTTTGCCGTAACCCCTTCGAATTACGATTACCTGAAAATGACTCCCGCCGATGTCTGCATCCTCGACTTTGGCCTGAGCCTGCTCGAAGGGCATCTCAACCCCTCGGTCGAGGCGGCCATGCACAGCGTCATTTACCAGACGCGGCCCGACGTGAACGCGGTCATCCACACCCACCAGGTCTATGCCAGCGCGCTGACCCTTATCAAGGCCCCAATCCCGGCTTTGTTCGATGAGCAGGCGCGTTTCCTGGGGCGCAGCGTCGAAATCATCCCTTACGCGCCCTCTGGCACGGGGTTTTTGAAAAATACCGTTGCGAAACATATCAAAAACCATAATAACGCCTTTATGCTGCAAAATCATGGGGCGCTGGTATTTGGCCACGACATGGAGCGTGCCATTCACAACGTGGAAATCCTTGAGAAATGCGCGTTGGCTTATTTGCTGGCGCTTTGCGCCGAACGCCCGGTCAGTAAAATTCCACTGGCGGTGCGTGAAATTGCCTTTGCCAAATTACGCAGCGACCAGCGTAAAGCCGAACAAGGCCTGTTTGTGCAAGGCGGGGAATAACCTGACGCGGAATGCCAGCTCGCCTGGAAAATAGAACGGGATAACATCCCCTTTCATGACCACCGAGGAACCATGACTCAAAAATATGCCATCTCTGAATATCACAATGTGGATGAAATCTACGCTAAACTCAATGCGCTTGTCCGTCAGCCATTGCGCCATATCAAACCCGAAAAGATGCGCGAATTTATGGGTTATTTTGATATGAAGTGCCAGCGCTCAAAGGCATTGACCGATGAAGCGAAGAAACTTATCCCTGGCGGGGTGCAGCATAACCTGGCGTTTAATTATCCGTTCCCGATTGCCATTGAGAAGACGGATGGGGCTTACTTGTGGGACGCCGACGGTAACCGCTATATTGATTTTTTGCAAGCGGGAGGCCCAACCCTGCTTGGCAGCAACTATGCCCCGGTGCGTGAAAAAGTCATCGAAATGCTGCAAACTTGTGGCCCCGTCACCGGTTTGTTCCATGAATATGAACTAAAACTGGCGCAACTCATCCACCGTCTGATGCCAAATATCGAGATGTTCCGCATGTTGGGGTCTGGCACGGAGGGAGTGATGGCCGCCATTCGCGCGGCGCGGGCTTTTACCAGGAAAAGGTACGTTATCAAAGTGGGCGGGGCTTATCACGGCTGGAGCGACTCGATGGTCTACGGGCTGCACATTCCCGGCACAGGCAGATTGGAAGCAACGGGTATTCCCATCGGCGCCAGCGATTCGACGTCCGAGTTCTTCCCCAACAGCCTGGGCGCGCTCAAAACCCAGTTGATACTTAATCGGCTGCGAGGCGGAACGGCGGCGGTGATTGTCGAGCCACTCGGCCCGGAATCTGGCACGCGCCCGGTTCCCTTCGAGTTCAACCAAAAAGTCCGTGAACTCTGCGATGAATTTGGCGCGTTGCTCATTTTCGACGAGGTGGTCACTGGTTTTCGGGTGGGGTTGGGGGGGGCGCAGGGCTATTTCGGCGTTCGGCCCGACTTAACTGTGTTTGGCAAGTGCATCACCGGCGGCTATCCCATGGCGGGCGGCGTTGGTGGGCGGGCGGAGGTCATTCAGCGTTTCGCGGCGGGAATCGGCGGCACCGGCGAACGCGCCTACATCGGCGGGACGCTTTCGGCCAACCCGCTCTCATGCGTGGCGGGGTATTATTCCATCCTCGAAATGGAACGCGCCAATGCTCCGGTCATTGCCGGGCGGGCTGGCGACCGGCTGACGCGCGGCTTGCAGGCGATGATTGAGAAATATTCTCTGCCTTTTGTGGCTTACAACCAAGGCAGTATTGTCCATCTCGAAACGACTGGCGTCATGTTGCTCGACTTTCGGAATCCGTTGCGGCTGGCCAGGGAACTTAAGCCCCGCAAGCACATGCTGGAAGAAATGGGCGCGGCTTACATGGCAAATGGTTTGGTTACGCTGGCGGGCAGCCGCATGTATACCTCCATGGCCGATACCGACGAAGTGATTGATGATGCCTTGGCGCGCTTCGAGACGGTCCTGAGCGCATGCGCGTAAAGGAGAACCCACGTAAATCCGTCATATAGGCATTCTCCATGACCGAAAAACTCATCCTCGCCGTAGACCACGGCACATCTGGCATGAAAGTTGCGCTTATTACCATAAACGGGCGCGTTTTGGCATGGGAAAGCCAACCCGTGCGGCTCATCATCACCCCCGATGGCGGCGCGGAACAATCGCCGGATGAGTGGTGGGCGGCCTTCCTGTCGGCGGCAGGGCGGCTGTTGAAACGGGAGCCGGAGTCAGCCCGTCAGGTCGCCGCCGTTTGTTGCTCCACTCAGGGCGAAGGCACGGTTCCGGTTGCTCAGACAGGCAAGGCTCTCGCCAACGCCATCCTGTGGATGGATATGCGCGGGGCGCCGCACCTGAAAAAGCAACTTGGCGGGTGGGTCAACATCGATGGGGCCGACATTTTCAAGGTTTTGCGCTTCATTGGCCTGACCGGCGGGATGCCCTCCATGACTGGTAAGGACCCGGCTGGCCACATGCTTTTCCTGCGCGAGACCCGGCCCGAAATTTATGCCCGCGTCTATAAGTTTTTGAATGTATTGGATTACCTGAACCTGCGCCTGACCGGGGAATTCACCGCAACGTTTGACTCTATCATCACCTCGTGGGTGACCGATAACCGCGACCCGGATGCGGTGCGCTACGACGATAGGCTGATTTCTGTCCTGGGGCTTGACCGCGCGAAACTGCCCGAAATTGTCCCCTGTACAAAAGTACTTGGCACTCTCCGCCCGGAGGTGGCTGCCACTTTGGGGCTTTCTCCTGCGGTGAAAGTAGTGGCCGGTGCGATTGATAACACTGCGGCGGCAATTGGCTCGGGCGCAGTGCGCGACTTTGACCTGCACCTGTATATTGGCACATCATCGTGGATGGCGGCGCATGTGCCGTTTAAGAAAACGGATATTTCATCCAGCATGGCCTCTATCCCCTGCGCTGTGCCGGGCAGGTACCTGCTGACCGCGCTTCAGGCAACCGCGGGCGGCAACCTGACTTTCCTGCGCGACAACATTCTGTATCACAAGGATGAGTTGTTGCAGGAAGCCCACGTGCCAGACATCTTCAAGGTGCTGGACCAGATTGCGGCGCGCGTGCCAGCCGGGGCGAATGGCGTGCTTTACACGCCCTGGATTTGGGGTGAGCGCGCCCCGGTGGATGACAAAACCGTGCGCGCAGGATTGTATAATCTGTCCCTCCATAACACCCGTGAAGATATCATTCGCTCCTTCCTGGAGGGAATTGCTTTTAATACGCGCTGGTTGCTCGCGCCCGTAGAGAAGTTCCTGGGCCAAAAGACCCAATCGGTTAACATCGTCGGCGGCGGAGCGCAGTCAGATATCTGGTGCCAGATTTTTGCCGATGTGATGAATGTGGAAATCAAACAACTCGTCGACCCTGTTTATGCCAATGCCCGCGGCGCAGCCTGGATTGGCGCGGTTGGATTGGGGGAAATTTCGTTTGGGGACGTGCCAGGTCTTGTGCAGTTCAAACGCGCTTATCAGCCGGAACGCGGGAATCGCGCCATTTACGATGAGCGTTTCGCCGCTTTTATCGAAATTTATAAACAGATGAAAAACGTTTACCGGAAGTTGAATACGAGTCTGGCAAAGGGTTAATCAACGCTGTTTTTTTCGCCGCCCATTTCAGCAATTGCCTTTCTTCTAAACCGGCCTTGTCAAAACAGGGCGGTTTTTTTTGTTTAACAACTCATGACATTTATCACTATCTATTGTGTCGAAATATGCTTATAATGACTGTAAAATCGGAATAATAAAATTCCGAAACGGAACAATTAGGCTTTCTTACCGCATCGGAAAGGAAAAAAACATGCTCCCCATTCACTTCATCGATACGCAAGATTTCACCAAACAAGAACTGCTCGACATGATTGAACTGACGCGCCTCATCAAAGCCGCCGATAAACAGGGCTGTACGCCCAAATTGTTGGAAGGCGCTTCGCTGGCGATGATTTTTGAGGAACCCTCCACCCGCACCCGCGTCTCCTTTGAGGTCGCCATGACCGAACTCGGCGGCCACGCGCTCTATCTTAAGCCGGGCGAAATTCACCTCGGCGTGCGCGAATCGATGTACGACACCGCCAAAGTTCTCTCGCGCATGTGCGATGCCATCTTCTGCCGCGCCCTCAAGCATGAGACCGTCACCGAACTGGCGAAGCACGCCGACGTGCCGGTGCTGAACGGCCTGACCGATTACAACCATCCCACCCAGGTGGTTTGCGACGCGCTGACGATGATAGAACACATGCCCGCCGGGAAAAAACTGGAAGACTTGAACGTGACCTTCATCGGCGATGCCACCAACGTCCTCTCCTCGCTGATGCTGATTTGCACCAAATTAGGCATGAACTTCACCCATGCTGCGCCCAAAAAGTACCAGGCCCCCGCCGAATGGGTTGCGTGGGCGCAGGCCAACTGCGCCGAATCGGGCGGCAGCGTTACCGTGACCGATGACCCCGTCGCCGCCGTCAAAAACGCCGATTTTATCTACACCGACCTGTGGTGGTGGGTCGGTCAGGAAGACCAGATTCCCGAACGCCGCGCCGCTTTTATGCCGACCTATCAGGTCAATCTCGACTTATTCAACAAAGCGCCCGCGCACTGCAAATTCATGCACTGCCTGCCCGCCTCGCGCGGTGTGGAAGCCACCGATGACGTGATGGACCATCCCCGCTCGATTATCTTTGACCAGTCCGAAAACCGCCTGCACACCGAAAAGGGCTTGCTGGTCTATTTCCTGTATCCGCGTCTCAAACGCCCTTCGGAGGAACTCAAGGCCTACCACAAGGGAAAAATTGAAGCCTTTTTGAACCAAAAGTAGGACAAGTCTCCCGAAAAAGGAATTTCTATGACTGCCTCCACCCAAAAGGGTTTCAAGAAAGTCTTGAAAACCCTCGATATGACCCTCTTCACCGTCTGCGCGATTATCGTCATCGACACGCTGGCGGCTTCCGCCTCGATTGGCCCATCCACCATCTCCTGGTGGATTCTCACCCTCGTCCTGTTCTTCATCCCCTACGGCCTGGTGACTGCTGAACTCGGCACCACCTACACCGAACAGGGCGGCCTGTACGTCTGGATTAAGCGGGCCTTTGGCGAACAATGGGCCGCGCGCTCCACCTGGTACTACTGGATTAACGTCGCGCTCTGGATGCCCTCGGTGTACATTCTGTTCGCGGGCATGTTCGCGCAGATGTTCTTCCCCGAAATGTCGCTCTGGCTTCAGATAGGCCTTGGAATCCTCATGACCTGGATGACGGTCTGGATTGGCACCATCACCCTGGAGGCCGGGAAATGGGTTCCGAACATTGGCGCATTCATCAAAGCGGCGATTATGCTTGTGCTGGGCATCGGTGGCATTGTCTACGCAGCGCATAATGGCGTCGCCAACGACCTGTCGTTGACAGCCATCCTGCCCAGTTGGGATGCCGGGCTGGCCTTTCTGCCGGTCATTGTCTACAACTTCATGGGCTTTGAACTGATGTCTGGCGCGGCGGAGGAGATGGAAAACCCCGGCAGGGACATTCTCTCAGCCATTCTCACCGCCGGGGCCTTGATTGCCTTTTTCTACATCCTCGCCACCGTTGGCATTTTGCTGGCCCTTCCGCTCGACCAGTTGGGACTGGTCTCCGGCATCATTGATACCCTCACCGCCATCCTGGGCGATTCCGGGCCGGGCGCTGTCGCCGTCACCGTTTTAGGCATTGGCGCGCTCTACACCTTCCTGGCGAATATGGTCACCTGGACGATGGGCGCCAACCGCACCGCCGCCGAAGCCGCCAGCGAGGGCGAATTGCCCGCTGTTTTTGGCAAACTGCACCCGGTCAACAAAACCCCGGTTGGCGCGTACCTGATTACCGGCGCCATTTCCACCCTCGTGCTGGTGGTGTATGGTTTTATGGCTGGCTCGAACGAGGAACTATTCTGGACGCTGTTTGCCTTCTCGTCCATTATCTTCCTGTTGCCTTACCTGGCGCTCTTCCCGGCTTTTTTGAAACTGCGCCAGACCGATTCTCAGGCCAAACGCCCCTTTCAGATTCCCGGCGGCATGCCGCTCGCCGCGCTGATTGCGGTCGTCTGTGAATTGTTCATCCTTCAGGCGATTGTCTTCTTCATCTGGGTTCCCGGTCAGCCAGTGGATTGGGCCTATGCCCTGCCCGTGCTGGCGGGCGTGGCCGTGACGGTTGTGGCCGGGGAAATCTTGTTACGCGTTAGACGGAATTAATTCCGTCTAACCTCGGAGGAAATATGTCGAAAACCCTCGAATCTACCCCCCGCGCCGATGGCTTTTACATGCCTGCCGAATTCTCCCCGCACGCCGGAACCTGGATGCTCTGGCCGCAGCGCCCCGATAACTGGCGGCTGGGCGCCAAACCGGCCCAAAAGGCATTTGCCGCCGTTGCCGCCGCCATTGCGCAATTTGAACCTGTTACGGTGGGCGTCAATCACAATCAGTACCAGAATGCCCGTCAGATGCTCCCCCCCGAAGTGCGAGTTATCGAAATCTCGAATAATGACTCGTGGATGCGCGACAGCGGCCCGACCTTTGTCACCAACGGAAAAACGGTGCGCGGCATAGATTGGAAGTTCAATGCCTGGGGCGGCCTTTACAACGGCCTGTACTTCCCCTGGGATTTGGACGATGCTGTGGCCGGGAAGGTGCTGGAAATCGAGCGCGTGGACCGCTACAAAGCCCCGCTTGTCCTGGAGGGCGGCTCCATTCATGTGGATGGCGAAGGCACCTGCATCACCACCGCTGAGTGCCTGCTCAGCCCGGGCCGCAACCCCGATTTGACTCAGGACGAAATCGAAAACCACCTGAAAGAGTATCTCAACGTCCAAAAAGTCCTGTGGATTCCGCGCGGAGTGTACCACGACGAGACCACCGGCCATGTGGATAACCTGGCCTGCTACCTGCGTCCGACCGAAATTGCCCTCACCTGGACCGATGACCGCTCCGACCCGCAGTATGAGCGCTCCGCCGAAGCGTATGACTACCTGATGAGCCAGACCGACGCCAAAGGGCGCAAACTGACCATCCACAAAATTCACCAACCCCACCCGATTCTCATCACCGCCGAGGAAGCCGAAGGCGTGGATGCCGTCGAAGGCACATTGCCGCGCGAAGCCGGAGACCGCCTGGCGGCCTCCTACATCAACTTCTACTTCTGCAACGGCGGCGCGATTGTCCCCACCTTTGGCGACCCACACGACGCCGCAGCCTTGACCACCCTCCAGCGTTTGCTCCCTGACCGAACCGTGGTCGGCGTTCCCGCGCGCGAGATTCTCCTGGGCGGGGGGAATATTCATTGCATCACGCAGCAACAGCCGTGATACAATTTGTCTGACAAATTTCCCAACCCAATCTTTCCAGGAGACCCCATGACCCAGAATAAACTCGCCGTCATCGCCATTGGTGGCAACTCGCTTATCAAGGATGACAAAAAAGTCACCGTCGAAAGCCAGTATGAAGCCGCCAAAGAGACCTGTATGCACATCGCCGACATGATTGAACAAGGCTGGGATGTTGCCATCGGTCACGGCAATGGGCCGCAAGTTGGCTACATCCTGCGCCGCTCCGAAATCGCCGCCAAAACTGCCGGAATGCACGAAGTGCCGCTGGATGTCTGCGGCGCCGACAGCCAGGGCGCGATTGGTTATGCCCTCCAGCAGAATTTGCAAAACATCCTTTACCAGCGCGGCATCAAAAAGAAAGTCGTCACCGTCATTACCCAGGTTCTGGTGGACAAAGACGACCCCGCTTTTGCCAAACCCACCAAGCCCATTGGCGGCTTCATGGACGAAGCCGAAGCCAAACGCCGCCAGGCCGAGCAGGGCTGGAGCGTGGTCGAAGATGCCGGGCGCGGCTGGCGGCGCGTGGTGGCCTCCCCGCTCCCGAAGGAAATCGTTGAGCTCGAAACCGTCCAAACCCTGCTCAATCAGGGCATCATCACCGTCACCGTGGGCGGCGGCGGCATCCCGGTCATTGACCCCGGCGATGGCAACTATCGCGGCATTGCAGCCGTCATCGACAAAGATTATGCCTCATCTTTGCTCGCCCGTGAAATTAAAGCCGAACTGTTCGTCATTTCCACCGCCGTCGAAAAAGTTGCCATCAACTTTGGCAAACCCGACCAGAAATGGCTCGATAAAATGACCCTTTCCGAAGCCAAAGCCTACCTGGCCGAAGGCACGCACTTTGCCAAAGGCAGCATGGCCCCCAAAATTCAGGCCATCATCTGGTATCTCGAAGCCATGCCGGGCGGCAAAGCCCTCATCACCAACCCCGAAAACCTGGGCCGCGCCCTCAAAGGCGAAACCGGCACCTGGATTGTGCAAGACGGACAGTAAATCAGTCATCAGTAATCAGTGAACAGGCGGCTTGCCGGGCAAGTTTCGGCACGCCGCCTGTTTTGCGTTATACTTCCGCTCGCGCATTCCTCATTCCGCATTCCCCATTCTGCATTCCTCATGCCCTCCCCCCGCGTCCTCCTCAGCATAGACTACGAACCCTGGTTTGCCCTCACCCGCCGTTACGATTCCTTGCGCGACCCCGAACAGCGCCGCGTCCTCGATGGCGGTTTTACCCGTCAGGCGCTCGACCCCATCCTCGAAATGCTTGGCAGCGCCAAAGTCAGCATCTACCTGGTCGGTGAAATCGCCGAATGGTATCCCGAAATCCCGCAAAAAATCGTCGCCGCCGGGCATGAACTCGGCCTGCATTGCCAGTTTCACCGCCCGCTGGTCGATGAAAACGAACTCGCCCAAGACCTGGCCGCCTCCGCCGCCTGGCGCGCGCTCTACAACGTGCGCGGCTACCGCGCCCCCATGGTCGGCATCAGCGAAGCGGCGTATCCCCTGCTCAAACGCGCCGGGTTTCTCTACAGCTCCTCCATCTATGCCCCCAGCGGAAACCTTCATCAGCGCAACGACCTGTGGGAATTGCCGGTCAGCACCCTTTCGCTCTTTCAGCGTCCCGCCCAATTGACTGCCCCGCGCCACTTCTCCACCAGGCTGCTGGCCGCTGGCGAAGTGCCGTATGGCTCCAGTTTTATGATTGGCCTGATGCCGAATTTGATTTTGAAAATCATCGAGCGGGAACTTCGCGCCGGATTCAGCCCGGTCATCATCCTGCACCCCTACGAACTCATCCGCCCGCAGCGTTTCTTGCGCCGGTTGGGGCGCGACGCGGCTTCGCACCCACTGCTCTTTCCCTTTACCCTGAACAAATCCGCATTCCTGAAAACCCTGCTCAAACATTTCCCCGTTTCCCCGCTCATCGACTACGTCCAGGAATTCACCAGAACCACTACTCACCGATAACTGCTTACTGATAACTGCTCACTGCTCACTGATAACTGCTCACTGATAACTGCTCACTGATTACTGATAACTGATTACTGCTCACTGATGACTGTCACCCTCCGCCGCCTTGCCCCCGATGAACCCGCCAACTGGCCCGAAGCCCTCACCGGCCCGGCTACCTTCACCGCGCTCGATTCCTGGTCCAACTTTGTTCGCAGCGTTTACAACATCCCGATTTACCGCTTCGAGACCGAAATTGAAAGCGAAGTGACCGGCCTGCTGGCTCTGGCGCATATCCGGCATCCAATTTTTGGCAACTACCTCGCCACCTCGCCCTTTGGCTCCTATGGCGGGTTTGCTTACACCGATTCCGAATCCCGTGACCTGCTTCTGGCCGCCGCCCGCGCCCTGGCCGCCGACCTGAAGGCCGAATACGTCAACATTCGTTTTGCTCCCCAAGACCCCGCCCCACCCCCTGGCTGGGTTCAACATCCGGTCTATTGCACCTATCTCCTTGACCTGACCCCTGACACCGAAGCACTTTTACGCGCCTTCTCGTCTGACCACCGCAACCATATCCGCAAATCGCTCAAAAAAGGATTCTCCGTCAAATTTGGCGGCCTCAACCTGCTCAACGACGCCTGCGAAGCCCTGGCGCGCTCCATGCACGAGTTGGGTTCGCCTTACCATGCCAAATCCTACCTGAAAGCAATGGCCGACTCGCTCGGCGAGACCCTAGAATTTGCCGTTCTTTATGCGCCAAATGGTAAACTGGCCGGGGCCGGGGTTTTCATCCAACATGGCAAGGCCGTCACCAACCTGCACGCCAATATCCTGCGCGCTTACCGTTCCGATTACGCCGGGGAATTTCTGTACTGGAAAGTTATCGAACGCTATGCCCGGCGCGGCTTCAAAACCTACGACATTGGCCGCAGTCTGGTCGGGTCGGGCAATGAGACCTTCAAAATGAAATGGAAACCGCGTAAACAGCCGCTGGCCTACTGGTATGCCCTGCGTCCTGGCGCAGAACTGCCCGCCCTGAACCAGAAAAACCCAAAATTCCAACTCGCCATCGCTCTTTGGAAACGCCTGCCCGCCTTCATTGTCCGGCCGCTTGGGCCGTTTCTCATCAAGGGCCTGGCCTGACGCGCAGGATGGAGTCACCCTGCGCGTCAGCGAAGGGCGTATCGAGACCCATATTCCATGCGCTTTCTCCTCGGACACTGCTCACTGATAACTGATTACTGATGGCCGTCCTCACCCCCCTCTCCCGTCTCCCCGCCTTCCTCCTCCCTGCCCTGGCCGACCTGCACTGCGCCACCATGCCCACCCTGCTGACCGATTTGGGCAAACCCTTCGTCCTGCGCTACTACCAACTCGCCCAAACCGACCCATCCGTCATCGCCCTTGTTGCTTTATCTGATAACTGCTCACTGATAACTGATAACTGCTTACTGGCTTACTGCCTCGGCTCTCCCAACCCCTCCGCTCTCAACGCCCGCCTGCGCTCCCCTTTCCTCTGGTTTGCCGGGCAAATGCTCAAACTGGCCTTCACCCGCCCTGGCCTTCTCGTCCAACTCGCCCAATCTATTCTCTCCGCTTCTGACGCCAACACCCTTCAGCCTGGGCAAATTGAACTGACCTACATCGGCGTCGCCCCCCAGTCGCGTGGACAGGGGCTGGGCAAGTCCATTCTGACCGCCTTCGTCGAAGCCGCCCGCGCCGCCGACTATGCCTCCCTTGCCCTCAGCGTCGAAACCGACAACCCCGCCGCCATTGCGCTCTACACCAAATTTGGCTTTACCATCTCCCAAACCTTCACCGAAGGCCGCTATCACCGGCATCGGATGGAGTATCGGATTGGCCGTTAATTCATTGTTCACTTGCCAAAAGCACGTCCCAAATCCGCTTCACCTTATCCGTTCTTCCGTTCCATCAATCCGTTCCCGCCCCCTGCCGACTCAAATACAACACCCGCAGGATTTTTAACTCATCGTAATTGACCCGGCCTTCCAGTTTATCGAACGCCGGTTTCAGGAAGGCCGCGCCAACTTCATCAAACGCCTTAAAAACTGCCTGCTGCTCTTCGGGCGTGCTGCCTGCCAGCGCTTGCAAACTCTCATCGAACCGAATCGGGTTCCCGGCGGCGGCGTACCGCGCCAGGTAGTCAATGATGGTCCCTGTCTTGACCCCAAATCGGTCGAGCAATTCCTGGATGTTGGCCCCCTCGTTATAGGCTTTGCCCACCACCAAATAGCGCCGCCCCGAATCATCCTTTTCACGCGTGGCGGCCCGCTTTTTAGCGTTTTCTGCCAGGCCGTGTTTCTTGCAATACGCGCCGATGACTTGCAAGAACGCCTCGCCGTACTGGTTCAATTTCACCTGTCCCACGCCGCTCATTTTCAGCAGACTCTCGCGTGACTGTGGATAATACGCCGCCATCTCCACCAGCGTCTTGTCGGAGAAAATGACGTAAGGCGGCACCCCGGCTTCGTCGGCCATTTCCTTGCGTTTCTGGCGCAGCAGGGCAAACAGCGCGCGGTTATATTCCAGCTCGGTCTTGCGCGCTTCTTTATTGCGCGGACGTTCCTCCACTTCCTGCAACTGCCCGTAGATGGGACTCCGCTTCCGCAGGGCATCCATCGCTTTTTCGGTCAGGCTCAGGGTGCGGAACTCCCCATCCTGTTTGAGATAGCCCATCTGGAGCAGTTGCCGCCCCAGGTGCATCCACTGCTTTTCGGTCAAATCCGCGCCGATACCGTAGGTCGAGAGTTTATCGTGTCCTGGCCGCAGGATTCGCTCGCTTTTCGAGCCGCGCAGCACGTCGATGACATGCCCCGCGCCGAATCGCTCCCCAGTGCGCTTGACGCACGACAGGAATTTCTGGGCCGGGATGGTCACATCCTCCAAAACCGGCGGGGCGGCGGTGCAGTTGTCGCAGTTATCGCATTTTGCAGACGGGTAGGGTTCGCCAAAATAGGCCAGGAGCGGCTTGCGGCGGCAGGTCTGCTCGTCTTCGGCGTAGCGCACAATGGCGTCCAACTGCTGCATGGCCGCCCGGCGCTCGTTCCCTTCTTTCTGGTCGATGAAATAGCGCAATTTAGCCACATCGCTGTAACTGTAGAGCAGCAGGCAGTGCGCGGGCAAGCCGTCGCGCCCGGCTCGGCCAATTTCCTGGTAATAGCCTTCTACGCTTTTGGGCAGGTCATAGTGAATGACAAAACGCACATTCGGCTTATTGATTCCCATCCCAAACGCAATTGTAGCGACCATGATTTGAACATTGTCTCGGATGAAATCTTCCTGGTTGCGGCGGCGCTCGCCATCCTCTAATCCGGCATGGTAAGGACGGACCGAATAGCCTCTCTGCGTTAGCGCCGCTGCCAGTTCGTCCACCTGTTTGCGCGAAAAACAGTAGATGATTCCCGACTGGTCTTTGAATCGTTCCAGCAGGCGTGTCGTTTGACGAAGCGGCTCGGTTTTGGGCGCGACTTCGATGTAGAGATTCTCGCGGTTGAAACTGGCAACAAATTCGTTTGACCGGGAAAAGCCCAGAGTGCGGGTGATGTCGCCGCGCACGTGCGGGGTGGCGGTGGCAGTCAGGGCCAGGCAAGTCGCTTTGGGGTAACGGCGGCGCACATCCACCAGCTGGCGGTATTCGGGCCGGAAATCATGTCCCCATTCCGAAATGCAGTGCGCCTCGTCGATGGTCAACAAATCCACCTGGAGCGAATCCAGCAGGCTGAAAATGCGCGGGGTCAGCAGGGTTTCAGGGGCCACATACAGCAGTTTGACCTCCCCGCGCCGGACGTGTTCCATATTGGCGGCGTAGGCTTCGGGTGAGAGCGTTGAGTTCAGATACAGCGCCGGAACGCCGTAGGCGCGCAACTGCTCCACCTGGTCTTTCATCAGCGCAATGAGCGGCGAAACGACGACGGTCAGGCCATCAAGCATCAGCGCGGGAATCTGGTAGCACAGCGATTTTCCGCCGCCGGTGGGCATGATTGCCAGGCTGTCGCGCCGCGCCAGCACGTTTTCTATCACTTCGCGTTGCAAGGGGCGGAATGTATCGTATCCAAAAACGGTTTTGAGCAAAGATTGGGGCGTTGTCACGCGCCGATTATATCCACAGATGACGTCCATTTCGCGGGTTCTTCTGCGTAATTTGTAAAATCTATAGATGAGACTCTTCATTCTGCCTGTTTTCATGAACGCCAATCGTGCTTTGCGTGGCATCATGGTATGATTTACCCATCCCTGCCCAAGAGAACCCGCATGACCCTCCGCTCCCGCCTTTCCTCATTCTTCCTTCATCCTGCATCCTTTCTCTTTCTTCTCTCCCTGCTCGCCTACGCCCCCTTCTTCTGGGAGCGCGGTTTCTATTGGGATGAAGCCCCCTGGACCTGGATTTACTACCGCCTCGGCCCCGCTGCCCTTACCCAAACCTTTTCCACCAGCCGCCCGTTTTGGGGGATGATTTATCAGGTCATGCTCCTGCTGGTTGGCCCTCATCCCTGGGCCTGGCAACTCCTGATGATTCTTCTACGCTGGCTGACCGCCGTGCTGGTCTGGAAACTCTTCAGCCGCCTTTTGCCGCAATCCCGCCTGCCGCTTTGGGCCGCCGCGCTCTTCCTCGTTTACCCCGGGCTCGGACAGAACTTCATCGCGTTGATGTACACCCATTTCTACATCGTCCTCAACGCTTTTCTGCTCTCGCTCTACTTCAGCGTCCTCGCCATCCAAAAAGGGGACTGGCGCTGGCATATCCCCGCTCTGGCCCTTGCCCTCGTCAATTTGCTGACGATGGAATATTTCTACTTCCTCGAATTTTTTCGCATCGCCATTTTCTGGTTCCTGCTCGACATCCCTTTCAAGGCCCGTCTGAGCAAGGTCTTCCGTGTTTCCCTGCCTTATCTGTTTATCTTTCTCCTCGTCACCTTCTGGCGCGCCTTCCTCTTCTCCAACCAGAACGCCAGTTACTCCTACCAGACCCTCGCCGACCTGCGCGTCAATTTCCTGTGGGGGATTGGAAAACTGCTCTGGAACATGCTCCAGGCCTTTTGGACCACCCTCCCCCTTGCCTGGCTCTTCCCTTTTGAGCCGGTAGACGCCTCCAGCCTGGGGCTGTTGACCACTATCGCGGCATTTGCCCTCGCCCTGGCCGCTACCCTGCTCGCTGGTTTGTTTTTCCTCCGAACATCCAATCTCCAACCTCAAACATCGAATATCGAATTACCACTTCTCCGTCAGCAATTACTCCTCCTCGGCCTGCTCGCCTGGCTGCTTGGCGGCGGCGCCTTCTGGCTGGTCGGCGAGCGTACCCTGCCGCAACTCCACTTCTCAGCAGATAGATTCACACTGTCCTTCATGCTCGGTTCCAGCCTCATCCTGGCCGCCCTGCTGGGACTTCTCTCCCGCTTCCCGCGCCTGCAACTGACCCTGCTGGCTCTATTCGTTGGATTTTCGGTTGGCAAACACTTTCAGACCAACGCCACCTATCGCCGCGATTGGGACACCCAGCGCTCCTTCTTCTGGCAAATGACCTGGCGCGCGCCCTCGCTCGAACCCGGCACAACCGTCATCACCAATGACCTTCCCCTCACAGTGTTTAGCGATAACTCCCTCTCTGGCCCGCTCAACTGGATATATTCGCCCGCTGGCAAAATGAACCATATCCTTTATTTCGCCTCCGTCCGGGCGGCTGAAGGCCGCGCCCTGGCGGGCAAGCTCGAACCGGGTCACGCCTTCGAGCAAAATTACCTCGCTACCACGTTCTACGGAAACACCTCGCAGGTCATTGTTGTCAATTTTTCTCCCCCTGGCTGTTTGCGCGTCCTCGACCCGGAGATTGACCCACTCAACAAACTGCTCCCCCCCGACCTGCGCGATGCTGCCTTTTTGAGCAATCCGGCCCTGATTCGCGCCCAAAATCTCGCCGCGCTGCCGGGTTTCTACCAGCCGGAAATCGCCCGCTCGTGGTGCTACTACTTCTCCAAAGCCGAACTTGCTCGTCAAAATGGCGATTGGCAGGCAGTGATTGACCTGCACAAACAGGCGCAGGCCCTCGGCGACCATCCCAACGACCCGCTTGAAAACTTCGTCTTCATCGAAGCCTACGCCCATGCTGGCGATTGGCAGCAAGCGCGGGTCATGACCCGCGAAGCGTACCGTTTCTCGCGCGAATTCATGCGCCCAACTTTGTGCGCTTTGTGGGCACGCATTGAGCGCAGCGTTCCCGGCAGCGGAGACCAGACAAAAGCCGTCAGGGAAGATTTAGATTGTGAAAAATGACAGCGCGCTCCCCCTCTGGAGTATGGTTTTTCCACCCCCGCTTGCCCCGCTCTCAATTCTCACTTAAAATCAAGACATTCACCAGGCCGCGTACCCGGCGTATGGAAACACCGGGTTTGAGGAAAGGAATCCGATATGACAGACGTCAAAGCCTTTGGCGAGAAATTGCTGGGAAACCTGGAAAAAGTCATCGTTGGCAAACGCGGCGCTTTGGAAATGGTCGTAGTTGGTCTGCTGTGCCAGGGACACGTTCTCATTGAAGATGTTCCCGGCGTTGGCAAGACCGTTATGGCGCGTGCCATGTCCAAATCGCTGGGGTGCGTATTTAACCGCGTCCAATTCACCCCCGACATGCTGCCCTCCGATGTAACTGGGGTTTCTATTTTCAACCAGGAAACTCGAAAATTCGAGTTCCGCCCTGGCCCGCTCTTTGGGCAGGTGATTCTGGCCGATGAAATCAATCGCGCCACCCCTAAAACCCAGGCTGCCCTGCTCGAAGCGATGGAAGAGCGCCAGGTGACGGTGGATGGCGTGACCCATTCGTTGCCGCGACCCTTCATGGTGTTGGCAACCCAGAATCCTATCGAATACGAGGGGACCTTCCCTCTGCCCGAAGCCCAGCTCGACCGTTTCCTGCTGCGTATCCGCTTAGGGTATCCTGACCTGGCCGACGAGGTAGCGGTGCTTGAAGGCCAGCAACTCCAACATCCTGTTGAGCAGATTTCCCCGGTTTTTTCTTCCCAAGAGGTTCTGGAGGCCGCCGAGACAGTCAAAACGGTCTACGTTGCGAATTCCATCAAACGCTATATCGTGGAATTAACCCATCGCACTCGCAGCAATCCCGATGTATATTTAGGGGCCAGCCCGCGCGGTTCGCTGGGACTTTTCCGCGCCGGGCAGGCGCGCGCTGCCTTGAACGGACGCGACCATGTTTTGCCCGACGATATAAAAGCGCTGGCGCAGCCCATTTTGTCTCATCGCATCATTGTCAACCCGGCGGCGCGTCTGCGCGAGGTCACTGCTGAACGCATCGTTCAGGAAATTCTGCTTGCGGTTCCTGTTCCTGGTGGTACTTTCAACGCCTGATATGGGCAAGCGTCATACCGGCTGGATGGTTTTTCTTTTACTTCTGGTAGTTGGTGGGGTTGGCATGGCCGCTACCGGGGCATTGCTCTACGTTCGCCTGATTTACATGAGCGCGCTGGTGTTGCTTGCGGCCTGGGTTTGGACGGGGATTTCGTTGCGCGGAGTACGGGTTATGCGCCAGGCGCGTTCCCTGCGCGCCAGCGTGGGTGACATTTTCGAGGAGACCATCGAAATCTCAAATTCTACCCGCCTGCCGCGCCTTTTCCTGGAAATTGAGAACGAGTCCACTCTGCCGCAAGCCGCCGGTTCACGTCTGCTAACCATGATTGGTAGTCGGGAGAATCGCACCTACCTGGCCCGAACCTGGCTCACCCGCCGCGGCGCGTTTCCGTTGGGGCCGACCACCCTTCGCTCTGGCGACCCGTTTGGCTTTTTTTCGGCGCGAAAAACTTTTCCAGCCACCGATTCGTTGCTCGTCTTGCCCCTCATTATTCCACTGAGTGATTTTCCATCTCCCCCAGGGATGCTGCCTGGCGGCAAAGCCATTCGCCGCAAAGCCTACGAGGTGACCCCCCATGCCGCGGGCGTGCGCGAATACGTCACCGGCGACCCCCTCAAGCGCATTCACTGGCCCTCTACTGCCCGGCGCGGCAAGTTAATGGTCAAAGAGTTCGAGCAGGACCCCCAGGCCGAGTTATGGATTTTCCTGGATGCTCAGTTGGGAATTCAGTCCGAACAAAAGTCTGATGTGGAGCAAGTGTGGAACGATTGGATGTTTATTCGTCGTCCAAAGATTAAACTCGCGGCATCCACCATCGAATATGGCGCATGTATCGCGGCATCGCTGGCGCATTATTTTATTGAACAGCGCCGCGCGGTGGGCCTGGTGACCAATGGGCCGGTCTATACGGTCATCCCTGCCGAGCGTAGCGAACGCCAGGAGAGTAAAGTGCTGGAAACCCTGGCCTTTGTAAGCGGCGAGGGCCAGCTTTCGCTTGCCAGCCTGGTAGACTTGCAATCCCCGCAGATGCCGCTCGGCTCGAGCGCGGTGCTGATTACCCCCTCCAGCCGTGATGATGTTCTCCTGGCAGTGGAGTTGCTCCAGCGCCGCAACCTGCGTCCGCTGGTGTTGCTGCTCATGGCCGAAAGTTTCGGCGGTCGGCCCGGCTCCGAAGCCCTGGCTGACAAACTGGAGCAGCGCGGGGTGGCTGTTTGTAAAATCTACAAAGACGCCGACTTGACCGAGGCTTTGCAGGCGTTTGCAAATTTACACAAAGGATTGGAGAACCGCACTTGGCAGGCAATTCCGTTACCCCCCTCGACTTAAATTTCCAGGGACAGCCGCGCGCCATCGCCTCGTACATGCTCAAGCATAGTACCGGTATCGTTTTGGTGGAATCAGGCCCCGGCTCGACCGTTCTCGCCTTGGAGAAGGCTCTTTCGTCTCACGGCTTCGCCTTGCGCGACATCACGCACGTCTTCCTGACCCACATCCACCTTGACCACGCTGGCGCGGCAGGCTACCTGGCCTCGCAGGGCGCGCAGATTTTTGTTCACCCGGTGGGAGCGCCACACCTGCTCAACCCCGAAAAACTGATAGCCAGCGCTACTCGCATTTACGGCGACCTGATGCAGCCCTTGTGGGGCGACTTTCTGCCCGTCCCGGCGGATAAACTGACCATCCTCGAAGACAATCAGGAAGTGGCGGTTGGCCGCCTGCGGCTGGTGGCGCTCAACACGCCGGGTCACGCCGAACACCATTTTGCCTACCAGTTCGAGGACTTGTGCTTCAGCGGCGATGTGGGCGCGGTGCGCATTCCTGGCCACCGCTACATGCGCCTGCCCATGCCCCCGCCGGAATTCCACCTCGAAAAGTGGCGCGAGAGCGTCCGGCGTCTGCAAAAAGTTGGCTTCCGTCGCATTGCTCCCACGCACTTTGGCATTTTCCAGGATGTTGAATGGCATCTCCAGACGATTTTGCGCAATCTCGACGAGGTGGAACGCTGGCTGCTCGAAACCATGCCCGCCGAACCCCCTGCTGAAGCGCTGAGAGAGAAATTTGTGGCCTGGATGGAAGCACAAGGCCGCGCCGAAGGCCTGACCGACGAAGAAATCGAAGCTTATCGCCTTGCCAATCCCCTTGCCATGAGCGCGGATGGTTTGCAGAGATATTGGAAAAAACATCGAATCGCCGCTTGACATCCGGCCTTGCCCCCGCTATAATCAGCCCGCTTAAACGGGTACTATCCAGGAATGGATGCAATCATATTAAGGAGTAAAGCATGCCCCCTCATCCAAAGCGTAAACATTCGAAGGGTCGCCGTGACCGCCGCCGCGCCCACGATGCCTTACAGGCCCAGAACCTGGTTGCTTGCCCCAACTGCGGTGAAATGCGCCTGCCTCACACCGTCTGCCCCAAGTGCGGGCAATACAAGGGTCGTGAAGTCATCGAAGTCAAGAAATCGAAGGAATAACCTGCTTTCGTCACCGGCGCGCCGTGACCTTCACGGCGCGTTTGTGTTTAATCCCACGAGGTGAACCATGACGATTGATTTTTCTAAAACTGCTTTTGTGTTTCCGGGACAGGGGTCGCAAGCCGTTGGCATGGGGTACGCCCTGGCCGAAGCATTCCCCGCTGCGCGCGCCGTGTTTGACGAAGCCGATGCAATTCTTGGCTTCCCATTTTCCAAATTGATGTGGGATGGCCCCAAAGAGGAATTGGATGACACGATTAACACCCAGCCCGCCCTGTTCATTCACTCCCTGGCGGCCTGGAAAGCGATAGCGCCAACGCCTGTGCCGGCATTTGTGGCCGGACACTCGCTTGGGCAACTCTCCGCGTTCACCGCGGCAGGCGCGCTCTCCTTCGCTGATGGCCTGCGTCTTGTTCGTAAGCGCGGCGAATTGATGAAACTGGCCGGGGAACGCAACCCCGGCGGCATGGCGGCCATTTTGGGGCTGGATATTCCCACCCTCGATGCGGTTTGTGTTCAAGCCAGTACTGCCGATGAAGTGGTTCAGGTTGCCAACGATAACTGCCCCGGGCAGGTGGTGATTTCCGGGCATAAAACCGCTTTGGAGCGGGCCATTGCCGGGGCCAAGGCCGCCGGGGCCAAGCGTGCGTTACCGCTGGCTGTCAGCATTGCGGCGCACTCCCCGCTGATGGCAACGATTCAGGCCGAGTGGGATGCCGTCGTAAATGAAGCGCCCTTTTCCGATGCAAAAATCCCGGTGGTGGGTAATGTCGCTGCCGCCCCACTTTTAGCCGCTGAAGCCTTGCGCGCTGATGTTCGCGCGCAGATGCAAAATCGGGTGCGCTGGACAGAATCCGTGTCTTGGATGCATGCCCAGGGCGTGGAAACATTTGTTGAAGTGGGAACAGGTTCTGTTTTGGGCGGGCTGGTCAAGCGCATTCTGGAGGGCGTAACCACGCTTTCGCTGGGAAATCCACAAGATTTCGACTCCTTGAAGTAAACACTGGCGCGGGATTGATGTCCCGCGCTACTCTTTTTCCCCTGCTCTCTGGTGCCGTTCTGCCTGTTCATGCAAACCTAAAACTGTAAAATATTCTGCTGCGCGCCAGAGATAGGCACGCGCTTCGGGCAACTTCCCTTTTTCGTATAACAGCCAGCCATAATTTCCGGTTTGTGCTGCTACTGAGTAGCGGTCGCCAATCTCGAGGTAGATTTGGCAGGCGCGTTGCAAAGCCTGTCGGGCGGTTTGCTCCTGCCCGTCAAGCAGGGCAATTGCCCCCAGGGCGGCAAGCGTGTTGGCTTCGCCCAGCCGTGCTCCAGATTTTCGGTAAATGCTCTCAGCACGTTTGAAGGAGAGTTGAGCGGATTCGGGTTCTCCTTTCTGAAAGAAGAGTTCGCCTAAGCCGTAGAATACGTTGGCCTCGCCGAGTTTGTTGCGCAACGAACGGTATGTACTGAGAGCCTCGAGGTATTGTCTTTCGCTTTCGTCGTATTCCTCGCGGCGGCGCGCCAGGTCGCCCAGGTTTTCAATGCATCCTGCTTCGCCCAGACGGTAGCCGATGGCGCGATAGATTTGTAATGCTTCTGTATACTGTTGACGTGCTGTTCCCAGGTCGCCTTGCAGACGGGCAACATGTCCCAGGCCTTGCAGACAATTGGCTTTGCCGAGTTGATTGGCCATTTTTTGGTAGATTTTGAAAGATTCACTGTAGCGGATTTGCGCCTGTCGGTATTGTCCTTGATGGAGCAGGATATCGCCCATATTTTGGATGCAATTGGCCTCGCCCAGGCGGTCTTTCTCTTCTCGATAAAGCGGCAGGGCGGCCCGATACCGGCGTTCCGCTTTGGAGAAGTTCCCCGTCAGGCGGGCGATGTCGCCCAGGCCGCGGATGCAAGCAGCCACCCCTGATTTTTGCCCTTGTTTTTGATATATATTCAGTGCCTGTTGGTAGTGCTGCTCTGCCAGTTTTGTTTCAGAGAGTTGAATATAGACATCGCCCAGGCGTTGCTGGCAGGCTGCGATTTTAGATAAATCGTTGGCACGGTCATAAAAGGCAATTGCCTGTTGGAGGTGGTCTACGGCTTGCTCGTAATCGTCAATCCAGTAATACACTTCGGCCAGTTTCGACAGGCAGGCGGCTTCGTGGATTTTATCGTTGAGTTCGTGAAACAGGCGCGCGCTTTGTTTCAAATACGAAACGGCCAGTTGGCGGTCCGAAAAACCGGGTAGCGAAGCATAATTGCGCCCGATGATGAACAGCAGGGTTGCCAGCTCATTGCGCCTGGCAGGGTCCTTTTCAATCTTTTTTCGCAAAGATTCCATCGCTTCCAGATTTTTCTTTGCCGGGCGAGTAATCTCCTCTGGTTGTTGGCGAAGAACGCTGCCGGTCGCTGGCTCGGCGCGCGCTGCCGACAGCCCAATGGCCTGAAAATGGAAGGCGCTGCTATACCAGTCGAAAAAATCTGGCGCGGAGATATCCAGTTGATCCATGGCCAGGTCGGTCAGGAACAGGATGACCGGGATGGGCAGGGTGGAGCGCAGGATATCGCGCTCGGCATTAAGCGCCGCTGCAAATGGCGCTCGTTTTCCCGCCAGGTTGGTCATTTCGATGAGATGTTCCATGCCCGTCACAGCCAGTGCAGCCTGGCGCGGTTTTTCGAGCAATGTGCGCCCTTGCGGGATGGATTGGAGTGCCTGGCGCAAGTTTTCGGGATGTCGATTGGAGAGGTCGAGATGGATGAGGCGAATGCCCTCGGCATGCAGAGCATCCTCGAGCCGCGTGATGACCTCGTTGCGCTGGCGCGGGTCATTCACGCGCGCCAACCCCAGCGAAAACTGTCCCTGGTGAAACATGGCAAAGCGCCTTAGCCGCTCAAACTCGTCAGGAGAATCGGTAATTCTGGTATTCATTTGCGTATAATCGTTTTATCCTGGCATGATTATGGGGCGAGTGGTTTATGGAATAAATGGGTAAATTGGAGGTTGGGAAATGAATTTCGCATTGCGGCCAAGTCAGGCGCGCAACACGCTGCCACGTTGTCTTCGGAGCGTGTCGAGTGATGCTTTGAATTCTGGCGTTTCCCACAGCAGAGGGTGAACGCCAATCCAGCGTTCGGCTTCGTATTCCAGCGCGGCGCGGCGATAGAGCAGGAAGCGGCCATCTTCATCGGGATTGATGGTGTTTTCGATGTGGGTTTTCGCCAACAGGTCGTAGTGCCGCAGAGTCAGTTTGCGCGCCATTTCGCCACGTACCAGGCTGGCGGCGCGGTTGACGGCGCGCTCATCAATTGCATTCGTAGATTCGAGTAAGGCTTCCTTGAGCAGCCGCAAAAGGTCGCGCGGACAGCCTCCCGAAAGATGCGCCAGTCGCACCGCAATTGAAGGGTCGGCGAACAGGCTTTTATCCACGCGCAGGTAGATGGCGTTGAGCAACGCAGTGATACTTTTCTCCTGAATGGAGTAGTAGTTGCCGCGTGGGTACACTGGCAGCATGGGCAGGCTTTCGGGTTCGTAGCGGTCTTCGACCGTTTCACCGGGTGGGTTGTAGAGTAGAGAGATGGGAAGGACGAAGATAGTATGCGCATCGACGCCGTTGAGCAGGTCGGCGTTGGTGAGGACCGCACGGCTAATCATCTCCGGTGGGTAGCGGTCGAGGTTATCCAGGATGAAAATGATGCCGCGCGGATAGGCCCGGTTCGAGATTTTGCGCGATTCGGCCAGGAGCAGGTTCAGGTTTTGGCGCAGCTGGTCGGGATATTTCTCCACGGCTTGTTTGATTTCTTCGCGCTGTTTGCCGGTTGTTTTGCGCAACAGGCTTAGACCAGAGAGTAGTTTACCAAGTGGCGTGTTAATTCCTAGCCCGGCTTCGCCTGAAAACGCAATGACCCGCTCGACCTCGCGCTGTTCGATATGCGTTACTTCTTGAAACCAGTCGGTGACAATTTTGACGGCTTTATCGGGCAGGGGGCGGAGTTTTTTATCTGAGTCGAACGCTTCATCGAGCAGGCGAAGCATCAACAGGAACAGGTCGCCAAAGCCGATTTCGTTCGGGTCGGCTTGTTCGTTGACAACAGCGTAGAGCGGCAGATACCCTTCGGCTTTGGCGCGGTCCATCACGCGCGCCAGTTCGGTGGATTTTCCACAGCCGCGATGCCCGGCGACAGCAATGTGACTGTATTTGCGTTCGGCCTCGGCTCCGCGCAGACGGCGGGTAATGCGGTCGTGCAGATTGGTGCCACGCGCCGGGTCGAAGTCGCACCAGCGTGGGTCGCCGGGGTTGAGCGGTTCATCCGGGTTACAGCGTCCAATGGCTTCGATGATGAGATTATTCATGGTTACCTCTTGTAAAAGAAACTTACAAGAGATGTTGCAAGATTCGTGCCGGGCTTTGTGACATTTGACGTGATTTTTTTCGCTGCCGCCTCGTAGTATAATCATTTCATGACAGTGATGTCTGACAATTCAATTGTCAGCGCCCTTTGGCGGTGGTCGTACTATACCTGGTCAGCGTGTAAATGCTGACCAGGTTTGTTTTAACTTATTCTACAAAGGAGAATCAATGAGACTGAGTAAACTTGCCTCCGAAATTGCCGAATCGCCAACCCTGGCGCTAAACGAAGAGGCCCGGTTGCTGCGCGAGCGGGGCGAACCCGTTATTCACCTGGGAATCGGCGAACCGAAGAACAAGACGCCCATCAACGCCATCCTGGCCTCGGCGGCCAAACTGACCAGCGGCGAGGTGAAATATACCCCCGCCGATGGCACGCCCGCCCTCAAGAAGGCCATCATCCGTTATACCGAGGAAAATTACGACCGGCTGGTTTCTCCTGAAAACGTCATTGTCACCAATGGGGCCAAGCAGTCGCTGTTCAATATTTTTTATAGCATCCTGAATCCGCAGGATGAAGTGATTGTGCTGGCCCCGTACTGGGTCTCGTATCCAGAAATTATCAAGATGTGCTACGGCGTGCCGGTGATTGTGACTCCTGAAGACGGGACTTTTACCCCAAACTTCGCGGAAATTGAGCGGGCGGTGACAGGTTACACCCGCGCAATCATTGTCAACAGCCCGAATAACCCCTCCGGCGTGGTTTACCCGCCCGAATTGATTGAAAAACTGGTCGATTTCTGCGAGCGCAAGGGCATTTTTCTGATTTGCGATGATATTTATCACAAACTGGTTTTTGACGGCAAGCAGGCTGTTCCTGCCTGGCGCTTTACCAGCAAAGACATTGAAGACAGCCACGTCATTGTGGTCAACGGGGTGGCAAAGGTGTATGGGATGACGGGATTCCGCGTGGGATGGGTGGTTGCTCCAAAGCCGCTCGTGCGGGTGATGACCAATGTGACGGTACAGACGACTTCGGGAGTCTCGCCCGTGAGCCAGGCCGCCGCCGAGGGCGCGCTGAATGGTCTGCAAAATGTGGTCGAGGCGATTCGGCTCCAAATCCAAAATAACCGCGAAGTTTTATTGCAGGAGATGCGAACTTTCAACGGGGCGCGGCTCATTAAGCCGGATGGGACGTTTTACGCCCTGCCCGATTTGCGGGCTTTCAACGCCAGCTCGGTCGAAATTTCCAGGTTCCTGCTCAAAAAGGCCCTGGTGGTGACGGTGCCGGGCAAGGAGTTTGGCATGGAAGGGCATATCCGCCTGTCGATTTCTGGCACGGTCAAGGACGTGACCGAGGGTATTGCGCGCATCAAATGGGCGCTCGACCCCACCAGCCCGAATGAAATTTACATTGGCGACCGAAAAATGGTGAGAGATTGGTTGTAAACATTTGCCGCGCTGAGCGGAGCGCAGCGAAGTCGAAGCGCAGTTCGTTGGGAAAATGCCCTTCGACTACCCTTCGGGTACGATGTCGTTGCCGCTCGTCACTCTGCTCAGGGCAACAGGAGAACCTATGAATAATTTACTGAACATCAAAACCCCCGCCGAAGGCGTGGCCCAAACCCGCAAGGCAGATTACAACCTGTCCAATCATGGCGTGTCGAACCTGCGCCTGGCATACTGGAATCTTTCCACCGAGGCTCTTTACGAGGAAGCGATTTTTCGCGGCGAGGGCGCAACGGCAGTCGGCGGGCCGTTTGTGACCAATACTGGCAAGCACACCGCGCGCTCGGCCAACGATAAGTTCGTGGTGCGCGAGACTGATTCGGAGGGCAATATCTGGTGGGGCGTGTATAACCGCCCGTTTGAGCCGGGCAAATTCGACGAACTCTATGCCCGCATGTTGGGCTTCCTGCAAGGGCGGGATGTGTTCGTGCAGGATGTGTATGGCGGCGCGGATGAAACCTACCGCCTGCCGGTGCGGATTGTGACCGAAATGGCCTGGCACAGCATGTTCGCGCGCAATATGTTTCTGCTGCCTGGTTCGCTGGAGGAATACAAGCGCTTCGTGCCGGAGTTTACGCTGTTTGCCCTGCCTTCTTTCAAAGCATCGCCAGCCATGGATAACACCGCCAGCGAAACCTTCATCTGCCTGTCGTTTGAGAAAAAACTGGCAATTATCGGCAACACGGCTTACGCGGGCGAAATCAAGAAGTCTGTTTTCACTATTTTGAACTACCTGCTGCCTTTGCAGGGCGTCTTGCCCATGCACTGCTCGGCCAACGTCAGCCCGGATGACCCGGACGATGTGGCGCTGTTCTTTGGCCTGAGCGGCACCGGCAAGACCACCCTCTCCGCCGACCCCACCCGCCGCTTAATCGGCGATGACGAACACGGCTGGAGCGACGAAGGCGTGTTCAACTTCGAGGGCGGATGCTATGCCAAAGTCATCGGGCTTTCTGAAAGCGCCGAACCCGAAATCTACGCCACCACCAAACGCTATGGGACAATTCTTGAAAACGTGCCTTATGACCCGGTGACGCGCTACATTGATTTGGACGACGACACCCTGACCGAAAACACCCGCGCCTCGTACCCGCTGGAATTCATTGCCAACGCCGTCCCTGAGAAAAAAGCCGGTCACCCGAAAAATATCATTATGCTGACCTGCGATGCGAGTGGCGTCATGCCGCCCATTGCGCGGCTCACGCCCAATCAGGCGCTCTACCAGTTCATCAGCGGCTACACGGCCAAAATTGCCGGGACGGAGGTCGGCCTGGGCAAAGAACCGGAAATCACCTTCTCGGCCTGCTTTGGAGGGCCGTTCATGGTACATCATCCCTACAAATACGCGCAGCTCTTAAAGCGCAAAATCGAACGCTACGGCGTGACCTGCTGGCTGGTGAATACTGGCTGGGTGGGCGGGCCGTATGGCGTGGGCAAGCGCATCAGCATTCGCCACACGCGCAGCCTGCTGAATGCCGCCCTGACCGGCAAACTGGCGAACGTGGCATACTACCGCGACCCGGTCTTTGGCTTTGAAGTCCCCAAAACCTGCCCCGACGTTCCCGATTCTGTGCTGGAACCCTGGTCAAGCTGGCCCAGCCGCGCCGAATATGACAGGCGTTACAAAGATTTGGCCTCCCGTTTCATACAGAACTTTGCCAAATTTACCGACGGCACGCCGCAGGAGGTGGTGGAGGCGGGGCCGAGGGTGTAGCAGTCAGTCTTTTGCAGAAGTCATCCGAAAAAGCCCTGCGCGTTCGCTGGACGCGAGGGCTTTTTGGTTGTTCTCGATAGCAGTTCCGACAAAAACCACTCCCTCCTTGCATGTGGGATAACATGTGGTCATTCTCCGCTTTTCCGTTCTTACTGGTATAAAATAGCCCCATGAAATATACTGCCCTCATTTTCGACATGGACGGCACGCTCGTCCACAATATGCCCATACATAACCAGGCCTGGAGCGACACGCTGGCTGAGGCGGGCATTCAGATTGACCTGGATGAATTCAACCGCGCCACGACCGGTAAGAAAAACGTTGAAATCCTGCGCATGATGTTTGGCCGCGAAATTACCGACGCCGAACTTGCCTACTGGAGCGCACGAAAGGAAGCCCTGTATCGTGAACGATATGCCTGCTGCCGAGAGCCGCTGCCTGGCCTGTTGCGCCTGCTCGAACAGGCCCATGCCCTCAAACTTCCGATGGCGGTCGCGACTGCCGCCCCGCCGGAGAATGTCTCTTTTATTCTCGATGACCTTGACCTGCGGCGGCATTTTAAGGCTGTTGTAGGCGCGCATCAGGTCAAAAACGGCAAACCCGACCCGGAAATCTTCCTGAAAGCTGCCGAGACGTTGGGAGCAAAGCCACAATCCTGTCTGGTATTTGAAGACGCTCTGGCCGGAATTGAAGCAGCCCGCCGTGCCGGCATGGACGCCGTTCTGCTCTGTACCACCATCGAACCTCACGAAGTGGAAGGGCAGCCCCACGTCTTGCGCGCCGTGCCAGATTTTACGCATCTCGATTTGCCTGCCCTGCTGGGCTGATTGGGCCTTTCTGATGCCCGGGTGGGGATGTTCAATGCAAAGCATGTGAAACAAAACTGCCTGTTTGCAACTTTTCCTGCGCCAATGACGCTATATTTTCTATACTCTTTCTTAGGAGGCACCATGCCGCCGATTCTCCAAGTCCACAACCTGGTCAAAAAATACGGCGATTTTACCGCTGTTAAAGGCGTCTCGTTTGACATCCAGCAGGGCGAAATCTTCAGCCTGCTTGGCCCAAATGGCGCAGGCAAGACGACCACCATCTCCATGCTCTCCACGCTCTATGACCCCACCGAAGGCGACGCGACCATTGCCGGGCATTCCATTCTCAAGGACCCGATGGCCGTGCGGCGCGTCATTGGCGTCGTGCCGCAAGATTTGGCGCTCTATGAAGACCTGACCGCCCGCGAAAACCTGGAATTTTGGGGGCAAATGTACGGTCTGGGTGGCAAAGCCCTTGCCAGCCGCATTGCAGAAGTCCTTGAGCAAATCGGATTGACGGAGCGCGCCAAAGACCGCGTCCGTACCTTCAGCGGCGGCATGAAGCGGCGCGTGAACATTGGCGTTGGCCTGCTCCATAAGCCGCAACTCCTGTTTATGGACGAGCCGACGGTAGGAATTGACCCGCAGAGCCGCCGCGCCATTCTCGACAACGTCAAAGAATTGAATGCCCAGGGCATGACCATCCTCTACACCACGCACTACATGGAAGAAGCCGCCGAACTTTCGCACCGGGTTGGCATTATTGACCATGGTGAGATGATTGCTCTTGGCACGCAGAAGGAACTGACCCAGCAAGTGGGTCAGACCGAGACTCTTCTCCTTCACATCAGCGAAAATGACGACCCGGCGGCCCTGGCGCAATCTCTGATTGGGCTTGAAGGCATCCTCCAGGCTCAGGCCAGTGACCATCAGGTCAGCGTCATCACGCCCCAGGCCGAAGACGTGCTGGCGGCGGTGGTTGGCGCGGCCAACGACCGCGGCATTAAAATCCGCTCTATAGATATCCGCGAGCCGAATCTCGAAGCGGTCTTCCTGCATCTCACCGGGCGGGCGCTGCGCGACTGACAGAAGTTCTTCCCAAACCTGGGGTTCTCATTATGCTCAAACTCCTCCTGATTGGCTTGAAAGACCTGAAACTCATGTTCCGCGACCGGGCGGCGATGACCTTCATGCTGCTTGCGCCTTTTCTCTTGACCCTGGGGATGGGGTTTGTCACCGGCAGTTTTGGCAGGGGCGGCTCCGGGTTATCTGATATTCCAGTGGTTCTGGTTAATCTGGATAATCGAGAACTGGGGAACGCGCTGGTGGATGTGTTCTACTCCGAAGATTTATCCATGCTGGTAGAGCCAACCGGGGCGGACTCGGCTGAAGCCGCTTACCGTTTCATTGACGAGGACCAGGCTGCGGCGGCGGTCATCATCCCGGCCGGGTTCACCCAAAGCATCATTCCCACGGCTGGGACATTCTCTCCCGACCCGGTTCAAATCGAAATCTACAGCAACCCGGCCCGTCCCACCTCGGCGGGGGTCATCAAAGCGATTGTGGATGAGTTTATCAGTCGCGTAGAGGAAGGCCGCATTACCGGCATGACCGCCATGCTTGGCATTCCTGGCATTCAGGACATGCCTTCTGAGCAGGTGGAAGCCCTGGCGCGGGGCATGTTTGAGAACGCCGAAACCGATTCGGCTTCGGCGGCTGCTATTACTCTCAAAAAAGTCTCGCAAGGCGCCGACGCGGTTCAATTCAACCCGCTGGCCTACATGGCGCCTGGCATGGCGCTCATGTTTCTGATGTACACCGTCTCATATGGCGGGCGTTCCATCCTGGCCGAAAAAGCCCAGGGGACGCTGCCGCGTCTGCTGGTCTCTCCAACCGTCTCGTATCAAATTTTGGGCGGTAAGATTTTTGGGATGTTTCTGACCGGGGTCGCGCAGGTTGGTATTCTGATTCTGGCATCGAGCGTTTTCTTTGGCGTCCGCTGGGGCGACCCGCTCGGATTGGTCTTGCTCATCCTGGCCGCCGTCTTTGGCGCGACCGGCTGGGGCTTGCTGCTGACGGCCGTCGGGCGCAGCGCAGGGCAGGTGAGCGCACTTGGTTCGTCCATCATGCTGATTTTCGGGATTCTTGGCGGCAGTTTCATCAGCCTGGAGCAGTTGCCGCCTTTTGTGCGGATGGCGAGCAAAATCACGCCCAACGCCTGGGGGTTGGACGGCTTCACTACCCTGGCGCTGGGCGGCGGTCTGCCGCAACTGGCCGAGCCGATTATCGCCCTGCTGGTGATGGGAGCGTCGCTGTTCGTGGTTTCGGCGCTTATTTTCAGCCGGACGAATGTTATGAAACGATAGGCTATGAAAAAAATCTTTGCCATTATCTACAAAGACGCTATCATCCGCTTTGCCAGCCCGTGGGAATGGGTGTTTTTCATCGTCCTGCCGATTGTGTTCACCTTCCTGCTGGCAGGCGGCGCGCCCAGCGGGGAGCAAGACCCGCGCATCCGCCTGCTGGTGGTGGACGAGGCGGAGAATACCGTCTCGCGCCAGATTGTGACCGAATTGGAGAAGTCAACCGCCGTGCGCCCGGAAGTGGTCTCCCGCGCCGAGGGACAGAAACAGTTCGACGAGCGGCGCGCTTCCGCTTTATTTATCCTGCCTGCGGATTTGGATATTTCTGCCCTGAATGCCGGTTCTGCCGAAGTGGAACTGTTGCAGCAGCCGAACAATATCAACGCTACCGTGGCTGAACGCGCCATCCTGACGGCGCTCCGTTCGGTTTCGAGCGCGGTCGGGGCGGCCAATAACGCCGTCAGCCAGCGCGAACAGCAAATGCCGTTTGCAAGCGAGGCCGAAAAGCAGGCTTATTTCGATAAATCGCTCGAAACCGCTCGCCAGTTGCAGGCAGACGCTCCGCAGCGCGTGACGGTCGTCAAGGGGGATACACCCGAACAGCAAGTGGACTGGGACCCGCGCGCCAATTCGTCTGCCGGGCAATTGATTACCTGGGTTTTTATTCCGCTCTTTGGCATTTCGGCCATGTTTGCCTACGAGCGCCAGCAAGGAACGCTGCGCCGCCTGCTGACCACGCCTTCCACCAAAGCCATCTTCCTGCTGGGTACGATTCTCGGCCAGGTGGCCTTTGCCCTGCTCCAGATGTCCTTGCTGGTCTTGTTTGGGATATTTGTGATGAATCTCCAATGGGGACGCGACCCGCTCGCGTTGGCGGTCATCCTGACAGCGGCGGCGCTGGCCGCGGCTGCGTTCGGCACGACGATGGGGACGTTCATCAAATCCGAAAGCCAGGCCAACGGTTTAAGCATCATGTTTGGCATGGTCATGGCGCTGTTGGGCGGCTGCTGGTATCCGCTCGAACTTTTTCCCGAAGCCGTGCGGACAGTGGTTCACATCCTGCCGACCACCTGGGCCATGCAGGGCTTGCTCGACCTGGTACTGCGCGAGCGCGGCCTGGTGGATATTCTGCCAGAAGCGGGCGTGTTGTTGGGGTTTGCGGCGGTCTTTTTCCTGGTTGGGGTTTGGAGGTTCAAGTTTGAGTAATCATTAGAAAGGAGAGTTGGAAGCATGGAAAACAGGAGTCAAAAAGCGATTGCCTGGATGAACGGTTCTGCGACGCTTTTTGGGGTGATACTGTTGATTTACCTGATTCGGTTTGTCCTTTTTCGATGGATTGTTCCGCTGGTGGCTGAGAATGATTGGGCAAGATACCTGCTGACGATTTTTTTTGCGCTGTTGTGGGGTTTTCTGGCCTGGCGGGCGTTAGCGCGAGATGCTATTGCGCCACAAACGATTGGCCTTACCGTTTCTAAAATTCCTCAAACCGTGATTGTCCTTGCCGCTGGTTGGGTTGTTTGGGCCGGAGTGTGGGCGTTGCTTGCTCTGCCTCAGGTGCGCGCTAGCGGACAGGATATCTCGTTATTCATCGGCGCGCCAGCCGACATTTTGCAGCAATGGTTGTTTGTTGGCGTTGCCGAGGAACTTCTCTTTCGGGGCTACCTGCTGACACGTCTGCAATGTGTTTTTTCCCGCTTTACCCAAACGTGGAAGGACTGGTTGGCGGTTCTGGCCTCTGGCCTGATTTTTGCAACAGCGCATGTGCCGGTCAAGTTGAGCGTTCTTGGCGGGCAAGGCGCGTGGTTTGTAGTTCTGCCCGAGTTGATGGAGATTTTCCTGATTGGGTTATTTTTTGCTTACTTCTTCTTACGAACGCGTAATGTGGTGCTAACAGGCCTGATTCACGGCGGCTGGAATGCGCCATTGATAGGTAAGCAGGATGTGCTACGCCTGGGAATTTTTGCTTTGGTGGTGGAAATTTGGAGGCTGTTTGAAAAAAGAGGCCGAAAAGCATCTATTTCTGCACTATAATCCGGGCCTATAACTTTACCGCTTTGGAGCTGATATGGCGCGCTCTCGTCCTCTGATTGGCTTGACCACCTACACCAGCAAGAATGAATATGGCAATCCGGTGATTTCGCTGGCAACGCATTATATCCGAGCAATTCTGGATGCTGGCGGCCTGCCGGTTTTGATTCCTAATCTTTTGGCCGAACCCGAATGGCAAGAATTTTACAAGCGGCTAGATGGGATTGTCTTTACTGGCGGCGGTGACATTGAAACGCGGATTTTTGACGGCCTCGACCACCCGAAGGTGGGCGGCGTGGACCCGGAACGGGACTCGCTCGAACTGCCGCTTTTGCGCGCCGCCGCGGAAGGCGGGAAACCGTTCCTGGGCATTTGCCGGGGCTTGCAGGTGGTCAACGTGGCGCTGGGCGGGACGCTGTTTACCGACATTGCCGACCAGCTCCCCGGCGCGATTCGGCATGACTGGCATGAGGGTTTTCCGCGAACTCATTTGGCGCATTTAGTGCGGGTGGAAAAGGATAGCCGCCTGGCGCAAATTTTGGACGAATCGATGCCAGGCGTCAACAGCCTGCATCACCAGGGCATTAAAGACCTGGCACCTGCCTTGAAAGCGGCTGCTTATGCGCCGGATGGACTGGTCGAAGCGGTGGAACTGCCGGGGCATCCGTTTGGGTTGGCGGTGCAGTGGCATCCCGAATGGCTGGTGGAACACCAATCGGCGCGGCGGTTGTTCCAGGCGTTTATCGAGTCAGCCGTTCGGCAGAACGCTCACGAGAAGTGAGTTTTTATGTCCCCCAGTGAGAGCCGCACGGTCTGGTCATCGGAGCAGGGCGACCAGCGCCGCCAACCTGAGAAAAAATATGCTGTTGCGCAATCTCTGCCACCCCAGCAGCAGACGGCTTACCTTCACCGCGACTCGAAGGGACGCGGCGGCAAGGGGGTAACGCTCGTGAAGAATCTGGTTTTGACCGAAGCCGACTTGAACGCTCTGGTAAAGACCCTCAAGCGGGCAGTGGGCAGCGGCGGGACGGTTAAGGATGGCGTTATTGAAATCCAGGGTGAGCAGCGCGAGAAAATCGCGGAGGTGCTACGCAGGCTGGGGTACAAGGTCAAGATGGCGGGCGGGTGAAAGCGGATGTGGACAACGGATGAAGCGGAGAAGCGGATGTAGACAACGGAGGAAGCGGAGAAGCAGATGTAGACAACGGAGGAAGCGGAGAAGCAGATGTAGACAACGGAGGAAGCGGAAAAACGGATGTGGACAACGGATGAAACGGAGAAACGGATGTGGACAACGGAGGAAGCGGAAAAACGGATGTGGACAACGGAGGAAGCGGAGAAGCGGATGTGGACAACGGAGGAAGCGGAGAAGTGGATGTAGACAACGGATACAGTGGAGAAGCGGAAAACAGGTAAAGTGAACGGGAAAACCATGGAGCGAAGTATCGGTATTTTCGATTCTGGGGTGGGGGGGCTTTCGGTGTTGCGCGAGGTGCGGGCGCAGTTGCCCGGCGAGGCGTTGATTTACTTTGCCGACCAGGGGCATGTGCCGTATGGGCCGCGTCCGCTGGAGGAGGTGCGCGCGTTTTCGGAGGAAATTACCCGTTTTTTGCTGGGGCAGGGCGCTCGGTTGATTGTGGTGGCCTGTAACACGGCTTCGGCGGCGGCGCTGCATTATTTGCGCGAAAGGTTTCCGAATGTCCCGTTTGTGGGCATGGAACCGGCGGTTAAACCGGCGGCGGAGCAGACGCGGAGCGGGGTGGTAGGGGTGCTGGCAACTCCGGCGACTTTTCAGGGAGCGTTGTATGCTTCGGTGGTGGAGCGTTTCGCGCAGGGCGTGACTGTACTACAGGATACCTGTCCTGGCCTGGTAGGGCAAATTGAGCGCGGGGCGCTGGATTCGGTGGAAACGCGCGCGATTTTGGAAAAGGCGCTCCAGCCGATGCTGGAGCGAGGCATTGATACGGTGGTGTTGGGATGCACGCATTACCCGTTTGTCATCCCGTTGATTCGGCGGATTGTGGGGGAAACGGTTCGGGTGATTGACCCGGCTCCAGCCGTGGCGCGGCAGGTGAAACGAGTTCTCGCTTCAGCCGGGGAAATGCGCCTAAGTGGTGAATCTGTTCCGATACGGTATTACACCTCCGGCGCGCCTGCGTCTTTTGATGCGGTGCTGTCGGTTTTAGGGGTGGAATCTGGCCCCGCGCGCGGTGTCAGGTGGCAGGCTGGCCATCTCCAGGAAATTTAACCGCCGTCCGAAGGACGAACGCCCAATTCGTCTGGCGAAATTTCTAATCCTTTGAATGCTTCAAAGGTCAGGTGGGGCATGGAGAGGCCGCGCGTTTGTTTGAGCCGCTCGAACAGGCCCTGGTAACTGGCAGGGATGGCCGCTTTGGGGTTCAGGCCGAGTTTATTAGCCAGCCGCGCAATTTCTTCTGGGGTTTTGGCTTCGATTTCCACGAATTGGCCGTAGGGGAGTTCGTCGAGGGTGATGAGCGCGCCCTCGAGTTCGTAGATGGCGCGGTATTTTTCGTAAATCATGACGACCTGGTATCCCAGTCCGGCGAGGAAGAGTTGGGCGTTCTCGAAGTTATCTACGATGAGTTCGATTTCCGCGCGCGAGAGCGCACCGTTTATTGCCTGACCGGGGCCTTTGAAGGTCAGGCGCACGTCGTCGAATTTTCGCAGGCGCAATACCTTACGCTCACGCAGAAGATTGCCTTCGGGGTCGGCGTAGCGCAGGTTGTATTCGAAGCCGCGTGGAACGCGGCAGGTTGCGCCGAGGGCGAGCAGGCGGGCTTCGATGGCCGCAGGGTTGCGGAGGTAGAATTTGGACTCGATTTCCTGGTTGTTGGTGGTCATGGCGTGACTCTATCATGAAATTTGGAATTTGGCTGGCTTATTTGATTGACAGTTGTAAAAGGCTATTATAAGATTTGCCCATCAGAAGTCCCCGAGGCGATGTGGAACGAGATTGGGCGGCCTAAACGTGGTGGCCGTCCATTGGTTGACCGATATTAAAGGCATGCAACTGGTTTTTGCGTGCTGGCAGGTGATATTTATGCCAGGTAAACGTTTGCCAATCAGAGAGACCGACATTGAAAACGCTTGTGTTATGCGATGATTACTGGCACCCCGCCAAAACTATTCGCCAGGGATTAAGCGCCCTGGCGAGGAGCGGCTTTCAGTTTGATTGGGTCGAAGATGCCCGTCAGTGGTCGGCGGAGCAGATGGAGCAGTATTCGCTGATTGTTCTGTCCAAATCGAACAACGTCTCTTCGTCCGACCAATCTCCCTGGATGACGGACGAGACCCAGGCGGCGTTTGCAGACTATGTTCGCCGGGGAAATGGTTTGCTGGCAGTTCATTCTGGCACGGCGGGTTACCTGGAAACCCCGCTCTTGCGCAGCCTGTTGGGCGGCGTGTTCAGTCATCACCCAGAACCATGCCCTGTCAGTATCGAACCCTTCCCCGACCATGCGCTGGCTGCCGGGGCCGTGCCATTCACAGCGCAGGACGAGCATTATTTCATGTCTATGTTGGACCCTTGCGTAGATGTCTTCCTGATGTCGCGTTCCGCGCACGGGGAACAGCCTGCTGGCTGGCGGCGGCGGGAGGGCGAGGGGCGGGTGGCTGTGCTGACGCCTGGTCATACCCTGGAAGTCTGGCTGCATTCATCTTTTCAGGCTTTGCTTCTCAATTCCCTGCGCTGGTGCGGCGGGGACGATTTTTAGCTCTGGAGTGATTATGAAACCAACCATTTTGGTCACTGGCGCCGACCGCGGCCTGGGATTTGGCTTGTGCGCCGGGCTGCTTCGCCTGGGTTGGCGCGTCTTTGCCGGCCAATATCTGCCGGGGTGGTCTGAATTGCCTGCTTTGCAAAAGGAATATCCCAACGCGCTGGAGATTGTTCCGATGGATGTCCGCTCGATGGAATCTATCCGGGCGGCAGCCGCTTTGATTGAGGAGCGGGTTGGTTCGTTGGATGTATTAATCAACAATGCTGGCGTGCAATCGGAAACGATTTATGCTGGAATTCGCGCCCCGCAGAATTATGACGAGATGCACCGGCTCTATGATGTCAATGCGCTGGGGCCGCTGCGCGTGACGGAAGCCTTTTTGCCGCTTATGGATGCTGGTCAGCGCAAACGCTTGTGTTTCATTTCCTCCGAAGCGGGCAGCATTGGCGCAGCACAACGGACAAGTTGGTTTGGTTATTGTATGTCAAAGGCCGCTCTTAACATGGCCGTCAAAATCCTGTTCAACGACTTGCGCCCGGCGGGGTATACCTTCAGGGTTTATCATCCCGGGTGGATACGCTCTTATATGCACGGCGAAAAGGCGGCGCAGGCTCACCTGGAACCAGAAGAAGCCGCCGCGCTGGCATTGCCTATTTTGCTGGGCAGTGCCGCCGATGAAGACCGGCTGGCTCTGGTGGATTATGAAGGCAAAGAATGGCCCTGGTAAACCGGGGCAGTTCGTAAAACTTGAAGACCTGAAATATGATATACTTTTTGCCGCGTCAGGCGGCAACGCGGGTTTTTTGTATTTGACGAAAGTCTGCCTGCCTTGTCCCCCAGGGTTCTCTGGCGCGAAGTTCGTGGATGGATGCTCAATGGGGCAATTCTTTTCAATCTGATGCGGTCTCATGGATAGGAAAACGCTCGAAATGCTGATGTTATCGGCGTTGCGCAAGAAGAACTTTACGCGCGCCGTTGATTTGGCATTTACTTATGGCTACCGCAGTGCGCCGTCCGTCCCGACTGGTCTGGAAATTTGGGCCAGAGATGTCCATTATCTCGATTTGGTCTTTGCCAATAGACCGGCCATCCTGGCTTCTGTCCCTGAAGTTGTTATGGAACAATTGCGGCTGGTAGCGGGCTTGTGGCATTTGTTAGGTAAAAAAGAGCCTCTCCAGAGTGTGCGGCCTGCCAACGGGCATGTTCCTGGAACGCATATTGGCAGCCGCTGGGCGCCTAATATGTTGCTTCTGCATGCTGATTTTCTGACAACAATGGAAACTCTGCGAGAGCGCTCTGCTCAGCGTCCGGGTCTGTATCTTACGGTGCGAACGATGGGAGATGAGTTTGTGTGTCGCTCCTGCCAGGAAATTGCCCGGATGCGTTTCAGGCTGGATGACGACTTTGAACTGCCCAACCCACTTTGTACCTGCCAAATGGGTTGTCGTTGTCATGTGCATCCGGGGATTTATTAGTTTTTTTCATGGCTAATCTGCGGCGCGAATTTTCCCTTTTTTTGCTGTTGGTTTCTATTTTCCTCGGGGGAGTGGTGCGTATTTACCCGGCACTTAATCGCTCGTTTGCTATGAATGATGGTGGGCTTTTCTATAGTATGGTCGAAGACCTGCACGCAAATCATTTTTCTTTGCCATTTTTTGCCAGTTACAATGGTGGGAACATCCCTTTTGTTTACCCACCTTTGGGGCTGTACTTGACTGGTGCGCTGGCGCGCTTGGGATTTGAACCAATCGCCCTGTTTCAATGGCTGCCAGGAATCCTTTCTGCATTGAGTATTCCGGCGTTTTATGGGTTTGCGCGCATCCTCTTGAAAGATGAATTGCAGGCCGGGCTGGCTGGTCTTTTTTACGCAATGTTGCCCACCGGATTGATGTGGCAGATTATGGGCGGCGGAGTCACGCGCGCTCCTGGCTTGATTTTTGTTCTGCTGACCTTCTCTTCGCTCGCCATACTGTACCAGAGTGGGCAAGTGCGCTGGGTGCTGCCAGGCGCGGTGTTTGCCTCGTTCATGGCGTTGAGCCACCCTGAGATGACCTATCAGTCGCTTTTTACCATACTTTATTTTTTCCTGTTCTGGAGGAGTAAACGCGCGTTTGCGCATTCCCTGGCGATAGGCGGGTTGACTCTGCTTCTGACAAGCCCCTGGTGGCTGACCGTTCTGCTTCGTCACGGGTTGGAGCCGTTTCGGGCTGCGTTGGGCGCGCATCCCACTGGCGCGGGCGGATTGACTGGTTTATTTTACATTGTTCAGTTTAACTTAACCGGCGAGCCGCTTACGACCGTGATTGCGTCATTGGGTATGTTGGGCATCCTGGCTGCTATCCGCCGCAAGGATTTTTTTCTGGTTGGCTGGCTCTTAATTTCGATGCTGACCGATGCGCGCGCCGCGCCTCTCTTTTCGGGCTTCCCGTTGACAATGTTAGCGGCCCAAGGCCTGGACATGCTTTTCTCCAGAGCGCTTTTGCCGGAAATCCCCTTTTGGCCGAAGAACTGGTTTGCTTTGGGCGTTATCAGCGTTCTGACGGCTTATTTGTTCCTGTCTGCTCTTATGGCCGTTGCCCAGCAAGCCAATTTGAACACACTGACCAAAGCCGACCTGCAGACGCTTGCCTGGGTGAAGCAAAACATTCCAAAGGAATCGCGATTCCTGGTATTGACTGGTCGCTACGCATTGGCTGACCCACTCTCGGAATGGTTCCCGGCGCTGACGGAATCTTACAGCCTGGCAACGGTTCAGGGAAGCGAGTGGTCTTCTACCCGGGGGCTGGCCGAATCTATCTGGCGTTATCACCAACTGCAAGACTGTTTGCAGCAAGACCCTGCCTGTTTATACGCGTGGAGCGCCGATTTTTCCTATGTTTACATCAGTCGCGCAAAAGTGAACGAAGCGGGGGAAGTCGTTTCAAACATCAGCCCTCTTGAAGTTTTGCTCCGACACTCCACAGAATTTGTTATCCTTCGCGAAAGTCCCGATGCAATCCTTTTTAAGAAATCTGGTCTGGTTTTTGTCAAATAGCAATGTCACTGCGCAGGCCAAAATCAGTACAAACATCAATCTAAAACGTGACACTGGCTACCTGACCTGAAAATTCCCCTGTGATACAATTTAATCGGTGATGGGTACTCACTCATCACACGTCAATTTAATAGCCTCTCGACTGCGCGGCGCTCGGGGCAAAACCTACTTCCATTTTCCACAAGGAGACTGAAAGCATGAAACATTTCCTCGATGTGTCCGATTACTCTCCCGCAGAAATTCAGGACATTCTCGACCTTGCCATTCGGCTGAAGAAGGAATACTTCGCCGGGGGCAACCCGCCGCTGTTCAAAGGCAAAGTGCTGGGGATGATTTTTCAGAAGCCCAGCCTGCGCACCCGCGTCTCGTTCGATATGGCCATGCGCCACATGGGTGGTGACGCGCTTTATCTTTCCCCCAATGAAATCGGCCTGGGCAAACGTGAATCCATTGCCGACATTGCGCGTGTCATGTCTGGCTATGTCCAGGCCATGATGGCGCGCGTGTTTGACCATGCCCATGTGGTCGAATTGGCAAAATGGTCTTCCATCCCGGTCATCAACGGGCTGAGCGATTACTCGCACCCCTGCCAGGCAATGGCCGATGCCCTGACGATTATCGAAAAATTTGGCGCGATGAAGGGACTCAATGTAGTTTATGTTGGAGACGGCAACAATGTCGCAGTTTCTTTAATGCACATCGCTGTCATGCTGGGCGCGAACTTCCGCATTGCCAACCCCGAAGGCTATGATATGCCGGATGTTGCCAAAAAGATTGGCGCTGACCTGGCGGCTAAATCGGGCGCGAAGATTGAATACCTGCGCGACCCGCATGAAGCCGTCCGTGACGCGCACGTTATCTACACCGACACCTGGACATCGATGGGACAAGAAGAAGAAGCCGCCAAACGCGAAGCGGTCTTCCCGCCTTATCAGGTGAACGCCAAACTGGTGAACGAAGCCCGAAAAGACGTCATTGTTATGCACTGTCTGCCTGCCCACCGCAACCACGAACTGACGGATGAAGTGGCCGACGGCCCGCATTCGGTCATCTTCCCGCAGGCGCATAACCGCTTGCATGCCCAAAAAGCCATCCTGGCGCGTCTGTTCGAGGTGGCATAACATGAAAACGCAGGAATTTATTGCGCTCGAAGAACGGTACGGCGCCCACAACTACCACCCGCTCGATGTGGTCATCGAACGCGCCGAGGGCGTGTGGGTCTATGATGTTGAAGGCAACCGCTATCTCGATTGTCTCTCCTCGTATTCCGCCGTTAACCAGGGACACGTCCATCCGCGCATTTTGCAGGCCATGCTGGAGCAGGCCAAAAAAGTCACGCTCACCTCGCGCGCCTTCCGCAACGACCAGCTGCCGCTGTTTTACAAAGAACTTTCCGAATTTAGCGGTTACGAAATGTCTATCCCGATGAACTCTGGTGCGGAGGCGGTTGAAACCGCCATCAAGCTGGCGCGCAAGTGGGCCTATCGTGTGAAGGGCGTGCCGCGCCACCAGGCCGAAATCATCACCGTCAGCGGCAATTTTCACGGGCGCACCACCACCATCATCTCGTTCAGCACCGAGCCGCTTTACAAGGATGATTTTGGACCCTTCACCCCTGGCTTTGTGACCGTTCCGTATGGCGATGCTGAAGCGATTGAAAAAGCCATCAAGCCGAACACGGCTGCTGTTTCTGTGGAACCGATTCAGGGCGAGGCGGGCGTGGTTATCCCTCCGATGGGCTATCTCCGAAAGGTGAACGAAATCTGCAAGCGTCATAACGTCTTGTTCATTGCCGATGAAATTCAGACCGGGCTGTGCCGCACCGGAAAGCGATTTGCCTATCAGCATGAAGAAGGCGTGCGACCGGATATGGTTGTGATTGGCAAGGCGCTTTCAGGCGGGTTCTACCCCGTTTCGGCAGTGCTGGCCGATACGCCGATTATGGGCCTGTTTCAGCCCGGAGAACATGGCTCGACCTTTGGCGGCAACCCCCTGGCCGCTGCCATTGGGCGGGCTGCCCTGGCTGTTTTGCGCGAGGAAAAACTGGATGAGCGCTCTGCCGAACTTGGGACATATTTCCTCGAACAGTTGCAGGAAATTCCGAGTCGGCACGTCAAGGAAGTACGAGGTAAAGGTCTCTTTATTGGCGTGGAACTCAAGCCCCAGGCGGGTGGGGCGCGCCGCTTCTGCGTGGAACTGCAAAAACGCGGTATCCTTGCCAAAGAGACGCATGACCATGTTATCCGTTTTGCGCCGCCGCTGGTGATTGATAAAGAAACGATTGATTGGGCTTTGCCACGCATTCGCGAAGTCTTGCAAATGGATTGAGTAGACAAAACCCTAAAGGTCTGGCAGGCCTTTAGGGTTTATTTATTCTTTGGAGGTTCTATGAACATTGGCATTCCGAAAGAGCGCCGCCCGTACGAATTCCGTGTTGGACTTTCACCCGCCGGAGTGGAGATACTTGTTCAACATGGGCATACCGTTTATGTGGAGCATGATGCTGGAGTAGGCGCGGGATTTGGCGATAAAGAGTATCAAGATACCGGCGCGACTATCGTGTATTCTCCCCATGAAGTTTTTGGGCGGGCTGACCTGTTGCTTAAAATTGCCCGTCCGGTGCAGGAGGAAATTGAAATGATGCGCCCCGGTACGATTTTGATGGGGCTTTTGCATCTGGCAGCGACCCGGCAGGAACGCATTGAGGCGCTCCTGAGGAACCAGATTACTGCGATTGCCTATGAAGAAATTCGTGAATCAAATGGCGAGATGCCCGTTCTGCGCTCGCTCAGCCAAATTGGCGGCATTATGACGGCGCAAATTGCCGCGCGCCTGATGCAGAGCAATTCGGGAGGCAAGGGCATTCTGCTAGGCGGCGTAGCGGGCGTCCCACCTGCCGAAGTGGTGGTGATTGGGGCTGGCACCGCTGGAACGTGCGCGGCAAAATCGTTTCTGGGCTTTGGGGCGCACGTCACGGTTCTGGACAAGAACCTGGAACCGCTCCAGCGCATTCACGAACGTTTCCCCAGCGTGGTGACGATGATTTCGACCCGGCGTAATATCGAACGGGTCTGTTCCTATGCAGACGTGGTCATTGGCGCGGTCTTGGTTCCTGGAGAACGCTCGCCAATTGTGCTTTCGCGCGAGAATTTCAGAGCAATGAAGCCGCGCTCTCTGTTCATTGACCTTTCGATTGACCAGGGCGGCTGCGCCGAAACTTCGCGCCCCACCACTCACGACCAGCCGACCTACATCGAAGAAGGGGTCATTCACTTTTGCGTTCCAAATGTTCCAAGCCTCGTGGCACGCACATCTACGCATGCCTTTGTGAATTCTGCCATGCCCTACATCCGCGATTTGGCGCGGCTGGGCGTGGAGAAGGCCATGAAGGAATTTCCGGCCATTGAGGCAGCGGTTAATACCCACCAGGGTGAACTGCGACACGTTCATCGCTGGGCCGTGGAAAAGGGAGTTTAACCTATGAGTTGGCAGAGTATTTACCAGTCTCGGGTAACCACGCCCGACGAAGCGGTCAAAGCGGTGCAGTCGGGAAACCGCATTTTTCTGACCGGCAATGTTTCGGTACCGAAAATGATTTTGGCTGCCCTGGTGCGGCGCGCGCCCGAATTGCGCGACGTGGAAATTTGCCAAGCGCTGACGGTTGGCCCGGCTGATTACGTTGCTCCCGAAATGCAGGGACATTTGCGCGTCAACACCATGTTCATCAGCGCCAATGTGCGCAAGGCGGTTCATGAAGGCCGCGCCGACTTTACGCCTGTTCTGCTTTCGGAGTTTCCGCTCTTGTTCAAGAACGGCGTTTTGCCGGTCGATGTTGCCATGATTCACGTCTCCCCGCCCGATGAACATGGGTTTTGCTCGCTGGGAGTGGAGGTCGGCCTCACCAAGTCTGCCGCCGAATCGGCCAAAATCATCATTGCCGAGGTTAACGAGCAAATGCCGCGTACCCTGGGCGATTCCTTTATCCACGTCAGCCGCCTGAGCCATATCATCCCTGTCAGTTATCCAATTGCCGAACTGCGCATGGCCGAAGAAGGCGACCCGGTGATTACCGAAAAAATCGCCGGTTTCATCGCCGAACTGATTCCTGATGGCGCAACGATGCAGATGGGCATTGGCGCGATTCCCGATGCCGTGCTGAAGTATCTTTTCCACAAAAAGGATTTGGGCATTCACACCGAACTGTTTGCCGAGGGCGTGATTGACCTGGTGGAAGCGGGCGTGTTGACCAACGCGCGAAAGACCATTCACACCGGCAAAATCGTGGCGGGCTTTATCCTCGGTACGCAGCGGCTTTACAATTGGGTGGATGATAACCCGCTCATCGAGTTTCACCGTACCGAATATGTCAATGACCCCTTTGTGATTGCTCAAAACGACCGCATGGTTGCCATCAACTCCGCCATCGAAGTTGACCTGACAGGGCAGGTGTGCGCTGATTCGATTGGCCCCAAACTCTATTCCGGTGTGGGCGGGCAGTTGGACTTTATCTATGGCGCGTCACGCTCAAAGGGAGGCGTTCCGATTATTGCCATGCCCAGTACTTCGGTCATGCGCGATGGCACGGTCCTTTCCAAGATTACCCCCATGTTGAAGCAAGGCGCAGGGGTCGTGACCACCCGCAACCACGTCCGTTTTGTGGTGACGGAATATGGCGTGGCCGAATTGTATGGCAAGACCATCCGCCAGCGCGCTCAAAATTTGATTAATATTGCCCATCCCGAATTTCGCGAGGAATTGACCCGCAAAGCCAGAGAGTTGAACTACTTGTAGAGAGTTTCAGGGTAAAATTGCTACTCAAAACGTCCCGAAGGCGTTTGCGTTTGCCTTCGGGACGAGTTTTGAGAACAGGATGTTTGATATGCAACGGAAAGCAAAGATTGTCGCAACGATTGGCCCTTCTTCAGAAAGTCGGGAAATGCTCGCAGCCATGCTCAAGGCTGGGATGAACGTGGCACGCATGAACTTTTCGCACGGCACGCATGAACAGCATGAGCGGCGCATTCGCTGTTTGCGCGAACTCTCGGCGGAATTAGGGAGGCCGCTGGGTATCCTGCAAGATTTGCAAGGGCCGAAAATTCGAGTCGGCGTGCTGAACCCGCCCCTCGACCTGGAAACCGGCGAACGGGTACTCCTGTTTGCCGAAGATATACAGCCGCCCGAAGAGGGTCTCAAGCGTATTCCGGTGGCTTTTGTGGAGTTGTTCGATTCCGTTGAGTCGGGTGACCGAATCTTGCTTGATGACGGACGCCTGGCCTTGCGGGTGGTCGAAACGCGTCAGCGCGCTCTGGTGGCCGAAGTGCGCGTAGGCGGAAAGCTCTCCTCGAACAAGGGCATCAACCTGCCCGGCGCGCGGCTGAACATCCCCGGCTTTACCGAAAAAGACCGCGCCGACCTGGCCTTTGGCCTGGAGCAGAACGTGGATTGCGTTGCCATTTCCTTCGTGCGTACTGCCCAGGATGTGCTGGCCGTGCGCAAAGCCATTGAAGAATTGGATGAAGGCGGCGCTCGCCCGTTGCTGATTGCCAAACTGGAGAAACCCGAAGCGCTTGATAACCTGGAAGAAATTTTGCAGGCCGCCGATGGCGTGATGGTGGCGCGCGGCGATTTGGGCGTGGAAATGTCGCCGGAACGGGTGCCGATGGCGCAAAAGCGGATTATTCAGGAAGCCAACCGGCACGGTAAACTGGTTATCACCGCCACCCAAATGCTCGAATCCATGATGAATAACCCGCTCCCTACCCGCGCAGAAGCGTCGGATGTCGCGAATGCCATTTTCGATGGCACGGATGCGGTCATGCTCTCTGGCGAGACGGCGGCTGGTCAATATCCGATTGAAGCCATCAAAATGATGGACCGGATTGTGCGCCAGGCCGAAGAAAACTTTGGAGATTGGGGGCATTTCAACATCCCCAACTTGAAATCGCACGATGACGCCTTCTCCATCACCCGCGCTGCGCGCGAATTGGCGCACGATTTGAATGTGGCGGCAATTGCCGTTTTTACCCAAACTGGCCATACGGCGCAGATGATGTCGAAAGCCCGCCCGCGCGTGCCGATTTTGGCCTTCACACCGGTTCAGCAAACAATTGGACGCATGTCGCTTTATTGGGGCGTGACGCCGCACCTGGTGCCGATGGCGGCTTCACTGCGCGAGATGGTCAACCAGGCCGATAGCGCGCTGACGGCAGCCAAATGGGTGGAACCCGGCCAGCAGGTGGTGGTTATCAGCGGGTTTCCGGTTAACACGATGCGCCCGCCGAACATGGCTTATTTGCATAACGTGGGAGAAAAAATCTAACTTTCGTTGGAAATCAAAATTCCCAGCCCAATCAACACGCCGCCCAGCACGAAGAGCGGCGTGATTGGTTCCTTCAGGAAGAACCAGCCGAGCAAGGTTCCTACCAGGGGCTGAGCAAAAAATGTCAGCGAGGCCGTGCCTGCCGGGAGCGCGGCAAAGGCGTAGTTCCACAGAAACATGGCAATCGCCGTAGAGATGATGCCCAGGAACAGGACTCCGCCGATGACGCCGGGCGTGATGGCTCCGACACCCTGCGCCGAACATTCCCAAATGCCCAGTGGAACGGTGATGGGCAGGCCGCCCAGCAGGAAAACGGCAGTGGCCTGAAGCAAATCCATGCCGTCGGTGGTGACTTTGCGTACCAGCACCGAATAGAGCGCCCAGGTAAGCGCCGCTCCCAGCAGGCTCAGGTTGCCCAGAAACAAATCGGACGACAGGTTTGCTTCGCGCGGGTCGATGACCGCCAGTACGCCCAGGCTGGCGACCAGGATGGCGAGCAGGCGGCGGGGCGTAATAGACTCTTTGAGCAATAGAAAAGCAAACGGCAGTACCAGCGCGGGCGTAGCGGAGGTGACGAGCGCGCCATTGGCGGCGGTGGATAGTTTGGTGCCGACGAACTGAAACCCCAGCGAGATGCCGTATCCGACCAGGCCGACCCCGAACGCTTTTCGCCATTGAGGTTGGGTCAGGCCGAAACCGCCGCGCCAGGCGATGACGACCCAAAGGGAGAGAATGCCCAGCAGCAGGCGCGTGGTCAGCAACGCAAAGGGTGGAATGACTTCCAGCACCACTTTACTCACCACATACATGCCGCCCCAGATGGAGGCGGCGGTTAGCCCGGCCAGCAGGCCGCGCATGGAAAAGGCTGAGCTCACGGAATTAAGGCCTTTAGCAGTTCAGGCCGCCACTGGCGGGAATCGCGGTCATAGATGCCAAACCCGGCGCCAAATTCCCAATAGGCCCAGGCAAAACCGCGCGCTTCGGCCTGCTCACGGACGTAGTTGGTCCAGCGGATGCGCGAGTCCATATCGGCCTTGCTGTATGCGCCGAATTCGCCCAGGTACACGGGAATGCCGCTTTGCTTTGACCAGGCAGCCACCAGGGTGAAGTGCTTGTTGATTTCGGCTTTTTCTTCGTCCGTGCCGCTCCAGGGCGTGCCAAGCCATTGTTGGGCTTCCGGCCCGGCCCATTCCGCGCCCTGGTGGGTGAAGTGGAAGGGCAGGTAGTAGTGGAAGGTGGCAATCAGATGGCCGTCCTCGGGCGGAAATTCGATATAGCGCAGCTGGTCATACGCGTTCCAGAAAACGCCGCCGATGATGATGTTTCGCGTGGGGTTGCTCTCGCGGATGACCGATACGCCTTTTTGAACAAAATCGTTCCATAGTCTGGAGGTCATGGCGCTGTTGGGTTCGTTCATCAGTTCAAAGAGCAGCGTGGGCGGGTAGTCTTTGTAATGTTCCGCAATTTGCCGCCAGAGCGCCAGAAAGCGTTCCTGATGGGCGGCAGGTTCGGTTGCCATCTCTTCGTAGTGATGGATGTTCAGGACGACTATCAGGTTTTGTTCTACTGCCCAACCAATGACTTCGTCGAGCCGGGCGAAGAAGGCTGGTTCGATGGTGTAGGGGGCCTCGGCGAGGGCATGGGCGTTCCAGCGGGTGGGAATGCGCACGGAATCGAAGCCGGCGGCCCGGATGAGTTGGAAGTGCTCCTGCGTGATTTTGAAGCCCCATTCGCCCTCGTTCGGGGCTTCGAGCGTGTTGCCCATGTTGACGCCGCGCTGCATCTGGCGGATGGCCTCGAAGGGCGGGAGTGAGTCGGTGACAGGTTGTGCTTCGGTGGGGGTGGGCATGAGGGGGGCGAGAAGCGTTTCGGTAACGGGAGGCGGATTGTGAGTGGGTGGTTTTGCCGGGGATGCGCAACCGGTCAGAAAAATGATGAGGGTCAAGAAACTGATAAGGCTGGCTGAGCGGTTCATATTTTTTCGATAAAGAGGTTGTCTTGCGTTGTGGCTCAGTCATCCCAAATAATCTTTGAGATGTCTGCTCCGGGTGGGATGCCGCAATTTTCGCAGGGCTTTGGCCTCAATTTGGCGGATTCGCTCGCGGGTGACGTTGAAGTAGCGGCTGACTTCTTCGAGAGTGTGGTCTTTGCCGTCGATAAGGCCGAAGCGCAGCTCAAGAACCTGCCGCTCGCGTTCGGAGAGAGCCGCCAGGGCATGCTGTACTTGTTCGCGCAGCATGTCGCGCGCCGCAGCGTCCATTGGTTCGAGGGCATCGTCATCGGGTATGAAATCGCCCAACTGGCTGGAGTCTTCGTCGCCGACCGGGCCGTCAATCGAAACCGGCTCTTCCGCCGAGCGCAGAATGCGGTCTACTTTGGCGGTAGCGGTTTCCCAGCGGCGCTGGATGACCGGGTCGAGGTCGTTTCCTTCTGATTTGGCGCGCAGGATGGCCTGTACGTCGGCAGCCGACAGGTAGCCTACTTCGAGCGCCAGTTCGTCGGTGTTGGGTTCGCGCCCGTATCGCTGTACCAGTGAGCGCTGGATGCGCAGAATGCGCGTGATTGATTCAAACAGATGAACGGGGATGCGAATGGTGCGGGCTTGTTCGGCAATGGAGCGATTGATGGATTGGCGAATCCACCAGGTGGCGTAGGTGCTAAATTTGAATCCACGCCGCGGGTCGAATTTGTTGACTGCCCGCAGCAGGCCCAGGTTGCCTTCCTGGATAAGGTCGAGGAAAGAAATTCCGCGCCCCAGGTAGCGCTTGGCGACGCTGACCACCAGCCGCAGGTTGGCGCGGATGAGGGCTTGCGTGGCTTCGTCGGCGCGCGATTCGATAATTTTCATGTCCAATCGCAGGTCATCCTCGGCGGGCAGGTTGCGGTACAAACTGCGCGCCGCAGGACATTCTGAACCATGTGTCTGGCAATATTTTGAAAGCCAGGAGGCCAGTTCGGGCGGCAGGATGTATAGCCCGATAAACAGGTTGAAAGCATGGCTTGCCAGGCCGTCCCAATGGGAATCGCGTCCCCACTGGCCGTTATCCAGAAAGGCGCGCAGGTAAGATGGCGAATCAATTTCCCAGCCCTGGCGCAGGGCCTGGGCTTCGGCCACGACCAGCCGCATTTCGGGCAGATGTGCTTCCAGGCGCGCCGCGTCTTCTTCCAGCCGTTTCCAGGCTACCAGCATTTCATCCAGCGCAGAGCGGTAAATGGAGGTGATTTGCTCTATTCCATGTCGTTCGGCGCGATGCCGCAGTTCCTCAAGCAGCCGCCAGGCTTCAATCATGGTCGAAAGCCGGAATTCGCTGTCGGCATCGAGCAGTTTTACCTGGCCGATTTCGCGCAGATATAACCGCACCGGGTCTTCTGAGAGTTCTTCAGCCAGAGCAGGGTTTTTGATGAGTTCCAGCGGTTCCTCAATATCTACCGGTTCATCCTCCATCAGTTCGGGGTCATCCACTTCCACAACCAGGTCATCCCCTTCTACGTCGGCGGGTTCGGGAATCAGGTCTTTGGGGGTTTTGATTTCGGCCTTCGGTTTTCGCGGCAAAGCGTTGTGCATGGCTCACTCCCGGCGGTTTTCGCTTAATTTTTTACGGGCCACATCGAGATAATTCAATGAGCGCGTATATTGCAACACCATCTGCTGGTAAGTCGTTGCAATTTGGTCACCCATTTGCTGGGCTTCTTCCTGCAAAAAGCGTAATTGATTCAGGTTCTCGCTTAAGATTCTTCGCCGCAATTGCAGCACCTGGCGGGTCAGTTCGTCCAACAAGCGGTCATCGGTGCCTTTGGGTACAGGCTGAGCCACCAGGCTGGCGTGGACATCACGTAAGCCAGCCTCAACATGCGTTTGCACAAAATGGGGCATTTCGGCTTCATCTTGCTCCAGCGCCTTCTGCAATAATCCCAGCAGCAACTGATAATCAGTATACTCGAAATCTGCGGCAGTGAGGGCGCCCAGGCCCGATTCTTGTAAGCGCCGGTCGATGCGGGGCAGTAAATCGGGGCGGCGCAAGAGCAGTGATAAGCAGGCGCTTTCGATGTTGGATGCTCGATGTTTGATACTTGATGTTTGGGGTTCGATATTTGACGTTGGATGTTCGATATTCGATTTTCGCGTCCCGAAATTTGTTTTGGTCGCCGGGCGGGGCTTGCTCAACATCAACGAACGTTCGTCTACCTTCAGGCGGCGCGCCAGCATTTGCCGGTACGAATCGCGTTCGATGGGGTTCGGTAAATCCTCAATGAGCGGTAGTATCTGGCTGGCAATTTCTGACTTGACTTTGGAGTCGTTAATGTTCTTATCGCGCAGCAGCGTGTCGAGGACATGTTCCACAATCGGCTTGGAGCTGGCGATGAGCCGTTTCCACTCTTCTCGGTCTCGTTCCACGATTTCGTCCGGGTCCATGCCGTCAGGCAGGTTTGCCACCCGCAGGTCGGCCTGCAAGCGCGCCTCGTGTCGCAACAGGCCGCGCGCGTCAAAGCGCAGTTCCTCTTCCCGGTCCATCGAGGCTCGCGCCGCTTCCAGCCCGCGCAGGACGGCTTTCTGACCGGCGGCGTCGGGGTCGAGCGCCAGCACGATTTTGCGGGTAAAACGCTTCAGCAGATGCAACTGGTCTTCGGTCAGTGCCGTTCCCATCGGCGAGATGACGTTCTCAAACCCGGCCTGGTGGACGGCAATCACATCCAGATAGCCTTCCACAATCACGGCCTGGTCGGCGGCGCGGATGGGCCTGCGCGCCCGGTCGAGACCATAGAGCAGGCGTCCCTTGCTGAAAATGGGCGTTTCGGAAGTGTTAATGAATTTGGCCTGCTCTTTGTTGGGGTCATCTGGGTGCATTCGGGCGCCAAACCCGGCCATTCGCCCGTTTTCGTCGCGGATGGGAATCATGATGCGGTGACGAAAGCGGTCGAACACCCGCCGCGGGCGGCTCTCGTCCTGGATGACGCTTACCAGTCCGGCGTCTAGCAAATCCTGTTCGCTGTAACCTTTGGATAGGAAATGGTTCAGCGCGGTTTCATAGCCCTGCGGCGCGTAGCCCAGCCCCCAGGTTTCGATGGTTTGCAGGGTCAGTTTGCGCTTTTCGAGCAGGTAATGGAGGGCGGTCTTTCCGGCGGGTGTGTTCAGCAGGTGATGGCGGTAGAACTGAACGGCATCTTCCAGGAGATTGCGCAGACGCGCGTATTCCTCGCGCTGCTCAGGGCGTTCAGGCTGAAGCCGTTCCAGCTTCACCCCGGCACGCTCGGCCAGGCGCTGCAGGGCTTCTTTGAAATCAATGCCTTCTTTCTTCATGACGAACTTGAAGATATCGCCGCCTTCGTTGCACTCGCCAAAACAGCGCCACGTGCCGCTCTCCGGCCAGACTACGAAAGCCGGGGTGTGTTTGTTATCGTGGAAGGGGCAAAATCCCGTATAGTTGCGCCCGCTGCGGCGTAGTTTCACCCCGGCCTCGCTAATGAGGTCGAGAATGTCGATGCGCGATTTGATTTCGTCAATCGAGGACATTTCAGTATCCAGTCATCCGTGAGCGAGCAGTGACCCGCAACGGGGTGAATTATAGACTCCTCTCCAGAACGGCGCAACTCGAAAATCATTGAAAAATGCTTGCATGAGATTGCGGGTTATTTTTGGACGATGTTGTATATAATCAATCCATGCAAAAAGCGCTTGGCGAACAAATTGCAGACTTGCAGCGGGCCATTCAGGCTCAAGAGTCGCTGCGCCCCATGCTTGGCGCGGACGTGGTCGATGCCGCCCTGGCCGTCTTGCGTCAGAAGCTCATTGAACTGGAGCGCCGCTATGCCGAGGAAAAAAAACACGAACAGCGCAAAATGGTCACGGTCATGGTGGCCGACATTTCCGACTTCACCGCTCTGTCTGAGAAAATGGATGACGAGGAATTGGCAGAACTGACCAACCAGGTTTGGGCGCGCATTGACGTTATCATCCAGGCGCATGGCGGCCACATTGACAAGCACATGGGTGATAATGTCGTTGCGTTGTGGGGCGTGCTGGCCGCGCGCGAAGATGATTCTGAACAGGCGGTGCGCGCCGCGCTCAAAATCCAGCAGGAACTCCCTGGCCTGGCTCTTGACCAGCCCTTTCAGATGCACATTGCCATTCACAGCGGGCCGGTCTTGCTCGGCGAGGTTGGCACCACCCGCGAATTTACCGCCGTTGGGCGCACCGTACAGGTTGCCTCCTTGCTCCAATCCGAAGCCCGCCCTGGCGAGGTCGTTATTTCGCAAGATACTCTGCGTCTGGTGCGCGGCCTGTTCGATGTTGAGCCTCGTTCGGAACTGCCTCTCTCTGGTTACGAGCGGCCTCTTCCAGTGTATCGGATACTTCGTCCGCGGCCATACACCTTTCGCCCGCACACGCGCGGCGTGGAGGGGGTTGAAACGCGCATGATTGGGCGCGAATTTGAACTTGGCGTGCTTCAAGACGCTTTCCGGGAGGTGCTTTTTGATGGACGGTCGCGCGCCATCACCGTGGTGGGCGAGGCCGGAATTGGCAAGAGCCGCCTGCTTTATGAGTTCGAAAACTGGCTTGCGCCGCGCGCCCGCCAGTTTTGGTTGATGCAGGCCCGCGCTACCGAGCGTTCTGCTTCTGTGCCGTATACGTTGCTGCGCGATGCCATTGCGCTGCGTCTCAACATCCCGGATGATGTTCCGCTTGAACTGGCTCGCCAGAAGATGGAACGCGCCATCCAAACCCTGCTGCCCGATGACCCCGCCGCGCTCGAAAAGGCGCATTTCATCGGGCACCTCCTTGGTTTCGACTTTTCCTCCGAGCCCGAATTGAGCGGCATTCTGACCGACCCCGGCCAAATCCGCGACCGTGCGCGTTATTATCTGGCGCAGGTCATTGCCGCTATCGCCATCCGTCAACCGGTCATCTTCCTGCTCGAAGACTTGCACTGGGCCGATGATGCCTCGCTTGACCTGTTGTCTTACCTGATGCGCGAAGTAAACAACCTGCCGGTTTTTCTGGTGGCTGTCACTCGCCCCAGCCTGCTGGAGCGCCTGCCCGATTGGTGGGAGCGCCTGCCTGCCCAGCAGCGCCTGGACTTAAACCCCCTCGATGAAACGGCCAGCCGCTGTTTGTTGCGCGAAATTCTTCAAAAAGCGGCTTCGATTCCCCCCGCTCTCGATGAACTGGTGATTGCTGGTGCGGAGGGAATTCCTTTTTATGTCGAAGAATTAATCAAAATGCTCATCGAGGAACGAGTCATTTCAACCGGCGAGATTTGGATGGTGGATGAATCGCGCCTGGAACAGGTGCGCATACCCGCTACTCTGACTGGCATTCTGCAAGCCCGTCTCGATGGTCTGATTGACTCTGAACGCACCGTTTTACAGGCTGCTTCTGCCCTGGGCCGCGCCTTTTGGGATGGGGCGCTCGTGGCCCTGACCAGGCTCGATGATGGCATCGTCTCTGCGGCTCTGGATGGTTTGGAAGCACGCGAACTGATTTATCCGCGCCAGAACGCGACGTTTAGCGGCCAGCGTGAGTACCTCTTTAAACATGCCCTTCTGCACCAGGCGACATACGAGAGTGTGCTGAAGCGCCAGCGTCGCCAATATCACCTGGCTGCTGCCGAATGGCTTGCCGCCCAAAGCCGCGAGCGCGCATCCGAATATGCGGCGTTGGTAGCCGGGCACTTCGAAGCCGCCGAGGATTGGAATCGGGCTGCGCTGTGGTACGGGCAGGCAGGCAAGCAGGCCTACGAGGCCTACGAAGCGAGCGCAGCTGTGACCTATTATCAGAAAGCCCTGCAATTTGCCCGCCAGGCCAATATCCCTGCTGCTGAGCGGTTAGACTGGCATGAATTTTTAGGGAAGTCGCTCTTTACGTTGGCGCGCTACGAAGAAGCATTAAATGCTTATCAGGACATGCGGGCCATCGCTGATTCCGCCGCCAATGTGGACGGATGGGCGCGCGCCTGGTACAACATTGCTTATGTTCATGACCATATGGGCAACAACACGCTTTCACTGGAGAGCGCCGAAAACGCCTTGCGCCTGGCCGATAAAGGCGCCAGACCCGAGTTGCTCATCCGCGCGGTATATGGCAAAGGCTGGGCGCTTTACCGCCTGGGTGACGCCAACAGCGCCATTCATCTGGGCGAATTATCCCAACGGCTGGCGCGCAATCTCGAAAACCCGATTGCCTCGCAAAGAGAAATGGCGCAAGCCTGTCAGTTGCTGGGCGCGGCTTATGAGCTGCACGGCGAATTGGAAAAATCTGCTCAATACGAGCAGCGCGCGCTGGATTTGTATCGCAGTTTGCGTGACCGGCGCGGCGAGGCTGCCATGCTCAATAACCAGGGCGTGGGCGCTTTTGTGCGCGGTGATTACCAGACGGCGATTGCTCGTTATGAAGAGGCCCTGCGCATAGCACGAGAAATTGGCTCACATGACCGAATCACCATATTCTTAAGCAATTTGGGTGGGGCGCGGGTTGGGTTAGGGGAGTTCGCTGCCGCTGAAGCCGATATTCGCCAGTCACTTGAGCGCGTTGGCCGAGGCAGGACCCACTTTTTGCCTCTCACTTACGTTTTTCTGTCGGAAGCCTTGCTGGGGCAGGAAAAGTGCCAGGAAGCCTGCGAAGCCTGCCAGACAGGCCTGAGGTTGGCGCAAGAATCTAATCAGCCAGATGTCATTTCTGCGGCCTATCGCGTGCTGGGCAACTGCGTTGCGATGCATATCAAACATGGAAAGCCGTTTGCTGAAGAATTCCAGCCGGAGAAGTGCTACCGCGAGAGCATTCGCATTGCAGAAGGCATCGGCTCGGAAGTGGATAAGGCCCGCACTTTACGCGATTGGGCCTCTACCGAGCGCGCGCATGGCAACCTGGAGCGCGCCGCCACCCTGCGCGCCGAAGCCCTGTCTTTATTCAAAAAATTGGGAATGGATTTAGAAGTACAACGAATGGAGAAACTATGACCGATTTGCGGAAATACGCATCCCAGACAACCTTCCGAATGGTTGTTGGGGCAATTCTTTTGCTTTTTACCGTGGGCGTTAGCCTCATCGGAATTATCTACGGAGCCAGCGCGGCGTTGATGGGCTTCCTATGCCTGCTCGGCACGCTCCTGCCGATTGGCCTGGTCTGGCTCGCATTGTTTGGGCTGGATAAACTGGTTAAACGGCTCAATAAAGATTAAAATCACCTGCCTTCAGGAATATGACACCGCACACGACTCTCCTGACTTTTGAAGATTGGACTTTGCGCGTCTCGCCTTCGCGTAGCACGCGCATCTTGCTGATGTTACACGGCTGGACCGGGGACGAGAACTCGATGTGGGTTTTCGCCCGCAACTTTCCAGAAGATTACTACATCATTGCCCCGCGCGCGCCGCATCCTGCCCCCGAAACTGGTTATTCGTGGCGCGCTCCGGCGCCGCGCGGCAGTTGGCCGACCCTCGAACTCATGCGCCCTTCCGCCGAGCGACTCATTGACTTGCTGGATGCTTTTGCCTGCGCCTATGACCTCGATTCCTCAACGGTGGATGTGATTGGCTTCAGCCAGGGCGGCGCAATGACGTTCACGCTTGGCTGGTTATACCCCGAACGGATGCGCAAGATGGGCATTCTGGCCGGGTTTGCCCCCCAGGGGGCAGAAGATGCCCTGCGGCCAGGTTCGCTGCGCGGAAAACATGCCTTTGTCGCGCATGGTACGCATGACCAGATGGTCCCGGTTGCCCAGGCACGCCGCACCATCCATCTGTTAGAATCTGCTGCGGCAACCGTCACCTACTGCGAGAGTGAGGTCGGCCATAAACTGAGTGCCGATTGTCTCTCTGCTCTGGAGACGTATTTGCGTACTTCTCCTTCCTCTCTTCCTGCCTTTGGGGATTTGGAGGGAGACCCTGCGGGGGTTTAAGCGATACTTAATCTCCGAATTGACGGATACCTTTAAAACGGGTATCCTTTGCCCATGACTCTTTCACGACGCGATTTTCTCAAACTGGTCGGCGGCGCTGCCGGATACATGGCGCTCAGGCCTTTTAGCCGTGTTCTGCCCCTGCCCGAATTTCCGCAAGGCGAGCGGCTGGGACGCCTGGTCGCCACCCTCGACCTGACCTCTGCTCCTCGCGCTGATTATCCTTCAATTGGGCGGCTGTATCCCGATACCGTTGTCCCATGGCTGCGCGAAACGGTTGCCCAATCCAATGACCCACAGGTGATTAATCAGCGCTGGGTGGAAACGCCGCAGGGCTACCTGTATTCGGCTTACGTTCAGCCGGTGCAAAATCGCCCCAACGTGCCGCTTCAGGCCATCCCTGCCGGGCAGGCAGGTTTTTGGGCAGAAGTGACTGTCCCTTATGTTGATTTTGTCCTGGAAAATCCCGTCCCATCCTCTCCCTGGCTCAAAAACGCTATTGCGTTTCAGCAGCCCACGCGCCTGTATTACAGCCAGGTGATGTGGATTGACCAGATTAAAATCAGCGAAGTAACGGGCAACATCATCTACCGCATCAACGAGCGCTACGGCAGTTATGGCGATATTTTTTGGGCCGAAGGAGCCGCCTTTCGCCCATTGACCGCCGAAGAAATTGCTCCCATCAGCCCAAATGTGGAACCTGACCAAAAGCGGATTATCGCTAACCTGACCTACCAAACCCTGTCTTGCTACGAAGGGCAGACCGAAGTTTATTTCTGCAAAGTATCCAGCGGGCAAAAAGTGGACGCGCAGGGCAACCCAACAGACACCTGGTCTACACCGGTGGGAGATGGGCATCGCACCTGGCGCAAAATCATCTCGGTTCACATGGCAGGCGGCACCGTTGATGCGGGTTGGGACACGCCCGGTGTCTCATGGTGCGTGTTTTTCTCTGGCAACGGGGTGGCCATTCATTCGACCTTCTGGCATAACAACTTTGGCACGGCTCGTTCGCATGGTTGTCTGAATGTCCTTCCCGAAGACGCCAAATGGATTTTCCGCTGGACAACGCCGAGCGTCGAACTTGAACCGGGTGATGTCACCGTCAGCATGCCTGGCGGCACGCAGGTCGATGTGCGCGAAAAGAAATATTGATTCTGCCTGCAAACGCATGCGCAATTTTTATTCAGCCAGTTCCCGGCGCGCAGCCAGAAAGGCTGCTCCCCGACTTTTTATACTTTATGAGGTGCTGCATGGAATTGAATGTATCTTTTGGCCTGGCCTTCCTGGCCGGAATCGCGTCCTTTCTCTCCCCCTGCGTTTTCGCGCTGGTTCCGGCTTACGTCGGATACCTGGGTGGGCGCGCGGCGGGCGGCGAATCGGACGCAAACAACCGTTTCCTGACGTTTACGCATGGCCTGGCTTTTGTGTTGGGCTTTAGCGCCATTTTTGTCCTGCTTGGTGTGGCTGCTTCGGCATTGGGCGGTTTACTTTATGACTTGCGCATCTGGTTGGCGCGTTTGGGCGGATTCATCATCATCATCTTTGGTCTGCACATGATTGGTATTTTCCGCATTCCGTTGCTGGAATACGACACTCGCGTTCAAACCCTGCCCGACCCCAAACTGGGTTATCTCTCCTCGGCGCTGATGGGCGTGTTCTTTTCGGCAGGCTGGTCACCGTGCGTTGGCCCAGTATTGGGCGCAATTTTGACTTTCGCGCTCAATGGCGGTTCTGTTGCTTATGGCGCATCCTTGCTGACAGCTTACTCCGCCGGGCTAGCGATTCCGTTTCTGATAGCCGCGCTGGGCATCGGGTGGGTCACGGCCATTTTGCGCAAACACGGCAAACTCATGCGCTATATCGAAATCGGCATGGGCGTCTTGCTGGTCATCGTCGGCGGCATGCTTATCTTTGGCGTCTTCAATCTGCTTTCCCGCTATGGTCTGTGGGTTGATTTTGGCCTGTAAAAACGAGCTACCATGCTAACTGTTACCCTGTTTTCCCGCCCCAATTGCCACCTTTGCGAGCAGGCCAGGTCTGACCTGCAATCGCTCCAGACCGAAGTTCCTCACACCCTGCTCGAAATTGACATTGATAGCGACCCGGCCATCCAGAAAAAATATCTCGATAAAATTCCCGTCGTTGAAGTGGGCGTTTACAGCCTGAAAGCGCCTTTCACCCGCGCTGATTTAATGATGACACTGGGCGCGGCGCGCGACGCCCACAGCCAGAATTTGCGCCTGGACAAAAACCCGCCTCTCGCTGCCCTGACCAGCGCCGACCGCCTTTCTTACTGGATAGCCAATCACTGGCTGGCAGTCGTCATGGCGATGTTTATCCTTTACACCGGATTGCCCTTCCTTGCGCCCATCTTGATGAAATCTGGCGCAACCGCCCCGGCCCAGGTTATCTACACCGTTTATAGCCCGCTTTGCCATCAACTCGGTTTTCGTTCCTTCTTTTTGTTTGGCGAACAGCCCTATTACCCGCGCGCCATTGCCGGCATTGATGGGGTGATGACCTTTGGCGAAGCCACCGGCATAGACGAGAGCAACAACGGCTTACTGGAAGCCCGTCAATTTGTGGGTAACGAGCGTTTGGGGTACAAAATAGCCCTGTGCCAGCGCGATGTTGCCATTTATGGCGCAATCATCGTCTTTGGGGTGATTTATGCCTTCTCCGGGCGGCGCATCAAGCCCCTGCATTGGGCTGGCTGGCTGTTGATTGCCATTGCACCGTTGGGACTGGATGGATTCTCGCAACTCTTAAGCCAGCTGGGATTGCCGCTGGTGAGCGATTTGTTGCCCTTCCGTGAATCCACGCCCACTCTGCGCGTTCTTACCGGCTTCTTGTTTGGGTTTGGCACGGCCTGGTTTGGTCTGCCTTATGTGGAAGAATCGATGCGCGAGACGCGTGATTCTCTCGTTCGAAAATTCGCCACGCCGGTTAAAAAATAGCGATTATGGAATTTCGCGAATCTGACGGAATTCGATTCCTCGCCTTCGACATCTTCCCGCCCGCAGTGATTCACGCCGTTTTTACCCGGCAGGGCGGCCTCAGTCCTGAACCCTGGCACTCCCTCAACGTTGGCGGGACCGTCGGCGATGACCGTTCCCGCGTCCGGGAAAACCGTTACCGCTCCTTCCGCGCCGTGGGACGCGAAGCCAGCTCAATGTTTGATGTCTGGCAGGTGCACAGCGCGGATGTTGTCCTTGCCAATGCGCCTCATCCTCGCTATGACAATCCGCCTGAATTCAAGGCGGATGCCATCATTACCGACAACCCTGCCGTAACCCTGTTTATGCGCTTTGCTGATTGTACGCCCATCTTGCTCTACGACCCCCGCAAGAGGGCGGTCGGAATTGTCCATGCAGGCTGGCTTGGCACGGTGCGGCGCGCCGCAGGCGAAACCGTCAAGGCCATGCGGGCCGCTTTTGGTTCAAACCCCGCCGATATTCTTGCGGCCATTGGCCCTTCCATTGGACCTGACCATTACGAGGTGGGGTATGACGTGGAAGAGCGGGTACGCTATGCGTTTGGGAAAGATGCTGTGTCCCTTTTGCATCGCAATCATGGCCCCAAGCCGCATTTTGACCTGTGGGCGGCCAACGAACTGGTTTTGCGGCAGGCGGGCGTAGAACAAATTGAAACTGCCCGGCTTTGTACCGCCTGTCATCCTCAAGACTGGTACTCGCACCGCGCTCAAAAAGGCAAAACTGGCCGCTTTGGCACCTTAATTGGGTTGGCATAACCCGAAATCTACTTTGCGATTAACCGAACCCACTGACTTCCGGCAAGCCGACGAACTCTACAACTATGGACGCAATCAATACCTTCCTGGTCGAAACCATCCGTTCCCGTTATCAGGCCATCCGTGCCCAAATGGACGCGGCCGCTGCGCGCGTTAAACGGGAGCCTGCTTCGGTTCGTCTGGTGGTTGTCACCAAAACGCACCCGGTTGAAACGGTGCGCGCGGCGATTGAGGCCGGAATCCGTGATTTCGGCGAGAACTACGCCGAAGAAGCCGTCCAAAAAATCCGCGCATTGGGACCGGTGGAGGACTTGCGCTGGCATATGATTGGACATGTCCAGAGCCGCAAGGCCGACCTGGTGGCCGCGCATTTCGATTGGATGCACTCGCTCGACAGCCTCAGGCTTGCTAACCGCCTGGAGCGTTTCGCCGCCGAAGCAGGGCGGGTTTTGCCGGTTTTGCTGGAGTGCAACGTGGGTGGAGAGGCCAGCAAGTACGGGTATCCGGCTTCCACATCACAAGACCTGGAGTTGCTCTGCCGCGAGATAGAGCAACTCGCCCTTTTGTCCCATTTGCAGATTCGTGGTTTAATGACTATGCCTCCACTCTACGACGACCCGGAACAGACGCGCCCGTTCTTTGCAAGGATGCGTGAATTGCGCAATTTCCTGGCCGGTAGATTTCCCGCTCTCGCGTGGGATGAACTCTCTATGGGGACGAGCGCCGATTTCGTGGCCGCTGTTGAGGAGGGCGCGACGCTGGTGCGGATTGGTACAGCGATTCTTGGCCCCAGACCGTCACAAGGCTGATAATTTTGGAGGAAAAATCGAATGAATGTCATTCTGGCCCAGGCCATCAGTTGGTTTTCGCAAATCATTGTTGTTTTGGTATTGGCGCATGTGATTCTGTCGTATTTCATGTCGCCTTATCATCCAATTCGCTCGTTTGTTGACCGGATGGTCGAGCCGCTGCTTGCGCCTATCCGGCGAGTGGTACCTTTGGTGGGGATGTTCGATTTCAGTCCAATCATTTTGATAATTCTGGTACAATTAATTGCAAGAGTTCTTATATCCCTGCTGTTCCTGTAATGAGGTGACTATGGAAGCCAGGAAGTTTCGTCTGCATGATGGCCGTCGAGGGGCTGCGCTGGCTGTGCGGGTGACGCCGCGCGCGAGCCGCAATGAAATTACCGAAATCCAGCCGGATGGAACGGTGAAAGTTCGGTTGACGGCTGCCCCTGAAGCAGAAGCCAACGCTGCGCTGATAACCTTCCTGGCGGGCGTGCTGGGCGTAGCAGAAAACAAAATCGAAATCGTCGCCGGACAGTCGGGGCGCGATAAACTTCTGGCGGTGCAGGATATTGAAAAAGACGAAGTCCAGCAACGGCTGTTGGCATATCTGGAATAATCAAAGCGACCGGCATAAAAGGCCGGTCGCTTTTTTCTCAAAGTGTTTGTCCCTTGTCTGAAATCATGGCATGGGGCTATAGAGGGAGCGGTACAAAGTATAGGTTTCGTAGATGTAACGAATGTAGTTGCGCGTCTCGGCAAAGCGGATGACTTCTATAAACAGGTCATGGTCTCCCTGAGCGAGGGATTGCCAGGCGGTGGCGTTGCCTGGCCCACCGTTATAAGCCGCCAGGGCAGCGCTGACATCGCCATTGAGCAGGCGGCGATTGGCTGCAAAGTAATTCGCCCCCAGGCGAATGCTGACCATTGGGCTATACAGGTCTTCCGCGTCATAGTTGGGGGGCCAGCCGAGTTGTTCGGCCACACTGGCCCCAGTGGATGGGATGATTTGCATCAACCCGCGCGCGCCTGCCGAAGAGCGCACAAAGCCTTCAAACAGGCTTTCCTGCCGAATCATGCTGGTCACGAACAGGGGGTCCAGACCATTTTCGCTGGCGGCTGGCCAGACCAGGTCGGAATAATACAATCCATAGCGGACGTATTTGAAGTAAGCGGGAGCATTGTTCAGGCTGTCGGCATGTTGCTCTAATCCCGCCAGGGTCAATACCTGGCGCAAAGCAAAGATGGCTGGGCGGTATGCGCCCAGGTCGAGCAGGGTATTTCCCAGCCGAAAAGAATCGACGGCGTTCCCGGCGACGGCTTCTCGCAAAGACTCGAATTCGACGCGCGCCAGGTTGTACAATCCCATGCGCCACAGTTCCGTGCCTCGTTGCAGGCGCGGGTCGTTGCCGAGCTGACCAGGGCCGCTCAGGTCGATTTCGGCAGGCAAGTTGAACTTAATCCGCAGCCAGGCTTCGGCTTCGCTGCGACCAGCGGCCAGGTCATAATCCAGGCGCATCTGGGGCGAAGGGGCGAAGGGAGGGCGGTCTTCCAGCAGGTCGCGCGCGCGGATGCTGTAATATTCAAACGTGTCGATGGCCTGAGCCTGCATCCAGGCCTGGCGGGCGTTTTCAATATCTCCGCTGGCCTGATAGGTTTTGCCCACCCAGAGCAAGGCGCGCGCGCGCTCCGATGGGACGGTGATGAGTTGCAGGGCGTTCTGGAAGTTTTGGTTGGCGCGAGGATAATCGCCCAGCCGATAGCGTAAAATCCCGGCTTGAAAGAGGGCGTCGGCCATGCGGCTGTCGGAGGGGTAGCGGTTGGGGAGCGATTCCCAAAGGTCGGCGGAACGTTGTAATTCTCCGCCGCGCTCGTAAATGCGGGCGGCTTCTATGAGATAGGGCAGGGCCGAAGGCGAGCCGGAAACTTCGCGGGCGAAAGTCTCCAGGCTTTCGGCTGCGGCAACATGCTGACGAAGGTATGCCCACTGCGTGTAAGCGCGCTCTCCCCAGGCGGCCGCCCAAAAGGTATTCTCGGGATATTTCTGAATGAATTCGTTCCACTGGTCAATGGCGGCCTGAAATTCGCCCATTTCGCGCAAGGTCAGGGCTTTGTAGTGCAGGGCTGTGCCATCGTGAGATGGATTTTGGGCGATGAAACGGTCGAAGGCGGCCACCGCCACGCCATATTGCCTGGCGAAGTAATCCACCAGTCCACGCTGAAACTCGTCCACCGGTTGACCGGCATCAACCAGCCCGACCAGGGCATAGTACGAGTCGATATAGGGGTAGTAGTTCTCGACGGCGTTTTGCCAGCGGTTGTAGGCTTCTTCCGGACGATTCATTTGCATCAGAGCGCGCCCGGCCAGCAGGCTCATGCGGGCCTTAAGATACCCCTGGTCTGTGGCCGCGTAAATCTGGTCGTACAGGTTCAGGGCAATATCGTATTCGCCTGCGGCGTAGGTGGTATCCGCAATTTTGATGCGGATGTTGAGTGGGTCAGCCTGTTCGGGCGCGGCCAGGGCGGCCTGGTACGCTGAAAGAGCGCTGCTATACTCACCCAGGTTCAGGAAGGCATCCCCACGTTTTTCTTGCGCGTAGGCGTCAAGCAGGCCGGGGCGGGCGGTCAGATATTCCTGGTAGGCGGCGGCAGAATCGGCGTAGCGCGCCAGGTTGAAATAGGCCTCGCCCAGCAAAAAGGCGGCCTTAATGGCCTCGTCGCTGCCCGGGTAGGTTTGCGTCAACTCGCGCAGGGGGGCAAGCGCGGCAAAATATTCCCCATCGCCAAATTCAGCGCGCCCCTGGCCCCAAAGCGCTTCGCGGCGAATAGCGTCTTCGGCGCTGGAACTCAGCGCGATGGCGTATTCCTGTCGCGCCAGGGCGTAGTCGCCGTTAAAAAGTGCTCTTTCTCCATTGCTGATGCGCGCCGCCGGGAGCGGGGTGGGCGTGGGCAGGGGGGTGGGCGTAATGCTGGGGGTGGGAGAGTGCGTGGGCGTGAAAGAAGGCCCCGGCGTGGCTGTGGAGAGCTGGGGCGAACCCTGAGGCAGGTTGCAAGCCGAAAGCGCTATCAAGATTCCGGCCAGGAAAATCCACTTAAATTTGCGCATTGCGCCCTTATAACGCCTTAACAGAGGGGTGTCAATGCTTTGACGAATGCCCCCTCCCATGCTAAAATACGACTCTCACACCGACGCCCTCGCGGGCGTTTTTTCCTGATAGGACAAAAGTTCCTGATGAGAACCGTTTTTTGGGAAGATGACCAACTCAAAATGATTGACCAGCGTCTCCTGCCGGAGACGTTTACGGTTGTATCGTATCGCACCCATGCCGAAGTGGCGCGGGCCATTACCGACATGGTGGTGCGCGGCGCTCCGGCCATTGGCGCGGCGGCGGCCTTTGGCCTGGCCCTGGCCGGGTTTGAATCGCGCGCGCGAACTGCCGGTGAGTTGTTCTCCGATTTGCAGGCTGCCGCCGTCGCCCTGAAGGCCGCCCGCCCGACGGCGGTGAACCTGGCCTGGGCTGTTGACCGGATTTTGCAATCCGCTGCCCGGTTTTCCGGTTCTTCGGCGGATGAAATGCGCGCTTTTGTGCTTTTGGAAGCCCAAACGCTGGCCGATGAAGATGTGGAAGTGAACAAGCGCATGGCAGCGCACGGCGCGGAATTAATTGCGGATGGCGATACGATTGTTCATCACTGTAATACCGGTGCGCTGGCTACGGTGGATTGGGGAACCGCATTGGGGGTGATTCGCACGGCCTGGGAACAGGGCAAGAAAATCCACGTGCTGGTGGATGAAACCCGCCCGCGTTTGCAGGGCGCGCGCCTGACGGCCTGGGAATTGGAACAGTACGGCATTCCCTACGAGATTATCAGCGATAATATGAGCGGCTACTTTATGCGCGCCGGAAAGGTGCAAAAAGTCTTGTTTGGTGCGGATAGAATCACCGCCAATGGCGATGTTGCCAACAAAATTGGGACCTATATGCTGGCGCTGGCCGCCAAAGACAACGGAATCCCGGCCTATTCGGTCGCGCCGACTTCCACCATTGACCTGTCTTTGGAGCATGGCGGGCTGATTCCGATTGAAGAACGCAGCGGCGATGAAGTGCTGAATATTCAGCTGGCGGGCGAGCGGGTCACGCCGAAACATGCCAAAGCCCGCAACCCGGCTTTCGATGTCACTCCCAATCGTCTGATTTCTGGTATTGTGACCGAAAACGGCGTGGCGTATCCGCCGTTTGAGGCAAGTTTAAGAAAAATGATGATTGCAAAATGATGAATGCGGAAATTTTGTCCTGGCAATTCATCATTCTGCATTCTGTATTTTGTATTTTGCATTCTGCATTGAGGTTTACAAATGGACATCCTGCTCTCCGGCTCGGTGGCTTACGACTACCTGATGACCTTTCCCGGTCACTTTCACGAACAAATCCTGCCTGAACGCTTGAAGAATATCAGCCTGTCGTTCCTGGTGGACAGCATGACCCGTCAGCGCGGTGGGATTGCCCCAAACATTGCCTATACCCTGGCCCTGCTGGGCGAAAAGCCGCGCCTGTTTGCCACCGTTGGCGAAGATTTTGGCGACTACCGCGCCTGGCTGGAACAACAGGGCGTGGATACGACCTGGGCAAAGGTGATTCCAGGCAAGTTTACGGCTTCGTTCTTTGCCACCACTGATAAAGTCAACGCCCAAATTGCCTCGTTTTACCCCGGCGCAATGGCCGATGCGGCCACGCTTTCGCTGACCGAACTGGATAAACGCCCCGACCTGGTGGTCATTTCTCCGACCGCGCCCGACGCAATGCGCAAACATGCCGCCGAATGCCGCGCATTGGGAATTCCATACCTGTTCGACCCCTCGCAGCAGGTGTTGCGGCTCGAAGGCGCGGAATTGGCCGAGGATATGGACGGCGCGCGCTTCCTGTTCTGCAACGATTACGAGTATGGGTTGATTTCCAAAAAGACCGGTCTCAATTTGCAGGAAATGCTCAAAATGGTCGATATCATCGTGGTCACCAAAGGCGCGGAGGGCGCGGTCATCTATGCCGATGGGCAGGAAGTGGTCGTGCCGGTCGTTCCCGAAGAGCGGATTGTAGACCCAACCGGCGTTGGCGATGCTTTTCGGGGCGGCTTTCTGGCGGCTTATGCGCGTGGCTGGGATTGGACGCTGTGCGGACAGGTCGGTTCGCTGGCGGCGGTCTACGTCCTCGAGCAGAGCGGCACGCAGAATCACTATTACACCCGCCAGGAATTTGTCAACCGCTTCCGCCGGAATTACGATGACGGCGGGAAGCTGGATGAGTTATTGGGTGATTGAGCAATTTGGTGATTTAGTGATTGAGGAACCTGGGTTACGGCAGGAAATTACCCAATCACCGAATCGAAAAATCGCCAAATCACAAAATCGAAAAATCACCAAATCACAAAATGGAGTCAGCATGAGCAATACCCACGATATTAAAGATATTCAACTGGCCGAGGGCGGACGCCGCCGCATTGAATGGGCGGAACGTGAGATGCCCGTTCTGCGCAGCATCCGTGAGCGCTTTGAGAAGGAAAAGCCGCTCAAGGGCTTGCGCGTTTCGGCCTGTCTGCACGTCACCAGCGAAACCGCCAACCTGATGCGCACCCTGCAAGCCGGTGGGGCGGACATCGTCCTGACCGCCTCGAACCCGCTCTCGACCCAGGATGACGTGGCCGCGGCGCTGGTCAATGTCTATGAAATCCCGACCTTTGCCATCAAGGGCGAAGACAACGTGACCTACTACAAGCACATCCGCGCCGCGCTGGAACATAAGCCGCACATGACCATGGATGATGGCGCTGACCTGGTTTCTTCGCTCTTCTTCATTGCGATGGGACGTTTTGATCGCCTGGAACCCTCGCTGGCGGCCTGGGCGCAGGGCCTTTCGGCGGCGGAACGCCAATCGCTGTTGGATGGCGTCATCGGCGGCACGGAAGAGACCACCACCGGCGTCATCCGCCTGAAGGCGATGGAGCAGGATAAGGTGTTGAAGTTCCCGGTGATTGCGGTTAACGACGCCATGACCAAACATTTCTTCGATAATCGCTACGGAACGGGGCAATCGACCATTGATGGCATCATCCGCGCCACTAACGTCCTGCTGGCGGGCAAGAAGTTCGTTGTGGCTGGCTACGGCTGGTGTGGACGCGGCCTGGCCTCGCGCGCGCGCGGCATGGGCGCCCAGGTCATCGTAACCGAGGTGGACCCGCTCAAGGCGCTCGAAGCGGTGATGGATGGCTACGAAGTCATGCCGATGCTCGATGCCGCCAAGGTCGGCGACATCTTCTGCACCGTCACCGGCGACCTGAACGTGATTGACGGCCACCACTTCGAGGTGATGAAAGACGGCGCGATTGTCTCGAACAGCGGCCACTTCAACGTTGAAATTAACATCCCTGCTCTCGAAAAGATGAGCGTGGGTAAACCGGCCCTCGTCCGCCCGTTTGTGGACCAGTACACCACCAAAGATGGCCGCAAAATCAACATTTTGGGCGAAGGCCGCCTGATTAACCTGGCCTCCGCCGAAGGCCACCCTTCCGCCGTGATGGATATGTCCTTTGCCAACCAGGCGCTTTCTGCCGAGTTCATGGCGAAGAACGCCGCCAAACTGGAGAAGAAGGTGTACTCCGTCCCTGCCGATATTGACGCCGAAATTGCCCGCCTGAAACTGGCCGCAATGGGCGTGCAGATTGATACCCTGACCGAAGAGCAGGTGAAATACCTGGCTTCGTGGGAAGAAGGTACGTAGGTCAGTTATCAGTAATTACAGCCTCGCGGTGGCGACACGGCGGGGCTTTTTCTTTTCTCCTGCCCCAAATTCCGAATTTTGGAATTTGGGGCAGGGCAGGGTGGGGTGTTATACAATTAGGGTAACTTTCACCACGCGGGGAACGAACGATGACCGAACCATGACAACTCAAAGTGTTTCTCTGCCACTCATCGAGCGATAAGCCGGTTGTGCGCGAACTGTATCAGAAATTAAGCGCCGAAGGCTGGATTGACCCCTGGCTGGACGAGGAAAAACTGTATCCCGGCCAGGATTGGAACCTGGAGATTGAGAAGGCCGTCGAAGAGGCGGATGCTATCCTGGTTTGTCTCTCGAATAATTCCATCACCAAAGAAGGCTACGTCCAGCGCGAATTGCGGATTGTGCTGGATTACGCCGATTACAAGCCGGAAGGCACGCTCTATATCATTCCGGTGCGGCTGGAAGAATGTGAGCCGCCGCGCCGCCTGCGCCCCTGGCAATATGCGAATTACTTCCCCAAAGAGGACCGGGACAAAGCCTACCAACGCCTGTTGGTTAGCCTGCGGATGCGGGCGTCTGGTCTGGGCATAGAACTTTCCAAGTCGCAAACCCCGGCGCAGGCGCGCGAAGCGCAGCCCGAACCGAAACAGGTTGAAACTGCCAAACGCGTTACGCGTGGCGGGGCAATTCGTCCCGGCTCGCGCGAAGGCGCGATTGTGATTGGAGATATGGAATTCATGCTCATCCCGAAGGGCAAATTCATCATGGGCAGCAAGGACGATGACAGGGATGCCGATGACGATGAGAAACCCCAGCATACGGTTGAGATTCCCTACGATTACTGGCTGGCGCGTTTTACGGTGACCAATGCGCAGTTCGAACAGTTCATCAAGGCCAGTGGTTATAAAACCACTGCCGAGCAGCAAGGTTCAGCCTATGGCTATACTGGCAGTGAGTGGGAAGAAATCAAAGGCGCAAACTGGCAGCACCCGCGCGGGCCAAAGAGCGGCATTCAGGACAAGGCCAGTCACCCGGTCGTCTCGATTTCCTGGATGGATGCAATGCAATATCTCCAATGGCTCAACACCGCCAGGCAGGCGGAGCTTTCATCCTTCCGCCTTCCATCTTCAGCCGTTGCTTTTCGCCTGCCCACCGAGGCCGAATGGGAAAAAGCCGCGCGCGGCGCGTATGGCAACATTTACCCCTGGGGCAATGAGTTCGATAAAAGCCGTTGTAATTCGGATGAAAGCGGTAAAATGGATACCGTACCGGTGGATGCTTACCCCAACGGCGCTTCGCCCTATGGCTGCGAGCAGATGGCTGGCAACGTTTGGGAATGGACGCATTCGCTGTTTGAGAACTATCCGTATGCGCCCGATGCAAAGCGCGAAAACGAAAGCGATACAAACAGCAACCGTGTTCTGCGCGGCGGCTCGTTCTACGTCAATCGTCAGGACGTGCGCTCTGCCAACCGCTACTGGCTCAGCCCGAACTACCGTCTCGGCTTTCGGGTCTGCCTTGCTCCGAAAGTGGAAGGATGAATGCAGAAGGATGAAGGCTGAATTTTCTGCTACGCCATTTTGCGCATTGTCCGTTTAGAATCCGGTTATATTGTGAACCCACGCTGAACCTGCAATTCGTTTCCGAACTACTCCAACTGCGCCCGGTCCTGCGCGAGCGCAGTTGGAGCGAGGCTGTGCATGTCGCCTGAACGCAGTTGAAACAAATCTCCTGGCCACTTACTCGCCCCGCCCCTCCCATCCCCGGGCGGGGTTTTTTGTTCCACCTTCCAACCTTCATCCCGAATTGATACCCAACTGTTAGCCAGCCGATAGGTTGGCCTGGCATGGACAGGGTATGATGAGTTTCATGGTCGCGATACGCCCCTCCAGGAACATTCGGGGCTACTCGACCATCTTTCCTCAAGGGCAGTTGATGACTGAACACAGATTACTGATTACTGGAAAGGACTCCCCATGCTTTCAAAACTTCGCGAACCCGTCAGCGGCCTCACTCACCTCGGCGGCGCGATTGCCGCGTTATTCGGTCAAATCGTCCTGCTGGTGCTGGCCTCCAGCGGGCTTGAAAAATTCATCTCAACCCTGGTCTATGGCCTCAGCCTGGTGGGGCTGTTTTCGGCCAGCGCCGCCTATCACCTGGTCAATGCCGGGCCAAAGGTTACGGCCATTCTGCGTAAACTCGACCATTCGGCCATCTACCTGCTGATTGCGGGAACCTACACCCCGTTCTGCGTCAACGCTTTCAGCGGCTTCTTCCGCTGGGGCCTGCTGGCCATTGTGTGGGGCATTGCGCTGGCCGGAATCATCGTCAAATTGTTCTACATGGGCGCGCCGCGCTGGCTGACGGCGGGAATCTACGTCCTGATGGGCTGGCTGTGCCTGTCGGCGGTTGGCGAGATGACGGTCGCGCTCAGCCCGTTCACGCTCGGCTGGCTGATAGCGGGCGGGGTGGTCTATACCCTGGGGGCGGTGGTCTATGCCACCAAAATTTTCAACTTTGCGCCTGGCAGGTTCGGCTTTCACGAAGTCTGGCATATCTTTGTGTTGCTCGGCGCGCTGGCGCATTTTGTGGCCGTGCTGGGCGTGATACTGCCGGTTTGATAATTGGTTGATTTATCCACAGATTACTCAGATTTCGCAGAAAAATCTGCGTAATCTGTGGACTTTTTTCCGGGCAACCCCAAAAACCGGGTTATAATAGAACGCCTGTTCCCTCCACGACCCCGGAGAAAATCATGCCCCCTTTTCAACTGACCGCACCCTTCGTCCCTACCGGCGACCAGCCCGAAGCAATTGCCTCGCTGGCGGACGGCGTCCGCGCTGGCAAGAAAAACCAGGTTTTGCTCGGCGCCACCGGCACGGGCAAAACGTTCACCATCGCGTCGCTCATTCAGGAATTGCAAATGCCCGCGCTGATTATGGCGCACAACAAGACCCTGGCCGCGCAACTCTACGCCGAGTTTCGGGAATTTTTCCCAAACAACGCCGTTGAATACTTCGTCTCGTATTACGATTACTACCAGCCCGAAGCCTACGTTCCCCGTCACGACCTGTATATCGAAAAAGAGACCCAAATCAACGAGGAAATCGAGCGCCTGCGCCTGGCCGCCACCACTGCGCTTGTCTCGCGCAAGGATGTCATCATCGTGGCTTCGGTCTCATGCATTTACGGTCTCGGCTCGCCCGATGAGTTCCTGCGCGGCTCGGTGCATTTGCAGGTCGGAGAACTCTACCGCCGCAACGCTCTCATGCGCCAGCTGATAGATGGTCAGTACCAGCGCAACGACCTGGAACTGCGCCCCGGCACCTTCCGCGTGCGCGGCGACACGCTCGAAATCATCCCGGCCTATTCCGACAAGCGCGGCTATCGCATCACCTTCTTTGGCGATGAAGTCGAGCGCATCCTGGACTTCACCCCCCTGACCGGCGAAATCCACGCTGAGTTGAATGAAGTTGACATCTACCCCGCCAGGCACTACATCACCGCCGAGGAAAAGCTCAAAGACGCCATCAGCGACATCGAAGCGGAACTGGCGGAGCGCGTCAGCCTGTTCAACGCGCAGGGTAAACTGCTCGAAGCGCAACGCATTGAACAGCGCGCCCGTTATGATTTGGAAATGCTTAAGGAAGTGGGATATTGCTCTGGCATCGAAAACTATTCCCGCCACCTCGACCGCCGCGCCGCCGGAACGCCACCCTGGACGCTGATAGATTTCCTGCCCTCCGAATATCTGCTTATCCTCGATGAGAGTCACATGACCGTGCCGCAGATTCGCGGCATGTACAACGGTGACCGCGCCCGCAAGGAAACCCTGGTGGAGTTTGGCTTTCGCCTGCCCTCCGCGCTCGATAACCGCCCCCTCAAATTTGACGAGTTTGAGCAGCGCATGGGCTACACGGTTTACACCTCCGCCACGCCCGGCCCCTACGAAATGGAACGCGCCGAAAACGTGGCCGAGCAAATCATCCGCCCTACCGGGCTGGTGGACCCGGAAATTGAAGTGCGTCCCACCAAAGGCCAGGTGGATGACCTGGTGGGCGAAATCCGCGCGCGGGTGGAACGAGGCGAACGGGCGCTGGTCACCACCCTCACCAAGCGCATGGCCGAGGATTTATCGGAATACCTGCAGGAACTCGGTATCAAGGTGCATTATCTCCACTCCGAAGTGGAAACGCTCGAACGGGTGGGCATCCTGCGCGACCTGCGCCTGGGCGTCTTTGACGTGGTAGTCGGAATCAACCTGCTGCGCGAAGGCCTCGACCTGCCGGAAGTCTCGCTGGTGGCGATTCTGGATGCCGACAAAGAGGGTTTCCTGCGCTCCAGCACCGCCCTCATCCAGACGATTGGCCGCGCTGCCCGGCATGTCAACGGCAGAGTCATCATGTACGCCGACCGAATCACCGATTCGATGAACGCCGCCATCACCGAAACCAACCGCCGCCGCGCCAAGCAGATGAAGTACAACCAGGAACACGGCATCACCCCGGTCAGCATCCACAAGGCCATCCGCGACATTACCGATTCGCTCTCGATGGAAGGCCGTGAGCGGGCCATGGCGGTCGGCGAGGAAAAGGGCAAATACCGGGCTGGCAAAGCCGCCGAGGCCGCCTCGCAAGGCGAGTTGAAACGCCTGATAGCCGAAATGGAAAAGCAAATGAAAGAAGCCGCCAAAAATCTCGAATTCGAGCGCGCTGCCGCCCTGCGCGATGAGATGTATGAGTTAAAAGCATTGCTGGCCGACGATGAAAAGCTCAAACCCTGGGAGCGCATCAAACTGCTCGCCGGGGAACAGTAAATATCCAGAATTCAAAAACGGGAGCGCGAGGCTCCCGTTTTCGCTTTACAGTCTCTTTTTCAGCTGCCTGACTCTGGTGAACAGCCGGACCATGGCGTACCCATACAAAATCAGGAACAGGAACAGCACAAAGGTAAAAATTTCGAAACTCGCGCCGTCACGTTTATTGACCAGGTTGATGGCGTTGATATACAGCGGCAGGAGCACCACCAGGATGACCAGAATGCGCTGGTATTTTTGGGCTTTCGACTCGTTCTCGCTAAAGATTTCAGGGGCGACCCCATCGACGACCTCTTTGCGAAAATACTGCCAGCTCCCGTGTTGCAACACATATTCCCAACCTGCATCCTGGAACAGTTGCAAGTAGCCTGGCTTGTCTTTTGAGCCAGTCATGAAGTCCAGGCGATAAACTATTTCGCGTGGCGCGCCAGATTCAAAAATGTAACGGTTTAAGAACTGGATTTCGCGCAGGTGCCAGCCCTGCCTGGCCATCTCGCCCAACCAGGCTTCCTCTTTTTCATCATCCCAGGCCCAAAACCAGCGGAATACTTTCAATGTTGTCATGGCGACCTCCTTTGTCTACCAGTTTTTTGTGATGGAACCATTCTCGACCAGGATTTGCAAACGCCGGATGTGCTCCTTAAGCACGCCTTTACCTTTTTCCGTCAATGTGTAGGATTTCCGGCGCTCCACTTCTTCCACTTTGACGATTAACCCCTCACTCTCAAGAGTGGTGAACGCCCCGTAGAGCGTCCCCGGCCCCAGCTTGACCGTACCCTGGCTCATCGCCTCCACCTTTTGCATCACGCCGTAGCCATGCAGCGGCTCGGCCAGCGCCAGCAGGATGTAAGAAGTTGACTCGGTCAGGGGAAGGTATGTTTCTAAATTTTTGGGCATGGCACTTCTCCTGTGTCGCAAATCGTTATATCGTCTAACAATATAATGCCACGCGATATATCGGTTGTCAATATATCTTTGCCGGTTTCTTTCAATAAGTTTGCCCAATTCTTCATGAAATCTTTACAATCGCGCGGTATCCTATGAACAAGATAATCAGAAATGGTTATTCAACGACAACAGAGACTCAAAAGGAGAAAACGAATGAAAAAGGTTTTACTTGTAATTGCGGTGGTTGCGTTGGCGGTGGTCATCTTTGGCGCGGGCTTTGCCTTTGCCCAGTTTCAACCGGTTGCAGCGCAGGCGCTCCCATCTTACATGATGGGCCACGGTGGCGGCGGAATGCACGGGCGTGGCGGCTATGGCCCGATGCACGATTACGTTGAACAGGCCCTGGCCGAAAAACTGGGCCTGACCGAAGCCCAGGTGGAAGAACAACTCGCCGCTGGCAAAACCATGTACCAGATTGCCGTCGATGCCGGGACTGCCGAAGCCGATGTCCCCGCGCTGTTGGAAGCGGTCCACAAAACCGCCTTCGACAAAGCCGTGGCTGAGGGTGTGTTGACCCAGGCTCAGGCCGATGACCTGCTCGCTCGAATGCAGGCGCGTGGCTGGAGCGTCCCTTGCCCCAACAATGGCATCCGCCCAATGGATGGAAGTGGCTTTCGGCATGGACAGGGCATGTGGGGCGGCGGTCGCTGGAATCAGCAGCAGCCTTCTCAACCCAATCCATAAGCCGGGAACGAAACTCGAAACCCGAATGCCGGATGACTCCATGTCATCCGGCATTTTTTGTTTATGATAGGACGTGTCAAAATCAGGACATTCATCTATTCTAAATTGGAGCGTATCTGGCTAAAATCATATTAATACGATTTATCATATCAAAAAACGACCAGAAAGGATAGCAATGACCGAGGCTGTAACTGCTCCTACGCAAGCCACCATCCGCAAAGGCCCGCGCGGCCAGGTAACGATTCACGCCACCTGGTGTAAGGGCTGTACAATTTGTGTCGAATTTTGTCCCACCAACACTCTGGCAATGCATCCTAGCGGACGTCACCCGATTGTCGCCGCGCCAGAAAATTGCACGGCCTGTCATTTCTGCGATACCCATTGCCCCGACCTGGCAATTGTGGTTCGAAAATTGGCATAGGACACAAGGAGGTTTCTTTGTCTATCAAACTGATGCAAGGCAATGAGGCAATTGCCCTCGGCGCTTTAGCCGCTGGCTGCCGCTTTTATGCCGGTTACCCAATTACACCCTCCACCGAGGTGGCGGAAGTGATGGCGCGCGAATTGCCCAAGGTGGGCGGCAAATTTATCCAGATGGAAGACGAAATTGCCAGCATGGCGGCCATCATTGGCGCGCGGGTGGGCGGCTTAAAATCCATGACCGCTACCAGCGGCCCCGGCTTTTCGCTTATGCAGGAAAACATCGGCTACGCTGCGATGGCTGAAATTCCGTGCGTGGTTGTGAACGTGCAGCGGCTTGGCCCCTCCACTGGTCAGCCTACTGCTGCCTCGCAAGGCGACGTGATGCAGGCCCGCTGGGGAACGCACGGTGACCACCCCATCATCGCGCTCAGCCCAATTTCGGTGGCGCAATCCTTCGACTTGACCGTGAAAGCCTTTAATCTCTCTGAAAAATACCGCACCCCGGTCATTTTGCTGACGGATGAAATTATCGGCCACATGCGCGAACCCATCCAATTGCCCGATTTCAGCACGGTCGAAAAATACGAACAGGTCGTGACCGAACTCCCCGAAACCTACAAGCCCTACAGCAACCGAACCGATGTGCCGCCGATGGCCGCCTTTGGGCGCGGATATCGCTATCATATTACCGGCCTGTTCCATGACGAGGTGGGCTTCCCCACCCAGCGGCTGGACGAGGTGGAACCCTGGCTGGAGCGTGTGAACGGCAAACTGGAGCGCAATGCCGATGACATTCTGCTCTACCAGGCCGACTATCAACCTGGGGCGCGAACGGCCATACTGAGCTATGGCGCATCGGCCCGCACGGCCCGGCACGCTGTCAGGCAGATGCGCGCAAAAGGCGAGAAAGTCAACCTGTTCACCACCTACACCATCTGGCCCTTCCCCGAAAAAGCAGTGGAAGAACTGGCTGATTCAGTTGAGCGGATTATCGTCCCCGAAATGAACCTGGGCCAGCTGGCGCTGGAAGTGGAACGGGTGGCCGGACGCCGTAAGGTGAAGCGCGTTACGCGCGCCAACGGCGAAATGGTCACGCCAGAGATGATTTTAGCGGCAACGGAGATGTAAAAATGGCAGAGCATATTCTTGAAGCGCATTATCTCACTAAACAGGAAGCCCAAATCCCGCGTGAAGACTGGTTCGAGGCCAGTGAAACCCTCCAGCACTTGCGCAAGAACAAAAAATTTCCCACCATCTGGTGCTCGGGCTGCGGGCTGGGCGTCATTATGGGCGCATTAATTCGCGCCATTGACCATCTTGGTCTCGAAAAAGACCAGGTAGCCCTGGTCGCTGGCATTGGCTGCACCGCGCGCATGCCGGTTTATATGGATTTTAACACCCTGCACACCACGCATGGCCGCGCTCTGGCTTTTGCCACCGGGCTAAAAATTGCCCGCCCGGATATGAAAGTGATTGCCATTATGGGCGATGGCGATGCCCTGGCGATTGGCGGCAACCACTTCATCCACGCCGCCCGCCGCAACATCGGCATTACCGCGCTGGTGGTTAACAACTCCATCTACGGCATGACTGGCGGTCAGTACAGCCCCACCACCCCGGTTGGAATGCGCGCCACCACTGCCCCCTATGGCAACGTGGAGCCGCCCTTCCCGATTTGCGACCTGGCAATTGCTGCTGGCGCATCCTACGTTGCCCGCAGCACGGCCTTCCATGCCCTGGAACTGGATAAATATCTCTCCGAGGCAATTTCCAATGAGGGTTTCAGCCTGGTCGAAGCGGTGAGTTACTGTCATACCACCTACGGACGCATCAACAAACTCGGCACCGCAGCAGAGATGATGCGCTCGCTTAAAGATAACAGTATCCCGAAAGCCTCGTTCGACAAGCTCAGTTCTGAGGAACAGCAGGCCAACACCAAAATCGTGCGGGGCGTTCTTCAAAAGAAAAAGCGCCCTGAATATACCCAAATTTACGATTTGCTCGTCCAGCAGCAGACTCATCAAGAAGAAATCCGTCTGCGAAATACGGGGAGGCAGTGATGGAAAAACGAACCGAAATTCGATTGGCTGGCGAAGGCGGTCAGGGGATGATACTGGCCGGTATTATTCTGGCTGAAGCCGCTGCCATTTACGATGGCAAACAGGCTACCCAGACCCAAAGTTATGGCCCCGAAGCGCGCGGCGGCGCCAGCCGCTCTGAAGTGGTCATTTCCGATGGCGAAATTGACCACCCCGAAGTGCTGGAGCCGGATGTCGTTGTTGCTCTCAGCCAGGAAGCTTATAAAAAATTCGCCCGCAGCGTGCGCCCTGGCGGTTTGTTGATTGTGGATGAAGACCGCGTTGCGGTTGAGTCTGGCGTTCAAGCAGTTCAAATTCCGGTCACGCGCCTGGCGCAAGAAACGACCGGTAAAAATATTACCGCCAACACGGTTGCGCTTGGCGCGCTGGTTGGGCTGACGGGGGTAGTTTCGCGTTCCGCAATTGAGCAGGCTGTCCTTGCCCGCGCTCCCAAGGGTACCGAAGAGATGAATCGCAAGGCGTTGGAAGCCGGTTTCGCGGCAGTGGGTGGGATTGGCGTACTTCAGAATTTATAATTTGTGATTCGCGGAAAACAACGTGAAGGTTTTTTCTAGTGCATGGCTCGAAAAAACCTTCACTCCGTTTATGTTGATGCCTGTTTTGTAGCCTGAATCGTGTCAGAATGAAGACAATGAGTAATCATGAGGATGTGGGATTTAGCAACCGCAGAATACAACCAAGCCAGCGGATAGCCATGCAATATGAGACCTGCCTTTCAGCCGACCAACGTTACATATACACCAAAGTAACAGGTCTGATAGATGTCGCTTCCATGTTGGAATGCGTTCTGATGGCTCACCGATTAGCTCGTCAGGCAGGCGTGAATCGTCATTTGGTGGACCTGACCGAGGCTCGTAATCATCTATCCACGCTGCAAAATTATCACTTTGCTTATAACGACATGAACCGCCTGGATATTGACCGATTGGCGCGGATTGCAATGTTGGTTAATCCTGATGACCACTCGCATGACTTTCTAGAAACGCTGTTGCGGAATAATGGGCGCGATGCCACGCTCTTTACCAGCCGGGAAGAGGCAGAGCGTTATTTAAGGGATTGAAAGGTCTCGTGTTCAGGCGTCCGGGATGGACGCAGGGCAATTCCCAGCCGTTCGAACCTCTCTTTTTACCAGGTCTTGATTGGCATCTGGTTGAATGCGCAAGATGGTCTGGGGAATGAACCATCGGACGACTTCAATCTCGAAAGCAGCCGCGTTTCCTGTGGGGAAATTACCACGGAGTGGTAATTTCCCAGCACTCTGAACAAGTTTTGTCTGCCTATCGAAATCCAAAAGTCCTCTACAATAAGGAATGGGGAGAAGGATTGCGACTCCAGAAAGCAGGGCATGGGTCATAATCATGATATCAGGGATAAGGCCTGATGGATGATTTGGCTGATTGTGCATGGCAACACAGGAGGGTGATTCTGATTATGCCCAACCCAGCAGCCGGGCCACCGTTGCCGTCAGAAATGTGACCAGGAAGGCCGTGCCGAGGGTGATGACCACGCTCAGGGTCGCCCATTTGTAAGACTTGGTTTCCTGATAGATGGTGATGATGGTGGTTGCGCATGGATTGTGCAGCAGCGCAAACAGCATCAGGTTGACGGCGGTTAACATGCTCCAGCCGTGTCCATCGATTAGCAACGAGCGGATGGCCTCGTTGGTCGATGGGCCATCAATCATCATGCCTGCGCCCAGGTACACCATCATCATGGTCGGGACGACGATTTCGTTGGCTGGGATGGCAATGATGTAGGCCAGCAGGATGACGCCATCCAGACCGAGCAGCAGGCCAAACGGGTTCAGCCAGTCGGCAATGGCGCGGGCCAGGTTGCTGTCTCCAAACGGGATGTTGGCCAAAACCCAGATGACGGCTCCGGCGGGGGCGGCGGTTTGCATGGCGCGCCACAGCACGAACAGGGTGCGGTCAATCAACGAGGTGTAGAGAATCCGCCCAATGTTGGGGACGCGATACGGCGGCAGTTCCAGCGTAAAAGCGGAGGCTTCGCCTTTCAGCACGGTTTTGGTCAGCAGCCAGGACATGAACAGGGTAAAGGCAACGCCAATCAATACGACTCCCACCACGGTCGCGGCGGCGATGATGGACGAGGTGAACCCGCTGAACCCGGCGGCGACAAAGACCGTCGCCAGCATAATCAGGGTCGGAAAACGCCCGTTGCATGGAACAAAGTTATTCGTCAGGATGGCAATCAGCCGCTCGCGGGGCGAATCGATGATGCGGGTTGAGACAACTCCCGCGGCGTTGCAGCCAAAGCCCATCGCCATCGTCAAGGCCTGTTTGCCGTGCGCGCCGCTCTTGCGGTAGAGCCAGTCGAGGTTGAAGGCCACGCGTGGCAGGTAGCCGAGGTCTTCCAGAATGGTGAAGGCCGGAAAGAAAATGGCCATTGGCGGGAGCATGACCGACACAACCCAGGCCAGGCCGCGATACACGCCATCCCACACGAAGCCGGTCACCCACCAGGGCAGGTTGAGGGCTTGGAACAGCGCTATGCCCTGGTCGCCCAGCCAGAACAGGACGGCGGCAATCGCTTCTGAGACGACGTTCGCGCCGGAAACGGTGAGCCAGATGATGGCGGCCAGCAGCGCCAGCATAATGGGCAGGCCAAAGACGGGGGAAGTCACCAGCCGGTCGACTTTCTGGTCGAAGTCGTATTTTTTGTCCGAAGCGGTTTTGACGGCGCGCCGCGCAATGTTTTCGGCCTCGCTGTAGAGCGATTTGACGATTTCATCGCGGAAGCCGGTGGAGAGGCCTGCCCGCAGGGTTTCGGCTTTTTGTAAAATTTCGGTTGATTCCATACTTTATTTCCTTTTCCACCGCTTATGCAGATTTCACAGATTTTTTGAACAAATCCGCGCAATTGGTGAAGTCTGTGGATTAATCTTACTGTCGTCCTTCGACGGCCATTTTGCGGCTGAACTGCACGTCTGCGCGGCGCTGGCGCGCCATCAGTTCGGGGAGTTCGCCGCTGGTTAATGCTTTTTGGACGCGGGCATCTCCATCCAGCAGGCGGATGGCCAGCCAGCGGGCGTTTGGAATGCCCGGAACAGCTTGCTCTATCATCGGCACGAGTTCATTCACGGCGCGCCGAAATTCCGGCGTGCCTTCTACGCGGCGGGGCGTGGTCAGGATGGAGCCATCGACCACCCCGGCGACGGTTTGCAGCAGGGTGGAAATGCCTTCGCCGGTGCGGGCCGTAACCGGGATGGCCGGCACGCCCAAATCGCGCGCCAGGCTGCGGGTATCGACCTCCAGCCCTTTGCGGCGGGCCTCGTCCATCAGGTTGACCGCCACAACGACTTTATCGGTGATTTCAAGCACCTGCATCACCAGGTTCAGGTTGCGCTCCAGCGCGGTGGCATCGGTGACGACGATGGTGCAATCGGGCTGGCCGAACAGGATGAAATCGCGCGCTACTTCTTCATCCTGCGAGGCAGAAAGCAGTGAGTAGGTGCCGGGCAAATCTACAATTTTGTAGCGCACGCCGTTGAACTGATACCCGCCCTCGGCGCGGGTGACGGTTTTGCCGGGCCAGTTGCCGGTATGCTGCTTCAGCCCGGTCAGCGCGTTGAATAGCGTGCTTTTGCCCGTGTTCGGGTTGCCCGCCAGCGCGATGACGCGGTCGAAGTTATCAATTTTGATGCCCATCTGCTCCAGTTGGGTGTAAGCCGGGCAGGTGGCACAGTTTTCGGTCGGGAGTTGGATTTTGGTGTTTTCAGGCATATTACCTCGTCAATTTGGGCAAAAATCGCCCGGTGATTTGCATATACTGGCGATATTCATCGCCGAATTTGGCAAGCAGGTTGGCTTCCTCGTCCCGCGCCCGAATGGCGAGCAGAACAAAGCCCAGGCTGGTGGTCAGCGCAATGAACCAGTTTTCGGCCAGCAGCGCAAACCCAATGTAGCCAATCAGTCCCATCACGTACAGCGGATGCCGCACCCAGCGATACGGGCCGCTGGTTACCAACCGGGCGTTCTGGCGCGTGACAACTGTGGGGGTGACGTTGTTGCCCAGGCTGGTAAAGACCCACCAGGCCAGCAGGTCGCCCAGCAGGCCCAGGCCAACCCCAACCCAGCGCGCCCACTCGGGCAGGTCAATTTTCGACCAGTTCATCCAGGCCGGGTTAATCATGTAGGCAAAAACGCCTCCCCAGCCCGCCAGCCCCAGCAGCCGCAGGGCAATCATCATTGGCAGGCCCTCGGCCTTGGGCGAAATTGGGCCGCCGCCTTCGCGGTCGGCCTTGCGGCGGTAGTAGAGCGAGATGCTCGCGCCAATTAAAAAGATGGCGATTGCGAGCAGTCGGAAAAAGTTATCGTTCATCGGTACCTCTAAAGTAGTTTCTTGAGTGGAGCCCAAAATCTCCTGAGTTTGGACAGTTAATTGACCGGTTTGACCCAAATCTGCGCCGCCTGGTCTTTTCGCAGCGCAATCAGTGTGCCGCGCACGCGGTAAGCGCGCGGGTCGCCAAAGAAATTTTGCAGTTCGGGGTAAATCAGCGTGCCGGGGGTCAGCCCCAAATCGAGGAAGCGGCGGCGGGTGAAACCCTGCACGCCCTCATCGAGCGCGAGAATCTCGCCTTTTTGGGTATCTGCCAGCGCGTGCAGCGGCACTGCGCCTTTCAGCGTCATCTCGGTTTCAGGCAGCGGCGCTACATGCACGTTCACTGCCACCGACGGCGCCAGGCGGTATTCGTTTTCGCCATCCGAAAGCACATAGCGGCTGGGTGTTTTTTCAATCAGGCGGATGACCTGGCCCAAACGCAAGCCTGCCGCCAGAATTTGTTCATACGCGAGAGCGGGTTCATCCTCAATATGCAGGATGCGAACCGGCCCTTCGGCCTGCCAGGCCGTTAAAGGAACCGCCTGCTGGCTGGGAATTTTCCCCTCCCGGTTGGGGATGGGGTCGCCGTGTGGGTCGCGGGTGGGGTGGCCCATGGCGGCATCCAGTTTATCGAGTTCGGCATCAGAGAGTTGGTGTTCGCGCTTGTGCGCCTCGCCGTGAATTTTCTCCAGCGGCATCCGGGCTTCATCCGCCAGGTAGCGCTCCCACAGCCGGTGCGCGCGAACGACATGCAACGCCCAGCGTTCGCCTTCAGGGGTCAGGTGAACTTCGTTCCCGCGCGACTCAACCAGATTTTGTGATTCCATCTGCGCGATGAGTTTGACGGTCCGCGCCGGGGAGATGTTCAGTGTTCCGGCCAGCGATTGCGGGGTGGCATGGCGGCCCTCCTGTTCGCGGTCGAGCAGGTGTTTGAGCGCATCCTCCACCTGTTCGCGCTGGCGGATTTCGCGCCAGGCCGCCAGCCGCGCCAGGCCGCCGTACGTGGGTAGGAATAGACCAATCAAGCCAAGGATAAAGATAGTAATGAACCATGCTAGTATGGGCATAAGTTACTCCTATTGTTTGGAATGCGAGCCTCGTTACTATTTACAAAAAATACGCCGCCGTATCGCGCACAACCAGTGTTATGGCTGCATTTCAACATAAATCTGGCTGCTGATGGCAAAGCCGATTACGCAGGACGAGATATTCTCTCGCCCTACCGCGAGGGTTAAATTTTGGTCAAAGGATGAATACGCCAGCGCTTCCACCTCTGCCCCCGGAACCAGCCCAAGGCTTTCGAGATGCCGCAGCAGCGCCGGGTCGTTGGCCCGCACCCGCACAATCAGCGCTTTCTGGTTGGGTCGCAGCGCCGAAAGCGACAGCGACTCATCGGCGGGCATTTCGAGCGCCTCGTTTGGAATGGGCTCCCCGTGCGGGTCGCGCGCCGGGTGGCCCAGCGCCGCCGCAATTTTAGATTCAAACTCTTCGCTGATGACATGCTCCAGACGGCAGGCTTCTTCATGAACGGCATCCCACGAATAGCCGAGCATGGTTACCAGGTAGGTTTCAATCAGCCGGTGATGGCGAATGACCTCCAGCGCGGCGCGCTCGCCTTCGGGGGTAAGCGTCACGCCCTGGTGTTTGCGGTAGCGAACCAGCGGGGGGGTGGAACTTGCCAGCCGCTGAATCATCCCGGTCACCGAAGCAGGCGCAATACTCAGCCGCGCCGCCAGGTCGTTCGTGGATGCCGCCCCACCATCTTCGGTGAGAGCGTAGATGTGCTTCAGATAATCCTGAATGTTTTGAGTAAGTAATTCTCTCATAATTAAAAATAAATTTAGTTATGCCTAAATTCATAATATCAGAAAAAGAGAACCAGGTCAAGAGGGATTGTCAGGATTAGGACATGCGTTTGGGCAGGGAGATGGACCCAGGAATTTTGTAAATCACCCGCTTTATATCGAGAAATAAAACGTTGCGCCTTTTCCCTTTTGCGCCTCAGCCCATATGCGCCCTCCGTGTCGGTGGATAATGCGTTGGACGGTTGCCAGGCCGATTCCTGTGCCAGGAAACTGGCTTTCTGTATGCAGGCGTTGGAACGCGCCAAAGAGTTTTTGACTGTTTGTCATGTCAAACCCGTCCCCATTGTCACGGACGTAGTAGACAGGAGGGGTGCTCTCTTGCATGCCAAATTCAATCTGCGCGTGTTTTCGGTTGGATGTGAACTTCCAGGCGTTGTTTAACAGGTTTTCGAGCGCAATCCGCATCATGCGCGCATCTGCCTGCGCGAAAATCTCCGCTTTTGCCAGGAAGGTGACGTTGCGATTCGGTTCGCGCTGGCGTAGTTCTGCGATGATTTCGTATGCAATCTTGCTCAGGTTAATCCCCGTGCGATGTAATTCACCGCGCGTCAGGCGCGACAGGTTTAACAGGTCTTCGATGAGTTGATTCATGCGTCGGGTGGCGCTGCGCACATGCTGGAAAAGGGTCAGCGCTTCCGCGTCGAACGCGCCGAGATGTTCTTCTTCCAGTAACCGGCTGAATCCGTCTATTGCCCGCAACGGCGCGCGCAGGTCGTGCGCAACGGAGTAGTTGAACGATTCCAATTCCTGATTGATGGCTTCCAGTTGCCTGGTACGTTCTGCCACTCGTTGTTCCAGCGCGTGGGCATAATCACGTACTTGCTGGTTCAAACGCGTTTGCTGGATAGCAATTGCCAGTTGAGATGCGACATCCTGGCCAATTTCGACATGTTGTGGCGTGAAAATGGTTTTTTGGGTTGCCAGGAAATTGAGCGTACCGATTAATTTCCCTTGCGCGCGCATTGGCACGCTCATATAGGATTGAATCTCCTCATCCTGCAATTGCTCATCGATGGTCGTTTTTAAGGGCGAGTCATTTATCTCAGACACAGTGTAGGCGGGATGTGTTTCTAATGTCTGTATGAATTCTTCAATTTGCTTAAGGGGAAGCGCCTGCCCGGCATGGAACTCGGTAGAAATAAGAGAGTTGCCTGAAAGTATCCTGAAGGTTTCTTGTTCGAAATCAAATTCGGTCATGCTTATAAATTGAATGGGGAGCAGCCTGGGAATGTATTCCATCACTGCCTGAAGAATGGTTTCATAAGAATTGGATGCCAGGATGGCCTGGTCAATCTGGCGCAGTGTTGACAGTCGTTCGGCGTAATTTGACAGGGTGAATTCGAACTCTTTGTGGTCGGTAATGTCGCGTGCTGCCGCGTAAATCAATTGACCTGAGGGGTATGAACGCCATTCGAGCCAGCGATAGGAGCCATTCTTGCACCGGTAGCGATTGGTGAAATTGAACACGGACTTTTGTTCTGCCAGTTCTTTCATCGCATGGAGAGTGGGTTCCAGGTCGTCCGGGTGAACCAGCGACAGGAAACTACTTTCCTCCAGTTCTTCGAGCGGATATCCCAGAACGCGCTCCCATTCGGCGTTCAGTCGGTAAAAATGGCCGCTTGTATCGGCAATGCAAAGTAAGTCCAGATTGCAATTGAAAAAGTTTGCCAACTCCTCGGTTTTTTGCCGGAGTTCTTCCTCTGCTTGTCTGTGGACGGTAATATCTTCAATGCTCCCCTCGTAATATACGGATTTGCCTTGTTCGCCGCCCGCTATCTGGCTCTTGTTGCGCACCCAAATCAGGCTCCCGTCGTATCTTTTTGCTTGAGTAACAAAATCGGACGTGGCATTTGATGATTTTTGAAGCGCTTTCCACGCTTCGCGTTCTTCTGGGTTAACATAGAGTGACTCTGCGTTCACTTGCAGCAAAGTTTCCCGGTCGGGGTATCCAAAAATCTTGATAAATTCGCGGTTCGCATCCAGAATAGTTCCATCCGGCGCGGAGCGGTACAGACCGACTGGTACATTGTCGAATAAAGTTCGATATCTGTGTTCACTTTCCCGCAGGGCCTTTTCAACTTTTTGGCGTTGTTGAATGTGAGACCTTTGAATTGAAATGATGACTATCAGAGCAAAAAATGCGATGCCTGCCAGCCACAGATAGGGCGCATAACGGGCCAGTGGGTTTTCGGGCTGGTTGATGATGATGCTGTTAGGGGGCAGGGTGGCCGGGGCAATGCCGAATTTCCGAATCTGCTCATAATCGAACATGGGATAGTTTTGAATGGATGTGTCCACAGGAATGTCGGAGGGTTTTTCTCCTTTCAGGATGCGTTGGACCAATTGCGCGGCGCGTTGCCCTTCGGCATAACCGCTGGTAAGTTTGCCTCCAACAATCCCATACCCCAGGCTGAAATCCCAGATGCCATAGACCGGCACGGCGCTGGCCTCGCTCACCAGGTGTGTGTATGTGTCATACTCGAAAAAATTCCCCGCTTTGTCTTTCGTAAAGATAGTCAGAATAACAATGCTTCCTGTCTGTAAACCTGCAACACGGCTGCGGACTTCTTCCATGGTCACATTTTCCAAAAATTCAAACGTTAAGTGGGGATACTGTGAGACAATGTTTTGTATTTTGTTGTGCAGAATTTGCCCCGTAAGCGTCGTGTCATTGACAAAGACCACCTTTTGGATGTTTGGCTGCAGATGGAGCGCCAGGTCGAGAGTACCTCCGATATCAATTTCTTCGCTGATGCCGGTAAATTGCGGATGTCCGGCTAACCGCTCTGGGTTGAAAAAATTTGCTCCCAGAAAGACAACCGGCGCGCCCGGAAAAAGTTGCCCGGCGTGAGCCAGCAGAAAATTAAGTGCGTCATCGTCGGTGGATATCACCAGGTCGATTTTAGAACTTTTGTATTTTGTTTGGAACAACGTCCTGATTTCCGCTAAGTGCTTTCTGTCTGGCAAATGCTTGGTGTCCAGATATTCGATGAGCAGGTCAATATTTTCATCGTCTCTCAGGCCATTGCGGATTCCGCGCGTAATATCATCGGTCCACTTGTAGCCATTGTGATAGGAGTGGATTAATACTATCTGTTTTCGTTCAGTTGGCGTTTGCGCGGTTGTAGTTTGGGTTGAGACCATCAGGAGCAGACCTGACAAGGCGACGATTGTCAGGAGACGCAACGCAATTAACCAGGGCGGGAGGATGGAATTTTCGAATACCCCAGAATTTTGGGATGCTGCCCCGGTTTGTATAAAGGTGTGTATCTGATTTTCCCGGTGGTCATAGACAGTCATTAGATTCTCGATATCGAACAGTTTTTTTCATTGTACAGGATTTTGGGTAATAAATGTTGTTGGTTTTCCTCCGGCGAATCGGATATTCCCTATTAAGCCGTAAATTGCCAACGGCACAGCCGCCGCTCCAACCAATCAACTGAGAAATACATCCCCAGGCCGAGCAGGCTCATTGCCAGCACCCCGGCATACATAGCCGGATAATCGAATAGGGTACTGCCCTGGTAGTATATGTAGTAACCCAGTCCGCGCGTGGTTGCAAACAATTCGGCGATATACAGCACAGCGATTGCTGTTCCCACGCTTTGGCGCAGCGCCGTCAGAATAGCGGGCAGGCTGGCGGGCAGGTAGACGTAACGGAATAAGGCCCTGCGCCCGGCGCCAAGACTGCGCACGGACTGAATTAATTCCGGGCGCAGGCTGGCGGCCTGGTCACGCACCAGCACCAGAATCTGAAAGAACAGGATGACGAAGATAAGGACGATTTTGGAGGCGTCACCAATCCCAAAGAAGAGCAGGATGATGGGAACGAAGACCACTTTGGGGATGGGATACAGAATGTAGATGATGGGCGAAAACAGCCGATGGAGGCGTTTGGATTGGCCGAGCGCCAGCCCGGCGGGGGCAGCCGTCAGGATGGCAAGCAGCATTCCGGCGACCACTCGCCACAGGCTGACCAGAAAATGCTCCGCAAGCGCTCCCCTGCTTAAATCGCGCCAGAAGGCAGCCAGCACGGTTCCTGGCGCGGGCAGGATGGGGCGGTTGACCAGCCAGGCGGCAACCTGCCAGGCGGCCAGCAGGAACAGGAAGGCCAGCAGAAGGTCTCGGCGGCGGATGGACATGCCTTGATTATAATGGTTGACGCAGGGCTTGACACTTCCTGCCGGACGCGTATAATCTTCGCTTATGAAAGACAGCCCGGAGACAAGTAGCCCTTCGTCCCGTTCAGAGACCTGCCGGTTGGTGCGAGGCAGGCGGACAGAATGGTAAAATCCCCTCCGGCGTAAGCCAAAATTTATTTTGGTTTACGTTGCTCTCGCAGGTGCGGTGAGACGAAATTAATTTCGTCTACCCAGTAAGAGAGCCGGGGAAGCCCGTTACAGCTTAGCCCGAGGCCCCCGCCCAGCGGAGGCAAACGCAGGTGGTACCACGAGCCGCCCCTCGTCCTGCACAGGAGGGGCGGTTATTTTATTCACTGTACAGGAGGTACACCCATGTTAGATATCAATCTCATCCGCGAAAACCCGGAACTCGTTCGCAAGGCGCTGCGTGACCGGCAGGACAACCCTGCCCCGGTGGACGATATTCTGACGCTCGATGCCAAACGCCGCGCAATGATTGCCGAGGTGGAGGCGCTCAAGGCCGAACGAAATGCCGTCTCCAAAGAGATTGGCAAAATGAAAGACCCGGCGGAGCGTCAGGCCAAAATTGAGGCAATGCGCGTTGTGGGCGATAAAGTGGCCGCGCTCGATAAAGAACTGGCCGAAGTCGAAGGGCAGTTGACCGCTCTGGTTGCCACCCTGCCCAACATTCCCGACCCGCGCACGCCCTATGGCAGGGATGACAGCGAAAACGTGGTCATCAAGACAGTTGGCGAGCCGAAAGCCTTCGATTTCACGCCCAAACCACACTGGGAACTTGGCCCGGCGCTCGGAATTATTGACTTTGAGCGCGGCACCAAATTGACCGGTTCGCGCTTTTACGTTTTGAGCGGGGCCGGGGCGCGCTTGCAACGCGCGCTGATTGCCTGGATGCTCGACCTGCACACTCGTCAGGGCTACCGCGAACAATATCTGCCGTTCATGGTCAAGACTGCCACTGTTTATGGCGCGGGGCAATTGCCCAAGTTTGCCGATAACCTCTACAAAGACCACGAGGAAGATTATTACTTCGTACCGACGGCGGAAATTCCGCTCACCGGCCTGCACATGGATGAAATTCTGGATGAGGCCAGCCTGCCACGGATGTACACGGCTTACACGCCTTGTTTCCGCCGCGAGAAGATGAGCGCCGGGCGCGATGTGCGCGGCATCAAGCGCGGGCATCAGTTTGACAAAGTGGAAATGTACATCTACTGCAAGCCCGAAGACTCGGATGCCATGCACGAAAAAATGCTGGCCGATGCCGAGGAAACTTGCGCCCTGCTGGGGATTCCGTATCGCGTCAAGCGGCTTTGCACCGGCGATATTGGTTTTGGCTCAACCATGACCTACGACCTGGAACTGTGGGCGCCCGGCTGTGATGAGTGGCTGGAAGTCTCCTCGGTTTCCAACGTGACCGACTTCCAGGCGCGGCGGGCCAACATCAAATACCGCCCGGCCGATGGCGGCAAGGCGCGCCTTTTACACACGCTCAACGGGTCGGGGCTGGGCCTGCCCCGCACAATGATTGCGGTACTGGAGAATTACCAGCAGGCCGACGGGTCGATTGTGGTGCCCGAAGTGTTGAAACCCTGGATGGGCGGAATCGACGTAATCAAACCGTAATTTGCAACGAAATGCCACGGACTACGTTATACTTCCAACGTAGTCCGTTTGTGTTTAAGGAGACTAAAATGGTGAATTGGCCCCTGTTTGGTGAGATTTTTATGCAGGCTCTCACCCTGACCTTTATGCTGGTTGGGCTGTTTGGGTTGCTCATCCCGATTTTCCCGGGAATTGCGGTCATCTGGCTGGCGGCTTTTGTCTATATGCTGTATGCCGTGTTCAACGGCACGATGACCGGTTGGGATTGGTTCCTGTTTGTGCTGCTCACAATTTTGGGCGCCATAGGCGGGGTGGTGGATAACATCATCATCACGGCCAAACTGCGCGAAACAGGTACTCCCTGGCGCTCGATTGGCATTGGCCTGGTGATTGGGTTGATTGCCAGTTGTTTCCTGACGCCATTTGCGGCGCTGGTCATCACCCCGCTGGCGCTGTACGGAGTTGAATATCTCCGCCTGCGTGATGCCCATTCGGCCTTTGATTCGGCCAAGGGTTGGCTGATTGGCTTTGGGTGGACTTTTCTGGCGCTGTTTGCGATTGGGGTGGTGATGATTGGGCTGTGGCTGCTGTGGGTGTGGCTGTGACAATGGATTTGGCAACGGATGAAGCGGAGAAGCGGATTCGGGAGCGGATTTGACAACGGATGAAGCGGAGAAGCGGATTCGGGAGCGGATTTGGCAACGGATGAAGCGGAGAAGCGGATTCGGGAGCGGATTTGACAACGGAGGAAGCGGAGAAGCGAATTCGGGAGCGGATTTGACAACGGAGGAAGCGGAGAAGCGGATTCGGGAGCGGATTTGGCAACGGATGAAGCGGAGAAGCGGATTCGGGAGCGGATTTGACAACGGAGGAAGCGGAGAAGCGGATTCGGGAGCGGATTTGGCAACGGATGAAGCGGAGAAGCGGATTCGGGAGCGGATTTGGCAACGGAGGAAGCGGAGAAGCGGATTGAATAACGGACATTAACGGAAAAACGGATGCGGGGAGGAAGTTCTGGCTGGAAAATGTTTGGGATAGAAAAACGCCCGGGCGCGAGGATGCGCTCGGGCGTTTGCGTTGATGCGATTATCTGCGCAATAAATTGCGCGTTACAGTTCCACCGGGTTCGCTAACAGGGCGGCGGTCAATTTGACGGCGTTTTGTACGTCGTTGTAGTCCACCATCTCGCTCGGCGAGTGGACGTAGCGGCAGGGGATGGAGATGCAGCCGACTGGCACCCCGGCGCGGACAAGCTGCATGGCGCGGGCGTCGGTGGTGCCGCCCAGCAGCACTTCGCGCTGGTAGGGGATTTTGTTCTTTTCAGCGGTGCTGACCATCCACTGGATGATGCGCGGGTCGGAGAGCATGCCGCCGTCTTTGATTTTGATGGCCGGGCCTTTGCCGAGGGCGATGTCAAAGTGTTTTCGTCCGGGGGTGTCGCCCCAGCCGGTGACATCGAGGCTGAAGCCCAGGTCGGGGTCAATGCCAAAGGCGGAGGTCTCTGCGCCGCGCGTGCCGACTTCTTCCTGCGTGGTGAAGACGAAATAGACTTCGTTGGGCGTTGATTTCAGGGCGCGCAGGGCTTCAATGGCCACCAGGCAGCCAATGCGGTCGTCCATGCTTTTGGCCACCAGCCGGTCGCCCAGGTCGAGGAAGGGTCGCTCAAAGGCGGCCACTTCGCCCACTTTGATGGGACAGTCGGCGCGGCTTTTCGCGCCAACATCAATGAACATTTTCTCGATGGATGGCGTATCGGTTGGCTTTTCGAGCGGTTCAGTGTAAATAATGCCGGGTAGCCCGCTGTAGAAGCGAACACGCGCGCCCATCAGCATCTGTGGGTACACGCCGCCGACGGTGGTGAAGCGGATGAAGCCGTTCTCGTCAATGTGGCTGGCAATCAGGCCGATTTCGTCCATGTGGGCCGCGACCATGATTTTTTTTGGGTTTTTGGCCCCCTGGGAAGGGTTTTTCTTGACGATGAGATTGCCGAGGGCGTCGACGCGGATTTCATCCGCCAGGGGTTCGACCTCGGCGCGGATGACTTCGCGGATGGCAGATTCGTAGCCGGAGGGGGAGAAGGTTTCGGTCAGTTTTTGGAGGAGGTTTTTCATGGGGTGTCCTTAATCCACAGATTGCGCAGATTTTACAGATTTTTACAAGGGCAGAATGACGGTTTGCCCGGCTGAATACGTTTCAACTTTATTTTTTGTGATGACGTAAACATTCTGGCGGCCCATCACGGTCCATTCGCCGCCGAGTTTGCCAACCAGGGCCGTATCTTCATCAAGCCCAAGCACGTACTCACCGGCGGGGAGGAGCGGCTGGAGCATGGGGATGGTGACGCTGCGCCAGGCGAGCATCCGGTCGAAGTGAGGAAAGATGTGGCTTTTGGGCAGCACGCCAAAGACACGGTTCTGGCGCAGGCCCAAGGAGCGGAAATCGGGCAGGAATTCACCGATGAACATCGCCCCGGCAGAGCAGCCTGCGAAGGCCGCGCCGCGTCCGGTGGCGCTCTGAACAGCTTCCCAGGCGCGCGAGCCATTCAGCGTTTCGTACAGGTAATGCGGCTTGCCGCCGGAAAAGTAAATCAGGTCTGCCTGCTCGATTTGGGCGGCCAGGGCCGGGTCATTGGCTTCGGCGCGGTTCGTAATATGCAACGAGGCGACCTCCGCGCCCAGGGCCCGGAAATGTTCATCGCCCATCCGCATCCAACGCCCAACCGAGGCTTCGCCTTCTTGCCCGGCGGCGGTTGGCAGGCAAACGACTCGCGGCGCACGCCCATCTGCGCCACAGTTGGCGAGCAGGTGGCGGTCGGTGTTGTTCATCACCGGCAGGTATTCGCCGGAGCCGAGCAGGGCGATGAGTCCGTTCATGGCAGGCAAATGGTCAATGCGCGTTACGGCCTGTCTGCCTGGAGCAATTCCGGCGTAATCCGTTTGAGCGCCGCCGAAATCAAGGCCAGGGTGTTTTTCCAGTCATCCACGCGCGCCAGGCTGATGGCGGTGTGCGTGTAGCGGTGCGGCACGGAGACTGAGACGGTCGGCACGCCAGCGCGGGAGCGGTGGATGGCCCCGGCATCCGTCCCGCCGCCGCCGGGTTGCCGGAACTGGTAGGGGATTTTGGCTTCATCGCCGGTTTGAGCCAGGAAGCGAATCAGGCGCGGGTCGTTGAGCGTTCCGGCATCGAAGGTGTAGATGGCTGGGCCGCCGCCCAGTTGGGTATTGTAGAAGGTGTTTTCGCCGCCGTCGTGAACTGGCAGGTCATTGGCGGGGGTCGCATCGATGGCAATTGCCATATCGGGGTTAAAGTGGAAAGCCGCTACTTTCGCTCCGCGCAGGCCGATTTCCTCCTGCACCGAGAAGGACAGGCACAAATCCACGTTGGGGGGGGCGGTTTTGAGCAGGTCGAGCAGGATGACGCAGCCGATGCGGTTGTCGATGGCTTTTGCCATGATAGATGGCCCAACCCGTTTGAACTGGGTGGCAAAAGTGGCCCGGTCGCCGATTTTGGCTTTTCCGCCGGGGCCAAGGTCAATTCGCAGCGCATCGAGCGGGATTTTTTTCTGGCGTTCTTCGGCAGTGGTCAGGTGGATGGGACGCGCGCCAATCACGCCGGGGATTTTGTCTTTGCCAACCAGCACCTGCTTGCCCGGCAGTTGGCGCACATCGATGCCGCCGACCAGTTCGAAGCGATACAGGCCGTCGCCGTCATCGGCCACCAGCATGAACCCGACTTCGTCCATGTGGCAGTCGAGCATCACTTTGACACTTCGGCTACGCTCAGCGCTGTTTTTTGTGACGAGCACGTTGCCGAGCGCATCGACCTTGACTGTATCGGCGTAGGGTTTCACTTCCTCGAGGATAATTTTGCGCACTTCGCCTTCATCGCCAGAGACGGCGCTGGCGTTGCACAGTTTTTCCAGTAGTTTGAATTGGGCATTGGAGATATTGGGCATGTTAATCTTCCCAAACAATCTTTTCAACAAAATCCGCTTCGAGGCTGGCGATGAACTCGGCCAGCAGCCGCCCGGCGCGCTGGATGTCTTTAAGCGCGACGATTTCGACCGGGGTGTGCATGTAACGCAGCGGGATGCCAATCACCATCGTGGGGATGCCCTCGGCGGTGATTTGGGTGGCGTAGGCATCTGTCCCCGACATGCGCGGCGTGACTTCGGGCTGGAAGGGGATTTCCAGTTTTTCGGCCAGTTCTTTCAGGGCTTTGTAGAGATAAGGGTGCATGTTGGGGCCCATCGTCAGGGTTGGGCCTTTGCCGAGCGGCATGGTCTGCCAGTCGTTGGCGCCGGGGCCTTTGGCGAAGGTCACATCGATGGCAATGGCAATTTGTGGGCGCAGGCCAAATGCTGAGGTAAATGCCCCCAGCAGACCCACTTCCTCTTGCACGGTGGCAACCGCCCAAACATCCCAGGCGTGCGATTTTTTCTGAAGTTCTTCGAGGGCCACCGTCAGCACGGCCACCGAGGCGCGGTTATCGAGGGTATGGCCCGAAATGACCTCGCCAGCCAGCTCTTTGGGTTCAGTGGCAAAGGAAACCGGGTCGCCAGTGCGCACCTTGGCGGCAACTTCCTTCGGGAGCAGTCCCACGTCAACCAGCAGGTATTCCAACCCGACCACGCCATCCCCTACCGAAGCAGGCAGGGCGCGCGCCGGGGGCATGACCACGATGCCAGGCAATTCCTCGCCGCTGGCCGAGGCGTGAACGATGACCGGCGTGCCAGGCAGGATGCGCGGGTCGATGCCGCCAACCTGCGTGACATGCAGGAAGCCATCGGCAATCGAAGTGACCATCATACCGATGGCATCCATGTGGGTTGCTATCATGATGGAGGGACGTGGTTCGGTTGCGGAACCCTTTTTGAGCGCTTCGAGAGAACCAAGGCGGCTCAGGCGGGTTTCATCCACGAGCGGGCGCCACTTTTCGTCAATCCGTTGTGTGGCAGGAGTCTCGTAGGATGAAATCCCTGCCACAGACAGGAGGGACTTCAGGAAGGGGGTAATATCAGGCATGGTATTTGGGAATTAAGGGGTCGGCGTTTCTGTTGCCGTTTGGGTGGGGGTATTTGTTGGTGGAACAGTGGTGTCGGTAAACGTCGGAGAGGGTGGAATTGGCGTGACCGAAGGCGTGAAGGTGGGCGGAACCGGCGTGTGAGACGGCGTAAACGTAAACGTCGGCGGCAGGAAAGGCGTGACTGTAGTGGTGGGGGTTACAGTTGATGTACTGGTAGGAGTGGGTGTTTGACTGGGGGTAAATGTGAGGGTCGCCGTCAGGATGCCTGGTGTGGGGCTGGGCCCAAACGTCGGAAATTGCGTCGCGCTTGGAATGAAAATAACCAGCGTGTTGGTGGTCGTGAGGGTGATGGTGGGCGTGGGGGTGGGAGTGGGCGGTTCAGGCTGGAACCAGAGTAAAACTCCCCCCAGGCAATAGCATGGAATGGTGGACAGGATGATGGCAATCAGCGTTTGCCTGCGGCGCGTGGCATTTTCGTTGTTTGCAAACATGCGGCTATGATACTCGAAATGGTCAGGCCGGGCAAGCAAAATACCAGCGCGCGAAATGAATTTCGCGACCCTTTCTGCCCTGCGGTAAAATCAGGCCATGATTCCCCTGCGCCTCAAACTCTCTGGCTTTCTTTCTTACCTCGACCCGGTAGAAGTAGACTTCACCTCCTTTGACCTGGCCTGCATTTCCGGTCACAACGGAGCGGGCAAATCGTCGCTGCTCGATGCCTTTACCTGGGCCTTGTTTGGCGAAGCCCGCAAACGCGGCGAAGAACTCATTCACGCCGCCAGCGACGTCGCCCAGGTGGCCCTCACCTTTGCCTACGAAGAAAACACCTACCGCGTTCAACGCAGCCTGATGCGCGGCAAAAACACGGTGCTTGAGTTCCAGATTCAAGATGCCGGGCGCTGGCGGCCCCTCACCGAAGCCACCACCCGCGCCACCCAGGCCCGCATCGAAAGCATCCTGCGGCTCGATTACGACACCTTCGTCAACGCCTCCTTCTTCCTGCAAGGCAAAGCCGATCAGTTCACCCAGCAAAAAGCCAGCGAGCGCAAGCGCATTTTGGGCAGCATCCTTGGCCTGGAGGTGTGGGAAACCTACAAAGCCCGCGCCGCCGAGCGCCGCAAAGCCGTAGAAGCCGAACTAAACAGCCTCGAGGGCCGCCTGGCTGAAATCAACGCCGAACTGAGCGAAGAAAACGCCCGCAAGCAGCGCCTGAAAGAACTGGAAGACCAGCTCAAACAACTTGAAGCACTGCGCGCCGCCAAAGAAACAGCGTTCAGGCAGGCGGAAAAAATGCAAATTTTGCTCGACAATCAGCGCAAACAGGTGGAAACGCTTGCTTCTGCGCTGGAACGTTCCCGCCGCGAACGCGACCTGCTCACGAGCCGCCTCGCCGCGCGAGAGGCGGAAACCGCAGCCCAGGCCGCCCTCGTTAACCGCGCGGCTGAAATCGAATCCCGTTACCGCGCATGGGAGGCCGCCCGCGCCGACCTCGCCAAATGGGAAACCATCGCCGGGCAATTTCGCGAGGTTGAAAAGCGCCGCCAACCCTTTTTAGACGCGATTAACGCCGAAAAGGCGCGGCTGGAACAGGAACGGCACTCGTTGAGTAATCAGTTATCAGTTATCAATGAACAGAAGAAGGCGATTGAGACGCTGACGCCGCAGATAGAACTGGCCGAAAAAGCCCTGCTCGATGCCGAAACCCGCGTGGCGCGGCGGACAGACGTTGAAATCAAATTACGCGAGGAGCGTGAGCGTTTTATCGAATTAGATGGCGAGAACAAACGCCTGAAACTCGAAATGGACGAACTGAAAGCCCGCCTCGACCAGGTTTCTGGAATCGAGGACGCTGGCGAGCAAAGTCAAACTGCCTGTCCATTGTGCGGCCAGCCTCTCTCTGGCGCGCACCGCGCCTCGCTCCGCGAACAACTCCAGGCCGAAGGCAAGGAAAAAGGCGACCGGTGGCGCGCCAATAAAAATATTATGGAAACGCTTTCAGCGGAGATGAAAGACCTGGAGGCGCGGCTCAAAGGCCTGACAGATGCCGAAAATGAACGGGTGAAGTGGGCGGCGCAACTTTCCTCGCTGGCAGAACGCCTCGAAACGGCGAAACAGGCCACCGCCGCATGGGAATCGGGCGGCGCAACGCGCCTCGTCGAAATCGAAATTCTTTTGGAACGTGAATCGTTTGGGCTGGAATCCCGCTCTCAATTGTCCAAAATAGACCGTGAACTGACCGAGATGGGTTACGACCTGGCGGCGCACGAAGCCGCACGCCTGGCTGAACAGGAAGGGCGCGCCGCCGAGAAAGAATGGCTGGATTTGGAGAAGGCGCGCGCGGTTTTAGAGCCGCTTGAACGCGAAATGAGCGAGTTGCGCTCTCAAATCGAAACTCTGCAATCTGAAATCGACAATCAAGAAGATGGGTATGCGGCGGCAGTGGCGGCTTTGCAGCAGGCCGAAGCGCAAATTCCTGATTGGGAGACCCTTGAGCGTGAATTTTTTGCCCTCAAAGAGCAGGAGAACCTTCTCAACCAGCAGGTTGGCATGGCGCGCCAAAAGGTAAACGTGTTGGAGGACCTTCTCTCGAGAAAAAAACAGGTGGAGGCTGCCCGCGAAGCCTGCGCACGGGAGATTGGCCGCTATAAAACGCTGGAACGCGCCTTTGGCAAGGATGGCGTGCCTGCGCTGCTTATTGAGCAGGCTTTGCCGCAAATTGAGGAGAAGGCCAACGAGCTGCTTGACCGGCTCTCCAATGGCGCGATGAGCGTGCGGTTTGTTACCCAGGCCGGGTATAAGGACAAAAAACGGGACGACCTGAAAGAGACGCTTGATATTCAGATTAGCGATGGGGCCGGAACGCGCGATTATGAGATGTTTTCAGGCGGCGAGGCCTTTCGGGTCAATTTCGCCATTCGGCTGGCGCTTTCGGAGGTGCTGGCGCGGCGCACCGGGGCGCGGCTGCAAACCCTGGTGATTGATGAAGGCTTTGGTTCGCAAGATGCGCTCGGACGCCAGCGGCTGGTGGAGGCGATTAACACTGTTCGCCGTGATTTTGCCAAAATCCTGATCATTACCCACCTGGACGAGTTGAAAGAAGCTTTCCCGAATCGAATCGAGGTCGAGAAAACGCCCAGGGGCAGCAGCGTGCGGTTGGCTTGAGTTCTATTTTTATGACTGGCCTGCGTTAGCGTTTTGTAGGTTTTGCCCTTTCGGGTATTCCAATTGGTTTCTGGCTGCGGTATAACCGCAGCCAGGAGAAATTGCCATGTTAGAGTCGTTCGACAATCAGCAATATCTGAACCTGGAAACTTTTCGCAAAAACGGGCAGGGAGTCAGTACCCCGGTTTGGTTTGCGCGTGAAGGTAATACGCTGTACGTATGGACGCAGGCCAATTCAGGCAAGGCCAGGCGCGTCCGCAACATCCCCAGGGTGAATATTGCCCCCTGTAAGGCCGATGGCGCTTTGCTCGGTGATTGGCATCCCGCCACCGCGCGCCGCGATGATTCGCCCGAAGCGGTCAAAAAGGTGCGCGGTTTGTTTGCCAAAAAATATGGGCTGATGTTTTATGCTTTTGGGCTGTTGGGAACGTTGCGCAGGGCGTGTTACACCACGCTGGAAATTACGCCGGAATAGTGAGTTTCATCATGTTGAAACAGTTTGAAGGCCAAAACTACCTGAATCTTGAAACGCTTCGTAAAAACGGTCAGCCTGTCTCAACTCCCGTCTGGTTTGTGCGGGATGGGGCGCTGCTCTATGTACGCACAATTCAGAATTCAGGTAAGGTTAAGCGTATTCGCCGGAACGGAAATGTCCGCGTAATGCCTTGTGGCCGGGTGGGCGAGCCGCTTGGAGAGTGGGTGCCGGCTATTGCGCGTGAAACCAGCGCCCCGGCGATTTTTGCGCGGGTTCGAGAATTGCTGTTGGAGAAATACGGCGCAATGGTGGAGGCGTTTGAGGCTCAAACGCTTGCGCAGGGTATGGCCTACACGGTGCTGGAAATCTCTGTTGGTGAACTACTGCAAGCGCAATAAGACTTTTCCTTCACGCCAAAGGTCTTCCAGTTTGTAGTAATCGCGCACTTCGGGGGCAAACAGGTGAACGATGACCTGTCCAAAATCAACCACCACCCACCCGCTGGCGGACTGGCCCTCGCGATGGCCTTTGATGGCATGTTTCTCGCTCGCGGCGTCTTCCACTCCGTCGGCCAGGGCATCTAACATGCGGTCGGATGTGCCGGTGCAGATGACGAAATAGTCGGTAAACATGGCAACCTTTTGCAGGTCGAGCAGGAGGATGTTTTCGCCCTTTTTCTCTTCGAGGGCGTTGACGATTGAGTGGGCAAGTTCGAGCGGTTTCAAGTGGTCTTCCTTCTCCTTTTCTTTTTTTGTATCTATTCAGATGGGCGCAAAATTGCGCCTTTTCCCTCATCCATGCCCTTCTCGCGAGAGAGAAGGGTTTAGAATCAGATGATTTTATGAGTTTCCTCCTCCAATGGAGAGGACCGAATAGTTACTTTGTTTCCAATTAATTTAAGCGTTTCCTTTACCGTTTTCCTTCCAGCCGGGCAGTGGCAAGGCGGGTATAAACTGGCCCCTCCGGTTTCAGGTCGCTTTTGTAGAGATGGATTTCTTGGATGGTGAAAGTCCCCAGGCTGGCAACGGTTGTCTGTTCCAGCAAGATGCGCAAACTCTGGAGTTCTGCCGGGGAGGCCCGCTCGCGTACACGGCCAATGGTCAGATGCGGAGAGAAGGGTTTGTCTTCAGGGGGGTAGCCGAGGCGGGCGGCAATTGCTTCTACCTGATGCTGTAAGCGATTCAGCGCTGGCGGGGCGGTCAGTCCAATCCACAGGATGCGTGGACGGCGGGGGTTGGGAAAGCAGCCCAGGCCTTCGACCGGGACTGCAAATGACGTCGTTTGCGCACATTCGGCGCGCAGGGCTTGTGCCAGCAATTCCAGGTTGGAGGCTGAGACTTCGCCTAAAAATTTGAGCGTCAGATGAATGTTTTCGGGAGTCACCCAGCGCACAGCGGGGCCAGATTCTTTTCGCAGGCTGGCTGTTTGACTGGAAATCGCTTGTTTGATTTCAAGGGGGATATCGCTGGCAATGAAAGCGCGCAACAAACTCATGGGGGTGCTTATGATTTGCGTTGAAAGGCCTTTTCAACAGCCTGTTTCAAGTCCAGGAACCCGACAGGTTTGGTCAGATAGACTGAAGCCCCTGCTTCCAGCCCGGTTTGGATGTCGCCTGGCATGGACTTGGCGGAAACTACGATGACCGGGATGTGGGAGAGGGTTGGTTCGCGGCGCATGTACTTCAGCACTTCCAGGCCAGAGACGTCAGGCATCATCACGTCGAGGATGACGATATCGGGTTGTTCGTTGGCAATGATGCTGATAGCCGGGGTGCTGGAGTAACTCTTTACGACTCGAAAGCCGCTCACGCGCATCATTTCGGCGAACATTTCAGCCGCGTCGGTTTCGTCTTCAACCACCACAACGGTTTTTTGATCTTCTGTCATGATTTCTCCACAGTAATATGCCTAAAAATAGCATACTTGAAGAGAAAAGGCAAGGGCTTTAGATGCGATGTGAAGAAAAAGCGCCATTTTTGTGATTCAGGGTTGCTGTTTCGGGGCTGCAAATGAGCACGAATGAGCGCCGCTGTTTTTAAATCGAATTGCGCGAATTTTTGAGAAAATTCGCGCAATTCGATTCTTCGAGGAATCCTTACTGCGTGGATAAACTCTTTTACAGTCCTTTTGCGAGGTGATAGTACAAATCATTCCAGCGCAATTTGTCTTTGAAGGCTTCAACTTCGGTTGTTTCGTCAATTACAAGGAACTCGATTCCGGCCATTGAAGCGAAGTTGCGCAGGTGTTCGGCAGTGATGGCGTAACTGAAACTGGTGTGATGCGCTCCCCCGGCGTAAATCCAGGCGGTGGCAGCGGTTTTCAAGTTGGGGCGGGGCAGCCACAGGGCGCGGGCTACCGGCAGTTTGGGCAGGGGCGCCTCGGTCGGGACGACATCCACCACGTTGGCAACCATGCGGAAGCGTTGTCCCATATCCATGATAGATGCGCCGATGGCTGGGCCGGTGTTGGCATCGAAAATGAGACGCACCGGGTCGGCTTTGCCGCCAATGGAAAGCGGCAGGATTTCCAGATTTGGTTTGGCGCCGGGTCTGGCAATTGATTCGCAAATCTCCAGCATGTGCGCTCCCAGGACTTTGTCGCCGCTCGCGCTGAAGTGGTAGGTATAATCTTCCATAAACGAGACGCCGCCCTTCAGCCCGGCGGACATGACCTTCATCGCCCTTACCAGCGCGGAGGTCTTCCAGTCGCCTTCCGCGCCGAAGCCGTAGCCATCGCGCATCAGGCGTTGGACGGCCAGGCCCGGCAATTGCGCCAGGCCGTGCAGGTCTTCAAAGGTGGTGGTAAAGGCCTTGAAGTTGCCCGCTTTCAAGAAGTTTCTCATCCCGACTTCGATGCGCGCGCCCTCGCGCAGGGAGGTGTTGCGCTCGCCGCCGGGGCGCAGGGCTGGGGCGACCTCGTACTCATCGAGATAGGCCTGCATCATTTGCTGGATTTCCGCTTCGGAGGCTTCGTTGACCGCTTTAACGAGGTCCCCCACGCCATAGCCGTACACATCGTATCCAAACTGGATTTGCGCCGCAACTTTATCGCCCTCGGTAACGGCTACGTCGCGCATGTTATCACCAAAGCGGGCAATTTTTGCGCCCTGCCAGTCGGCCCAGGCGGCGGCGGCGCGCGCCCATGCGCCCAATTCGCGCTGAACTTCCGGGTCTTGCCAGTGGCCGACCACCACCTTGCGCTCCAGCCGCAGGCGCGAACCTATGAAACCGAACTCGCGGTCGCCATGTGCGGCCTGGTTCAGGTTCATGAAGTTCATGTCAATCTCGGCCCAGGGAATTTCTTTGTTGTACTGCGTATGCAGGTGCGCGAAAGGCTTTTTGAGCAGGGTCAATCCGGCAATCCACATTTTGGCGGGCGAGAAGGTGTGCATCCAGGTTATCAGGCCAATGCAGTTGGGAGCCGCGTTGGCCGCCAGGCACACCTCCTTGATGGCTTCGGGAGTGGTTACGACCGGTTTGAACACCACTTTTACCGGTATTTCTGGCGATGCCCCTAACCCGGCGGCAACCTCGCGCGCGTTGGCGGCTACCTGTTCGAGGGTTTTCGGGCCATACAGATGCTGACTGCCGGTGATGAACCAGATTTCGTATTGTTTCAGGTCAATCATTGCGAATCTCCTTTTTTTGTACACGGATTCGACGGATTTACACGGATTTTTTAAGAGAAATTCGTGAGATTCCGTAAAATCCGCGTAATCCGTGTACAGGCTTTGAATTATTGCCCATAGTAGGCATTTTTGCCATGCTTTCTGAGATAGTGCCTGTCCAACAATTCTTTCTGCATGGGTTGAAGGCCAGGCGTAAGCGCCATTGCGTGGAAGTTCATAAATGCCACTTCTTCCAGCACCACGGCGTTATGCACGGCTTCGTCGGGACTTTTGCCCCAGGCAAAAGGGCCGTGACTATAGACCAACACGGCGGGGATGGCGTCGGGGTCTTTGTCTTTGAAAGTTTCAACAATCACCGCGCCGGTTTCTTTTTCATATTCCCCGCCGATTTCCGCCGGGGTCATTGGGCGCGCGCAGGGGATTTCGCCATAAAAATAATCGGCGTGAGTTGTTCCAAGCGGCATAATTCCGCGCCCGGCCTGGGCAAAGCTGGTCGCCCATCGGCTGTGGGTGTGGACAATCCCGCCGATGCTGGGGAAGGCTTTGTATAACTCCAGATGCGTGGGTGTATCAGACGAGGGTTTAAGCGTTCCTTCGACCACCCTGCCGTTTTCGAGCGAGACAACCACCATCTCTTCGGCTTTCAAGGCTTCATAAGAAACGCCTGATGGTTTAATCACCACCAGCCCGGCGGCGCGGTCAATGCCTGAGACGTTGCCCCAGGTAAACGTGACCAGGCCATGCCTGGGCAGTTGTAAATTTGCCTGGCAGACTTGTTCTTTGAGTTTTTCGAGCATTTCTTCTCCGTGGACGAAAACAGGGAGACAGGTAGATTAAGTAGACACGTAGACAAGCAAATCCGTTCCCTGTCTACGTGTTTCTGGGTCTGCGTGCCTACTTCAACCCATCCACTGCGGCGCGCTCAATACCCAGCCCGGTTTTGTAGCGTTCCATAAAGGATGCAAAACCAGCCACATCGGCGGGGTCGGGGGCGAGGGTCAGGGCGGTTTCGCGGGCAAAGACTTTTTCGGCCAGGTAGGTTTCGAGCGATTCGCCAGATTGGTTCAGCATATATGCCGCCAGCAGGGCCATGCCCCACGCGCCGCCCTCCCCGGCAGTGGACATGACCGAAACCGGCACGTTCATCGCTGCCGCCATTATCTTCTGCCCTACTTCGGGGGTCTTGAAAAAGCCGCCGTGACCGAGCAACTGGTCGAGCGCCACGTTTTCCTGCTCAAACAGGATGTCCATGCCCATTTTGAGCGCGCCAAGCGAGGCAAACAGGTGCGCGCGCATGAAGTTTGCCAGCGTGAACCTGCTCTCCGGCGCGCGGACGAAGAGCGGGCGGCCCTGCTCAAAGCCGGTCAGGTGTTCGCCGGAGACGTAGTTATAGGCCAGCAGTCCGCCGCCGTCCGCATCCGCTTTGAGCGCCTGCCGGTAGAGCGTCTCAAACAGTTTGGCGGGGCTGATTTCCAGGCCGAGCGCCTGCGTAAATTCTTCAAACAAGCCCACCCAGGCATTCAGGTCGGAGGTGCAATTGTTGCTGTGAACCATCGCCACCGGCTTGCCGGAGGGGGTCGCCACCATGTCAATTTCGGTGTAGAGTTTGGAAAGCGGCTTTTCCAGCACAATCATCGCAAAAACGGACGTGCCAGCCGAGACATTGCCCGTGCGCGCCGCTACGCTGTTGGTGGCAACCATGCCCGTCCCGGCATCGCCTTCTGGCGGGCAGAGCGGAATCCCGGCCTGAAGCGTGCCGGTTGGGTCGAGTAATTTTGCGCCTTCGGGGGTCAGCGTTCCGGCGGCTTGGCCCGCTACCAGCACGCGCGGCAGCACATCTTCCAATTTCCAGGGGATGTTTTTCGCAGCGAGACGCTCATCAAACTGCGCCATGCGGGCCGCGTCCCAGTCGTTGGTCGTGCTATCAATCGGGAACATGCCCGAAGCCTCACCCACACCCAGCGCCTTTTCGCCGGTCAACTTCCAGTGGACGTAGCCCGCCAGCGTGGTCAGGTGGCTGATTTGATTAACATGCGTTTCGCCGTTCAGGATGGCCTGCCAGACGTGGGCAATGCTCCAGCGTTGCGGGATGTTGAACTGGAACAACGCCGTCAGTTCGGCGGCAGCTTGCCCGGTGCTGGTGTTGCGCCAGGTGCGGAAGGGGACGAGTTGGTAGCCGTCCCGGTCGAAGGCCATGTACCCGTGCATCATCGCGCTAAAACCGAGCGCGCCCACCCGTTGCAGGGGCGCGCCATATTGGGCTGTTACCTGGGCCTGAAGGTCGCGGAAGGCATCCTGCAAGCCCGCCCAGACTGCATCGAGGCTGTAGGTCCAGACGCCGTTTTCGTAGCGGTTTTCCCACTCGTGCGCGCCGGATGCCAGCGGGGCATGGTCAGGCCCAATTAGCACGGCCTTAATGCGCGTCGAACCCAGTTCAATTCCAAGGGAAGTTTGGCCGCTTTCAATCATGTGTTGGACAGCGCTTTGGTTCATCTTCATCTCCTGAAGTTTGGCGAACTTTCGAGAATTTGTTATCGTTACCGTTATCGTTCACAGTTTATTATAACAAAGGTATAGTAAAATACAATAGTGATGAATTTCTTTTTCAGGTGAAACATGGCGCATAAACGACTTCGCAAGACCACCATCAAAGATGTTGCCCAGGCGTGCAACGTCTCCACCCAGACCGTGTCGCGGGTCATCAACAAGCGGCCCGATGTTTCGCCTGAAACGCGCGACCTGGTTGAGAAGGCAATTGCTGAAATGGGCTACCAGCCCAGCGCCCTGGCGCGCAGTCTGGTGCAGCAGCGCAGTTACACGTTGGGGGTCATCATTGCCGGACTGAAATATGTCGGCGTTTCGCAAACACTGAACGGGATTGCTGAAGAAGCCGAAAAGTCGGGTTATGGGGTTTTTCTCAAGGAGTTGCCGCGCTTCGATACGCCCAATATCGTTCCGGTGATTGAATCGCTCATGGCGCATCACGTGGAGGGCATTATTTTTGCCGGGCCAGAGTGGAATGAGAACGTTAAAGTTGCCCAATCGCAGCTGCCTTCGTTTTGCCCGCCGATTGTTTTCTTGAAATGCCAGCCCAACCCGAATTACACCACCATCAGCATTGATAACTACGGCGGCGCCCGCGCGGCAGTGGAGTACCTGCTTTCGGTGGGGCGGCGGCATATCGGGCTGATTGCCGGGCCGCTCGAATGGCTGGAAGCCCGTCAGCGCAAACAGGGCTGGGAAGACGCGCTGAGAAACGCCGGGATTTCGGTTGCGCCGTACAAATGGACGCAGGGCAACTGGAACTCAGCCAGCGGAGAAGCCGCTTTCGCCGAGTTGGTCTCCAAATATCCCAACATGAATGCCGTTTTTGCCAGCAACGACCAGATGGCGCTGGGCGTTTTGCATTACGCCCACCTGCGCGGAATTCGCGTTCCCGATGACCTGGCCGTTATTGGGTTTGATAACCTGGCCGAATCCGCTTACTTCACCCCGGCGCTGACGACCATCGAACAGCCGCTGCGCGAGTTGGGCAGTCTGGCAGTCAGGAAGTTATTGGAGCAGATTGACGCACCCGTCACTGCGATGAGCGGCCAGAATATGGTGTTGGAGACCCGGCTTATTGTTCGGGAAAGTACACCGAAGGGGTAATTCTTCTATTGGAGATGGTTGCGCGCTCCTAAGGCAGTCACATCTTCCGAAAAGCAGTCTTTTGTCACCGATTTTGTGGACGAATGTAAGCAGTTCTCTTGACGGGGGGCGTGGAAGTTGCTAAAATGTTATCGATAACGTTATCGATAACATTTTCGTTAACGTTCCAACCCTTTTTCTCACCCTTTTGGAAGGAAGGAAAAAATGAAGAGAAGTTCGCTGTATTCCGTTTTTGTGCTCGTTATTGGGCTTGCGCTGCTCTTGAGCGCTTGCGGCCAGGCTTCTGGCGGTCAGTCGGATGGCAAAAAATTGGTTGGCATTTCGATGCCCACTAAAACCTCGACCCGCTGGATTTCCGATGGCGAAAGCATGGTCAAAGAATTCCAGGCTATGGGCTACGACACCGACTTGCAGTTTGCGGATGATGACATCCCGAACCAACTGGCCCAAATTGAAAATATGATTACCAAGGGCGCCGATGTCCTGGTGATTGCCGCTATCGATGGCAGCACTCTGACTGATACGCTTGCCAAGGCGAAGGAAAAGGGCGTGCTTGTGATTGCTTATGACCGCCTGCTGGTCAATTCGCCGAATGTCGATTACTACGCTACCTTCGATAACTTTGGCGTCGGCGTCATTATGGGCACTCAGATTGAAACCGGCCTCGACTTGAAAAACAAGCCCGGCCCATTCAACATTGAACTGTTCGGCGGCTCGCCTGATGATACCAATGCGTTCTACTTCTACGATGGCGCGATGTCGGTTTTGCAGCCCTACATCGACAGCGGCAAACTCGTCGTTCAGTCCGGCCAAATGGGCATGGACAAGGTCTCGACCCTGCGCTGGGATGGCATTGTGGCCCAGGCCCGCATGGAAAACCTGTTGAGCGCTTATTACACCGACAAGCGCGTCGACGCCGTCTTGTCTCCGTATGATGGTCTTTCCATCGGCATTATCTCGGCTCTGAAAAGCGTTGGCTATGGCACTCCTGACCAGCCGATGCCCATTATCACCGGCCAGGATGCTGAAATTGCCTCCATCAAGGCCATGATTGCTGGCGAACAGACCTACACCGTCTTCAAGGACACCCGCGAACTGGCGAAGCAAACCGCCGTGATGGTCGACGCGGCTCTTAAAGGTCAGGAAGTGCCGATTAATGACACCAAGACCTACAACAACGGCGTCAAGATTGTGCCTTCTTACCTGTTGACCCCTTATAGCGTCGATATCACCAACTACCAGAAGTACCTGATTGACAGCGGCTATTACACTGCTGACCAACTGAAGTAATTTAGACCAGGTGCTGGTGTGTGAGGGCGACAAACCCTCACACACCTTTTCTTTCTCTTGATTTTGGCTGTCGCAAATCATGTTCGGTTAAAATCAACACGCCAACCGCTTGATATTTCAGGCTCTCGAGGATGAGAAAACATGTCTGATGTTATTCTTGAAATGCGCAACATCACCAAGACATTCCCCGGCGTTAAGGCGCTTGACAATGTAAGTTTTAGCGTGCGGCAGGGAGAAATTCATGCCCTGGTTGGCGAAAATGGGGCCGGAAAATCGACCCTGATGAAAGTGCTCAGCGGCGTTTATCCTTACGGCACTTACGAGGGGCAAATCTATTTTCAGGGGCATGAGTGTCGTTTTCGGGATATTTCCGAATCTGAGAAGGTTGGGCTGGTCATTATTCACCAGGAACTCGCGCTTATTCCTTTCCTTTCAATTGCAGAAAATTTATTCCTGGGCAATGAGCGCGCAAAAAACGGAATTATTCACTGGAACGAGGCCATCTCTCAAACCAAAGAACTGCTGGAGCGGGTGGGGCTGCATGAATCGCCGCAGACCTTGATTACTGATATTGGCGTGGGCAAGCAACAACTGGTTGAAATTGCAAAGGCGCTGGCGAAAAAAGTCAAGCTGCTTATCCTGGATGAGCCGACTGCATCGCTGAACGAAACGGATAGCGACAAGTTGTTGGAATTGTTGCTCCAACTTAAGGAACACGGCATTTCTTCTATTTTGATTTCTCACAAGTTGAGCGAAGTCTCCAAAGTGGCCGATTCGATAACCATTTTGCGCGATGGCGCGACTATTGAAACAATTGACTGCCGGGTGGAGCAAATTACCGAAGACCGCATTATTCGAGGCATGGTTGGGCGCGACCTGACCCACCGCTTCCCGCCGCGCAATGCGAAGATTGGCGAGGTGATTTTCGAGGTGCGTGATTGGAATGTTTATCACCCTCTGCACGAAGACCGCAAAGTCAGTAATAACGTCAATATCAATGTTCGGCGCGGTGAGGTGGTCGGCATTTCCGGGTTGATGGGCGCGGGCCGCACTGAACTGGCAATGAGCATTTTTGGACATTCCTACGGGGTTCGGATTAGCGGAAAAGTGCTGAAGCACGGCAAAGAAATTGACGTCAGTACGATTGATAAGGCCATCCAAAATGGGATTGCTTACGCCACTGAAGACCGCAAGGCGTATGGATTGATTTTGATTAAACCTATTAAGGACAATATTACGCTCTCCAATCTGGAAGCCGTTTCGGCGGGGGGCGTTGTTAACGAGCCCAGGGAGGTGCGGGCGACCATGGGTTATCGGGAAAAATTGAATATCAAATGTTCCAGCATCATGCAAGAGGCCGTTAACTTATCGGGCGGCAATCAGCAAAAAGTTGTGCTGAGCAAATGGTTGTTTGCTGAGCCAGAAATTTTGATACTCGATGAACCAACGCGTGGCATCGATGTTGGGGCAAAGTATGAAATTTACACCATCATCAACCGCCTGGCAGAAGAAGGCAAGGGAATTATCTTGATTTCTTCGGAACTGCCCGAAATCCTTGGGGTTTGCGACCGCATTTATGTCATGCGCGAGGGGAAAATTGTGGGCGAAATGCCAGCCAGGGAAGCCTCCCAGGAAGCAATCATGAAGTGCATCATGACACAATAACCAGAGGTGAGTGAATAATGAAAACTCTTTCCAACCTATTTAAGAGCAACATTCGCGAGTATGGAATGTTAATTGCACTGGTTGCGATTATGATTTTTTTCCAATTCGCAACCAATGGCATTTTATTTCGGCCTGTCAACATCACCAACCTGGTCTTGCAAAATAGCTACATTATTGTCATGGCTTTGGGCATGCTTCTGATTATTGTGGCGGGTTGGATTGACCTTTCTGTTGGTTCGGTGGCGGCTTTTATTGGCGCCGTGGCGGCGGTTTTGATGGTCAAGATGGGAGTTCATTGGGGTCTCACAATGCTCATCTGTTTGCTGGTGGGCGCTCTGGTTGGCGCATGGCAGGGCTTTTGGGTGGCCTATGTCAAAATCCCAGCCTTCATTGTCACCCTGGCGGGTATGTTGATTTTTCGCGGCCTGACCCTGCTCATTTTGCAAGGCGAAGCGGTGGGGCCTTTCCCGGTTTCCTTCCAGCGCCTAAGCACCGGCTTCATTCCTGACTTTTTCAATGTCGAGGGTTTTCACGTTACAACCATGCTGATTGGAGTTCTGCTGGTTATCCTGCTGGTCTTCATGGATTACCGCTCGCGCAAGAACCAGCAGCAGTATGGTTTTGAAGTGACCCCTATGTACTTCTTTATCGCGAAAAATGCGTTGATTTCGGGCGCGGTATTGGGTTTGTGCTACCTGATGGCCTCGTACAAAGGCTTGCCGAATGTTTTGATTGTCATGGCGGCCCTGATTGCTCTATTTGCCTTTCTTACCAGCCAAACCGTCATTGGCCGCCGCATTTATGCGATGGGTGGTAACGAGAAGGCTGCCCGGCTTTCGGGCGTCAACACCCCACGCCTGCTCTTCCTGACTTTTGTCAACATGGGCGTCCTGGCGGCGCTGGCCGGGATGATTGTGGCCGCCCGCCTGAATACGGCGACCCCCAAAGCCGGGGTGGGCTTTGAACTGGACGTTATCGCGGCTTGCTTCATCGGCGGGGCCTCGGCCAGCGGCGGCATTGGGACCGTCATTGGGGCGGTGGTGGGTGCCTTTTTGATTGGCGTGATGAACAACGGCATGTCCATCCTGGGCATCGGCATTGACTGGCAGCAAGGCATTAAGGGTTTTGTGTTGCTCATGGCCGTGTTTTTTGATGTGTATAACAAAAACAAAGGATGAACCCCGTCTTCTTCCTCCTTATTTGGATGGGCAAGCCAATAACCGGCTTGCCCATTTTTTATTTCGCGCTATGTCTTCAATCTACTTTTGCAGAGGTTTGGCTGTTTGCCATGAGGCTATTGGCTTACATTCCAGCATTGCAGTTGTTTGCGTGGAATTTCGCCCTCATCGCTTCCGCTTTTGGCTGTGTCGCTGGGCCGCTTTTTCAACAAATTGACTGCGAATCCAACTGTGTCTGTGGGCGCAGGAGCAGGCGCAGGCGGTAGTTGCCCGGCTGTACCAGGTATTGCGGCAGGGTTATTGGGCCGCAGGAGGCACTGCCCAGCCCACACTGAGCAACGTCCAGATTCCAGTAGGTTTCGGGGCGTGGGTCGAGGTCGCAGGTATGCATGGCGCGGAACAGGTCATCGGCGGTGAAGTGGCTGGCGGAGGTCTGGAAGGGCGCTTCGCTCATGGCCAGCAGGCCGATTCCAGAATTGTTGGAGAGCGCCGCCCAACGCACATCGGTTTTGTTGCCATGTTCCTGCGGCATGATGTAGGGAACATATTGACTGGAGACCGTGCCGCGATACAAACCGAGCGGCACACCTGCTTTGCGGTCGGGGTAACTTTCTTCCGGGCCGCGCCCCAGCTAGGTAAAGGTCTCGAAATCCGGCGGCAAAATCAGTTGCAGCCCCAGGCGCGGCAGGAGCGGCAGGTTGCCAAAACAGTTCAGAGACCAATCCAATTGGAGCGCCGTCTCACTCAGCAGTGTATAAATCAGTTCGTGGCGGAATCCGGCAGGAACGCTCGCCGCCTGACTGACGAAACGCGCGGTGACCGCGCCAGAGGGGTCGATTTCGAGCGCTTCCAACTGGTGCTCCAGGCGGTTCAGCCCGGCCTCCAGCCAGCCATAGAGCAATTTGTCCTTAAGTTGCGGCGCCCATTTGAAGCCATCGTTGTCGGTGGGGGCGCGCCAGGCGTTGAGTTGGGGGCCGCGCTGCAACAGCGTGTGACCCTGCCAATTGAAGCCGGTCAGCAAGCCCGAAGCGCGCGAGAAGGTCAGGGTCAGGTTGCCGCTCTGAAGACGGATTTCTTCCTCAGTTTGCGTGATGAGCGGGCGGGCTTGCGGCGAGAATGCCAGCGGCACCGAAAGTTTTTGGGAGGGGAGAGGCAACTGTTCCCACGCCACGCGATGCCCGGCAGGCGCCCAGGCGGTTGCTTCGGCCAATGTAAAGCGCAGATTTAGCCATCGTTCGCCGGGCAGGTCATCAGCAGGCAGGGCGTAGGGAATTTGGAGCGTGATGGTTTCGCCGGGCGGCGTGTTCAGGGTGGGTAATGGGCCAGATTGCAACACCTGTCCATCGCGGACGACTTCCCATGTGCCGCGCAAATGCGCCAGGGTGGAAAAATCATATCCGTTGCGAAGTTCCACCAGGCCGGTTTGCGGGTCGAGCAGACGCGCCCGCACCGGCTGGAAGAGTTTTTGCACTTCGAGCAAGGCCGTGTGGGGCGTCCGGTCAGGAAAGACCAGTCCGTTCAGGCAGAAGTTCATGTCATTGATGGTATCCCCGAAGTCGCCGCCATAGGCCCAGTAGCGCCGCCCGCGCGGGTCGGTTTGCAGAATGCCCTGGTCCACCCAATCCCAGATGAAACCGCCCTGCAATCCGGGGTGCGTTTCGATGGCTTCCCAATACTCTTTGAGATTGCCCACCGAGTTTCCCATGGCGTGCGCGTATTCGCACATGATGAGCGGGCGCGGGTCGTTATGGTTGACGGCGAAATCCACAATCCGTTCGATGGTGGGATACATCGGACAAACCAGGTCGCTGGCAAAACGTCCGCCTTCCCAATTGGGGGAGATGGCGCCTTCGTAGTGAAGCGGGCGGGCCGGGTCATAGCCGCGAATCCAGCCAGCCATCAGGTCGTGATTCGGCCCATAGCCTGATTCATTCCCCAGTGACCAGACGATGACGGAGGGATGGTTCTTGTCGCGCTCCACCATGCGCGCGCCGCGTTCCAAAAAGGCCAGCCGCCACTCCGGTTCGTGACACGGGCGATTGTAGATGGCGTGAGTCTCCAGGTTAGCCTCGTCCCACAGGTAGATGCCGTATTCATCGCACAGGTCATACCAGCGCGGGTCGTTGGGGTAATGGCTGAGGCGCACGGCGTTGATATTATGCTGCTTCATCAGACGAATATCGGCCAGCATGGAGTCGATTGTGAGGGTTTTGCCGCGCGTTTCGTCAAACTCGTGGCGGTTGACGCCGCGAATATAGACCGCTTTGCCGTTGATGAGCAGCTGGCGGTTCCTGATTTCCACCCGCCGAAAGCCAATGCGATGGGCTTCGTATTGAATCGGTTGTCCGGCGGAATCGCTCAGCCGCACGACCAGAGTGTAAAGATGGGGCGTTTCGTGCGACCAAAGGCGCGGGGATTCAATCGTCCGTGCCAGCGTGACCTGGTCGGGCTGGTTTTCATCAAACTCGAACCGCTCTTCCACATAGTTCGGGAAGAGCGGCGCGCCGGAGGGGTCGAACAACTGCATGGCGATTCGCGCGCTGGATGCTGCGCGGGTTTCTCCGCCCAGACGGGCCGTGACGCGCAGATTCGCGCGGCGCAGGTCTTCGGCCACTTCCGGGCGGGCAAAGACATCTGCCAGATGAAACGGCGCGGGGAACGCGAACAACCAGACTGAACGAAAAATCCCTGCCATGCGCCAGTGGTCCTGGTCTTCCAGGTAGGTGCCATCGCACCAGCGCAGCACTTCGGCAGTGATAAGGTTGCGGCCTGGCCGAAGGAAGGGGGTGATGTCGAACTCGGCAGGCAGGCGTGAATCTTTGCTAAAGCCCACTTTGTGGCCGTTCACCCACAGGTAGAAGAAACTCTCCACCCCGCCAAAGTGAATCACCACCCGGCGGCCCTGCCAATTGGCGGGCAGGTCAAAGACGCGGCGGTAGAGGCCAGTGGGGTTGTCCTCTGCTGGAACCAGGGGCGGGTTGTGCGGGATGGGCATTTTGATATTGGAATAGATGGGCTTGTCGTACCCCTGCATGGTCCAGTTGCCCGGAATGTCTATTCCGGCCCAGGCAGCATCATCAAACTCCGGCTTCTCGAATCTTTGCGGCAGGTGGAAGGGGTTGGGCGCGAAGTAGAATTTCCATACGCCATCGAGCGAGAGCGCCCAGGGCGAAACGGCAGGGTCATGCTGGCGGGCGGTTGCTTCATCGGGATAGGGAGCCAGGCCAGGGCGCATGGGCAGGCGGTTGAAGGCGGGCAGAGTGGGGTTTTCCCAATCGTTGGGCAAGAAGTCGGGCATGGTGGTGGGTATCCTTGTCATCTAAAAGTCGAGGCGAATGATTTTGATTTTAAAGGGGTAGAAGTGGAGTATCAGGCGTTTCTCGTTCAATCGGTGGCTCATCGGTGGCAGAAATCAGGCCCACGCTCAGCGGTGACACGCAGCCCAGTGGAGACTGGCGTAGATGCGCCAGGCGTGGGCGTGGAAATTGCAGGCGAGGCTGCGAGCAGCAGGAGAATTATCCGAAAGAGGGCTGATGTTTTATTTTCTGCTCACCTGCCAGGTCATGGTCACGCTAGCAGGGGTAATTTCCACTGTTTGCAGGACGACGTTGGCGCGGTCTTGCCCGATGGTCTGCAGGCGGTTGGCGATTGTTTCGTTCCAGTGGTCGATACGTTCCTGGTCGAGTAGCTGACCGTCCAGCGTGGCTTGCGAGACCGAGGCGGTCAATTTTCCATCGCTCACACTCAAATCGAGACGGAAGGAAAGTGTGTCAATTTTGTTGGAGTCGTTGAGCCGCTGGCGCTCTCCGGCGACCAGGATGTAGCCCGATTGGAGAGAGACATTCAATTCTTGAATCAGCAGGTCGGCAAGCGCGGCGTTGATGGCCTCTTGCAAAGCCTGCGCGGTGATGGATGTTTCCATAGTGAGTGAGCCATCATTATTGCGCGAGATATTACGCTCGCAGGCGCTGAGCAACGCCGCGGATAGCCACCGGGACAAGCCATATTCGGCTGTTTCACCTGCCTTCCGTCTCGATGACCACAGTGGGAGCGTTGCGCTTGAAGTACCAATTGCCCAAAACTTGCGCGAAGGTCAAACCTTCCACCTGATACGAATGGAATTCGGGTGTTTCCAGCATCACATGCTGGTGCGCCGCCGTGCCGAAGGCGCCGTTTTGCCTTTTGAGAATATCGGCGATGGTCTCGGTGAAAGTCTGTATGAGCGGGCGGTGCGCGGGATTGCGCGGGTCGAGCTGGTTGTTCTCGAGCGCAAGCGGGTCGAACAGGTCTGCACGGGCGAAGACAGGCGTGGCGATGTGGCCGTCATTCACAAGCAGATGCGTTTCGAGACAATTCTCCGGCGGGGCAGAATTCGCGGCGAGGCAAGACTCATCCAGGATGGGGTTCCAGGTTTTCCATTGGGATTTTTTTCGTTGTTCGGATACCGATAAAAGTTCCGGATTCGCCATAAAGCCCAGTCCGGCGTCCGCGACGCCGCGTACATCTGCCCAGGGCAGCGTTTGGGCGAGCCGGTCTATGTTGTAGTACAACCCATGAGCACCCGCCGATGAGCCGGTGAAGAGTATGTGCGTTGCCTGGCTGAGCGTAGGGCTGCCGACGATATTTTCATCCATCGTAGCATCCACAATTGCGTTCAGGGCGTAGTGGCCGCGAAAGTACCAGTTCATTTCGTTGAGGTTATCCTGCCTTGCGCCGCTCCACGAGTCCGACGTGCAATAGTGCATCAGAACATGATTCCAATTGTAAAAGTCGGGATTCTGCTCTGGCAGGTGGCTGAGAATGCCTTCGCCGCGTTTGCTTTGCGGCAAACCCTCGCTGCTGGTTAATTCGTGCTCGCGTCCGGCGCACGATTGCGCGTCTATGCATCCGCCGCCACCTTTGAGCCAGAACACCCACTTATTCGCGCCGTCGCCTGAGCCGCGGCGGTAGTAAAAGACGGGCGTTGAGCCATCGTTGCATACGGCTTGGGGATGTTTTGCCTGGTCAATCTCATATAATGTCAGCCGGGAATTCGATTCGTTCAGAACGCCAGGGGTGGGTGTTGAAAGCGCTGTGCTGCTCTCGCCAAAGAAAGCGAGCAACTGCTGACCAAGAAGGTTCATCCCTTCTTGATTGGCATGGCAACCATCGGTGGTTTGATTGCCTGTCAATGGCCCCATGACTGGTCCCGCCCGCGCCACCCCCTCTTTTACCAGGCGGTCTGCCAGTTTTTGCATTCGCGCAGGGCCATCTGCTTTGTCGAGTCGGCAGACGTTTCCGTCTGAAAAGGCGTGTTGGGCAGACACGTAAATGGATGCACCGGGGACGCGCCGGTGTATCTCATCCAGGACGCGGAGGGCGTCCTGGTAGAGCGTCTCTTCATCATCATCCGGGCTGTTGCACAATTGCCACCAGATGATAGATGTGCCGCTGTAGGTTTGGAGGGCGGAGTCAAATCCCTGCCAGTAGCGGTTCTGATTGGTCAGGTCCTTTGCCCAAACCGTGACACGTCCGCCCCGGTATGGAGGAATGGGGTCCCAAAATCGTTTGCCGCCCAGCGCCTGATACCCTTTGACGGCGTTGTTGGTGAACGAACAGCCCGCAAAGCCTATCCAGCCGCTTGCCAGCGGTGGCGTGGAAGATGCGGAAGCGCTCGTTTCGGTCGCCTGGCTCATCTTCGCGGGCGGTGATGCCGGCGTCGCGGCGGCGCTTGACGTGGGCCTCCCCGCGGGGAATCGGCAGGCAAAAAGCAGGGGGATGGCAATCAGAAACCAATAAAATGCAGACCGACGCATAGGTGTTCATCTATCAATCAGGATCGGCTTTTGGGGTGGAGTTAAAACTGCGGCTATTATACATTTCTTTTGGTTGCTGGCTCAATGGAAAGGCGAGTGCGCGCGCAAAGGTGGTCAGCCCTCCAGCGCTTAAAACCGTCTTTGCCGCGTGCCTGCGCAGAGGGGATGGAAAGTTTAGAGAGAATCCCCATGATTGCCACGATTGACATTCGATTGGGCAGAAAGACCCGTTTGGGCAATCCGTCCCATCAGCCTTCAGGCTGACTCTCGCAAAATGAAACCAAACCAGCTCATGATGCCTTTGTAAGTGGACACCAATGAATCGACTGCGTTTATGAACTGGCGGATGGAGTCGTTGCGCGAAAAAACTGTTTTTTAATGGACTGCATTTCGTACTGGTACAACCCGGCGCTGTCAGGGGCAAAGGGAGGGATTTGTCCCCCGATTTCGAGCGAGACGATGCCATGCACGCGCGCCCAGATGAGGATGGCAACCGACACGCTGAAGATGTGATACTCGCCGCTGAACTGCTTCCACTTTTCAAATGCAGAGACAAAATCCGGGTGCGGCGGCGGGAAGGCCGGGGCGGTGAGCCGCCCAGCCACACGCAGCGCATCCACCACGCTGACCAGGGCGCTGAGCGCCCGCGCTGCCGCCGGGAAGACTTGCTCCATGGGGGCAACATAACCGGGGATGGGCGTGCCGAAGATGAGTTGATACCGCTCCGGGTAGGTGAGCGCCCAGCGGCGGTAGGCGTTGCCGATGGCTTCCATGCGCCCTTCCAGGTCATCCGCCGGGATGGAATCGCGCGCGGTGAGTTGGGCATCGCCAAAAGACGTGTAGGCTTCGATGATGAGCGCGGTAACGAGCGCGTCGCGGTCGGGGTAGTAGTTGTAAATGGCGGGGGCGGTGATGTTCAGGGCGCGGGCAATGCCGCGCAGGCTGAGAGCGGGCGCGCCCAGTTGGGCAATCTGCCGCCAGGCGGTATCGAGAATGGCGCGTTGCAGGTTTTGTTGTTCGCTTTTGCGGGGTCGAGGGGACATATTGCTCCAAAAAAACAAACACTGTATATTTATTGTGATAAATATACAGTGTTTTATTTATTTTTGTCAAGAGGAAAAGTCAGCACCGAAAGTTGTTATCGTCTGCTTCCCCGCGCAAATAACCCAAATGGCACGAAAACCACCAGCCCCATGAGCAGGATGACAACAAAATCGGCCAGCGGGAAAGGCACTTCGCATAATAAAACCCCTTCTGCATTCTCCCCTGCACGCAGCGGGGGATTTTGACCGATTTATATTGATATTCGATATATTTAGTGATAATATATAGAAGGTCGATGTACTTAATCTCTATATAGCGAGATAAGATATAAGGAACTTGATATGACAAAAACAGATGACCCATCCAAATACCTGCCGCTTTCCGAAACGACCTTCTACACCATGCTGTGCCTGGCCGAAGAAGCCATGCACGGCTACGCTCTGATGCAAAAGGTCAGCGAAATCAGCCAGGGAACCGTCACGCTTGGCGCGGGAACGCTCTACACCATCTTCTCCACGCTCGAAAGAGAAGCGCTCATCGTAATGGTCAGCGAGAGCGAGCGGCGCAAAACCTACGCGCTCACGCCGCGCGGGCGGCAAGTGCTCCAACTCCAAATCCAGCGGCTCGAAATCATGGCCGAACATGGGCGCCGCGTCAAAGCGCTTTTGTCAAAGTAATGAAGGAGGCTGTCATGAACGAAAATCTGATTCGCAAAACAAAACTCTTCTGGCCCTGGCAAGACCAGGAGGAAGAAGCCTGGCTGGAGGAGATGTCGCGCCAGGGCTTGCACCTGCTCCAGGCGCAGACGCTGGGCCGATATGTCTTTGAAAAAGGCGCGCCAAAGGCTTACGCATACCGCCTGGACTATCAGGACTCGCTCAAAGACGAGCAACACTACCTGAAAATCTTCGAGGACTCTGGCTGGCAGCGCGTGGCCGCCCAGGGAGGCTGGCACTACTTTCGGCAAGAAATTCAGCAAGGCAAAGTCCCTGAAATCTTCAGCGACTCTGACACCAAAATCAAAAAATACGAGCGCGTCAAAACCCTGCTCGTATCCATGCTGCCGCTCTATGTGCTTGTTCTTGTGCTGAACGCCTCGCAGCCCGACGGGGAACTATGGGGCTTGCGCTGGTGGTTGCAGGCGTGCGGCAGCGTGGTGAGCATTCCCTTCTTTGGCACGGCCATCGTGCTTTCGGTCATCGCCTGGTTCAAACTGGACAAACGCATTCAGGAATTGCGCGGAATGTAATCACAAAAGAGGCCACTATGAAAAGCACGCCTGTTCGTAAAATAAAATGGTTCTGGCCCTGGTAAGACCACCTGGCTGGAGCAAATGTCGCGCCAGGGGTTGCACCTGAAACGTCCCATCCCCGCTGCGAAGGGTTGCAAGACGAAAAATGCGGGCAGGTCGGTGACTGTTGCGGCAATTAATAGAATAGGAAAACGGCTGCTCTGCTCATTTTTGACCTGGTTCTCCCACAGAATTGACCGGCCCTGCTTCTGGGCGCAGGTACCGCAAATAGGCCACCAGCACTACCAGCCCGATGACCGTCAGCGCTGCGAAAATTGGAACCGCCGCAGGAGATGCTGCCGGGTCATGGAGATGACCGAACCACTGGTCGAGCGCGATGCTGGCCGTTTCGATAACCAGCATCGAGAGCATTAGCCCGGTCAGCAGAAAGCCCCAGCCCTTGCGCTGCCACAGCCAGACCGCCCCAAGCACGCTGATAGGCAGCGCGAAGCCCAAATCCAGCACATGCACCGGGCTGGTGAGCAGATTCGTTCCGGCGAGGAAGGCCGGTCGCTCGCTCTGGAACAGGGCCGGGGCGATTTGCCCCATCCAGAGAACGAAGAACATCCCCGAAGCGGCGAGGACGTATAGCGCAAACGCCCGCGCGGGCAGGTTTTCGGCAAAGCGGGCGCGCAGTTCCTTCACATCTGCCCGCAGGAGCAGGGCCAGAATCGCCCAGAAGGATAGGGAAAGGGAAGCCACATAGAGCAGAAAGAGCGCATTGAAGGCGACGGCGAAGGAATAGATGACGGCATTGTAGAACAGATAGGCGAGCGCCCCCAGCCAGACCAGCCGCGCCCGCAGCGAACCCCGCGCCGCCAGAATCATCGAACCAACCAGCGTGGGGAGTGCCGCCGCGAGCATGGCGACCGCCGTCCCTTGAGCGTTTCCGGCGGTCATGGGCGGGTCACGGAAGATTCCGGGCCAAAACGCGCCGACCGCCGCGTGGATAAAAGTGATGGCGGCCAGCAGGGCGGAGAGCCGGTAGGCGAGGCTTCGTTTGGAATCGGTCAAGGTTTTCATCGTTTCTATGCGCTAATCACTTCTTCAATCCACCGCACCGCCTCGGCCACGCCATCTGGCTCGGCGCGGAGAGCGGTGGTCAATTCGTTTTGCGAAGGAGCATTGAATAGAAAGCGCCTAATCCATAAACGCCTCGAGCAAGCCCGGCGCGCGCGCCTTGAGCGTTATGCCAGGCAGGGCAGGCGGCTCGGTTATCACCGCTCTTGAGCCATCGAAGCGTCCCTGCGCATCCACCACGAGCCACTGATTGCCGCTGCCGCAGAGTAGTTCGAGAGAATCGCCGCTGTCAATATTCCAGAGACGAACGCCCTGCTCACTCAGGGCCAGCAGGCGGCCATTGGGAAGGAACAATAGCCCGTTGCCGTGGGGGCGTGGTCTATATCCCGGCAGGGCGCGCAAAGTCGAACCGTCCCTGTCCCAAAGTTGAATCTCCTCGCGCCCCCATCCGCCACTGGCAATGCAGTGGCCGTGCGGGGCAATGGTCAGCCCGGTTAACGAGTAGCCGTCAGAGTATTGTCGCTGCCAGAGTTGCCTGCCCTTGCCGTCCCACAGGTGTATTTCGCCGCTGTGCGTACCCGCAGCCACCAGCATACCGTCGCTGGAAACGGCCAGCACTGTGCTGCGCCCTGCGCCCTCAAATGTGCGTATTAGTTCACCTTGCAGGCTGCGCTCGAACAACAACACCCCCTGCTCGCCCTCGTCATATCGAGTGGGTCCACACAGGATACTGGCGCTGTCGGGCTTGAACTGCGCCGACGCGCCAAATTGCTTACGAAGGAGCGGGGTGCCATCGGAGCGCCACAGCGCCCGCCCGGCCACAATATATTTGCCATCCGGGGAAAACGCGATACTGGTCATCGCGCCCACATCGCCTTTGCACTTGTTCTTGAACTTTTCATCCCGCGAGCGCAAAAGCATGGACGCTGACTCCGAGCCAGTCGCAATGATTTGTCCATCAGGCGAGAGCGCCACGGTGTAGATGGCCGCAATGCCGGCGCGGGCGATTGTCTGGCGCAGCCCGTTGCGCTCCCAAATAAACACCTGTTTGTTGCATGAACCGAAAGCGAATACGCTCCCATCGCTGTTGCAGGCGAGGCTGCAAACTTGCTCAAGGGCGAAAGACTGAGTTGATTTGGGTCTGGAAACCATCAAAAGCTACTCCTTTGGGTTGATTTTGAGAACTTGCTCAATCCACCGCGCCGCCCCGGCCACGCCATCCGGCTCGGCGCGCAGGGCGGCGCCTAACCCGGCGGCTTTCTTGGCGCATTTCCGGCGATTGCACATCGCCGCGCGAACCGATGGTGAGCAGAATGATTTTCATGGCTGCCCTTCAATCAGCGCCAGCAAACTCGGCGCGAGATAGCCGCTCAGGGCCAGGATGCCGCTCAGGCTGTGCGAAATCGCCGTCCATTTGGCCGAGCCGGTGCGGTAGGCGATGTAGCCGTAGGGCAGCGCCAGGAAGAAGGTCGAGATGGTGAAACCGATGACGTTTTCGGCGGGGAACACGGTCTGTGGGGCGAGATGCCAGAGGGCAAAGCCAACCGAAGGATACAGAATTGCCAGCCAGGGGTTGCGCGGGAACAGCCGGACATACAGCCCGCGCCAGAGAATCTCCTCGCAGAAGCCGTTGATGGTTGCCAGCGGCATGGCCAGCAGAATCAGCGTCAACGGAGCGCGGAAAAAATCCCCGGCGTACATCAGGACGGCAATCAGCGTGACGGCAATCCAGAGGGTTGCTGCCAGCCAATTCCGACGGTTGAACAACGGGGTACGGTCGCGCAAAATCGCAGCGAATTCCTCTTTTCCTGACAGCCAGCGGGGGACGAACAGACACCAGAACAGCCAGTAGAAGCCAAAGCCGAGCAGGTAGCCCGCTTCCGCGCCCAGCAGGCGGGCGGACAGGGCAAAGACCGCCGTCATGACCGGCAGGAGCAAGAGGGGCAGCACCAGGACGACCACCCGGCTCATTGTGGCTCCAGGTTGCGGAAGAAGGAGCGGTTCAAGCCCAGCGCGAATGCGCCCATGACCACCCACGAACCGACCATGCCGATATAGACCGGTAGGGGGAACACCAACCCGGCCAGCGCCTGACTGATGGATTGCGCAATCACCACCACGCCGACCAGGGCGCAGAAGAGCAGGATGGGCGCAGCCAGCAGGTAGCCAGGCGGCTCGCGCCGCCAGAGCAGGATGCCGGTCAACACGCAGGCGGGGGTGATGACCGCCGAGTCGAAGCCGTGCGTAAACAGGGTGGTGTATGGGCCAATCAGGGAGGGAACTGTGCCAGTCAGGAGCGGCCCTATCACTTCGCTCAGCCATATCAGGAGCGTGCCGAATCCAACCACCATCAGGAAGACGGCCAGGCCGCGATGCGCGAAGCCAGGCCGGACGCGCGCGGCGAGCGTTTTCGTATCGAATGTCACCAGGGCGAGGATGACGGCAAACAGACTGGCCGAAAACAGCCCGCCATAGACCAGGAAGAACGGGTTGAACATGGCCGAGAAGGTCATCGAAGCGCCATTATAAAGAAAGTAAAACAGCGCGGCCAGCAGGACGAGTTGCGCGTCTTGTAACCCGCGCCGGGCGCGCAGGAAAGCCGCCAGCAGGAGCGGGATGACCAGGAAGAGGGTCACGGCGTCCGTCCCGCGGAAACCCGCTCCGGCCAGCAGGGAATCGCGGCAGTAGAGTCCGCGCCCATAGAGTTCGACCGTTTGCCCATACACGTTGGTAAAGGTCTGCGGGCCATCGCTGCCCGAAACAAGCAAACCCGCCCCGGCGGCAATCAGCGCCAGCAGGGCAATGAGCGGGACGAGCCAATGCAGAGGGGAAGTTTTCGCCAAGGTTCACTCCTTTGCGGCGCTCATTGGCCGAGGTTTGAAGATACCCATTGTCCGTTGAACGCGGCGGTGGGATGTGGTCGCGTCGGTCAGGGCGGCGGACAAACCTGTCTCGAAAGAGGAGGAAGGCAGTCTGGTCAATTTGTCCTTTTCATGGGCTGCGGTTTGAGATACGTCAGCGAGCGCCACAGCCATTCGGCGGGGCCGTAGTAGAAGCGTTTCATCCACCAGTGGCTGAGGGGGATTTGCAGGAGGTAGAGGACGATGGTCAGGCCGATGCCGAATGCCGGGCCCATTTTGCCAAACAGCCCTAGCCCGTAGCCGTAGAAAATCAGCGTGCAAACGATGGATTGGGTCAGGTAGTTGGTCAGCGCCATCTGCCCGACCGGAGCGAGCAGGCTGATGCGTTTGCTCCAAACCGGGTGGAGCGCCAGCAGACAAAACGCCGAGACGTAAGCCAGCATGAGCAGGGGCGCGCCAACGGTCTGAGCAGACGTTGCCAGGAAGAGCGGCCAGGTCTGGTAGACGCGCGAAAGGGGCATGACCAGCGTGGCGTAGAGCAGGTTGCCGGTCAGCCCCAGCGCCAGCCCGATGACCAGCAACCGGACAAACAGGCCGCGATGGGCTTCCAGGTTCTTGAAAATCTCGCGCTTGCCGAAATACAAACCGAGCAGAAACATCGCCATCACGTTGAAGCCCATCGTGACGAAGCCCGCCATGCCCACGCTGAAGTAGTCGCTCACGCGCTGGGCAGTGATTTCGGCAAAATTGCCGTTGGCGTAAACCTGATAGGCGCGTTCCAGGTCGGCGAGGAATTGCGCTTCGGTTTGGGCGAAGGATTGTTCGATTTGCGACGCGGCTTCGGGGATGGCGCTGGCCCACGTCACCAGGGCGGTGATGCCCGCATTGAAGAGGACGGGCAGGGCAATCAGAATGAAAACCCAAATCAGCAGGGTGCGCGGTTGAGCTTTGCGGAAGAGCAGCAGGAGGAAGCCGAGCAGGGCGTAGAGGATGAGGATGTCGCCCATCCAAATCAGAAAGGCGTGAATCAGCCCGATGCCGAGCAGGACAAGCAGGCGGCGGGCGTAGAGCGGCACGAACTGGCCGCCGCGCGCTTCGATGCGCTCCATCTGTAGAAAAAGTCCCAGCCCGAAGAGCATAGAAAAGAGCGCGTAGAATTTGCCCTCCCCCAGGGCGTGAATGAGCCAGAGGGCGGCGCGGTCGTGCCAGGGCAGGGAGGGGTCCACCGGCAGGACGATGGCCTGGATGGGGTGGCTGAAAATCGTCATGTTGACGAACAGGATGCCGAACAGGGCAAACCCGCGCAGGATGTCCACAATCTGGATGCGCTCGGTCGGCTGGACGGGGGTGAGAGGGGGATTTGAGATGGTCATGGTATTCTCCTGGGTTTCGAAAAAGTCAAAGACTTGCCCTACATTATCCATACGAGGAAAAGACATATAGGGAGCAAAATTGCCCACATCCAGACCAAATCGGCCTTCAGCGGCGGGGGCGTGGGCTGGTCGGTTGGTTCGAAGGTGACGAGGGTGAAACGCTCTTTTTCGGCGATGAATTGTTCGGGCATCATCTCGAATCCGGCCAGTTTCATCATTTGCCGCATAGTGGGGTTGGATTGCGCCCAATCGAAGGCGCGGCGCAATTCTTCTTCGGAATCAATCCGCCGCGCCCGTACCGATTGCGCCCCGCGCCAGGTCTGCACGGTGGCGAGCGGGTTGGCTTGCAAATTGCGGTACCAATCCGTTCTTTCGCCCCAGCCGCTCATCACGGTTGGCTTGCCCTCGAACTCATGGAATTCAATCGCCGTGCGGCGAGGCTTGCCGCTTTTGCGCCCGGTGGTGGTCATCACCATGAACAGGCGTCCAACAAAAACGCCCAATCCTAGCCGGTAGAGCAGGATGGGCGTTTTGAACAGAAGTTTCAGGAGACCTTTGGGGTAGGGCATGGTCTCGACCCAGGTTTTTTCAGACATGGGAAAGCCTTGTTTGGGATTGGGAGCGCGCCAGCCAGAGCGCGGCAATTGGGATGACCAGCAGCGGCAGGTGCATGACGCCCATCACCCGCGTGGCCGGGTCGGCCCAGGCCGCCAGGTTGAACAGGCCGTAGAGCAGACCGTTGAAAGCCGTCACGCGGAAGGCAAAGCCATTCACCTGCGGCCAGGCCAGGATGAGAAGAAAGACGAAGACCGGCGTCAGGAAGCAGTAGGCCAGGCCGTAGTCGGGGGAAGTGAGCAGGAGCAGGGGGTTGAAATCGAATACGAAGCGCCCGCCCTCGTAGGCAACCGGCGACCAGAAGACGAGCAAGGCAAAGGGCAGCAGGAGCCAGCGCCAACGCGGAATGGCCTGCCAGTTAAGCGGCAAGCCGTCTTTCCACGCCATCCACAGCCAGAGCAGGCCGAGCAAGATGTCGGCCACCAGCGCACCGGTATGGACGGCGAAGCCGTAGGACGGCGTCACGCCGCTGGTCTGCACGGCGGCAATGACCAGGTAGTTCAGGCCAAAATAGGCGGCAATGACCCGTCCACCGGGGGCCGGTTTCCAAACCGCGAAGCCGATGACGGCCAGCGTCAGGACATGGAAAACCCAGCCCCAGGCGGCGTAGGGCTGGGGGGCAACCTGCAAAATCTCGAAGATGACGCTCTGAGTCTGGCGGGGGTCGTAGGGGCGTTCGGTGTAAAGCGGCAGGAAGGAGATGAAGGCCAGCAGGAAATAGACCAGCGGGTAGAACCATTTGCGTTCGGTGAGATTCATAAGTTTTCTCTTTCGGAACGCAGGGGGTTGCCCCTGCGCTCCAGCATTACTTTCGCCTGGCGACGAATGTGCCATTTGCGCCAGCCTCTCGGCACCAGACGCCGGTGATGGTGTTAACATTCTCTATGGTTCCTTGCCAGGTTTCCTGACCAGTGAGTTTGAGAGCCTGACCGTTCACGGCATATTCGCCCTGGTATTCGACCTGGTAGATGTTGACCTGGAGATACTTCCCTTTGGCTGGTTCGCCCTCAAAAGTCATTATCCCGGCATCGTAGGTGTTGCCATTGTTGGCAGTCATGGTGTATTCCCATGCGCCGCAAATGTCGAAAACGACCTGGGGCGTGCTTTCTGGCATCGATGCCCGCACGACCCGCATACGCTCAAAGGGTTCCAGACTGGAATAAATCAGGTGATTGGCTGTAGACCGCAGGCGACGGATGAACGGCACGCCCGAAACGACAATCTTCAGGTCGGGGCGCGGCAGGTGAGCGGCAATCGCCAGGCCGTCCACAGTGCCAGGATGGTTCGAGACGACCAGCAGCGGCCCATCCGTTGGCGCATATTCTGCCCCGCAAATATGCACTGAGTGGACGAAATGTGGCAAAATCCGCCGCGTTGCCTCACAGAAGCCCTGCCCGGCCACATCCTGCTCAAAGCGCATAGCGAGGCGGGCAAAGCGGCGGCAGACGGCGGCGAAGAAGGGCGTCATCGGCGCGCGCAAAAGATGGCCCTCTTCCCAGCCGAGGGCCTTGAAGATTTCTTCAAGCAGATTGGAGGTCAGTTCGCGTTCGTCCACATGAACTTGCCTGAAAACCAAGTGTTCGCTCTATATTATTTTAATGATTGTGATTGTTTTCGCAAACGGACGTGGGTTAATGTTATGTAAATGTTCCGGTGCAAATAGCGGAATCACCCTTAAAAGCCGCCCCGAACAGCGATACTCCGTTGCTCAACCTCGCCGGATAATCTTCAAAATTGCCCGCATTTGTTCCTTAAGAGCATCAAACTGTCCCCGGATGATTTCTAGCGCATCAGAGGGCAGGCTGGTCAGGTTGCCCTCACTTAACTGGAGCAGGCGGGTATATTCCTTACGGATGTGATGAATAAGTTGTTGCGATTCTCGGACTTTGGAATCTAATTGTGCTTGCTGTTCGTGAGTAAAGTTGCCAAATTCATATTTGAAAATATCTGTTTTGATTTCTCCCAGCAAGATGCGGTACAACTCGACTGCTACATATTTGCTGATGAGCTTGACACGGCCTTCCTTCTCCAGCCGCCGCACACTGACCTGCACCCGGGCCGAGTTCAGCACCCGCAATGGGCGGAACTGGCTGGCGCGTTTGACCAGGTCATGGTCTTCAGCCAGTTTTAAACTCTCATTGAACCCGCCTATGCGCTTGAACAGCCGCCGGGAGATGATAATGCAGAAGCCAGGCGCGTGCGGGTCGGCAAATTGGCCGATTTTAATGGCGAGGTTGCTGAAGTCGTGCAACAGACCATCTAACGGATTTCGGGAAATGGGTTCTATCTCGCAAGTTGCCAGGTCGAGAAAACGTTCTTCCAGTTCATCGTGAACGCTTTGCAGGAAATCTGGCGCAATGCGCGTGTCGGCATCCAGAAAGACCAGAAAATTGCCGTTGGCAGCTTTTGCGCCGCGGTTGCGTCCCACAGCAGGCATGCCGCCCGGCACTACCCGGGCGCCCATGCTTTGGGCAATTTCCACCGTCCGGTCGCGCGAACCGGCATCAGCAACAATGACCTCGAATTCTCGAAACGTTTGCGCTTGCAGGTCCGCCAGCAGGTTGGGGAGCAGGATTTCTTCGTTCAGGGTGGGGATGATGACGCTGAATTCCGTCACTTAATGCTCCGTTTCAATTCGTCAATCTTGTCTTGTGGCAAATCGGCCAGGTGGCGTTCCGCCTCGAAGCCGAGCGCGCGTTTTTGCGCTTCGCGCCACATGGTCAGGCGCGTTCGGACTTGTGACTCGTATCCTTCGCCAGAGGGCTGGTAAAAGTAGGTTCCCAACAATTTTTTAGGGAGATATTGCTGGGGCGTGAAATGGCCTTCCATTTCATGGGGGTAGATGTAGCCCTGGCCTTGACCGGTAGCCTGGCGGTCGCGGTTGCCGTCCTGAAGGTGTTTTGGCACAGAACCCGCGCCTTCCTGCTCGATGAGGTGCATGGCTTTGAAATAGGCCCCGGCGCTGTTCGACTTGGGCGCGGTTGCCAGGTAAAGCGTGGCCTCGATAATGGGGTAAATTCCCTCCGGCAGGCCGATAAAGTCAAAGGCAGCGGCAGCGGAGGATGCTACCACCAATCCCAGCGGGTCGGCCAGGCCAATATCTTCGCCTGCCAGGATAATTAAGCGACGCAGGATGAAGCGCGGGTCTTCTCCGGCGTAAATCATCTTTGCCAGCCAGTAGAGCGCGGCGTCGGGGTCGCTGCCGCGCACCGACTTGATGAAGGCCGAAATCGTGTCGTAGTGGGCGTCACCATCTTTATCATACAGCACGGCCCGGCGCTGGATGGATTCCTGGGCGACATCCAGCGTGATTTGGATGACACCATTTTCATTCGGCGGGGTCGATTCAACCGCCAGTTCCAGCGCATTCAGGGCGTTGCGGGCGTCGCCGGTTGCCATATCGACCAGGTGGGCGCGCGCTTCGGCGGTCAGTTCAACTTTTCGTTGACCGAATCCACGCTCCGGGTCTGCTATGGCCCGGTCGAGCAGTTGACCGATTTCCACCTGATTCAGATGCCGGAGTTGGAAAATGCGCGAGCGGCTCACCAGCGCGCCGATGACCTCGAAAAACGGGTTTTCTGTCGTTGCCCCAATCAATGTGATTGTGCCGTTTTCCACGAACGGAAGCAGAGCGTCTTGCTGGGCCTTGTTCCAGCGGTGGATTTCGTCCACGAACAGAATGGTGCGCTGTTTATGAAACCGGTTGCGCTCCTGAGCGCGGTCAATGACCTCGCGCAGGTCGGCTTTGCCCGCCAGAATGGCGGAAAGCGTCTCGAAATGACTCCGCGTCTGGTTGGCGATGACCTGGGCCAGGGTGGTTTTGCCTGTGCCGGGCGGCCCCCACAAGATGATGGATGAAAACAGGCGGTCGGCTTCGATGGCGCGGCGCAACAGTTTGCCCTGGCCGATGATGTGTTCCTGGCCGATGTATTCCTCCAGCGTACGCGGGCGCATACGCGCTGCCAGCGGGGCTTCGGATTTCGTGCGTTCGGTCATGGCGTAATCGAAAAGGTCAGTCATGAGTGTATTATAGTCGTGAGTTCTCAATTGCACTGAGCAAACTGGCAAAGTGGTGGTTGTTCATGAAAACTGGTTGGTCAGAAACTTTTTCTTCCAGGCCGATTTTTCTTTATGTTAAACGTTTCCTTGTATAATCTTCCTATGACCATTGCGCAACTCTTCGTTACCTGTTTAGTAGATACTTTTTACCCGGAAACTGGCGAGGCTGTTGTCAGCATTTTGCGCCGCCTGGGTGTGGAGGTCAAATTTCCGGCCAGGCAAACGTGCTGCGGGCAACCCGCTTTTAATGGCGGGCTGCGCTCTGAGGCGCGCCGCCTGGCTGAACATACCATCAGGGTCTTCGAATCTGCTCCCGGAGATGTGGTGGTTCCATCTGGCTCTTGCGCCGCCATGCTCAAGCACGGTTATCTGGAAATATTTGCATCTGACCCGCTCTGGCTGCCGCGCGCCCAGGCCCTGGCCGCTCGAACGCATGAATTTACCGAATATCTGGTAGATGTTTTGGGCGTGACCGATGTAGGCGCTCGTTGGCAGGGGGTGTTGGCCTATCATGCTTCCTGTCACCTTAATCGGCATCTGGGGATTCATCGACAGCCTCGAGCTTTGCTTGCTGCTGTGAAAGATGCCGTCATCGTCGAACTACCGGCGGCGGAAGATTGTTGTGGTTTTGGCGGGGTTTTCTCGGTAGAACATCCTGAACTGAGCGCGGAAATGCTCAAGCGTAAGATTTTATCTCTTGAAGAGAGTCGAGCTCCCACGCTGGTACTGGCAGATACGGGCTGCCGGATGCATATTGCTGGGGGGCTGCATCGCCAAAGGAAACCCCAAAAGGTTGTCCACATCGCCGAGGTTCTCAATCATCGTTAGAAGTGTTAAGGGCGTATCGCACATGTCCACAATCTTTAGAGAACAAATCCGTAAAAAAATTGCCGATGAAGCCCTACAGGTTGCGCTCGATAATAACTCTCGCAGGCGCATTCAGAGCCGTCTGGCTGCATTCGCCGCTGTGCCGGATTTTCAAGAGCGTCGTCAACGGGCGCACGCCATCCGCGCCGAGGTGATTGAACACCTGGATAAATATCTGGAACAGTTTATTCACCATGCCCAAAAGAACGGCTTAATCGTCCATCGCGCCAAAGATGCCGCTGAGGCCGTTCAAATGGTGCTGGACGTCATAAGCACCTCGCCCCGCAAAGTCTCTGGCGAAAAACGGGCTTTGATTGCGAAAGCCAAGAGCATGGTTTCTGAAGAAATTGGGTTGAATCATGCGCTCGAAGCGGCTGGTCACCGGGTGGTGGAGACGGACCTGGGCGAGTATATTGTCCAACTGCGCCATGAGCGCCCGGCTCATATCATCACCCCGGCTGTGCACCTGCGCCGTCACCAGGTGGGTGAATTGTTTCATGAAAAACTTGGCATCGCCTACACCGAGGATATCCACGCCCTGACCGCTACGGCCCGCTCGGTGATGCGCGAGATATTTCTGAAAGCAGATGTAGGCATTTCGGGCGTCAACTTTGCGGTTGCAGAAACTGGCGCATTGACCCTCGTTACGAATGAAGGAAATGGCCGCATGTGTACCACCCTGCCACCCGTTCACATTGCATTGATGGGTATGGAGCGGCTGCTGCCAACTCTTGATGACCTGGCATTGTTCATCTCGCTTCTGCCGCGCTCTGCAACTGGCCAAAAAATGAGCGTCTATACTCAAATCATCCACCGTCCGCTTCAGGGTCAGCAGCGTCATCTGATGATTGTCGACAATGGCCGCTCAAGGATGCGCGAATCGGGCTTGCGCGAAGGCTTATATTGCATTCGCTGTGGCGCTTGTCTGAACGCCTGCCCGGTTTTCCGAGAAATTGGCGGTCATGCCTATGTGGGGAATGATGGGATGAGCGCGCCGTATCCCGGCCCAATTGGTTCAGTGGTGTCTCCGGGGCTGTTCGGCGAAAATTTTGCCCAACTGGCGCAGGCTTCGACACTCTGTGGCGCATGTAAAGACGCCTGCCCGGTGGATATTGACCTGCCGAAGATGCTCTTGCGCATTCGCGCGGGCGAGTTGCCAGTCGGAAAGCGCTCAGAAGGCCAAAGCCTGCCAACTGTGGTGAAACTGGGACTGGCCGGATTCATCCGCGTATCCACGCTGCCAGGCTTGTTCGGTTGGGGGCAGCGCGTATTGGGCTGGTTATCCTCGCTTTTGCCCGACTTTTTGCCTGCTCCAGCCATCACCGGCTGGGGGGTGAGCAAGAATTTCCCAAAACCGGCTTCAAAGCCCTTTCGGGCGCGATTTAATCGCTTGTCTGCTGAAAAGCTCCAAGGTTGGTCAAGGCAGGAAGACCGTTATGTTGCAGAACCACGCCAATCTGCCGCGCCGCTGCCCCCGGTTTCATTGGCGAGTCAATTTATCAGCGAGGCCATGGCGGCAGGCGCTCACGTATCCACCTGCGCGCCAGACCAGGTGTTGGCGTGGGTTGTCTCTTTTTTGCATGGGCGCAAGATAGACCGGGTGCAGATATGGAACAACATCCCTCATTTGAAAGCATCTGACTTGATGGCTGCCGGAATTCGCGTGGAAAAATCTGGGGCGCCTGAGATTTTGGCAGGCATCACCGGGGCGCTGGCGGGGATTGCCGAGACAGGGTCGCTGGTCATTCCGGGTGGCGACGGTCAGCCTCTGACCGCCTCGCTTATGCCTGAAATTCATCTGGCTATTTTACGCGCTTCGGATATTTTGCCTTCTCTCGCAAAAGCGATTCAATTGCCTGAGGTGGCTTCCGCGCCGTCTACGGTGATTATAACTGGCCCCAGCCGCACAGCCGATATCGAGATGGCTTTGGTCGTGGGCGTGCATGGCCCCAAAGAACTGCATATCCTGGTTGTTGAAGACGTGACAACTGATTGATGGGTTCGCGCCGCTCTGGTTGTTAACTGGCTTTGACGCTGACACTTTCAAAATTTGCAACTTCCTGGCTTTTCCCGCATCTGATAAAATGCAGCATCTTTTATGTCATGAGGCAAAAATGTCTTTTAGCTTAAGCGGTTTTTCCAAGACTTCCAATTCATCTGAGACCAAACACGTCAAAATGTTGATTCTCGGCTCTGGCCCGGCAGGGCTGTCCGCCGCACTTTATGCCGCGCGCGCCGAACTGGCTCCAGTCGTGCTGACCGGCATGGAACTGGGCGGTCAGGCAGCCTTGACCCACACCATCGAAAATTATCCTGGTTTTCCAGAAGGCGTCGGCGGTTCGCAACTGGGCGAATTATTCCAGAAGCAGGCCGAGCGGTTTGGGGCGACGGTTGAATTTGATACTGCCCAGGCGGTGGATTTAAGTCAGCGGCCCTTCAAAGTTACTACGGATAGTGGCGTTTACCTGGCCGACTCGTTGATTGTTGCGACTGGAGCGCGCCCCAATCATTTGGAGATTCCTGGCGAGTACGAGCTGACCGGCAAGGGTGTTTCTTATTGTGCCACCTGCGACGGCTGGTTTTTCAAAGATAAGAAAGTCGTGGTCGTTGGCGGCGGCGATTCGGCGTTGGAGGAAGGTCTGTTCCTGACGCGCTTCGCCTCGTCCGTCACTATCATTCATCGGCGCGATAGCCTGCGGGCTGGTAAAGTGCTTCAGAACCGGGCTTTCCAAAACCCAAAAGTCAATTTTATTTGGAACTCGGTTGTGACTGAAATCGTTGGAACGGAGAAAGTAACCGGCGTTGCGCTTAAAAATGTCCAAACCGGCGAAACATCCATGCTCGAAACCGATGGCGTGTTTATTTTCATCGGTCACACGCCCAATACCCAAATGTTCGAAGGGCAGCTTGAAATGCGTGATGGTGGTTATATCGTTAGCAATCTATACATGGAAACCAGCGTACCGGGCGTGTTTGTGGCCGGCGAAGTGACCGACAATCATTTTCGACAGGTTGTCACTTCAGCGGGCATGGGCGCGGCAGCAGCGATTCAGGCCACCCATTTTTTGGAGAAGCAAGAAGCAGTCAAAGCCTAGCCTCATGCGTATCGATTTTTGGTAAACAATTCACAGGAAGACCAGCACGTTTTGTGCAGAGTCTTCCTTTTTATTTTTTCGCTCAAAAAGGTGATAAAAATCATATCGCCTTTCCCTCACCAGGGTATAAAATCAATACTACATATCGCGTTTTGGAGGAAGAATGGCAAAAGTTTCTATTATTGGCGCTGGCATGACCGGCGCGAACACCGCAGTTTGGCTGGCCGGGCGTGAACTGGCCGACCTGGTCCTGGTGGACATTGTGGAGGGTGTCCCGCAGGGCAAAGCGCTCGACTTGCTGGAAGCAATGCCTATTCTGGGCAACGATGTTAAAGTGGTAGGCTCGAATGGCTACGAAGCCACTGCCGGGTCCGATATTGTGGTCATCACCGCCGGAATGCCCCGCAAGCCAGGTATGAGCCGCGATGACCTGTTGACGACCAACGCGGAGATTGTTGGCAAAGCAGCTGCGGAAACTCTTAAATATTCTCCAGATGCGATTTACATCATCTTGACCAACCCGCTGGATACCATGGCTTACATGGCAATGAAAGTAACTGGTCTGCCTGCGCATCGCGTAGTTGGGCAAGCGGGCGTGCTAGATTCGGCCCGCATGCGCGCCTTTGTGGCCATGGAGACAGGCGTCAGCGTTGAAAATATCAATTGCTATGTGATGGGCGGCCATGGCGACGAGATGGTGCCTTTAACCCGTCACTCGAACGTGGCCGGTATCCCGTTACGCGACTATCTCCCGGCTGACAGGTTGGCAGCGATTGTGGAGCGCACTCGAAAGGGTGGCGGTGAAATCGTGAACCTGTTGAAAACTTCCGCATATTATGCCCCTGCCGCGGCTGTAGCGCAGATGGTCGAAGCCATCCTGAAAGATAAGCACCTGATTGTTCCGGCGGCGGCTTATATGCAGGGCCAGTATGGTCTGCAGGATATGTATTTTGGCGTGCCGGTTATGCTGGGCCGCAAAGGCGTGGAAAAAATTATCGAATATGACCTGGATGCCGAAGAAAAAGAATTGCTTCAAAAATCGGCAGCCGCGGTTAAGGAAACCCACGAGGCACTTAAAAACCTCATGAAACTTTAATTTTGTAGGGCGATTTGCTGAATCGTCTTGCGCGAGGAGACACCTATGATTCTTTACGACAACATAGCTGCTCAACTTCCTGCCTGGCGTGAGCGTTATCGAACGCTTGCAAAAGAATATGCGGATGTAGTTGTTGACCAGGTTACCGTCGGACAAATTATTGGCGGAATGCGCGATATCAAGTCGCTCGTAACCGACATCTCATTTGTCGACCCGGCGACTGGCATTAAATTTCGTGGCATGTCCATTCCCGAAGTATTGAAAGCCCTGCCCAGGCCGCGCGGCGCGAAGATGCCTTATGTGGGCGGACTATACTACCTCCTCCTGGTGGGCGAGGTACCAACTCGTCAACAGGCTCTGGAGGTGGAAGCCGAATGGGCCAGCCGCGCCAATCTGCCCGATTACGTCTACAAGTTGCTCAAGGCAATGCCCAAAGAGACGCACCCGATGACGCTCCTCTCGCAGGCGGTTTTGGCGCTTCAGAACGGGTCGGCTTTTGCAAAAAAATACGCTGAAGGCATGAAGAAGGATTCCTACTGGGAACCTGCGCTCACTGACAGCCTCGATTTGACCGCAAAACTGCCCGTTATTGCCGCTTTTATCTACCGGATGAAGTATTTCAACGATACCCGCAAGCCGAAATACAACCCGCGTCTTGATTATGGCGCGAATTTCGCCAAAATGATGGGTGTTGAAAACCAGAAAGATTACGCCGACCTGGCGCGATTGTATTTCCTGCTGCACTCCGACCACGAATCGGGCAATGTATCGGCTCATGCCATGCACCTGGTTGGTTCTGCACTGTCAGACCCCTTCCTTGCGTTTTCAGCGGCTCTCAATGGCCTGGCCGGGCCTTTGCATGGTCTTGCCAATCAGGAATGCCTGGGCTGGCTGCTGGATGTCTATAACAAATTTGAGAAAAAAGTGCCTTCGCGTGAAGACCTGTATCGGTTTGCCTGGGACACCCTCAACAGCGGCAAAGTAATTCCTGGCTATGGTCATGCTGTTTTGCGCGTGCCAGACCCCCGTTTCATGGCGCAGATGGAGTTCGCCAAAGCCCGCTTTCCCGATGATGACCTGGTGTGCCTGGCTGACCTGGTCTTCGATGTCGTTCCGGCGGTGCTTAAAGAGCAGGGCAAAGCCAAGAATCCCGCCCCGAATGTCGATGCTATCTCTGGCACGCTTCAGTACTATTATGGAGTGCGCGAATTTGACTTTTACACCGTCTTATTTGGCGTTGGCCGCGCTTTGGGCGTCACCGCCAACTATGTCTGGGCGCGCGCGCTCGGTCAGCCCATCGAACGTCCCAAGAGCCTCACGACAGCCATGCTGGAAACGGCGGCAAAAGCGGCGAAGTAACTTTTTAGAGCGATGACAGTCATTTTGGTCAGTGACTGTCATCGCTCTAACCACGATAAAACTCCTTGCGCGGCCCATCGGGCAGTGGACAGGCAGCCTGTGAGCAGGTAGCCGCCAGTGGGGGCTTCCCAGTCGAGCATTTCTCCGGCGCAAAAGATGCCTGGCAGGTTTTTCAGCATCAGCCGCTCGTCAAGCGCGTCGAAGCAGACTCCACCCGCGCTGCTGATGGCTTCGGCCAGGGGACGTGGGCGAAGAAGCCGGAGCGGTAGGCATTTTATTGCCCTTCCCAGTGTTTCGGGCGCGTTGAACGTTTCTCGTGGCAGAACCTCCCAGAGCAAGGCCGATTTCACCCCTTCAATCCCTACCGTTTTTTGGAGATGATTGCCGATGGAACGCGAGCCGCGCGGGGCTTTCAGGCGTTTTATCAGCTTTTCGAGCGTCCAACCGGGGGCCAGGTCGAGGACGATAACTGCTCTCCCGCTTTTCTCAATTTCCTCCCGGATGGCGGCGGAAAACGAGTAGATAAGACTGCCTTCGACTCCATTTTTGGTGACAATGAACTCGCCCTGTTTCGTAATTCCGCCAAACGAGAGAGTCACCGCTTTGAGAGGCGTGCCGTTGAATTTCTCGCAAAAAAATGGGCTCCAGTCCACATCAAAGCCGCAGTTGGCGGGCTTGAGCGGGGCGATTTGGACGCCATGCCTTTTGAGAATCGGAATCCACTCGCCAGTGGCGCCGAGTTTGGGCCAACTGCCGCCGCCCAGCGCCAGCAGAACCGCAGCGGGGCGCGCGGTTGTTGGCCCTGCAGGGGTTTGAAAAGTGAGGGTTGCTGAGGTGTTCGCTGCGTGTCCAGGTGCTTCGCTGCCTGACCAGGAATTGCCTGGCGTGAGTCCAATCCATTGGTGAGTCGTGTGAATGCTGACTCCCAACTCGTTTAGTCGTCGAAGCCAGGTGCGCAAAATGGGAGAGGCTTTCATGCCGGACGGAAAAACGCGCCCCGATGTGCCGATGAACGTCTCGAAGCCCAAACCGTTGACCCACTGAATAACCTCCCTTTGGCCAAAAGCGCGAAGGATTGGCCCCAGGCGGTTGGGCTGGCTGTAGCGGGAGATGAACTGTTCTGGCGGCTCGGAGTGCGTCAGGTTCAGCCCTCCGACCCCGGCTCGCAGGAATTTTCTGCCGACTGAGGGCAGGGCTTCGTAAACGTGAACCGAAAGCCCAGCCTCGGCCAGGGTTTCGGCGGCCATCAGCCCAGCTGGGCCGCCGCCGATGACGGCAATCTGGGTGTCGATGGGCATGGGTTTCCTTTAGCAAAACCCTTCAGGCAATGGATGCGGTTGTTCGGTAGCTCGGTCGAGCAGGGCCCAACCAAGCAGGCACTCGCAAACGAGAGAACCATCAGGGCGAGACATTCTAACATAGCAGGTCCCGCCGGTTGCGTGGGTGCTGTGAGGGTGAGTCGAGATGGTCAGGGTTTCTCCCCAGACTGCCGGGGAAAGATATTGAATATGAATAGAGCGTGTAGCCACTATCAGGTTGGATTCGGCCAGTTTTGCCGGAGACCAGCCACGGTCGGCTCGTTGCCTTGTGGCAGCTTCTTCTGCCAGGGTAACGTAGTTTGCGTTGTTGATATGTTCCAGGGGGTCTAAATCTCCCCATTCGACCTGGCGCTGAAAGGTGAACGAACCTGGCTGTCTTTCGATTTTGGGAAATCGCTCAATAAGGAAGACGCGCGGGTTCTCGATGCGAAAATTTTCAATGACGGCCTGGGGCGGGCTGGTGGGGCGCAGGGTGGCCGAATCCATGCAGACGATGTGCTGACTGCCGCGCGCCGCGACTTGCCCGTCGCTTTGGGTGAGTTCAAAACAGCGCGTGCCGCGCACCCGTTGCCAGTTGACCATCCAGATGGTAAAGTCGAAGCGGTCGTTGTGGCGCAGGGGATGAAGGAGGTGGAATTGCGTCTCGCGGATGAGCCAGAAAATGCCCATTCGCTGGCTGTCGCGCGCACCCAGGCCGAGCGCGTCGCCCCAGTCATAGGCGGTTTCAACCAGGTAGCGCAGGTGGCTGGCGGGACTGACGCAGCCGGTGGCATCGAGTTCCGAGAAGCGGACGCGGAAAGAACGGGCGAAGATTTTACTCATGCGCTAAGGATAACAGAGATTGGGGGTGGTTGCCAATCCTGGCAGGCTGGGAATTTTCGGATTGTTCCACTCTTAAGATTAAATTTCTTGTGTTTCCATCCAGAGACACCCATCGGGTTGAATTGCTTGTTTTGCATTCGTCTTAACCCAAAAACTTCCGGGCGTCGCCCGGAAGTTTTTGGGTGCTCTTTTACATGGCTCTGTCAACTTTTCGAATGACCATGACCACTTTCCCTTTGATTTGCAAGCCTTCGTTTTTGTTGATGTAGATGGGCTGCATGGTGGGGTTGGCGGGTTGGAGCCGGTAGCCGTCGGCTTCTTTGTAGAAGTATTTAAGAGTGGTTTCGTCGCGGGAGGGCAGCCAGACCGCGACCATATCGCCATTTTTGGCTTCGGCATTGCTGTTCACTTTGCTCATGATGACAATATCCCCATCGTTGACCATGGCGTCAATCATCGAATCCCCTTGCACTTCGAGGGCAAATAATCCATCCACTTTTTTGGCGGGTAACAGGCTGCGAGCGATTTCAATGCTGGATTCGGCGTCGTAGTAATTGAAGTCTGAAGCGGGGACGGGGACAGGTGCGCTGGCAACGATGCGTCCGGCAATAGGGATGCGAAGCAGGTCGTTCACCGTTTCTGTAACGGCAATGCCAAGATTGGCGAGCATTTCTGGAACGACTCGCAGACCGCGCGAGATGCGCCGGTCGCGTTCGATGTAGCCCCATTTTTCGAGTTGTTCGAGGTAGTAGTTGACCACCGAGGTGGAGGTAATGCCGGTTTGTTCCCCAATTTCACGGATGGAAGGGGGGTAGCCCTTGTTGTTGTATTTTTCCAACAGGGTAAGTATCTTAAAATGCCGCTCGCTCAAACCTTTGGATTTGCGCACCATCATCATGATTTCGCTCCTGACGCAGATGAAAACCGCTCATGCGTTCTATGAATAGATAATACACGAATGTTTGTTCTATGTCAAGAGGCGATTTTCGGGTTGTCAGGCGGCGGATGGGGCGGTATGTTCCTGGAGCGCGAGAAGGATGCGGAAAAGGGTGGGTCGTCAAAGCCAGGTGCGGCGCTTCATCCAGAAGAACATGCCAATCGGCAGACTGACGAAGATGCCCAGGAGTATCGAAAAGACAGGCGCGCCGGTCCAGCGGCTGAAATCGGCGGCTGGCTGGAAGAAGTTCATGCCAAAGAAGCCGGTGAGGAAGGAGATGGGCATGAACAACGTGGTGATGATGGTAAGGGTTTTCATCACTTCGTTCATGCGGTTGTTGACGACTGACAGGTATGTGTCGAGCGCGCCGCTGACCAGGTCTCGCATGGATTCGTTCAGGTCGTGCAGGCGGACAAGGTGGTCGTAGATGTCGCGGAAAAAGATACGGTCCTGGGGGTCAACCACTTCAAAGTCGTCGCGGGCCAATTTGTTCAGGACTTCGCGCTGGGGGGTGATGATGCGCCGCATGGCGAGCAGAATGCGCTTGAGAGAGAAGATTCGTTCGAGGGTATCGGGCGCGGCTTTGACCAGAACTTCGTCCTCGACTCGGTCAATCTGGTCGTCAATGGCTTCAACGATGGGCATGTAATCGGCGATGAGCATGTCTATAATTTTGTAGAGCAAGTGGTCAGGGCCGTGCATGGTGTAGCGTTTGTCGCGCCCAAAGGCTTCGCGGGCTTTTTCGAGGGCCGGGATGGGCGCATCGTGGTGGGTGACGATGTAGTTGGAGCCGAGGAAGATGTCAAGTTCGATGGTGGAGAGCGCCAGACCGTTGGATGCATCGAAGTTCATGGCATTGAGAACGATGTAGATGTATTCGCCCCAGTCATCAATTTTTGGGGTGTGGGTCTCTTCGAGAGCGTCATCGACGGCCAGGGGGTGGAAGCGGAAGATGCCGGTGAGGATGGATTCGGCGGAGGGGTCGGGTTCGGCGTCAAAATCCACCCACAGCAAGCTGCCGGGTTCTTTAAGCAGGGCGGCAAATTCTTTGATGGGGATATCGGAACGGATTTCCTGGTCTGGGATGTGGTAAAGGGTGCGAATCATGATTGTCTCATTGGAAGGAATTGAAAACCATTGTTGAGAAACTTTAAGACATAAATCGAAAATATTGAAATTATTTACTTAAATATTGACAATTCTAAAAAGTATTGTATAATGATTTTAGAAATTCAAATCAATGTTTTACTTTACTGTTGTTTGGTCGGGCGGAGGTTTGTATGATGTCTAACTTTTTGACGGAGTTGCGCGCCGATGCGCACTTGCGCGAATTGTACCGCAATCCACGCGGGTTGAATTTTCTGGTGGGTGGGGTGCCTGCGTTCTCCGGCCATCCCTCGTGGCGCAATCTCATTTTGCTGAAACTTGGCAATTTGCTGATTTTCGCAGGAACCTGCCTTAAGAATGCTGCCCAGCCCCGGCCTATCCTTTCTCAGGAGACTCTATGAATAATGCGATGACTCGTTGTCCGGTCTGCCAGAATGAATTGACCATCACGCGGCTGCATTGCGATGCTTGTGACACTACGCTGGAAGGTCGTTTTGCGGGCGGGCCGTTTGCTCATCTGACCGCAGAGCAGTTGGATTTTGTCCTGACCTTCATTCGCTGTGAAGGCAAATTGACCCGCATGGAGACCGAAATTGGGCTTTCGTATCCGACCATCCGCAACCGTTTACAAGATATTATTCGCGCGTTGGGCTACGAGCCGGGCAGGGATGATTCGTCTGCTGAAATCAGCGAGGAACGCCGCCGTCAGGTGTTGGAAGACCTGGATGCTGGCCGCTTGAGCGCCGATGCTGCCATGCGCATTCTGCGTGGGGAGGAAGCATGAGACAGACCACCCTGACCGTGGCGGGCGCGACCGCTCTGGATGTCACCAACGTCAGCGGCGATTTGCAGGTGGTCGGCTGGGACCGCCCTGAAATCACAGCCAAAGCCGACGGAGATGTACTGACCTTGACGGTGGCAGGAGACCAGGCGCGTGCTGCGAGTGACAGCGACTTGATTTTATATATCCCCTGCGAGACCACCTTGCGAGTTACCAACGTGGGCGGTGATGCTGATTTGCGCGCGCTCACCGGCGAAATTCAAATTTCTAACGTAGGCGGCGATTTGCAAATGCGCAATATTGGTTTAACGACCGTTCGTTCGATCGGCGGCGACCTTTCGGCGCGTGATTGCAAGGGCAATTTTATCGCCGAAAATGTAGGCGGCGATGCTTCTCTGCATCAAATGCGCGGGGAGGTGACTGTGACGGTTGGGGCCGATTTGTATCTGCGTGAGGTGGATGGCAATGTCTTGGCTCAGGCTGGCGCGGATGCGGCGTTGTACCTGCGCCCGAAACCTGGTCAATCGGTTCGTGTACAGGCTGGCAGCGACATCCTCCTGCGCGTTCCACCCAAAGTGGATGCAGAATTTATCCTGCAAGGCTGCGATGATGAATCAATTCGGGTTGATTTGCCCGGCCTGGATGCAGTGGAATCAGGCCTGTTTCGCCAGTTCACGGTCGGCACGGGCGCGGCTCAAATTAATCTGACGGCTGGTGGCGAGGTGATTGTGACCAGCCGCGAAGAAGAATGGCAATCTGTGGCCGACTTCGACCCCTTGGGGCGCGATGGGCCGTTTGCGCGGGGGGAGTTCCCTGGTCTCTCGCCTGATTTGCAGGAGCGGATTTCGCGTAAGGTGGAGGAGGCCACCCGCCGCGCGATGAAAGCCTCGATGCGTGCCCAGGTACAAAGCGACCGTGTCCAGCAGCGCGTGGAATCTGCCATGCGCCGCGCCGAAGAAAAAATGCGTTCGGCAGAGCGTCGCTCGGCTCATATGGGCATTTCGGTAGGAGGCTGGGGGGTCAGTTTTGGCGGGCCCAGACCGCCCAGACCACCCGCGCCGCCCTCGGACCCCGTGACCGATGATGAGCGTCTGGCCATTTTGAAAATGCTCCAGGAGAAGAAGATTTCACTTCAGGAAGCGGAAAAATTGCTGGCCGCCCTGGAAGGCAAGTAGGAGAGATAAGACCATGACGGACAACGAGCGCCAGCAAGTCTTGAAAATGATTGCAGATGGTAAAATTTCTGCCGCCGAGGGTTTGAAATTGATGCAGGCTTTAGATGAATCTCCCCTCGACGACGACTCCTCCACCCTGTTGCCTGGTACCGATTCCCCGGCAGAAGATGGTGATTTGATTGCCAGACCCGTTTTTGTGGCGGGCTCTAGCGGCGAGGCTGATGAGGAGAAGGCCCGGCGCGAGTCTCTTTTTGCCAGTAAGTTAAATCGCTTTCGCCGCCTGTGGATGATTCCGCTGTTTTTGGGCGTCCTGTTGACGGTGGGCGCGGCGTATTGGATGTATGCGGCTCTTGAAAGCGCCGGGATGGGCTTCTGGTTCTTTTGCGCTTGGCTGCCCTTTGCTCTGGGCGTGCTGGTGATTGCGCTGGCTTTCTCCAGCCGCGATTCGCGCTGGTTGTATGTGAATATCAAACAGAGACCGGGCGAGAAACCGAACCGGATTGTGGTTTCCTTTCCAATGAGCCTGGTGACATGGCTTTTTGGAATTTTTGGCAACCGAATGCCGGGCCGGGAGCGTGAGCGAGTTGGCATGGTGATGGATGCGTTCCAAAAAAGCATTTCCCTGGATGAGCCAGTTCTCATCGAAGTTGATGACAACGGCGCGCAGGTCCAGATATACATCGGATAGGGAGGCCGTTATGGCAACCGCTGAAGAACGAATGCGAATTTTAAAAATGATTGATGAGGGAAAAATCAGCGCAGAGGAAGGGGCAAAACTGCTTTCGGCGTTGAGCGAAGGCCGTCGTGGCCCAATTCCACCGACCCCGCCACGCATGCCGGGTTCGGCGCGCTGGTTGCGGGTGCGCGTGACCGATGTAACTTCAGGACGCGCTAAGGCGACGGTTCAAATTCCGCTGGCGTTGTTAGATGCGGGGATGAAAATTGGCGCTCATTTTGCTCCTGAAGTCGAGGGCGTGGATATGGCGACGATTATGGAGGCCCTGCGCTCAGGCATGACCGGCAAGATTGTGGATGTTGTTGACGAGAAAGATGGCGAACACGTCGAGATTTTTGTTGAATAATCTGAAAGTCAACGCTACCGGTCAACTGTTCCTGGCCGGTAGCGCAACCGATGGATTGGGCTGTATCAGCGGAAGTTATGGCATGGGTGGGAAATTTGGCTGGAGCCAATCGACGATATCGACACCAGGCGTGATTTCACCGCTAAAAACAATCACGTCCACCAGGCCATGGTCGGTGCATTCCGGGCCCATGCCACACATGACTGCCTGAGTGTAGCCGCCTGCCAGCCCTGCGGGGACTGCATCACTGCCAAGGGTATACGCCAGGACATTGTATTTGCCTTCGGGCAAGCCATCGAGCCGATATGTTGCTTGTCCGGCAACGGTGTCGACCGAATAATATTGCCCGGTGGCAACCTGGAAGGCCACAATCCGCATGGCGGGCAGGGTGTCTGCGGGGTAACTCAGGCGGCCTTCGATGCCGCTGGCTGGGGCAGACGACATAGCCTGTTCACCTGCCGCTATGGCGGTCAGCGTTGCGTTGACGATTGAGGAAACATCTGGTGTTGGCTGGGATGCAGGGGCAGTTGAACAAAAAGTCAGCAGCCAGGCCAGGGGAACGAACAACAGGTATTTTTTCATAAAATCTCCGGTTCGGATTATACCAAATCATAAAGAACCATCCCGAAGGTCGGCAGAACCTTCGGGATGGTTTTATTTTTGGGCCGAAATTATTATCCGACTCAAGCCAGGTCAAAGCGGTCAAGATTCATGACTTTATTCCAGGCAGATATAAAGTCACGTACAAATTTTTCCTGATTGTCATCCTGGGCGTAAACTTCAGCCAGGGCGCGCAACTGTGAATTTGAGCCAAACACCAAATCGACGCGGGTGCCTGTCCATCGCACTTCGCCGGTTTTGCGGTCATGCGCCTTAAAGGTCTGAGCACTTTCGTCGGCAGGGTGCCACTCCACGCTCATGTCCATCAGGTTGACAAAAAAGTCATTGGTCAGTTTGCCAACCTGCCTGGTAAAAACGCCATGTGACGAACCGCCATAGTTGGCGCCCAGCACGCGCAGTCCGCCAACCAGCACGGTCATTTCGGGAGCGCTCAGGGTGAGTAGTTGAGCCTTGTCGACCAGCATTTCTTCGGCGGAGACCGTGAACACTGTTTTTTGGTAATTCCGGAATCCATCGGCAGCCGGTTCAAGAACGGCAAACGATGCGACATCGGTCTGTTCCTGTAGTGCATCCATGCGGCCAGGGGTGAAAGGAACCTGGATGTCGAACCCGGCGGCTCTGGCCGCCGCTTCGACTGCCGCGCAACCGCCCAACACAATCAGGTCGGCGAGTGAGATTTTCTTGCCGCCAGATGCAGAAGCGTTGAAATCCTTCTGGATGCCTTCGAGCGTAGACAGCACTTTCGCTAACTGAGTAGGCTGGTTTACTTCCCAATCTTTTTGTGGCGCCAGGCGGATGCGCGCACCATTGGCGCCGCCACGCTTATCGGAACCGCGGAAGGTAGAGGCCGAAGACCAGGCCGTGTAGACCAGTTCGGAAATGGAAAGCCCTGAAGCCAGAATTTTGTGTTTGAGCGCGGCGATGTCTGTAGAATCCACCAGGGGGTGGTTCACTGCCGGGATGGGGTCCTGCCAAATCAGGTCTTCGGCGGGAACTTCCGGCCCGAGGTAGCGTACTTTTGGGCCCATATCGCGGTGGGTCAGTTTGAACCAGGCGCGGGCAAAGGCCTCCGCAAATTCTTCGGGATGTTGGTGGAAGCGGCGCGAAATTTTCTCGTAAATGGGGTCAAATCGTAGCGACAAGTCGGCCGTCGTCATCATCGGGGGGTATTTCTTGGAGGGGTCATGCGCATCGGGAATCATGTGTTCTGGCTTGCAGTTTTTAGGGCGCCACTGATGCGCGCCAGCCGGGCTTTTGACCAGTTCCCATTCATAGCCAAAGAGCATGTCAAAGTAGCCCATGTCCCACTGGGTGGGGTTGGGTTTCCAGGCGCCTTCGATACCGCTGGATGTGGTGTGGACGCCTTTGCCACTCCCGAGTTTGTTGCGCCATCCCAGTCCCATTTCTTCGAGCGGAGCGGCTTCGGGTTCGGGGCCAACCAGTTTCGGGTCGCCCGCGCCATGTGCTTTGCCAAAGGTGTGTCCACCAGCGACGAGCGCAACCGTTTCCTCGTCATTCATTGCCATTCGGGCGAAGGTCTCGCGTACATCACGCCCCGAAGCCACCGGGTCGGGGTTGCCGTTTGGGCCTTCGGGGTTGACGTAAATGAGACCCATTTGTACCGCGGCGAGCGGGTTTTCGAGTTCGCGTTCGCCGTGATAGCGTTTATCACCCAGCCATTCCGATTCAGCCCCCCAATAGATGTCTTCTTCCGGCTGCCAGATGTCCTCTCGCCCGCCGCCAAATCCGAAGGTTTTGAAGCCCATTGTTTCGAGGGCTACGTTTCCGGCCAGAATCATCAGGTCGGCCCACGAAAGTTTATTGCCATATTTCTTTTTGATAGGCCAGAGCAGGCGGCGGGCTTTGTCGAGGTTGATGTTGTCGGGCCAGCTGTTAAGAGGGGCAAAACGTTGGTTGCCGGTTCCGCCACCTCCGCGCCCATCGGCAGTACGATAAGTCCCGGCGCTGTGCCAGGCCATGCGAATCATCAGACCGCCATAGTGACCCCAATCGGCAGGCCACCACTCTTGCGAGTTGGTCATCAACTCGGCCAAGTCTTTCTTGACCGCTGCCAGGTCGAGTTTTTTGAACTCTTCCGCGTAGTTGAAATTGGGGCCAAGCGGGTTTGAGGCTGGATGGTGTTGGTGCAAGATGTTCAGGTTGAGTTGGTTCGGCCACCAATCGCGGTTTGATGTGCCACGGCTGGCAGAAGTCATGCCAGCGTGACCGGTGACGGGGCATTTACTCTCTTCGCTCATAATTTTCTCCTTTGACTTGGTTGAAACATGAAAAGCCGTTATTCATGACGCTGTCGATAAGGCCACATTTGAAGTGAAAATAGGGTACTGGTCTTTTTTTCCGTATCTGCCGAAAATTGGGCTTGTCCATTTTTGGGGAAACACACATCCTCATAATTGTTACTAAAAGATAATCGTTATCTGCTGGCTGAAAAAAAAGAAGGTTAGTTTTCTTTTTTGCAGTCCGGGCAGATTCCGTAAAGGGAAATTTGCGGGCGCAAGATGGTAAAGCCTGTTTCGTCTTCTAGTTTCTGGAGCAGTGTCTGGTCCAAAACACCTTCGCCATCGACAATTTTGTTGCATTTCGTGCAAATTAAGTGTGGATGAGGCTGGGGGCGATTCCCATCATAATGACTATCTCCGTGCAAATCAATTTCAAAGACCTGGTTGATTTCTTTGAGCAAGGCAAGAGTTTTATAAACCGTCGCATGACTCATGGTCGGGAATTTCAGTTTTATTTGTTCATAAAACTGATTTGCGTTGGGGTGTCCTTCACTGGCGGCAATCAGGCGCACTAACTCAACGCGCTGTGGCGTGAGTCGGAAATCGCGTTCCTGCAAAGCAGCAATGAGTTGACGAAAGCGAACTTCAGGGTCAGTCATGGTAATATTTGAAATCTTTTACTAATAAAGAATAATTATTTTTTAGTACTTGTTATTATATCTTAAAGAGCCGTTTTTGTGACCGATGCGCCCAAAGTAAACTTCCGGGATGATGTGATTACCAAACTTTCTTTGCCGAAGTTGTCATGCCGATAAGTTCCTTGACAATAAATATTAATCGAGTTACTATTTATTGGCAAGTGATAACTCATATACTATAAAAACCATGTCTATTCGCCATGCCCTGTTAGGGCTACTTGCCCAAAAACCACGTCACGGATACGAACTGCGCGCCGCTTTTGAAGCGGTGGTTGGCGGAGCAGAAGCCTGGGATGTCAAGCCTGCTCAAATTTACACCACTCTCGACCGCCTGGAAGAATCGGGGTTGGTGGAACGCCACTCTGACCTGGGGCAGGGCAGTGAACCGGCCCGCCGCATCTATGCTCTGACTGATGCCGGTCGTGCCGCGCTTCACGAGTGGTTTGTCTCCACTGTCGATGCCCGACACCAGCGCGATGAGTTTTTTGTCAAACTGATGGTCGCCCTGTTTTCGGGCGAAGCCAGCCCAGAGCGCGTCATCCAAGCCCAGCGCAGCCATCTTTATCAAGAAATGCACGCCATGACCACTCTGCGCGATAGTTACGACCCCCGCCGCGAAATGGCCCAAATTTTGCTGCTCGACAAAGCTATCATGCACCTCGAAGCCGACCTGCGCTGGATGGACATTACCGAAATGCGTATTGAGGCAATCAAGGGTCAGCCTTTCCCTGAACCAGAAATTCGCCCACGCGGCAGGCCCAGGAAAAGCGGATGATGGAGTGATTTGATGATTGGGTGATTTTTTCAATCACAAACTCACCAAACCACTCCAGCACCAAATGCTTCAGGAATGAAAAATGTCTATTATCTCCACCTCTCACCTGACAAAAATTTACGGTTCTGGTCCAACCGCCGTGACCGCACTCGACCATGTTTCTATCAAAATTGACCCCGGCGAATTTGTTGCTGTGATGGGGCCTTCGGGCTGCGGGAAGTCCACCCTGTTGCATCTCATCGGCGGGTTGGATAGGGCCACTGAAGGCACTGTAGCCGTCGATGGGTATAACCTGAACGACCTGGACGATGACTCACTCACCGAACTGCGCCGCCGCAAAATGGGATTCGTGTTCCAGTTCTACAACCTGATTCCCGTTCTCACCGCGCTCGAAAACGCCGCCCTGCCGGTCACGCTCGATGGCATGAAACCCGCCGAAGCGCAGAAACGAGCCGCCGAATGGCTCTCCCGCTTCGGGTTGGGCGACCGTCTCAGCCACCGCCCCGACCAGTTAAGCGGAGGCCAGCAGCAGCGGGTGGCCATCGCCCGCGCCCTGGTCGCCCAGCCGATGTTAATCCTGGCCGATGAACCGACCGGCAACCTCGACACTAAATCCAGCGACGAAATTGCCGGGTTGTTGCGCCAGGTGAGCAAGGAATTTGGCCGCGCCGTCGTCATGGTCACCCACGACCCGCGCATCGCCGCCTATGCTGACCGGATTATCTTTTTGAAAGACGGCAAAGTAGCCGAGGAAACCGTGCTGGAACGGAAAAAGATTTAGCGATTTGTGATTTAGCGATTCGGTGATTGAGTGATTTTTACAATCACCAAATCACCAAATCAAAAAATCACCAAATGCGTCTGGAAGCCAAAATGTCCATCCAACTGACTCTCGCCTACCGTTACCTCCTGGGCCGCAAACTGCGTACCTTTTTAACCACCCTCGCCATCGTCTTTGGTGTGCTGCTCATCTTCGGCATGAACACCGTCCTGCCGACCATGATTGCCGCCCTGCAAGCCAACGTGCAGGGCGCGGAAGGTAACGCCGATTTCACCATCACCAGCGCCTCGGGCGGCTCCTTTGACCTTGCCGTCGCCGAAAAACTGCGTTCCCTCGATGGCGTCCGCGCTGTCTCGGCCTCGTTGCGCCGTACCATCAACCTGCCTGCTAATTTTGTGGATGGAAACCCCGCCCGGCCCGATACCCTGGTTGCCGTTAATCTGATTGGCCTGACCCCCGAAGTTGCCCGCTCGATTCGCGCCTTCCCGGTGGTTGCTGGCCGTTATCTCGACGACTCTGACACTGCGGCAGCCGTCATCACCCAAACCCTGGCCGATTCCTTCTCCGTCCGGGTGGGCGACACGCTGACGCTTCCCTCCGCGGCTGGAACAACCCAACTGACCATCGTCGGCCTCTTGCCCGGGCGCATTGCCCCCGGTAACGAGGAAGTCTTTGTGCCGCTCTCGCAAGCCCAGAAAATGACCGGCGAAACCGGCAAAGTCAACCTGATTGAGTTGAACGTCGAATCGATGGCCGGGGAAGCCCGCCGGGCCGAGATTCAGGCCAACCTCGAAGCCGCGCTCGGTGAAAACTTCCGCGTCGGCGCGCTGATGGCGGGTGATGAACTCTTCGCCACGATGGAAATGGCCCGGGTCGGGTTGAGCGTCTTTGGCATGTTGGCGCTCTTCATGGGCGGATTCATCATCTTCAACACCTTCCGCACGGTGGTCAGCGAGCGCCGCCGCGATATCGGCATGTTGCGCGCCCTTGGGGCGACCCGCCGCGTCATCCTCGGCATTATCCTGGCCGAGGGGCTGATTCAGGGATTGCTTGGTTCCGGGCTGGGCCTGTTCCTGGGCTACGGGCTGGCGGTTGGCGTCATGCGCCTGGCCCAGGGGCCAATGAGCGCCTTTATCAACCTTCAACTCGGCTGGCCGGTGGTTTCGCCGGAATTAATTCTCGTTTCGATACTGGCGGGCGTTGGCGTGACGGTGCTGGCCGGGCTGATTCCGGCCTACTACGCCAGCCGCGTCACCCCGCTCGAAGCCCTGCGCCCTTCAGCGGCAGAAGCGACCGTGAAACGGCAAGCAGGCTACGGGGCGCTGGCCGGGCTGACGATTATCGTTCTCTCCGTTTCGGCGATTTTCTCCGGCCAATCCGCGCTCATCATGCCCGGCGGCCTGTTCTTCCTGCTCGGCCTGATTCTGATTGCCCCGGCTCTGGTGCGCCCGTTTGCCCTGCTCTTTGGGCGGCTGACGGCGCTTGTCTTTGCCAAACAAGGCATTGGCGGCCTGGCCCAAAACAACCTGACCCGCCAGCCGACCCGCGTGGCGGTGACAGCCTCGGCCAGTATGCTCGGCCTGGCGGTGATTGTGGCCGCCGGGGGGGTGGTTTCGAGCATGACCGGTATGTTGGGCGGGATGGTCAAGAACAGCCTGGGCAGCGACTACCTGCTGGTGCCGCCCGCCATCGGCGTGTGGGGAACCAACGTCGGCGCAACCCCCGCATTGGCCGACCGCCTGCGCCAGTTGGATGGCGTTCAGGCCGTCAGCACCTTCCGCTACGGCGCATCGAGTGCCAATGGCTTGGCCGTTTCGCTGATTGGCATTCAGCCGGATGATTTTCAACAGGTCAGCGGGCTGGTGTTCAGTGAAGGGAACGAGTCGGCCTACGATGCATTGGACAAAGGCCGCGCGCTGATAGTCAACGGCCCCTTCCTGGTTGCCACCCAGAAAAAAGTGGGCGACACGGTCGAATTGCTGACCCCCAGCGGGCGCGTCACTTACCGCATTGCCGCCTCGGCCACTGACCTGCTGAACGCCAAACTGACGACGGCCTACATCTCACAGGTCAACCTCTACGCCGATTTTGGCGCGAGCGAGGATGTTTTCTTGCAAATCGACCTGCGCGAGGGCGCTGACCACGAGGCCGTTGGGGCGCAAATCAAAGCCCTGGCGGCGGATTATCCGCAATTCAAGGTCATTTCCGGGGCCGATTACTATGCCTCGCTGATGGGCATGATGAATGCGGCCTTTTCTGCGGTCTATATCTTGTTTGCCATCCTGGCTTTGCCCTCGCTGATTGCCATGCTCAACACCCTGACGATTAACGTCATCGAGCGCACCCGCGAGATTGGCATGTTGCGGGCAGTAGGCAGTACCCGCAAGCAGATTCGCTCGCTGGTGGTGGCCGAGGCCTTGCTCTTGGCCGCCCTCGGCACCGCCTTTGGCATTTTGGGCGGGCTATACCTGGGCTACATCGTTGTCATTGCCATTGATGTCATGTTCCCGATGGGCTACTACTTCCCCCTGAGCGGCATTCTCGCGGCCATTGCCATTGGCCTGCTCTTTGGCGCGCTGGCGGCGGTGATTCCTGCGAGGCAGGCAGCGGGGTTGAATGTGGTCGAGGCGCTGCGGTATGAATGATTTGGTGATTGGATGATTGAGTGATTTGGTGATTCAAAACCAATCACTAAATCAAAAAATCGCCAAATTGCCGTCTCTGGAGAAATTTATGGAAAATCTTGCACCCCAAAAAGGCGCCTTGCGCTGGCTGCGGCGTGAAACCATCGGCAACTTGCTCCTGGTTGCCATCTTGTTCGGCCTGGTGGGCCGCTGGGACTGGTGGAACGGCTGGGCGTTGTGCGCCGTCTACCTGCTCTGGTCGCTTGGCACGGTGATTTTCATTCTGCCTGTCAACCCGCAAATGCTGGCCGAACGCGCCCGTCCGCAAAAAGGGTACAAGAACTGGGATTTTACGCTGGTGTCCATCATGGGCCTGCTCATGTTCGCCACCTACATCACCGCCTGCCTGGATGTGCGCTTCGGCTGGGCCACGCCCTTCCCGCTTTGGGTGAACATTGCCGGGCTGGCGGCTGCCGTCCTGGGCTACAACGTCATCCTGATGTGGTCGATGGTCTCCAACGCCTATTTCACCGCCATCATCCGCATTCAGACCGACCGCGACCATCGCGTTGCCACTGGCGGGCCTTACCGTTTTGTCCGCCATCCTGGCTATGTTGGGACGATTTTATTCTACCTGGGCACGCCGTTTTTGCTCGGCTCAGCCTGGGCTGTCATTCCGGCTGTGCTTTCATGCGTTCTCCTGGTCATTCGTACCGGCTTGGAGGATAAAACCCTCCAGGCCGAACTACCGGGATACCAGGAATACGCCCAACAGACCCGCTACCGGCTGGTGCCGGGTGTTTGGTAAAGCAAACGCTTCGGCTGTCTCAACCAGCATTTCTCTCATAGCCAGTTTATTTTTCTTTCCCCGCCTTGTTTCGGTTAGCAAGCCATAGCAGGCCAGCGCCAATTACAACCGCAATCCCGCCATAGATGGCCCACTGTGGATTGCCGGTCATGAAACTACCGGGAAGAATGTTGATTCCTTGCAGGAACCATATCCCGCCTGCCAGTACCAGCAGAATTCCAAGACTGTTCAAAAAGATTTTCATGTTATTCCTCTCGATGTCTTTGTCCGTTGGTTTTTTGCGCGCCAGGCCGGTGATGATTTTTCGACTTCTGTTTCAGTCTTCGTTGATAACCCAGGCCGCAATCGCAAACGCCACTTCCACATTCAGCGAGCGCTTGCCGCCCCGCATCGGGATATAGAGAATCTGGTCACACGACTCAAGCAAACCTGGGTCCACGCCCGTCACCTCATTCCCAACCACCAGCGCAATTCGTTTATCAGTTATCTTCGTTGTCGAATCCCGTTTCTCCGTTTCATCCGTTGTCAAACTCCGCTTCTTCGTTTCAACATCCGTTCCATCTATCCGTTTCTCCGCTTCATCCGTTGTCAAACTCCGCTTCTTCGTTTCAACATCCGTTCCATCTATCCGTTTCTCCGCTTCATCCGTTGTCAAACTCCGTTTCTTCGTTTCAACATCTGTTCCATCTATCTGTTTCTCCGCTTCATCCGTTGTCAAACTCCGTTTCTTCGTTTCAACATCTGTTCCATCTAT
>DAOTZC010000025.1:0-511091 GCA_034434535.1 Anaerolineales bacterium | reverse complement strand
GTTTCTCCGCTTCATCCGGTTCCGCGTCCGTTTCTCCGCTTCATCCGGTTCCGCGTCCGTTTCTCCACTTCATCCGGTTCCGCGTCCGTTTCTCCGCTTCATCCGGTTCCGCGTCCGTTTCTCCGCTTCATCCGTTGTCCAATCCGTTTACCTGTTCCCTGTCCGTTGTTAGCCGCCTCCCACCGCCGGGAAGACATCCAGTTTATCACTGCGCGCAACTTTGGTTTCCAGAACATCCGGCAGATACGGCACATCGCGCCCGTTGACGAAAAAATGAACATGTCCGAGCATTTCCTGTTCGTTTTTCATCAACTCCGCCCGCAGAGCCGGATAGAGCTTGAAGCACTCCTCCAGCACTTCGCGGACGGTGACCCCATCCGGCAGGTGGTCGAGGCTGACAGTTTTCTTTCCGGTAATCAACCGCAGGGTGGCATAAAAATTCACGTTCATTGCGCTTTCTCCTGAAATTAGACTGGATGTATCGCAATTGTATCATGCCGCTGTCAGTCAGGAATCGAATCCCAACCCCAGCGCATCGAGCAGTTTGAGCCAGGCATTGCGGCGGCCCTCGTTGCGGTCAGCCTGGTCGAGCGAGGCGCGCGTCAGGTGGATGACCAGAGAGCGAAACGGCTCTGGCGGGAAGGGGATTGGCTTGTAGCGCGCCATCATCAGACGAGTGCGTTCCGTTTCGCGGCGTTCCAGCAAATCGAGCAACACTTTCGCACCAAAACGGGAAGCGCCCACCCCCAATCCGGTGTAGCCCAGGCTGTAAGCCACTCGTCCACCAAGTGCCGTCCCCCAAAAAGCGCTGAAGCGCGAACAGGTATCAATCGCCCCGCCCCAGCCGTGCGTAAAATGCACCCCCCGCAATTGCGGAAAGGTTTGGAAGAAATGCTCAGCCAGCCGCTCAAACGACTCTTGATTGACCTCGAATTGCGGCCCCACGCCATTGTTGGGGTAATAAATGGCATCGTAACCGCCCCACAGAATACGCCCATCTGCCGTGCGACGATAATAATGGAACTGATTGCCCGAATCGCCCACGCCCTCGCGCCCCTGCCAGCCAATTTGCTGCCATTGCGTCGCTGAAAGCGGTTCGGTGACCAGGACGTAATCGTAGACCGGCACAATGTAGAGCGAAAGACGCTTGAGCAGCGGCGGAAACGCATTGGTCGCCAACGCCACCCGCGCCGCCAGCGTATCTCCATGCGGGGTACGCAAGCGGACGCCTGCTTTTTCAGCGTGCATTGAGAGAACCGGCGTCTGTTCGTAAAGCCGAACTCCGACCTGCAAACAGGCCGCCCGCAAGCCCCAGGCCATTTGCGCGGGGTTAACCATCGCCACGTTATGGTCAAGATACGCGCCCAGATAAGTTGGGGAATTGACCAGATTCCGCGTCTGTTCAGATTCCAGCCATTCGACCTGCTCCCCCACCCGGCGGCCTGCTTCCACTGCCTGACGCAGTTCCGCTACCTGATACGGTTCTGTTGCTACATGCAGTTCACCGGAGCGAACCCAATCGCAGACAATTCCCCACCGTTGCAGGTCGGCTTCCATCTCGTTCAGGTTACGGTGACCAAGCGCCACCAGGCAGGGCATCTCCTGCGGCCAGCGCGTCAGCCCGTTCTCGAAGCCGTGCGTCAACGAGGCGGAGACAAAGCCCCCATTCCGTCCGCTGGCGGCGCAAGCAGTCGTCTCGCGCTCCAACAGAACGACATCCCATTCAGGGTGAGACTGTTTGGCAAGCAGGGCAGCCCATAAACCCGTAAAGCCGGCCCCCACAATGGCGAGGTCGGCAGTCGTCTGGCGAGAGAGCGGTTCGGCGGGGTCGGGCCGGGCGGGGTCATCCAGCCAGAAGGGCGTGAAGGAAAGGTCAGTGAGGGAACGGCGGGTTTCGGGTTGGGCAAAGCGGGCAAATGGCATGCCCCGATTCTACCCGATTCAGGGGCATTGAATCACGCCTTGCGCCCACAAACACCCGCCGCAGACCGGGGCGATGGTGTTGCCCAGGCAGTCTTCTTCATTCGATTCCGACAAATCGCAGCCACCACAGAAGGTGCAGGGCGCAAAAGCGAAGTTATGCAGCCGCTCCCGATAGGCGATATAGTCAGGATCGAGCCATAAATCTTGTAAGTTGCGTTCGCGTACATTGCCGATAACGTGTTTTTTCGCCAGGCGCGGTTTACCGTGCAGGTAACTGGTATGCGTGTGCATCAACGGCCAGCATGGGCTGACATCACCCGTCCAGGCAATCGACATCGTTCCCCCTTCAACAAAATTGCAGACATCGTTTGCGCCGCCCCAGTTGTTCCCGGCATAACTGACGTTGCAGCCGCTGTTGAAAGCCTCCACCAGCGCTTCGCGGGTGGTTTCGTCGAAGTCCATTTTGGGCAGGCTCAGGCGCGGCAGGTGCGGAGCGGGCAAATAGGCAATGTTATTGGTCACTCTGGTATAGAGCCGTTCGGCCTGCATCTCCGCAGTGGCAGGCTGGACGTTGCTGACCGAGAAATATTGGGCGCGCAGCGAGCGCCCCAGTTTGATGACCTGCGGCAGGTCGGCGATGTTGCGCTTCATGGCAACGAAGGCAATTCCCAATTCCGGCTTGGGGTAATGCCCTGGGGGGCGCATCCGTATCAGACGACGCAGGTTGTTCAGGATGGTCGGCAGTTCGGCTCCCAGGCGCACATCGGCATAGGTTTCAGGGGATGCCCCGTCAATCGAGACCCACAAAATATCCAGCCCACTTTCCACCAGTTTGCGGGAGATTTTTTCGGTGAGAGTTGTCCCATTGGTAATTAACTCCACCTTGACTCCCAATTCCTTCACCCGCGCCACCCATTCCACCGTTTTGGGATGAAAGAGCGGCTCGCCAATGCCGCCAAAATAGACGCTTGGGATGGGGTCGAGCGCCTTCAAACCGGTCAGAATACTTTCAAAAGTTTCCTCGCTCATGCGCCCGATAGGCTGCTCCCAGGCATTGCGGAAACAGGTGATGCAATCGAGATTGCAAGCCACCGTCGGCTCGATGTAGACTTTGGTCAGATGCGTAACGGGACGGTGCATGCGCACGAAGTTGTTGCCCTCATCCAGGCGCACTCTGGCCCCTGGCAACAAGCCATATGCTCTGGCAATCTCCGCCGGGATAACCAGTCTCCCCTGCTCATCCACCTCGGCCCAGGCAGTTGTTTGCTTTCCAGAAATCATGCCTTGCTCCTTACCAATCAAACCCAGCCTGCGCTGGCAATTAATACTAATCTTACCCAAATTCGGTGGCATGGGTAGTAACAAAAGTTACAGGATTGGTGGCGAGATGTAATCATCGACCTGTGGAGATGAACAACACTTTGATGACTTAATACAATACAAACCTGGAGAGTGCCTGAAGCATCGGTTCAAAGAAGCATTTGACGTGCCAGAACTTCGTACAAACAGAGCAAAACCGCTCGATAAATTGAGAGATTTGTAAAGAATTTGGCGATAAAAAAGTTGGATAATTTGTGTACTCGATTTTTTACGCACAGGAGAGAGTCTATGGCTAACTTATTCACCATGAAGCCCGATGAAAAGTACCGTCTGACGCTGTTCCTGTTACTGGCGGCTTCATCAGTTATGTCGATTGCCGTGCTGGCAGCGCGCGCTTTCACCAGCGAGAGTTACCGTTACCTGTTCCTGGTCTGGAATCTCATCCTGGCCTGGATTCCCTTCCTGATGGCCTGGGTCGCTTATGTTTCCACGCGCCTGCCTAAAATCCTGATGCTTCTCCTAACCAGTGGTAGCGCTATCCTGTGGCTCCTGTTTTTGCCCAATGCGCCCTACATCCTGACCGACTTCCAACACCTGGCACATCCCGACGCGCTCGTGCCAGTCTGGTACGATGTTATCATGCTCATCTGGTTTGGCTGGAATGGTCTGTTGCTTGGTATTATCTCTTTATATTTTATGCAGGAAATAGTGGTGCGAATGTTGGGAACAATCGCCGGTTGGATTTTTGTGACCCTCGTTACTGCAATGAGCAGCCTGGGAATGTACATTGGGCGCTTCCTGCGCTGGAACAGTTGGGACGTGGTCGGCAATCCACTCCCGTTAGCCAGCGATATTCTCGACCGGATAATCCACCCTTTTAGCCACCCTCGCACCCTGACCTTTACCATTTTATTTACTATATTTTTCCTGTTCCTTTATGTTACCCTGTATGTGTTCGGGCATCTTATGAACGCAAGCCAGGAGCACTCAATCAAACGGAGCAGTTAGCCATGCAAACCTTACTAAAATTCACATCTGAGCAGCAGCTGAGATTGAGAATATTCGTACTTCTGGTCTTCATGTCAACCGTTGCAATTTCAATGTTAGTGTACCGAAATGCAACCATGGACAGCCGTGAATACAGGTTCCTCGTTTTTAACTTGAATTTGGCCTGGATGCCATTGATTCTGTCCACCATTATTTACGCATCTCAGTCTTTGCCCAAACCGCTCAACTTGCTGATTGCCCTGGGCGGCGCATTACTTTGGTTATTTTTTCTTCCTAACGCCCCTTACATGCTCACAGATTTTGAAAACCTGCTTAAAAATAATGATGCACCCATCTGGTATGATGTTTTGATGATTGCCTGGTTTGCCTGGACTGCTCTCCTCGTAGGAATTTATTCCATCTACCAAATGCAAGAACTGGTCACAACCTATTTTGGAACGGTGACTGGCTGGCTATTCACGAGTAGCATTATTATCTTAAGCAGTTTAGGCGTGTACCTGGGCAGATTTCTACGCTGGTATAGTTGGGATATTCTTCGCAGGCCAGAAAAAATCGTGACGAACGTTTTTGAACACCTGGCAAGCCCCCAAAATCAACGTAACTTTTTCCTTTATATCGGCCTCTTAAGCCTGCTCTCTCTGACGGTTTATGTCACTTTTTTCCTGTTTGGTCAGTTAGTGAATGCCAACAAGAAGGATACAACCCCAAAATAACCTGCCGCTGGATAAATCCAGCGGCAGGAATTTGCACATTCGGCAGTGTGGCAATCTTGCCCAGCCATAAAATAAACTTGCGCCGGGTTTAGACCCATCACTTTGCGTCGCCGGTTTTCACCGGGTTTGCTTTTCGGCAGCCGGGCGATCCTGGTCAACTTGCCGGACTTTAGACCCGCTGGCTTTGTGCCGCCGGGTTTCCCCGGTTTTGCTCTTTTCGGCAGCCTGGCCATCCTGGAGCATTGCTGCTCGTTAGACCCTTTGGCTTTGCGTCACCAGGTTTCCCTGGTTTTGCCTTTTATCGTGTGCAATTGTATTTTGGCACATGGAAAAGCGAAATTCAAGTCGTCTGGACCAATTTTAAGATGTATTTAAGTTGATTGTAAGGTAAAAATAAAGGTGCTGCCCTGACCCTCACCCGCCGATTCGGCCCAAATTTGGCCGCCGTGCGCTTCGATGATGGCCCTGGCAATCGTCAGGCCAATGCCCGAGCCGCCACCCGCGTTGCGGGAGCGCGATTTATCAACACGGTAGAAGCGGTCGAAGATGTGGGGCAGGCTCTCCGCCGGGATGCCAATGCCAGTATCTTTAACGGAAACCCGCACTTCGCCGCCACTTTGCGCGGCGGTAACGGTCACTGTTCCAGACGGGGGGGTATACATCAGCGCGTTGCCCAGCAGGTTGGTGAGGACCTGTATCAGCCGGTCTTCGTCAGCCAGGACGCGCGGAAGGTCAGCGGGCAGGTTCCAGCGAAGTTCGACTCCTTTTTTCTCGTAAGCAGGTAAAAGCCGCTTGACAGTGGTCTGCACAAGGTCAGAAAGGCGCACCGGGTGGATATCCAAAATAAAAGCGCCCGCCTCAACCCGGCTGAGTTCCTGCAAATCGTCCACCAGGCGGCTGAGACGGTCGGCCTCGCGGTGAACTTGCTCGTAAGTTTCGGCGTTGGCGGGCAAGACGCCATCGAGCAGGCCTTCCATGTAGCCTTTGATGGCGGTGAGCGGGGTGCGCAGTTCGTGGCTCACATCGCCAATCAGACGGCGGCGCATGGTTTCGGTGTTTTCGAGTTTTTCGGCCATCTGGTTGAAGCGCGTTCCTAATTCGGAAATTTCATCTGAGCCTTCTACGGCAACCCGCTCGTCGTAATGTCCGGCGGCAATGCGCTCGGAGGCGGCGGCCATCCGCTCCAGCGGCGAGACGATGCGGCGGCTGAGCAGGATGCTCACCCCAACTGCGGCCAGCAGGGCCGCGCCAATGGCGTAGCCGAGGGCCTCGAACATGCCGGCGCGGAAGTTCGACAGCCCGGCCCCGCCGGGCCCCATGCCGCGCCCCATGCCCATGCCGGGCATTTCGCCCATCATGTGACGCGAGTAGGCGCTGGGAGCAATTACTTGCGCGGCCAGCAGCAAAACGACAACGCCAATCAGCAACACGGCCAGGTACGAAAGCAACAATTTGAACTGGATGGATTTCACAGCGGTTCGTCCTCAAAGCGGTAGCCTACGCCGCGCACCGTGGTAATCAGGCTTTCGTCGCCCAGTTTTTGGCGCACATGACCGAGATGAACATCCACCACGCGCATTTCGCCGTAGTAACTGCCGCCCCAGACTTTATCGAGCAGTTGCTCGCGGGTCAGCACGCGCCCCCGATTTTCGGCCAGGGCTTTGAGCAGGTCGAATTCGATGGCGGTCAATTCGATGGGAATATCATTTACGGTAACAATACGCGCTCCCACGTCAATGCGTACGCGCCGGAACGACAGGATTTCATCGCCGCTGGAGCCTGCCGCCGTTTTGAGACGGCGCAGCGCGGCTTTGATGCGCGCCACCAACTCGCGTGGGCTGAACGGTTTGGTGACGTAATCATCAGCCCCAACCGATAAACCAACGATTTTATCGGTTTCCTCGGTGCGGGCGGTGAGCAGGATGACATAGACATCCGATTCGCGGCGCAGGCGGCTGAGCAGTTCCAGCCCATCCATGCCGGGGAGCATGATGTCGAGCACCACCAGGTCGGGTTTGTAGGCTTTTGCCGCTTTCAGGCCCGAGGGGCCATCGGAGGCGGTGTAAACCTCGTAGCCTTCCGGTTTGAGATAGGCCGAAACGAGGTTGACAATGGATGGTTCATCGTCAATCACGAGGATTTTAGACATAGGATTTAGATGTACGAGTGATAATTTACGATGATTTTGATTATAGAACGGTGAAACAAAGCCAGGATAAACTCTTTGTAAAGATTTGGTAAAGTATCCCTGGAACAAGTATAATGACTTTATGCCTGAAGAACAAATATCATCTTTAACAAGACACAAAATTGCCATGCTCATCGATGGCGATAACGCCCAGGCCAGCCTGTTCCCGCAAATGCTGGTGGAGGCGGGCAAGTACGGCATGGTAACGGTACGGCGCATCTACGGCGATTGGACTACGCCCAGCATGAACTCGTGGAAAGACATCCTCAACTACCACGCCGTCCAGCCTATCCAGCAGTTCCGCTACACCATCGGCAAAAACGCCACGGATAGCGCGATGATTATTGACGCGATGGACATCCTGCACAGCGGGGTAGTGAACGGCTTTTGCCTGGTCTCCTCCGATAGCGACTACACCCGCCTGGCCACCCGCATCCGCGAGACGGGCGTCTTTGTGATGGGCATTGGCGAAAAGAAAACGCCCAAGCCCTTCGTCAATGCCTGCGATGTGTTCGTCTACACCGAGAATCTGACCACAGAGACCAGAAAGCAAAAAGAACGGGTGCGTAAACCCGCTGTAGAGAAAAAGAAGAATGACAAAGAAGAAAAGGATGAACCTGACCCTCTGCCGATTCTCGAAAAAGCCTACGACATTGCCGTCCAGGAAGACGGCTGGGCGCGGCTCGACCACATGGGCAACGCCCTCTACCAGCTCGACCCCGGATTCGACCCGCGCACCTATGGACAAAAACAGCTCTCGCGGCTGGTGAGCAGTCTTAAGGATGCCTTCGAGATGAAGACCCAGGAGATTGATGGTTCGACGCTGTTTTATGTCAAAATGAAGGACAGCTGACGCCCTATATCTTCGCCATTCAGCCACCCTCCGCAGCCATCCAGACTTCGGAGGGTTTTTATTTGCCCTTGCCATTTGAAAATCTCTCGACTATACTCCCTCACCTGAAACAATGAGGAGAGAATAAAAACCCATGACCAAACAGCGCATCCTGCTGGTAGATGACCACGAAGTTGTCCGATTGGGATTAAAAGCCTTACTTGACCGACATCCTCACTTTGAAGTAGTCGGAGAGGCTGCCTCAGCGCGTGAAGCCATCGAACTGGTAGGAACATTACAACCCGCCGTAGTCGTCATGGACATTCGCCTGCCCGGTACTTCAGGAATTGAAGCCTGCGAGGAAATTGTGCAGCGCTTTCCTGATACCAAAGTATTGATGTTGACCTCCTACGCTGAAGACGAAATGCTCTTTTCAGCCATTCGCGCCGGGGCCTCAGGCTACGTTCTCAAGCAGATTGGCGGCGAAGAACTGGTACGCGCCCTCGAAGCCGTAGGGCGCGGCGAAGCCCTGCTCGACCCCGCCGTCACGCAGCGCGTCTTTCAGGAAGTGCGCAAGGCCGTTAAAGAAGAAGAAGCTTCGGCCTTTTCACACCTTAGCCAGCAAGAAAAACACGTTCTCCTGCTCGTTTCGGAGGGCAAAACCAACCGCGAAATCGCGAAAGCCCTCTTCCTGGGCGAAGGTACGGTGCGTAACTACGTCAGCAGCATTCTCTCCAAATTGGGCGTGAACAACCGCGCCGAAGCCGCCGCCTACGCAGTGGAACACAACCTTCGGGAATACATCTAACCCTGAACTCCGGCGCGGAATCGATGGTCGAGCACGGTCCGCGCTCTTTGTACGCTTCCCCGTGAACAAAAAAAATCTTTTTCCCCCGCTTGTGACAGCCGTTTCTGGTCTGTTGATTGCCGCTTATGTTGTCTGGCACGTCAACTACCACTACCCGCTGGTGGGTTGGGACCATAAATACTTCTTCACCCGGCTCATTGATACCCATCTGCACTACCGCATCAACGGGTTCACCATCCAGTGGTACACGCCCAGTTTTGGCGGCGGCTTGCCTGGCTACCCACACCCCCTCAACGCTCAATTTTCTTTGCCCCAAATTCTGGCGCTTTTCATTGAACCCTGGGGCGCGGTACGCGCCTCGTATTTCATCTACGTCCTCATTGGCTACACAGGCGCGTATCTTTTTCTTCGGCATTCCCTTCAGTTCGGCTGGATGCCCGCCACCCTGGGCGCGGTTCTGTTTAGCGCCAACGGTTTTTACCTGCAACATCTCGCCAATGGACACTTCAACTTCCAGGCCTTTCCCATCCTGCCGCTTTTTCTGATTGCCCTGTTTGAAAAACGCCTGTCCATCCCCCGCGCCGCTGGCCTCATCGCCCTGGGCGGCGGCCTGCTCATCTATTCCGCCAGCACCTACCCGGCCGTTTTTATCGGTCTCTCGCTGCTCATGACCCTGCCGCTGGCCTGGCTCATCCGCCCGGAAATGTTCGATTGGCTGCGCCTGGGCAAAATTGCCACCCTGGGCGGCCTGCTTGCGCTTGGCCTCGTTCTCTCCAAACTCTATGCCGTTGCCTCATTCATGCGCTTCTTCCCGCGCGATATGCCCGATGTCTATGACATCCCGCTCAAACTGGCCCCGGTTGGGCTGTTCCTGCAACTGTTCGGCGTAATGGGGCTGGCCCCCATCTATGCCCTGACCGGCCAGAAAGTGACCGCCATTCGCGAGCTGCTCCAGGCTTACACCGGCGCCTATGCCGGATTATGGGAATTGGACCTATCGCTCAGCCCGGTCGTCTGGATTTTGCTCTTCGGCGGAATTCTGACCCTCGGCCATCGCCTCCTGGCGAAACGCCTCGCGATTTCCCAGTTAAAAAGGCGGCTTCTGGCTCTGGCGTTGCTGGCCCTGGCCATTTACCTGGCGCTGGAGTTCACCTTCGCGCGCGGGTACATCTACCCGCTCCTGCGCGAATTGCCATTTTTACGCGCCCTGCACGTCAACCCGCGCTTTGGCTCGGCTTTTCTCTTTCCCATCGCTCTTTTCAGTGCCTACACCCTGCATCTCTGGACTCGCCCGCTGCCAAAATTGCGCGCGCTGGCCCTTTTTCTGCCTTTTCAAATCCTGGCTCTGCTCTCGCTGGGCGCCTACCTGCTGATTCCGCTCGATAAGCTGCAAGAGCGCACGTTTTTTATTGGCGGTTTGCAAGAGGTATATCGCAAAATTGAACAGGGCCAAACCTTCCCCATTGAGCGCGTAGATGACATCAATGACCAGCGCGTGTTCGATGACCAGGCCAGCAACCTGAAGCCTTATGAAGTCTTGTTTGGCTACAATCTGGAGAAATTTCATTCCACCGTTCAAGTTGGCCCGGCGCGGCAAATTCAGAATGGCTACTTCAACATGACGCATCCCGCCGGGTTGGTTTACCCCGAAGCCAACCACGTATCTCCCTGGGAGCGCATCCCCGCCGACCAGCAGGAACAACTCGAAGATTTTCTGGCGCGCCGTCAGCCAGATTGGAACATTCCAGCCGCGCAAAAAGCCGCCAACGCGGTATCACTCGTCAGCCTGGTTATCCTGCTTGGGGTGTTTCTCCCATTCCCAAAATCACTGCTTCCAACGCATCGAGGCGCGGCGGAACGATAGTCGGCTTTTCCATCCCCTTTGTGACAATCTCCGGGTCCTTCAGCCCGTGACCAGTGCAAATGGCGACAATCCGCTTGCCGCCGGGGTTGAACTTTCCGGCGGCAATTTCATGCGCCAGCCCGGCCAGCCCGGCTGCCGAGGCTGGTTCGACCCAGATTCCCTCCAGTTTAGCAAGCGTTTTCTGCATGTGGACGATTTCATCATCGCTGACGGCGATGATGCGGCCATCCGATTCATCGGCAGCCTCCAACGCCTGCTCGCCCCGCGCCGGTTTGCCAATGCGAATGGCCGTTGCCACCGTTTCGGGCTTTTCCACCGGATGCCCCAGCACGAGCGGAGCTGCTCCCTCGGCCTGTACGCCCAAAATGCGCGGCAGACCCGTCCATTGCAGGTTGTTATACTGCTTAAACCCGGCCCAATAAGCGGTAATGTTGCCCGCGTTGCCCACCGGCAGGCATAGCCAGTCGGGAGCATGACCGAGCGCATCGCAAATCTCGAAAGCGGAGGTCTTTTGCCCCTCGATACGGTAGGGATTGATGGAATTGACCAGCGCAATGGGGTGTCTGTTCGAGATTTCGACCACCATCGAGAGCGCGTCATCGAAAGACCCGTCAATTTGGACGACCTGCGCCCCATAGGCAATGGCTCCGGCCAGTTTTCCGGCGGCCACTTTACCCTGTGGAATCAGAACAATCGACCTCATTCCGGCCCGCGATGCGTAAGCGGCAGCCGAAGCGGCGGTATTGCCGGTGCTGGCGCAGATGACAGTCTTTACCCCGCGCCCGGCAGCCTCGCTGATGGCGGCGGTCATGCCCCGGTCTTTGAACGAACCGGTTGGGTTGAGTCCCTCATATTTGATGTACAACTCGAACCCGCCGCCCAGCTGGCGGGATAATTTTTCAGCCGGAATTAAAGGAGTGTTACCCTCAAGCAAGGTAACAGGGCGAGTGTGGGCAGGCAAATCGAGCAGGCGGCCATATTTTTCGAGCAATCCACGATACAGCATGGCGGAACTCCATATTTTCAAAAAAATTTCGGCAAGTCTATCACAAAAGCGGGAGAGAACAGCCAGGCAGAGGAAAAATCGCCCGAATTTATCAAGATTTGCTCTTGACTTTTATTTTCCTTACCCATAGAATGAGCATGATAATCGAACAGTGGCAGGGAAGAGACCAACAGACCAGCAAACTCACAGCGCAAAATGGTCTGGCGGCGCCGAAGGTGCAAACCCGTTTCCGGCCGGAGCGGGCGAAACTCTCAGGCAAAAGGACTCTGCGCTGAAACACTCTGGAAAATGCCGCTGACGCGGCTACCGACGGGGCAAACGCTGAACAAAGGGCCAGGCAGGCCTGAAGTTAAAGCGTGAATCTCTCAGGTCTGATTACAGAGGGCGCGCGATTCAATTCGCGTGCCTTTTTTCATTTTCATAAACTCAAGGAGCACAACCCATGTCTAACACCCCCTCCACCCTCAAATATGCCAAATCCGATGAATGGTTCGACCCGGCGACCGGCAAGGTCGGCATTAGCGACTACGCCCAGGAACAACTCTCGGACATCGTCTTCATGGAAATTACCGTCAGCGAAGGAGACGAAGTGCAGGCTGGCAGTCAGATTGGTTCGGTCGAATCGGTTAAGGCAGCCTCCGAAGTGCTGGCCCCGGTGAGCGGCAAAGTCGTGGCGGTGAATGAAGACCTGACCAACCGCCCCGAAGCCATCAACAGCGACCCCTACGGCTCATGGTTCATCCAAATCGAAGGCGGCAACCCCTCCGACCTGCTCGATGCGGCGGCTTATGAAAAGCATTGCGAGGAACGGGCGCATTAGTTATCAGTGAACAGTAATCAGTTATCAGTGATCAGTTTTAGCAATCACTGAACTGATTACTGATAACTGAACACTGGACAACCTATGACCTACATCCCCATCTCCCCCACCGAACGAGAGGCGATGCTCAAAACCATCGGCGTCGAAAGCCTGGAGGCGCTCTTCGAGGCCGTGCCTGCCAGATATCGCTTCCCCAAACTCAACCTGCCCCCGGCCCTGACCGAAATGGAAGCCGCCAGCCTGCTGACCGAAATTGCCGCCAGCAACGAAAACACGCGCGGCGACCTGGTTTCCTTCCTCGGCGCGGGCATGTATAATCACTACATCCCCTCGGTCGTTGACCACATCCTGCGGCGCGGCGAGTTTTATACCGCTTACACCCCCTATCAGCCCGAAATTTCACAAGGCACGCTTCAGGCCATTTTTGAATACCAAAGCCTGATGGCCGCCCTGACCGGCATGGAACTCTCCAACGCCAGCCACTACGACGGCGCGACTGCTGCCGCCGAATCCGTCAACATGGCCTTTGCCAACTTTCGCGGCAAGCGCCGCAAGGTGGTCATTTCGCCCACCGTCCACCCGCAATATCGAGAAACGATTCGCACTTACACCCAGGGGATGGAACTGACTCTGGTTGGAGATGACGCGACAGCCGATTTGCAGGCTGCGCCGGAAGCCCTGATTCCGTGGATTGACCTGGATACCGCCCTGGTCATCGTACAGTACCCGGACTTTTTTGGCCGTATCTTCGACTATACCCGGCTGATAGATGCCGCCCACGCCCAGGGCGCGCTGGTTTGCGTGGTGGCGAATCCCATTGCCCTGGCGTTATTCAAGACCCCTGGCGCCATGGGCGCGGATATCGTCGTCGGCGAGGGCCAGCCGCTGGGCATCCCCATGTGGTTTGGCGGCCCATCGCTGGGCTTCTTCACCACCCGCAAGCAATACGTTCACAAAATGGCAGGGCGACTGGTCGGCGAGACGGTCGATTCGCGCGGACAGCGCGGCTATGTATTGACCCTGACCGCCCGCGAACAACACATCAAGCGCGAGAAAGCCACCTCCAACATCTGCACCAACCAGGGCCTGCTGGCGCTGGCTTCGGCAGTTTATCTGGCTACTGTTGGCAAAACCGGCTTAAAGCAGGTAGCAAATCTGTGCTATCAAAAGGCGCACTATGCCGCCGAAGAACTGAGCAAAATTCCGGGCGTTGGCTTATGCTTCCCCCAGCCCTTCTTCCATGAGTTCGCGGTCTGCTTCCCCAAACCGGTCGCCGAAATCAACGAACACCTGCTCGAATACGGAATTCTCGGTGGTTACGACTTGGGCCAGGATTACCCCGCGCTCAAAGACCATGCCCTGATTGCCGTGACCGAAATGAACAGCCGGGATGAAATTGACCTGCTGGTTGAGGTGGTCAAGGAGGCGCTATCATGACCGAACCCACTCTTTTTGAACTGTCCTCGCCCGGACGCGCTGGTGTCACCTTCCCCCAGCCAGACGTACCGCATTTTGACCTGCCCGACGAAAGCCTGCTGCGCGATGACCTGCCCCTGCCCGAACTGGCCGAAGTGGATGTTGTTCGTCACTACATGGCGCTTTCGCGCTACAACTATAGCGTGGACAGCGGCTTTTACCCGCTTGGCTCGTGTACGATGAAGTACAACCCCAAAGTTAACGAAGACGCCTGCCGCCTGCCTGGCTTCCTGTTCACACACCCGCTCCAGCCCATTGAGACCGTGCAGGGCAACCTGCTCTTGATGTACCAGATGCAGGAATGGCTGAAAGAAATCAGCGGCTTCGCGGCGGTCACGCTTCAGCCTGCGGCTGGCGCGCACGGCGAGTTTACCGGCGTCCTGATGATGCGCGCCTACCACAAAGCGCGCGGCGACCACAAACGAGTCAAGATGCTCATTCCCGATGCGGCGCACGGCACCAATCCCGCCTCGGCGGGCATGTTGGGCATGACGGTCAAGGTCATCCCCTCCGACTCGCGTGGCAATGTGGATTTGGACGCGCTGAGAGCCGAATGCGATGAGACCGTCGTCGGCATGATGTTGACCAACCCCAACACGCTTGGCCTGTTCGATGAACATATCGAGGAAGTCATCAAACTGGTGCGCGATTGCGGCGGCCTGATGTACGGCGACGGCGCCAACCTGAATGCCCTGCTTGGAATCGTCCGCCCTGGCGACCTGGGCTTCGACGTGATGCACTTCAACCTGCACAAGACTTTTGCCGTGCCTCATGGCGGCGGCGGCCCCGGCTCTGGCCCGGTCGGCGTGAGCCAACGCCTGGCCGATTTCCTCCCCTCTCCGCTGGTGGGAATCGTGGAAGAAGCCGACGGCGAGACCCCGCCCCTGTACGGGTTCATAACGCCAAAACACTCCATCGGACGCATGAAAGCCTTTCATGGTCACTTTGGCGGCGGCCTGGTGCGTGCTTACACTTACATCGCCATGCACGGCGCGGACGGGCTGAAAGATGTTTCGCAATATGCCGTGCTGAATGCCAACTACCTGGCGGCGCGCCTGCGCAATACCTTCAAAATCCCCTTCGACCGAATCTGCATGCACGAGTTTGTCATGGAAGGCCGCGTCGAAGGCTCGGACGTGCGCGCGCTCGACATTTCCAAACGGCTGATGGATTACAACTTCCACCCGCCCACCAACTACTTCCCGCTGATTGTGCGCGAAGCCCTGATGATTGAGCCGACCGAAACCGAGAACAAAAATACCCTCGATGCCTTCGCCGAGGCTCTCCTCAAAATTGCCGAAGAAGCCAAAACCGACCCGGAACTGGTCAAAACCGCGCCGCACACTACCCCCTTTGGGCGTATGGACGAAGTGAAAGCCGCGCGCGAACTGGTGCTCTGCTGCTGGCTGCCAGAAGGGTACGACAGTAATCAGTAATCAGTAAGCAGCGTTCAGTCATCAGCAACAGAAGGTGACAGTCATTAAGCGGATGGCTGTCACCTTTTTCTATAATCGTGTTAAGATAGGGGAATGAACCAATTTCGAGGAGGCGCTATGTACTTCTTTGTACGCTATACTGGCTATGTGCTGATACTCTTCGGGATTTTTCTGATGCTGGCCGGGCTGAGCGGGACAATTTACGGCTTTGTCCAGCACCAGGCGCTTCTGGCCCGTATCAACGAAGCCTTACAGGCCAGCAATTCCCTGTGGCGCGTGGCAGAGATGCGCTTCCTGACCTCCCTGCTCGGCCTTTCGATGTTCGTAGCAGGCATGGTAGTGGCGGCTTTGGGCCAACTGCTGCTGGTCTTTGCCGACCTTGCCAACCATGCCCGCGAAACCAACCTCCTCCTGCGCTCGTTCCGTTCCCGTCAGCGGCGATTTGCTCCACGGCGGACAAAAACCACCAGATACGAAGACGATGAGCCAGTGGGGTGAAATGTGAACATTGATATCCATTCTCCATGAAAAAACTCACAACACCTTTTATCCTTGCCAGTCTCCTGGTGATTCTGGCCTTCGGCGCGTTCCTGGCATGGGGCATCCCATATTTCTTTCAAACGCCTGTCATCAATAACATCAACGCTTCGCTTGGCTCGCAAACCTACCGCGCTCGCGTGACCGACATCCTCGAATCTGGCCCCATTGACCTGGGCGGCACGGCGCAGACCTATCAACGGGCGCGCGTTGAAATCCTGGAGGGCGAATATCGCGGCCTGCCAATGGAAATCGACTACGGCAGGTACCGCATCCTGCTGCAAGGCCAACTGCTGCACCCCGGCGACGACATCTTTGTCTTGATAGGGAAACGTCCCGACGGCGTGGTTGAAGCCTTCTTTGTGGATTTCGTGCGCGAAAAAGCCCTGCTCATCCTTCTGGCAACGTTCGTAACCGCCATTCTCCTGATGAGCCGCTGGAAAGGCCTCCGCAGCCTGCTGGCCCTGGCTTTTAGTCTGTTTATCATCATTTACTACATCATCCCGCACATTCTGGCGGGAGAAGACCCGCTGCGCGTCAGCCTGATTGGTTCCGGCATCCTGTTGGGCATCTCCCTCTATCTCACTTATGGCTGGACCTGGAAAACGCACGCCTCGGTATTGAGCATGATTCTCGTCCTGGTCATCACCGGCACGCTGGCTGTGATTTTCGTGCAGGTGACGCGCCTGACTGGCTCGGGGAGTGAAGAATCCCTGTTCCTGACTCAGATGTCGAATGTCAACATCAACCTGCGTGGACTGCTTTTGGGCGGCATCCTCATCGGCGCGCTGGGCGTACTGGATGACCTGGTGACCACCCAATCGGCGGCGGTGTTTGAATTGCATCACACTGACCCGCGCCTGGGTTTTCGCGCCCTCTTTGAGAAAGCCATGCGCATCGGGCAAGACCATGTGGCCGCCACTGTCAATACCCTGGTGCTGGCTTATGCCGGGACTTCGCTGCCACTTCTGCTCTTGTTCACGTTAGGAAGCGGGAATTATGGCTACTTCATCAACGTTGAATTCGTAACCGAGGAGATTGTGCGTACCCTGGTCGGTTCATTAGGACTGGTGGCTGCCGTTCCGCTCACCACGAGCATTGCCGCGCTGATAGCCCTCTACCGCCACCGCATTCCCGAAGACTGGCGCGCCCTGTTTGGCCCGGAGGGAAATGGACGTCACCATCATCACTGACCCAACAGCAGGCCATCTTTCCGCAATCCGGTTATAATGCCCATGCTCAATTAAAGGCTTTCGGACGTTGAACTTGAAAATCTCCCAATTCGATGGAGGCAGAATGGAATACTCAGTTGCCCCTTCTGATGATGGAAAATACATCACCCTGAAAGTTGTCGGTCAGTTTGGCCGCCAGCAGGCGCTGGCCTGGCATCTCGAAGCCCATAGAATGGGGCGCGAGATGGGCATTGACCGCTTCCTGCTCGATTTTTACGAGGGCCGTAACACAGACACAGTCATGCGTAACTACACCTTTGTCAGCCAGGATATGCGTAACCCTGGTATCAATCTTGCCGCGCGGATTGCAATGCTGGTCAGCCCCTATGACCATTCGCACGACTTTATTGAAGCCATGCTGAAGCAAGAAGGCGTAGACGTAGCCCTGTTTTATGACCTAGAATCTGCAATTATGTTCTTAAATAAACCCTGAAGCGGGTTGGGGCAATGATTAAGATTTGGATTGGGGCGGCTGTTGAACGGCCGCCCCAATCGTTTTGGTCAAATGGCTTTCTCTCGGCCCGCGCCTGCTCTCAGGGGATGGCCCAACCACCCTGCCCGGGCGGGTGGTACAATTTCTGTAACGCGGAATTTCTCCCGTCAACCGATGCATCAGAAACCCTACCCTGGAGGTCGCATGTCTGACGTTGTGATTGTAGATGCCATTCGCACGCCCATCGGCGCGCTGGGGGGCGCGCTGGCCAAAATTCGCCCCGATGACCTGGCCGCATTTGTCCTGAAAGCCATCCTGGAGCGCAATGCGCTCGACCCAACCCTGGTTGAGGAAGTCTACCTGGGCTGCGCCAACCAGGCCGGAGAGGACAATCGAAATGTGGCGCGCATGTCCCTGCTTCTGGCCGGATTCCCCGCCAGCGTGCCGGGCGTCACCATCAACCGGCTTTGCGCATCGGGGCTGGCAGCGGTCAATCTTGCGGCGCGCGCCATTCGCGCCGGGGATGGGGATGTTTACATTGCGGGCGGCGTTGAATCCATGTCGCGCGCTCCTTACTCGTTGCCCAAAGCAGAGGAGGGGTTCAGTTTCGGCAATCTGACCGCTTACGATACCGCCCTGGGCTGGCGCTACCCCAACCCTAAAATGAAAGAGATGTACGGAATTGACTCGATGGGCGAAACTGCCGAAAACATTGCTGCTCTACGTCCACACCTCACCCGCGAGAAACAGGATGCCTTTGCCGCCCGCTCGCACCAACGCGCCATTGACGCCATTGATAGCGGAAAATTTGCCGAGGAAGTTCTCCCCATCCCTGTACCACAGCGAAAAGGCGACCCCATTCTGGTGACGACCGACGAGCGCCCGCGCCGCGATACTACGCTGGAGAGCCTATCGCGCCTGAAACCAGCCTTCAAAAAGAAAGGCGGAACCGTTACGGCAGGGAATTCGTCTGGGTTAAACGACGGCGCTGCAGCCCTGTTGCTGATGAGCGCCCAAAAAGCCACCGCGCTCGGACTCAAGCCGCTGGCGCGCTTCGTCTCTGCCGCCGCGGCAGGGGTCGAGCCACGCATCATGGGCATTGGCCCTGTTCCGGCTACCCAAAAGGCCTTGCAGCGCGCCGGTTTAACGGTAGCAGACCTGGGCCTGGTGGAGGTCAATGAAGCTTTTGCAGTGCAATCGCTGGCCGTCCTCGAAGATTTGGGGCTGGATGAATCGATAGTCAATATCAATGGAGGGGCGATTGCGCTTGGGCATCCGCTCGGTTGCTCAGGCGCGCGCATTCTCACCACCTTGCTCTACGAGATGCGGCGGCGTGGCACGCACTACGGCCTGGCTACGCTATGCGTAGGCGTTGGTCAGGGCGAAGCGACGATTGTGGAACTCGCATAACGCGGAGAATCCATCCGCGCCATGAAATCGGAGAGAACCATGCGAAAACCTGTTTCGGCATTCATGATTCTTCTGGTAGGCCTCTTGCTGGCTGCCTGCGGCAATACAATCGTGACTCCGCCCGCGCCGCCCGACCTGCCCACCTGGACCCCCTCCGCCACCCCGCCACCACCAACGCCAACCGCTACGCTGACCCCTACCATTACGCCTACCCCGCCGCTCAACGCGCAAAATGGCCCGCCTCTCCTATCAATTCACATGTTTACGCCTATGCGTGGTTGGGGCATAATGGAAAACCAGTTGCTGGCTACCAATGACGGCGGCTTTACCTGGGCCAGCGTGCCAGTGCCAGGAGGAAAGTTCAATGGCTACAATGGGGCTTTCTTCATCAACGAAAGAGAGGCTTTCATCCTGGTTGCATCGCCAGATGGCAGCAACAGCGGGACGTTAAATTACACGGCCGATGGCGGTCAAACATGGGAGAGCATCCCTGTGCCAATGTCAAACGGCAGCATACAGTTCCTGCCCAACACCAATCTGGAGGGGTTCATCTTCCAAACCCTGGGCGGGGCTGCCGGTTCAATGCCAGTGGCCGTCTATCAGACTCTTGACCGGGTAAGTTGGCTGCGCACTTTTGCTCATGACCGCGCAGAGGAAATTGAAGGGTTGCCTTTTGCAGGGGTCAAGAATGGAGCGGTATTCATCAATCCTAGCACAGGGTATATTACCGGCTCTGAACCGGTCGAAAATTCGATGTACTTCTTCCGTACCAGTAATGCAGGTCGTTCCTGGCAACGACTTTCTCTGCCCCTGCCCGAAGAAATTCAAAACTACATGGCCGAAACCCGGCCTCCCATCTTTTTCCAAGACGGCAAAGGCTTCCTGCCGGTCGACTTTTTGATGGGTGATAAACAAATCCGCGTTTTTTATTACACCGAGGATGGCGGTTCGAACTGGACTCCACGAGGCTCGCTCCCGCGCGGCTCGGCGTATGAATTTGTCAATGACAGCACTGGCTGGGCCTGGGCCGAACGTTCTCTGTTTTATACCACCGATGGCGCAATCACCTGGACTGCGCTGCCCGTTTCTTTTGCGGCGCGCGAAGTTGCCACCTGCCTGAATTTCATTGACCCTCGCAATGGCTGGCTGGTGACGGTGGATGACCGTTCGCGCGTCCGCCTGTACCGCACCAACGATGCTGGCGGCACATGGACCGTAGTGATACCATAAGTTAATACTGGTACGCAATGAGTGAGATTGGTTGTTCAATTACCAGACAACGAATCTTGAAAGGACAATGAAGGGATGAAACGAACAGCAACTTTATTGGTCGTATTGACGCTGGCAACGCTGAGTTGTCGCATTTCCATCGATGCGTTCGACCCGCCCCCGCTGGCAACGCCCATCCCCAACCTGCCTGCTTCAGCCACCCCACGCATTGTCCAGCCGACCTTCACCCCGGTCGTTGTCTTGCCTCCGGCGACGCCAACGCCCTTCGTCGATACCCCTGCGCTGACGGTAGAGCAGTTAAAAAACGGACAGTTCGATTTGCCCGGCATAGATGGAGTTTTGCATCCAGTACAATTCGAGGCTGGAGTCTTCCAGCAGGGCAGTGACCCTGCCCAACCGGGCTATGTTTCAATCGTCATGACCGACCCGGTTGCCCTGGGCGACCTGGATGGTGATGGGGCTGACGATGCCGCCGCCGTCATTGTTGAAAACTATGGCGGGACGGGGCAATTTGTCTCGGTAGTGGCTTTCCTCAACCGGGGCGGGGCGCCAGTCTATGCCGCTTCGCACTTTGTAGATGACCGCGCGCTGGTCAATGCGTTTGCTATTTACCATCAAGAAATTTACCTCGATGCCATTATTCACGGTTTCGAGGACCCTGGGTGCTGTCCTAACTTTTCCACCCGGCGCACTCTGCGCCTGTGGGAAAACACGCTTGCCCTGGCAAGTTTCTCCAGCCAGACCCCAACAGGCGCGCAACGGAGTATCAACATCGAATCTCCTGCCAACGGCGCTGAAGTCGATAAAGTTTTCACGCTGCAAGGCAACATCAGCATTGCGCCTTTTGAGAACAACCTTCTGTACGAGGTGTATATTCCTGGCATGAATGAACCGCTTACATCTGGCCCACTGATGGTCAGCGCGCCAGACATCGGGGCGCCCGGCACATTCGAGCTACCACTCAATTTCAGCGCGTCAGGCTACATCGGCCCGGTACGCATCACCATCTCCGACCTGTCCGCTGCTGATGGTTCGTTGCTGGCAATGGACGCGCTTTTTGTCGATGTGAAATGACACTCTTCTCGATTAAGTTCCACTACCTGGAATTTAAGGGAGACCAGATGATGGTGGCATTGAAAAAACTCATCGCCTTTCTCTTCCTCATTTTTGTTTTTCTCGTCATCCTGGCCGCCGACCAGGGAATCATCCCTCCCTTAATTCGCGCGCTCTACCGTTTCTATGGCGGTGACCTGGTTGGGCATTTCCTTTTGTATTGCATTTTGGCCTTGCTTCTGGCCCGCGCCTTTCCCCGCCGCCTGGCAGGGGGCGGCTTTTCTCTGGCAGTTTCTTCGCTCTGGACGGTTGGGTTGGCGCTGATAGAGGAAATCAGCCAGTTCTTCTTCCCTTTGCGCACCCCCAACCTGCTTGACCTGGCATGCGGCGTGTCCGGAATCCTGCTTGCCGACCGCCTGGCTGAGCGTTGGGAAGGGTAAGAGAAACATCAGAGGGACCGCCCAAAAAGCCCATCAAAGCAGACGGCGACCGCCATATCTGGCGGTCGCCGTTTCTGATTGGCTGTTGGTTGGCGGGTTACCGGGGATTGTTCTTTACCCACCCCAGTCCAATTCGCCCTCGCTCTGGCTCGATTTTGAGAATTTCGACCTCAATAATATCGCCCACTTTCAGGACGGTGCCAAAGGGAATCTGGCTTTTGTGCAGCAGGCCGTCTTGTTTGACGCCGATATCGACAAAGGCGCCGAAATCGACCACGTTGCGGACGGTGCCTTTCAACTGGAATCCGACGGACAGGTCTTCCATTTTCAGCACGTCGGAGCGCAGGATGGGAGCGGGGGCTTCTTCGCGCGGGTCGCGGCCAGGGCGCACGAGCTGTTCGAGGATGTCTTTGAGCGTTGGCAGGCCGCAGCCGAGTTCAACGGCGAGTTTTTCGGGTTGGAGTTTTTCAAGGGCGGCTTTGCGCTCGTTTAACGGCGAGGCAGGAGTCAGCCCGGCGCGTTCTAAAACGGCCAGCGCAATCGGGTAGGATTCGGGATGGATGGCGGAGGCATCCAGCGGGTTGATTCCGTCTCGAATCCGCATGAAGCCCGCCGATTGTTCGTAGGCCCTCGGCCCCAGGCCGGAAACTTTTTTCAGTTCCTCGCGGCTTTTGAAGGGGCCATTGGCGTCGCGCCAGGCGACGATGGAGGCGGCCAGTTTGGGGCCGATTCCGGCAACGTGCGTGAGCAGGGCGGGCGAGGCGGTGTTGGCGTCTACGCCAACGTTGTTGACCACGCTTTCGACCACGCCATCCAGCGCGTGGCTGAGGGCGGTCTGGTCTACATCGTGCTGGTAGAGGCCGACTCCGATGGATTTGGGGTCAATTTTGACCAGTTCGGCCAGGGGGTCCTGAGCGCGGCGGGCAATGGAAACTGCGCCGCGAATGGACACATCGAGGTCGGGGAATTCGGCGCGGGCGAGCGGGGAGGCGCTATAGACGGACGCTCCGGCTTCGTTGACGATGAGGTATTTGACGGCGGGGGTGTTACGGGTGAGTTCGGCGGCCAGTTTTTCGGTCTCGCGCGAGGCGGTGCCGTTTCCAATCACAATGAGCGTGACGTGGTGGCGGTTAATCATGTCTTGAAGCGCGTCTATGGCTTCGGCCCAGCGGTTTTGCGGCTCGTGGGGGTAGATGGTGCCGGTATCGAGCAGTTTGCCGGTGGGGTCCACGACGGCTACTTTGCAGCCGGTGCGGTAGCCGGGGTCGAGGCCCAGCACGGTGTGGTTGGCGAGCGGCGGCTGGCTGAGCAGGGCGCGCAGGTTGGTGGCAAAGACGTTGATGGCGTGGCCGTCGGCGGTTTCAGTCAGGGCGCGTCGCACGTCGCGCTCGATGGAGGGCAGGAGCAAGCGTTCGGCGGCGTCTTCGATGGCGAGGGTCAGCTGGTCGCTGAAGGGGGAGAGGATGTCTTCCTCGAATTCGGCTTCAATGGGGGCGCGCCAGTCGCGTTCTTCGATGTGGACGCGCAATTTGAGAATGCCTTCTTTTTCACCGCGATTGAGAGCCAGGATTTGGTGCGGCTGGAGGCGGCTGACGATGGCCGAAAAGTCGTAATAGGATTCGTAGACTCTTTTTTCGTCAACGGCATCCTCGATTTTGGAGGCCTCGAGTTTGGCGAACTTGAGGCCTTTTTCGCGCACGGCCTGGCGAACGTTGGCGTTGTCGCTGATGGTTTCGGCCACAATATCGCGCGCGCCCTCGAGGGCTTCCTGCCAGGTGGTCACTTGCTCGTTCAGGAATTCGGCGGCGATTTCTTCGAGCGGGCGCCTGTCTTTGGTCTGGGCGAGGATTTTTTCGGCCAGGGGCTGCAAGCCCTTTTCTCTGGCAATCATGGCGCGGGTGCGGCGCTTGGGCTTGTAGGGGGCGTAGAGGTCTTCGAGCGCGGTCATGCTCTCGGCGGCCTCGATGGCGGCTTTCAGTTCGTCCGTCAGTTTGCCCTGTTCCTGGATGGAGGCCAGGATGGTGGCGCGGCGCTCGTCGATGGCGCGCAGTCGGGCGATTTCGTCGGCAACGATGCGCACTTGTTCGTCATCGAGCGCGCCGGTCATTTCTTTGCGGTAGCGCGCGATGAACGGGACGGTGTTGCCTTCATCCAGCAGTTGGATGGCGGCTTGAACCTGAGAAGGTTTGACTTTGAGCAGGGATGCAATGGTTTCGGCGTGAGACATGGGCGCGATTTTATCACAACAACCGCGCAAGACCCTATGTGGTCTTGCGCGGTCGATTTTTTACTGGGCAAACCAGAAAGATTTCAGGAACTCTTTTCCCAATCTTTAATGGCTGCTTTAATCATCGTCTGAATCTCCAGGTCTGGAACGGCATCCACCCCGGCATAGCGGGTCTTACCAACGAATACAATCACTTCACCGAGCGAACCTTCTTCCAGGTGAATGTCGCGGTTTGCCAGCGGAGAGTTGGCCAGCCGCTTTTGAAGGAAATCGTCAATCATCGAAACAATCGAAGGCGGTCTGGTATTTTCTATCACCTTCAAGTCGTTTGCCATCAGGCTGCGGAATCCACGGCCGATGCTGATTTTGGTTTTGTTTTTGTCGGCTTCATCAGCAGGCTTTGCAGCCACAGCGGCCGCTGGGGTTAGAGTCACTTCAGGGGCAACCACAGGCGCAGGGGCCGGGTTGGCTGGCGCCGGGCTCGTCTTCCCGTCAATCCAGGGTCGAAGTTGCACGATGATGTTGACCAGCCGGGCGCGCTGTTCAGGAGTTAATTGATTGGGCGCAACGCGCGCGCCATCCACTTCGAGATTCCAGGCCATGTTTTTATCGAACGTGACCTTAAGGGCAATGTGTTCTTCTGGGAGGGAGGGGTTTTCTGCCTCCGACAGGCTGACAGATGGGGCTTCGGGTTTTTGTCGTTCCTCGAAGATGCGCGCGGCGTATCCCGCGATGAGCGAGATGAGGACGGTGACGGCGAGGATAATCAGGAATGTGCCGGGAGAAATTGTAGCGGTTGGTTGCATTTCATTTTACCTGACACTGTGAGCAAATATGCGTACTGCGCTGTCCTACGATAAGCCGTTCGATGGGCGCGCCGCAACGGGGGCAGGGTTTGCCTTCCCGGCCATAGGCCCGGAAGTGGTTTTGGAAATTCCCACCCCGATACACCCAGTCAATGCTCGCGCCATTATGCTCGATTCCGGCCATCAAAACAGTTTGAATTGCGTGATAAAGCCGCGCAGATTCATCAAGAGTGATTGTATCTGAAATTCGCATCGGGTGCAGCCCCGCCAAATGTAATGCTTCGTCGGCATAAATGTTCCCCAGCCCGGCCAAAAACGATTGGTCGAGTAGAAGCGGCTTGAGTTGACGGCGGTATCGCAACAGACGGTTATACAGTTCCTGCGGCGTAAAGGCCGGGTCAAACGGTTCAGGGCCAAGGCTGCCAATTACATCTTCTGGGCGCGCGGTTAACCAGACACGCCCGAATTTGCGGGGGTCGTTGAAAACCAGCGCGCACCCATCAGAGAGTTCCAACACGAGCCGGTCGTGTTTTTCGGGCAGGTAAGGCAAAGGGCGCATGTACAGGTCGCCGCTCATGCGCAGATGAATGAAAAGATGCAAGTCAGAAAGTTGAATATCCAAATATTTGGCGCGCCGCTCAACGCCAATAATTTCACGCCCATCGATTTGTCTGGCAAAATCTTCGGGGGAGGGAATCACCAGAGTTCGTCGCCATAGCAAACGGGCAGACTGAATTGCGCGGCTGGTTAATTCCGGGCGCAAGGAGCGGGCAATTGTCTCTACTTCCGGCAGTTCAGGCATGTTTTTTCAGTATTTTGCGCAGGTTTTTCCAACCGTAGGCCACTTCCAACAATTTCTGTCCGTGAATTTCAACATCTTGCTCCCGCACATACACGCCGCCAATGGCTTCGTAAAATCGGCGCGAGGGGTTATCGCGCAGGACCCATATCAGCATCGTTTCCCAACCATTCGCCAGCAAGGAGATGATGCTGGCTTCCACCAGCATCCGCCCGATGCCCTGGCGCTGGTATTCTTTTAGGAGGTAAAGCGCGTAAATTTCGCCTTTATAAACAGGGTCGCCGCTTCGCTCCGGACCGCCAGAAGCAAAACCGAGAATATTACCATCCTGCTCAGCAAGGTAGGTGAAACAGCCAGGCTGTGGGGCTTCCAGCTGTCGCTGCCACCGGATGGCGCGCTCTTCCACCGAGAGATTGGCGAGAATTTCATCGTTCACAATCCCCTGGTAGGAGGTACGCCAACTGGCAATATGTACGCAGGCAATTCCGTTTGCATCTGCGGCGAGCGCAGGGCGAATACTGGCTTTCATCGGATTCTACTCGTTGAACATTTCGCCAACGCTTCGGCCCTGGTGAGCGCGCAAGATAACCTCGCCAATCAAGCCGCTGACGGTAATAATTGTCAACCGGTCTCTGAGAAGCACCTGTTTTTCTGTTGGGATGGGAACGGTATCTGTGGTAATAAACTGTTTTACTGGCAAAGTTGCCAGGCGGTCGACCGCATTCGACGAGAAAATAGGATGCACACACACCACATACACATCGCGCGCGCCCTTCTCCTTGACGAGATTAACAGCCTGAATAATGGAACCGCCCGTGTCAATTTCATCATCCACCAGGATGACATCCCGATTTTCCACGTCTCCAATGACAGTCAATGCCTGGGCTTTGGCATCGTTTGCCACGCGCCGTTTCTCAATGAAAGCGATTGGCGCTTCGATGTTGGCGGCAATATTGCGGCCTTTTTTGGCAAATCCCAGGTCAACCGTGACCACAACCGGGTCCTTCATCTTGACGCGTTCAGTGCGCAAATAGTCGGAAATGAGATAAAACCCGGTCAACACATCGCCGGGAATCGAGAAAAACCCTTGCACCTGCCCGGCATGCGGGTCAATCAGGATGTAGCGGTCTGCCCCGGCCACTTCAATCATATCTGCCATCAGGCGGGCGGTGATTGGCACACGCGGCTGGTCTTTTTTATCTGAGCGGGCATAGGCCAGGTAAGGGATAACCGCTGTGACCCGTCCCGCCGAATCAAGCTTCAGTGTCTGTAACAGAATGAGCAATTCCATCAGGTTGCGGTGCACCGGAGACGAGGTCGTTTGCACCACATATACATCTTGCCCACGGACACTGGAATGCAGTTTGATGAACAAGTTTTCATTGGGGAACTGAATAATATCCCGACCACAGAGCGGCGCTTTGACATAATCGGCGATTTTTTGCGCCAACTCTGGCGAACCGGTGCCGGCATACAATTTAATGCCGCCAAAGACTTTCATATTGTGTTGGTCAAAACGAGCCATTTATCGAGCCTTTCAATCTTTGTTCTCATTCAATAACTGATATACTGCTTCTCGTGGTGATGTTTTCCTGGTTTGAATGGATTCAAGCAGAGAATCCAGGCTTGTGGATGGAATTTTAGAGATGAAGCGGCTGACAAGTGTTTCCTGGAGCAACAGGTCAAATTCGGCTTCCAGCCGGGCCCGCTCCCGACGAACCCAATCACCGCTAGAGCGCAAGTGCGCTACATGCTGTTCAATTGCTTTTAACAACTCAGGGATTCCCTTGCCTTCAGTCGCTACCACGCGCTGTACAGGTGGAATCCACAACCTGGAGTCGGGAGTCTCAGCCCCGCTCAACTCCATCACTTGCCCATGATGCCGGAATACCTTGCGAACGGGGTGCGCTAATTCGAGCATCGTTTTGAGGGCGCGCTCCGTCAATTCCACGCCAGGGCGGTCAGCCTTGTTGATAACCAGCAGGTCAGCAATCTCTAAGATTCCGGCCTTAATTGCCTGAATATCATCTCCCAACCCGGGTGCTTCGACAACGATGGTGGTATGCGCCAACCGGGCAATATCTATCTCACTCTGGCCTGCGCCAACCGTTTCGATGAGAATGACATCAAAACCAGCTGCATCGAAAACCTGGGTCACAGCGGCGGTAGTGGCAGCCAGCCCACCCAACGACCCGCGCGAAGCCATCGAACGAATAAACACGCCAGGGTCCCCGGCCAGGTCGCGCATCCGCACCCGGTCACCCAGCACGGCCCCGCCCGTAAACGGGCTGGAGGGGTCCACCGCAACAATAGCCACCCGCTTTCCCTGCTTGCGAAGGTGGAAAGCAAGCTGGTTGACCAGTGACGATTTTCCGGTGCCGGGCGCGCCAGTCACACCAATCAAATGCGCCCTCCCGGTGTGCGGAAAGAGCGCATCCAGGGCCAGGCGGCCCTCAGGGGTATCATTTTCAACGCGAGAAAGCAGGCGCGCCAGCGCCAGCCGGTCGCCATTAAGAACAGGTTGTGCCAGTTCCATGCGCAAAATCGGAATACGGTTCAGGCTGCCACGCCAGAAATAGCGGCACGAATATCTGCAATAATTTGTTCGGTTGGCGCGCCCGGGCCATAGACGCCAGCCACCCCCAATTCTTTCAGTCGGGGCGTGTCTTCATCAGGAATAATGCCGCCGATAAATACCCGCACATGTTCTTGCCCGTTGGCTTTGAGAAGTTCCAACACGCGCGGTACCAGCGCCATATGCGCGCCAGAAAGGATGGAAAGACCTACCACATCCACATCTTCTTGCAATGCAGCTTCAGCAATCATTTCGGGCGTCTGGCGCAAGCCAGTATAAATCACTTCCATTCCTGCATCACGCAGAGCGCGGGCAACCACTTTTGCGCCCCGGTCATGTCCGTCGAGGCCGGGCTTGGCGACCAGAACACGGATTTTTTGTTCCATTCTTCCTCCGTTAAACGGGAATTCTTCCATAGAGATTATACTATGCCAAATCCACCTAATGTACCGCTTGCCTGCTGTAATGCAGGCGAAATACAATTTTATGACGCTTGTTCTATAACTTATGCTATACTTTATTCATGGGCTCAACACAAGCGGATTGGCCTGCCTGGATGGATTTTTTGCGTCGTCAAAAAATAGACGGACTTGCCATCTGGCTGCTTGAAGCTGCTGCTCCCTTGCGCATCATCGCCGCGCAGATTCTTTATCTGGGACAGCCCCTCGCCTCGCCCCGGGCAGGGTTGCAGATACATGCCATTGCGCGCCTGCTGGAGCAGGGAGACGAGGCCCAAACCTTTGCCGCCTATCTGAAAGGACAGCAACAGTGACTCCACCGTCTGCCGGGATGCTCGGAATTGGCATCGTCATCTTTGCAGGATTGTTCTTGACGTTGCTGACATTGCTTTATAGGCGTTACCCGCTATCCTTCAGAAATATCACCGCATTTATGCGCACGCGCCGTGCCGCCAGCATGGTCGTGGAAGAAGGAACGCGCCTGCACGTTTCGATTGGCAACGCCAATCTGCTCACCCCTTCGGCCGCTTCGGCCCTGGCCGGGTTGGCGCTTATCCGCCACCTTGGAGAACTGACCTCGCTCAGTGACTATCCACCCATCACCACCACGGGCAGCCCTACCATCAACTTGCTCGCGCAAGATACCCTGCGAACGGCACATGAAGCAGTTGCTACAGAACAGACTTTTGACCTAAATAATGGCCGCCTGACCGGGCTAACCCCGCTTTCTTATGTAGCAGGCGTTATGCCCACCATCCGGGACGAGAAAATTTCGACCAATGTCCTCATCGGTAATTTTGGCCCCGAAGTAGGGTTACTCACTGAAGCCGCTGACCGGCAAAGAACCCCTATCCTTGCAGCCAGTGATAGCCTTCCGGCCCAGGCGGTTTTGTATGCGGCAACTCAGGAACCGCTCATCGGCGAGGAACTGTTCGCCGCTGGGGCTTATACCCAGGCCGGGCCAGGCCACGCCGCCAGCCTGCTGGTACAAGACACCCTGCGCTGGTTCATCATTCTGGCCTTAATCGGCGGCGCGCTTCTAACAATATTTGGTGAATTCCTTCCATGAGACGCATTTTCCCCATCATCAACGCTGTGATTGCGATTGGCGCCGGGCTGATTGTCCTGATAGGTTACTTTGTCGATGTACGGGGCATGATGGAGTTTCGCCTGCTGCTCTTCCAATGGGCGGTTATTGTCGGCGGGGTCGCCGTTTTGATAGGAATCTGGAACCTGTTCTCGGTGCATCTCCAAAAAATTCGAGCCAGGAAGCGCGAGTCTGTGTATAGTCTCGTTTTGCTATTCTTTTTACTGCTCACGCTGTTCCTGGTCTACTTTCCCATTCTGTTACAGGGCATTGTGTCCAATGACCTCGCTCAAGTAAATACCGTCAACTCGGTAAATGCAATCATCCTGGACGGAATCATCATCCCGGTCGAAGTCAGCCTTATGGCCGTGCTGGCGGTTACATTAACGGTTGCCACCATCCGCATGTTGCGCGCCCGTACAGACCTCTCTGCCATGGTATTTCTGATAACAGCATTTCTGACGCTGTTTGGAATTGGGTTGCGCTCTTTCTTTGGACAAATCCCTGTTATCAGTGAATTTGCCCAATCGCAGGTTATCACGAATGTTCTGGCAGCGGGCGGCGCGCGTGGTATCTTGATTGGAGTAGCGCTTGGCACTCTCACCACCGGCCTGCGCATCCTGCTTGGCATCGACCGCCCATACGGAGGCAAGTAGTGGCCGACGTCAAATGCCCATCCTGTGGAAAGGCCAATCCTGCAGAATTGGAAATCTGCCAATTCTGTGGAACCCTGCTCAGGCAAACCCGTACCGAACCACTTGCCCCCATCTTGCCGGGGCAGTTCCCAGAGAAAAAAGCCACTTCTGAACTGGAACGCACCTTACCCGGCTGGTTGCGCGACGCCCGCCGGGCCGGAAACGAACCTGTGACATCCCCCATTCCACAGGCGAAGGTTCCACAAGAACCCCCGCCAGCCGCGCCACCCCCACCTTCGTCCAAAGTCCCACAGTCACCCCTTGATTTACTGGCCGGTCTATCGCAAGCTGGCGAAGAAGAGGAGGATATTCCTGAATGGCTGAAAAGCCTGCAAGGTGAAACGCCCGCTCCAGCGGCTCCTGCCCCCGCGGCCTCGGTCGAGTCACAAGAGATTCCCAGCTGGCTGACAGAAATACAGCAAAAACCTGCCCAAACAGAAGAACCAGCACCCCAACCCGAAGCCTGGGGATTTTCCAGCGAAGCAGCGACCTTCAATTTCAACGAAACTGAAGAGCCTGCCCAATCTTTTGGGGACACGCCCGATTGGTTGGCGGCGCTTGAAGCGCAAGAAACGGCCTCGCAACCGCCCCAACCACCGGCCCAGGAGTTTCCTCCTGCCTCGTCCGGCGCAGATTCTGGCGATACGCCCGACTGGCTCGCATCGCTAACAAGCATTGGCGCCGCGCAGCCGCAAAACGCGCCAGTGGAGCCGGCCCAGCCAGAAGGCACAGAAACACCCGACTGGCTCTCTTCCTTGAGCGAACTAGAACCCCCCGCCCAGCCCCAGACAGAAAGCGCGCCCGCCACCGACCTGCCAGACTGGCTGGCAGATTTACAAAGCCCCGCGCCAACGCCACTGGCAACTTCCCCCGAACCCACCTCGGCTGAATCCGCGGCTGGCATGGAAATCGCCTCTGCAGACTTACCCGACTGGCTAAGCAGTTTGCAGGAAACCGCGCCGGCGAATATGCCATCGATGGAAATTGCCGCCGCCGAACTCCCCGCCGACGCACTGCCTGACTGGATGAGCAGCCTGCAGGAAACCGCCTCCACCGAAAAGGCAGAAGAGACTGTTCTGCCTGCTGAGATTTCATCCAGCGACCTGCCAGATTGGCTGACCTCCACGACAGGCGAGTCGCCGGCCCAACCCGCTCCGCCTCCCGAAACATCAGCCAACCGCCCCTATAAGCCCTTTCCAACCGGCGCGCTCAATGAATTAAGGAGCCTGGCGGAAAGCGAACCTGTTCCAGACTTTTTGAGTGGACTTGTTTCAGACGCCGGGCAGAAAAAATCAGAACCTGCCACTGAAGCCGAAACTGGCGCATTGCCCGATTGGCTGACAGACGTGACTGCCGGAGCCGTGGCTTCTGTCCAAACCGAATCCGTGCCTCCAGCAGCGCCCGAAATACCCCCAAAAACGCAACCAGGCGACTTCTCCTTCCCAGAGTTCGAAGCCGAATCGCTTTCGCCTGCATCCTCTTCTGCGGGATCTCAAACTCTCCCCCCCATGCAAGAGGGGGTTGACTCGCTTTTGCTGGATGTGCCTGATTGGCTATCCGGCTTTACGCCAGAAGCAGAGGCCAAACAGCCAGCCGAGTCTGTCGCATCTCAAGACGCTGACTTGCAGCCTGTTGAACTCCCCTCATGGGTACAGGCCATGCGTCCGGTGGAGTCCATGCTCACCGGAACTGCACCGGTGGACACCAGCGATGAAGAAGTAGAACGACAGGGGCCGCTGGCTGGTTTGCGCAGCGTTCTGCCAATTCCAGCAAATGCGCTTGAAATTCGCAAGCCCAAACCCTATGCGCTAAAACTCCAGACAGATGAGAACCAACGCGGACAGGCAGCCTTGCTAGAGCAGTTGCTGGCTTCAGAAAATGCGGCCAAATCAGCCCCGCATCCCCCCAAAGTATCCTTGTTACGCCCTTTGCGGTGGGCTTTGTTTGGTATCTTAACCCTATCAGTGCTTATCCCAGCCATTTTGGGCACCCACATCCTGCCTGCGCCCGAACTTCCGACCGATGCAAATGCCCCCTTCAACAAATTTTATGACACCCTGGCCAATTTCGTCCCAGATGGCGCTCCGGTATTGGTGGTGACAGACTACCAACCAGGTTTTGCCGGAGAGATGGAACAAGCCGCCGTTCCAGTCATTGCACACCTGATGCGCAAAAATGCGCAGATGGCTTTTCTCTCCACCTCTCCCATGAGCATAGAAATGGGAGAGCGCCTGTTGCAAAAGGGTCGAGCATTTTACGATAAGAACGGACAACAAGTGCCTTCTTACCAGTTAGGCCAACAATATTTATTCCTTGGATACCTGCCCGGCGGAGCAGCTGGTGTGAAAGCCTTTGCCGAACAGCCACAGAGAATGACCGGGATTGACTCGCTCAATGGCGACTTGTGGCAAACAGACATGTTGCGCAACAAGATGAGCGACATCTCCGGCTTTGCAGCAATCCTCGTTATCACCGATGACCCAGATAATGGTCGTCTTTGGATTGAACAGACCGCTACACGCCTCGGAAATACCCCCATGTTGATGGTCACCAGCGCCCAGGCCGGGCCCATGATTCAACCGTATTCCGCTTCGGGACAGTTGAGCGGACTGGTGGTGGGGCTAGAAGGTGGTGCGCTCTACGAGAAACGAGACGCCCAGCCTGGCAATTTATATCCCGGCCATATCAAGCAACTTTACTGGGATGGTTTTGGCGCAGCACTGAGCGTAACCTTGCTGGCGATTTTCTTCGGCGCGGTTTGGAGTGTCGTGGAACGCTTGCGAAGTGGCAAAGAAGTCATGGAACAGGACGAGACATAGCATGGAAGAATTGATTGTCGGCTTGCTGAGCTTCCTGTTTACGGTGTTGGTTTTGAGCTACATCATCGGCGACAACCCGGCCTTTCGGCTGGCTGTCCATGCTTTTGTGGGCGTAGCCGCCGGATATGTGGCCGCAACCGTCTTTCGCCAGGTGGTGGTCGATAAACTGGTGATGCCACTAATATCTCACCCAGACCCCACCATGCGCGCTTCACTGATTTTCCCGCTTGTGATGAGCCTGATGTTGCTGACAAAAATGTCCCCGCAATTAGAGTGGGTCGGACGCCCGATTGTAGCATTTCTGGTGGGCGTTGGAACAGCAACCGCCGTTGCAGGCGCGGTGCTTGGCACAATCTTCCCCCAGGTTGAGGCATCTTCGGCCATGTTTGAACATGGACTGGGGGGAATTGCCTCCGGTGTACTGATTCTGATTGGCACGATTACAACGATTGCTTATTTCCAGTTTACAGTACCCAAAGCCAATGCCGGCAAACGCGGAAAAATCATGTCGTTCCTGGCCCTTCCAGGCCAGGTCTTTATTGCTATCACCCTGGGCGCAATCTTTGCCGGGGTGCTGGCTGCCACACTGACTGCTTTTGTTGACCGCATTCAATCAATGGTATTGTTTTTCGATTCGCTGATTCCAAAATAGAACTCTATGCCTGCATCCCTCATTGATGGCAACTCCCTGCTAGCAGTCGACGTGGGCTCGGTCACAACGCGCGCCGCATATTTCGATGTGGTCGAAGGCCAATACCGCCTCATTGGCATGGGACACTGCCCCACCACCAATTACAGCGCAATGCGCAACCTTGTGTTGGGCGTGCAACTGGCTGTCGAAAACCTGCAAAGCCTGACCGGCAAACAGCTGATGGATGACGATGGACGGTTACTCATTCCATCACAGCCGGATGGCTCAGGCGTAGATGCCATGGTGACCACTTTTTCCGTTGGCGCACCTATCAAGACACTCGTCGTCGGCTTATTGCCAGAAATATCACTTAAATCTGCCGAGAAACTGGCGCACGCTACTTATGCGCGCATCGTAGACAGCCTCAGCCTGAATGACCCCCGGCGACTGGATGAGCAGGTCAACACTATCGTTCGTTATAGCCCTGAACTGGTGTTAATTGCTGGGGGCCTGGATGGCGGCGCATCTTACTCCATCAAAAACATTATTGAAACCGTCGGCCTCTCCGCTTACCTGATGCCCGAAGAACAGCGCCCAGCCATGCTTTATGCCGGAAATCGCGCTCTGGCAGACAGCATCAAAACAACATTGTCCAAAATCGCATCTGAACTGGTGATTTGTCCCAACGTACGCCCGGCCCTGGAGGTGGAAACGCCAGGCCCAGCCCAACGCCAACTTGCCAATCTGACCACCAATATCCGCCAGCGGCAAATGCCAGAATTGGAAGAATTGCGCACCCTGTCGGGAGGTGTTATCCTGCCTTCGGCCTATGCCCAGGGCCGCATGGTACGATTCCTATCCAGTTATTATGGTGGGAACAAATACGTCCTGAGTGTGGATGTTGGCGCCTCCGCCATTTCGCTCGCTGCCTCATTTGGAGAAGACCTGCACCTGAACGTCTTGCCCCATTTTGGGCTGGGTGAGCCGCTTTCGGGATTGCTCAAACACACCACGCTCGATGAGATTGCCCGCTGGCTGCCGGTGGAAATTCCCCTGGAAACAGTGCGTGATTACCTGTACCAGAAATCGCTCTACCCGCAGTGTGTTCCGGCTACCCATGAAGAACTCTTTATCGAGCAAGCCATCGTTCGTCAGAGTTTGTTGCTCTCTGCGCAAACGATGATACAACGTCTGCCCGGGCGTTATCGAAAACCAGGCGGCTTACTGCCCTCTTTTGAGCCTATCCTTGCGGGTGGAGCCGTGTTGACCCATGCCCCCTCGCTTGGTCAAAAACTGCTCATGCTTTTAGATGGCTTGCAACCTGTTGGGATTACGACCCTGGTTTTAGACCACAACAACCTGCTGGCCATGCTGGGCGTAGCCGCCGAAGTCAACAGTCTGTTGCCTGTTCAGGTAATGGATGCAGGCGCACTGGCCTATCTTGCAACAATTATCGCGCCAGTGAGTGACGCGGCCTATGGAACGCCAATTGTGCGCGCCAAACTCATCCGTGAAGATGGAACTACCATGACCAGTGAAGTCAATATGGGCAACTTACAAATTTTGCCGCTTGACAGCGGTCAAACAGCCCGACTGGAACTTCGTCCTTTGCGCAACGCAGATGTTGGCCTCGGCCCCGGGCGCGCCGGGGCAGTGGAGGTCATTGGCTCCTCGCTGGGGGTAGTCATTGACGCGCGTGGGCGGCCCTTGCGCCTGCCCCCCAATACAGGCGAGCGCGTCAAACTGCTCAAAAAATGGCTTAAAACGGTAGGAGGCTGACTATGCTTGCGCCGTTGATTCACATCCTCCCCCTGGCAACCGTCACGCGCACGCGCCTGATGCCTGTTGAAGGTAAAATCATCGCTGGAGTGGGGCAAAAAGTTAACCCCACCGATACGGTTGCTGAAGCCATCGTAGGACGTAAACATCTCGTCATCGATGTAGCCCAGAAACTGGATATTCCTCAGCGCGAGATTCTCAAATGCATCAAAGTAAAAAAAGGACAATCGGTTGCCAAAAACGACTTGTTGGCCGAATCGAAAGGGTTGTTTGGAAAGGAAATCGTTGCGCCCGCGAATGGAACAGTCGTTGCTACTGGCAGTGGCAAAATTGTCCTTGAAACCGGCGGCGCTGTTTTCGAACTTCGGGCAGGCATTCCTGGCGTAGTGACCCAAACTATTGGCTTGCGTGGAGTCGTCATCCGCGCCACAGGCGGGGTCATTCAGGGAGTATGGGGCAACGGCAAGTTAGATTATGGCACCATGCAAAGCCTGATGGAAGGCCCTGAAGACCTTTTTGAACCTGCACGAATTGACGTCAGCCTGCGCGGCACAATTTTGCTCGGCGGTCATGTGGAATCTCAGAAAGTATTCCAAAACGCGGCAGAACTGGCGGTGCGCGGATTGATTATTACCAGCCTGAACCCAGCCCTGCTTCAGATAGCCAGCCAAATGCCTTTCCCTGTGCTGGTGCTGGAAGGATTTGGCCGTCGTCCAATGAATGCAAATGCTTACAAACTGCTCAGCACCAACATCAAACGGGATGTTTCGCTGAATGCCGAAACACCCAACCGCCAAAACAACGCGCGTCCCGAAGTATTCATCCCTCTTCCCGTTTCGCAAGAACCGCCTGAACCGCGCGAAGCCGAGACTTTTGCCCCCGGTCAGTTGGTGCGCGTTGTTTTTCTATCGAAACCAGGACGTCTGGGAACCATCCTCCAGTTGCGCCCGATGGCATCTTTGCCCAACGGAATTAAAACCAACGCTGCTGAAGTGCGCCTGGAGAACGGGGAACAAATTCTGGCCCCGCTCACCAATTTGGAAGTGCTGGGGTAAAATATACAGACCTACGCGAGGAGAATGAACATGGCCAACACATTTATTTTCGACGACGAAGAAGAGCCGCAGTCCACGATGGAATCGCCGCAGGAATACCCTTCCGAAGAAATAGATGAGGACGATAGCGAAGAGGAAAGTGAAGGCAGTAATCGCACATTCCTTATCATTGCCATTGTACTGGGCGTCATCATCCTGCTGACCCTGATTTGCGGCACCATCCTGGCGTTTACGGTCTTTATCCCCGCTCAAAACGCAACCAGGGCCACTGAGACCGAACAGGCGATGTTGGCTTTCAGCATGACACAGGCGGCTGAGCAGACTGTTATAGTTCAGTCATTTACCCCCACCCCCACCATGACCGAAACGCCTACTTTGGAGCCGACCGCAACGCCTGTCGTCCTGTTCCCAACAGACACTCCCACTGTTCAGGCAGTTGACCCGGCAACCGCCACTGTTCAGGCGCTTGAAACACGATTGGCCCAGGTTAATCAGACAACCACCGCGCAGGCGACGGCGGGAACCACCACGCCCACCGCTGGCGCAGGAACCCCCTCGCCGACCGCGCTCTCCCAAACCGGCTTTGCCGACGAAGTTGGGTTACCCGGCCTTTTCATTGCTGCCATCGTTTTACTGGCAGTCATTCTGCTGGCGCGCCGCTTGCGCCAGACTCCCAGTGCGCGCTAAGCCAGGCATTTTGAAATCCCCCGGGTGGTAAATCACCTGGGGGATTTATGATTCTGCCAATTGGGGTCTAACGGTTTTCCGCTTTGCGTTCTTTTGGCTGTCTAAGCGGCACCTGCAAAAAGAAGGTACTGCCCTTGCCCAACTGACTTTCGAGCCAAACCTTGCCGCCGTGTCGCTCGGCAATCGAGCGGACGATAGCCAGCCCTAAACCAGAACCTTTTTGCTCACGCGCCTCGCGTTGCCCACCCCGGTAAAATTTCTCGAACAAGCGTGGCTGGTCAATAGGCGCAATACCAATACCGTTATCCTCTACCTCGAATTGAATCCCATCGCCGATGATTTTCAGCCTGACACTGACCCGGCCTTCTTGCGGGGTATATTTGATGGCATTCTCTACCAGGTTATACATGGCCTGTTCGAGCAAAGCCGAGTCGGCTTCCACCAATGGCATGGTATTTTGAGGCAGTTGCAACATGAGGGTGATATTTTTCTGTGCCGCCTGCGGTTGGAGGGTATTGACGACTCGTTCGGCTGTATCGGTCACAGGAACCATTTGCAGGTTCAAGCCCACGCCAGCATCGATTCGTCCCAGGTCAAGCAGGTTATTGACCATGCGTGACATATTCTCAACGCCAAACACAATTTTCTTAACATAGCCCTGTTGTTGTTCATTGAGCGCGCCAACCATCTCAAGCATGGTTGCGTATCCGCGCATGAGCGTTAAAGGAGAGCGCAGGTCGTGACTGACGGTGCTGACAAATTCTGTTTTCAGGGTATCCAGTTGTTTGAAATGAGTGATATCGCGCAAGATACACACGCGCCCAACCGAATGTCCATCGGCAACGACTGGCGAGGCCGTAGCCAGGTAAACCTGATTGTTGAGCAGGGTCACCTCCGCCGAAAGCTTATCAGGGGGCGCATTAATACTCATAATGTCAATCAGCGGCTGGTGAGTCAGGAGTTTTTCAATCGGCTGACCTTCTCCCGTTCCTACCGCCGGGCCCAGGGCCTGCCAGGCTGCCGGGTTTGAGAGCAGGAGACGGTTATATTGGTCTGTCACCAGTACCGGGTCGGGCGTAGAAGCCAGGATAGCGGCCAGTCGCTGCCGCCCCACTTCCGCAGTGCGAAACAGATGGTTGTTCGATGCGGCCAGCGCCGCCTGCCCGGCCAGCGTAGTCAGGAAACGCACATCCGTTTCTGAGAACAGCCGCGGCTGGTCAAACCCGGCCCACAAAACACCGTAGTGACGATTCTCATGACGCAGCAAGATAGCCATCAAAGAAGCCGGAATAGGACGCCCGGTGCTGAGTTCCAGCCCACGGGCGCGAAGGACGTTCGTCAGGACGAGCCGCTCCTGTTGCTGTGCAAGCCTGATAATCTGGTCATCCAGATAGGCATATTTTTCTTTTGAAGGGCCAAGCGCAAAGACAACTCCCTTTCCCTGCTCGGCATCTTCTTCTTGATGCGGCATAACCACCCGCACTGCATTTGCGCCGGTTGCGAGTACCGCCTCCATCACCGGCTGGATGGCGTCCTGCAAATCGAGACTGGATGCCACTCCCTGACTGACGAGTAACAGGCGATTTAACTCCTCCAGGCGTGATTGCAAGCTAACACGCATTTGCTCAAAAGCGCGCCGTAACTGACCGACCTCATCCACCCCATCCACCGTCATGGCATGGTCAAGTTGTCCCTGGGCAATCCGCACGGCTTCGCTCGACAGACTTTGCAATGAAGTGGTCACGGCTTTCAGACCAATCCGCAGGGAGATGAGCGCAACCACCGCCAATATCAGAATCATGCCTGAAAGAGGAGTGGCAATATCCAGGGCAAGTTGCTGAGCCTGCTGGGCCGGGACCGTTAGAACCACCGACCATGACCGCCCGGCAACCGGTTGATAATAAACCAGATTACGCGTTCCTCCACGCGCAGTGTCGTCGAAGAACCCGGCTTGCGCAGAGGTGCGACCCGAATACGGGCTCATGATTTGCTGCGCGGCAGAGTGATAAAGAATGCGGCCACTTTCGTCCAGCAATATTCCCTCGCCGCCCAACTCTTCCATTGATTTCAGACTTTTGAGCAGAGGCTGGGAGAATGGATTGCTATCGAGTTCCGTGCGCGCCACGAGAACGCGCGCAGGCCGACCATTGCTGTCCACTATCGCAACAATGAACGAGAGACGAGCAGGTTTCCCTAAAGAGGCTGGAGGAATGCTGTAGGTTTGGCTCATGACGCCGTTCAGAGCCAACTCAATGGCGGTATTTTCTTCCGGGTACAGGTTAAGCGGAAGGGCCGATGCAGCGGGATAACTCCCCACAATTTGCTTATCCCGGTCAAACACCAGGAGATGGTGGAAAAACGGGATAGCGCGTATCTGTTCGCTCAACAAGTTAGACAGCATTTCCCCCGAATCGGTCCCCATCTGTGGAACTTGGGCCAATTGGGCAGCCAGGCTTTGTCCGGTCTCCATAAAAGACGGCACGCTTTGAGCAGCCAGTTCTGCCGTCCCTTTCATTCGTTTACTCAACATCTCGCGTGCAGAATTTCCGGCTACAACCCAATTCCCAACCAGCAGCGACAAGAGCAACAGGATGGTGAGCGCGCCAGTGCCAAACAGGAAGCGCGCTTCAAGACTGCGCTCGGTGGGGGAGGGTTGGAGCGGCAGCCGGCGTCCAAAAGAAGCCGGGAAAGCAATGGCCAAAACTTGCGTAAAAACACCGCCAATGAGCAATTCAGAGGCAATTGCCAGCGTTGCGCCTGGAGCACTGGAAATCGCATAAATCAGGCTATCTGCAATAGAAAGAGTAGTGGGGTCTACAACTGCCAGAAAAGAATCAATGACATAGACAGGCACATAGAGAATGGCAAGCACCGTGGATGCGATAAGCGGTTGGCTGAGCAAGCGGAAGGAGCGCGTACGGTAACGCTGGCGCACCGCAATACTGAACAAACTGCCAAGCAGCGCAAATTCAAGGGGGGTAAAAATGCTGTGCGAATCCCACAGGAAACGCAGCAATCCCGCGCTCAAACCAATGAGAGCCGCCGCAAGCGGGCCAAGCATCCCCCCGGCCAACATCCATGGCAGCGCCGAAAACAGCATCAGCGCGGGGCCTTTTAACTCCTGGGGCGAGTTGGGAATAAGCAGAGCGGGTTCTGCTGGGAGCCGAAGCCCGGCCGACAGCGCAAAGATGACTTGCAGAAGCAACAGCACCGTGAATATCCCCCACGCGCGGCCCTGCCAGACAGGCTGAAAGTGCCTCCACGACCAGATATTCCAGGCAAGGAAAGTTGCCAGCAACAACCATCCTACTATCCCCACCAGAGATGGGAACAACAGGACGGGGTAGGAATCGGGCAGCCAGAGAAAAATGTCCATAACCGGGAACGTTGCAAGAAACATACCGCAACGAAATGATTATAGCATGAGCAAGTCAGATTTTTCCTGCAATGGGCCAGCAGCCAAGGTAATTTCTGGGTTTCGGCAAAAATAACCCGAACCTTGACACCACCCCTATTTTGACGATAATTACCCCAACAGGCGAGCCTTTCCAACGGCAATGACCGGGGAAAGTAGATTGGCAGAAGTTGCCAGAGATGCGCCGCCCTGGCTGAGAACGGCGCTCAACCCAACCCAATCGAAGTTCCCCCGCGAGCCGCTCCGGTGAACGTAACGCAAGATAATATCTTGCGCCACAAATAGTCAGAGCCGTCCGCCCGACGTTACCGGGACAGCCGATGCTGGTCGGCGTAAAGCGGGTTGTCCTGAGCAAGGTGGAAGGACGGCCAAATTGGGTGGTACCGCGAGATTCCCTCTCGTCCCAAACCGGGCGGGAGGTTTTTTATTGGGTGATTGATGCATTGTGTGATTTGACGATTTCCCGCCGCCACCAATCACCCAATCACAAAATCAACAAATCACAAATTGTGATGGAGGTACAAATGCTCGAAAAATTAGCGCAAATCGAAAAAGAAGCCCTCGAGTCGCTGGCAAAACTCGAAGACGAAGCCGCGTTGGAGGCCTGGCGGGTGGCGAATATTGGCCGTTCCTCGCCGGTGATGAATGTCTTTAGCCAGATGGGGACGCTTTCCAAAGAGGAACGCCCGCTGGTGGGTCAGCGCGCCAACCAGGTCAAGGTTACGCTGGAAAAGGCCTTTGCCGACAAACAGGAAACCCTCAAACAAGCTGCCCTGGCACGTTCTCTGGCGACCGAAAAACTCGATGTAACTTTGCCTGGCCGCCCCGCCCGGCGCGGACGCCTGCATCCGGCCACCCAAAACCTGCGCCGAATCTTGAGCATTCTGGCCGAGATGGGCTTTCAGGTTTATACCGCCCGCGATGTGGAAACGGACGAGTACAACTTCCAATTGCTCAATATGCCCCCCCATCACCCGGCGCGCGAAATGCAAGACACCTTCTACCTCGACACCGGCGAAACCGATGAAGCCCACAAACAGGTTCTGCGCACTCAGACTTCGCCAGGACAAATTCGCGCCATGCGCGAGTTTTCTGCCGAAAACCCCGCCAATCCGCCTGAAATTCGCATTGCGCTGCCAGGCATGGTCTATCGCTTCGAGCAAATTACCGCCCGTTCAGAAGTACAATTCAATCAGGTGGAAGGGCTGGTGGTTGGCAAAAACATCACCTTTGGCGACCTGAAAGGCACGCTGGCCGAGTTTGTGCGCCGCATGTTTGGGCGCGAGACCAAAACCCGCTTCCGCGCCGACCACTTCCCGTTCACCGAACCCAGCGCCGAAATGGACGTGGAATGCTTCGTCTGTGGCGGAAAGGGCTGCCCGGTCTGTAAAAAATCGGGCTGGCTCGAAATCCTCGGCTGTGGCATGGTTCACCCGACAGTTTTAGCCAATGGCGGCTACGACCCAACCCGTTACACTGGCTTTGCCTTTGGCATGGGCCCCGAACGTCAGTTAATGCTGCGCCACAAGATTAACGATATCCGCTACATCTGGGGCAACGATATTCGTTTCCTCGAACAATTTTAGGGAGCGATGTTCGCTATTCGATAATTGGATAACTCGCAGGAGATTTTTATGAAACTACCCATCTCATGGTTAAAAGATTTCGTCGCCCTGGACGGTTTGGAAGTCGTTGAAATTGCCCGCCTGCTGACAATGGCCGGACTGGAAGTGGAAGACATCACCTTTGCCGGGCTGCCCCTGCCCAGCCGCGAGGACCACGGCTTCAAAACTTCGGGCATTGCCTGGGATAAAGAAAAAATCGTGGTGGCCGAAATCCGCGCTGTAAACCCGCATCCCAACGCCGACCGGCTGACGCTGTGTGATTTGTTCGATGGTCAGGTTCAGCACACCGTCCTGACCGGCGCGCCGAACCTGTATCCATATAAGGGACTTGGCAAACTCGAAACGCCGATTAAAGTGGCCTACGCCAAAGAGGGCGCGCAGATTTACGATGGTCATGCTGAAGGCCAGGTGCTGACCACCCTCAAGCGCGCCAAAATTCGCGGCGTGGAATCGTACTCGATGGTTTGCTCCGAAAAAGAACTCGGCATCAGCCAGGAACACGAAGGCGTGATTTTCCTCGATGATGACGCCCCGGTGGGCATGCCGCTGGCCGACTACATGGGCGACGCGATTTTGGAAGTCAAAATCAACCCCAACATGGCCCGCAACGCCAACGTGCTGGGCATTGCCCGCGAGGTGGCCGCCCTGACCGGGCGCAAACTGAAAAAGCCAGACTACGCGCTGCAAACCTCCGGCGAATCCATTGAAGGCAAGGTCAAAATCGAAATCGCCAACCCCGAACTTAACCCGCGCTTCACCCTGGCGCTCATTCGGCAGGTCGAAATCGCACCCAGCCCCTACTGGGTACAGCGCCGATTGCGCGCCGCCGGAATGCGCCCCATCAACAATATTGTGGACGCGACCAACTACACCATGCTTGAAATCGGCGAGCCGCTGCACGCCTTTGATTATGACGTGCTTGTGGGGCGGGTTGCCAACCCGTCTGAACCGGTAGTCATCAGTACCCGTCCCGCCCGCCCCGGCGAAAATCTGACCACCCTCGATGGCGTAGAACGCGCGCTCACCGAAAACAACGTCCTGGTTTGTGATTCGGCTGGCCCGCTCTCGCTGGCAGGCGTGATGGGCGGCGCAGAAAGCGAAGTGAGCGAAAAGACGAAAAACATCCTGCTCGAAGCCGCGGCCTGGAACTTCATCAACATTCGCCGCACCGCCAACCAGCACAATCTGCCCTCCGAAGCCTCCTACCGCTTCTCGCGCGGCGTGCATCCCAACCTGGCGGTTGAAGGCCTCAAACGCTGTTTATACTGGATGAGCCAGTGGAGCGGCGGCAAAATTGCTCCCGGAATCGTGGACAACTACCCCCTGCCGCCCAAAACGCCAGTGGTCGAAATTCGAGCGAGCGACATCCGCCGCGCCCTGGGCATCGAAATCCCGCTTGCAGAAGCAAAAGCTTTGCTCGAACGCCTCGAATTCACCTGCCAGCTGATGACTGATGACTGTTTACAAGTCACCGCTCCCCCCTTCCGCATGGACATCGGCGAAGGCGTGGTTGGCGTGGCCGACATTATGGAAGAAATCGCCCGGCTCTACGGCTACGACAACATTCCCGAAACGCGCATGGCCGACCCGCTCCCGCCCCAGCGCGGCAACCCCGCGCTGGAGGCTGAAGAGCGCATCCGTGACCTGATGGTTTCGCTTGGCTTGCAGGAAATCATCACCCACCGCCTGACCGCGCCCGAAATCGAAGCCAGACTGCTTCCTTCGAATATCGAAGCATCGAATATCGAATACGTCAAACTCGTTAACCCCATTGCCCCCGAAAAGCGCGTCCTGCGCCGCAGCCTGCTCAGTTCCGTCCTGAACGTGGCCGAGCGCAACGCCCGCCTGCGTGAAACCCTGGCGTTGTTCGAGGTTGGTTCGGTGTACATCCCCAAAGCCAACGCCTTGCCCGAGGAACCGCGCCGCCTGGCCTTCGCCATCACCGGCAAACGCTACGAAAGCGCCTGGGATGCCAAAGTAGGCGTTCGGCTCGATTTCTACGACCTCAAGGGGATTGTCGAAGCCCTGATGGACTCCCTGCATCTGGACGTGACCTACGTCCCAGCGGAACACCCCTCCTTCCACCCCGGAAAATGCGCTTCCGTTCTTTTGAGTGGTACGCCCCTCGGCGTTTTTGGCGAGTTGCATCCGCTGGTGGCCGAAAACTACGACTTCCTGGCCCCCGTTCTGGCGGCAGAGTTCGACCTCGAAGCGGTTCTCAACGCCATTCCAGCCGGATACCCCATCCGCCCGGTGAGTGAATTCCCGCCCGTGCTGGAAGACATCGCCGTGGTTGTAGATGAAGCCCTGCCCGCCGACCGGGTGGAATCGCTCATCAAGCAGACCGGCGGCAAGCTGCTCGAAAGCGTCCGGCTGTTCGACGTGTTCCGCGGCGAACAGATTGGCGCAAGCAAGAAATCTCTGGCCTATGCGCTCACCTATCGCTCACAAGAAGGCACCCTGACCGATAAAGACGCGGCGGGCATTCGCAACCGCATTGTCCGGCGGCTGGAAAATGAATTGGGCGCAAAACTGCGCAGTTAGGCACGGCCTGGCGTCCCGAAGGCTCAAACAGCCTTCGGGACGTTCCAATCCACACCACCGCTTTGGGGGAAAGCGGTTTTTTATTGTTATACGACCCTTTGCGGGATATAATGAATCTGGAGAATAAAACGCCGATACTCTCTCCAAAAAGGTGGAATTATGAAGAGAATACTGTTCGCCCTTACCTTCATGCTGGCGGCTTGCAGCAACGCCGCAACCGAACCAACTGCCACGCCTATTGATGTCAATGCCATCCAGACCGCCGTTGTAGAAACCATCATGGCTCAGGCCACTCAAACCGCCCAGGCCGTTCCAACCAACACGTTCGAGCCAAGCCCACAACCCACCGAAACGCCCACCGAAACGCCTATCCCGCAACCTACGCTAAGCCCTACGCCGGGTTTATGTGATGACGCCATCTATGTCGCGGATGTCTCCGTACCGGATGGAACGCAGATGAACCCCGGCCAGGAATTTGTCAAAACCTGGCGGGTGAAAAACACCGGTACCTGCACCTGGACGCGCGGCTACCAAATCATGTGGTCGTATGGCGATAACCGCATGGGTGGACAGGCAACCGCCCTCACCAGCGACGTGCTGCCTGGCGAAGAAGTGGAAATCTCGCTCACCCTCAAAGCCCCTCTGACTTCTGGCACCTATAGCGGTTATTGGGTCCTGCGAAACAACAACGGCTTCACCTTCGGCGAACGGCTTTCTGTCATCATCACCGTTCCATGAACCGCGCTCAACTTGCAGATGCCATCAAAGAATATGCCCGCCAGTTGGGATTTTCCCTGGCGGGCATCACGACTCCTGACCCGCCCGCACATTTCGACGACTACCAGCGCTGGCTGAAAGCAGGACACCACGGACAAATGGCCTACCTGGAGGAAGAACGCGCTCTGGCGCGCCGCGCCGACCCACGCCGTATTCTGCCCGAATGCCGTTCCATCCTCGTTTTGGGGATTCCGTATCAGAACCCTGCATCTGTTTCGCCGTCAAAAGAGCAACTCCCCAGCGGACGCATCGCCGCCTACGCCTGGGGTGATGATTACCACCTTGTCATTCCGCCGCGTCTTGAAGCCATCGTTCGCTTCATCGAGGAAAAAGTGGGGCATTCAATTCCCAACCGCTGGTACACCGATACTGGCCCGCTCCTGGAACGCGACCTGGCTCAGCGCGCCGGGCTGGGATGGATTGGCAAAAACACCTGTCTCATCTCGCCCAGAAACGGTTCCTATTTCCTGTTGGCTGAAATCCTGCTCGGCCTCGACCTGCCGCCCAACCCGCCCTTTACTGCCGACCATTGCGGCGCCTGTACCCGCTGCATGGAAGCCTGCCCCACGCAGTGCATCCGCCCTGACCGAACCCTCGATGCCCGACGCTGTATTTCCTACCTGACTATCGAAAACAAGGCTGAAATCCCGGTCGAACTGCGCCCACAGATTGGCAATTGGGTCTTCGGCTGCGACCTTTGCCAGATGGTTTGTCCCTGGAACATCCGTTTTGCGCATCAGCGCAGCGACCCGGCCTTTGCGCCACGCGAGGGCGTTCCGCTACCGGTTTTGGCGCAAGAATTAACCTTGACCGCCGAAGAATTCAACCGGAAATTCAGGAACAGCCCGGTCAAGCGCGCCAAACGGCGCGGATATTTGCGCAACCTTGCCGTTGCCGCTGGAAATTTGCAGAGCATGGATTCTCTGCCCGCGTTAACAGAACACGCCCAAAGCCAGGATGAGCCGCTCGTGCGTGAACACGCTGCATGGGCGCTGACGCAAATCAACGAATAAAATATTTTTGGGAGACGCCATGCCACAGATTCTTATTGCCACCGGCAACAAAGGGAAAGTTAAAGAAATTCAGGCCCTGCTTGATGGTCTGGAGGTAGAGTTAGTGACCCCAAAAGACCTGGGGCTGGAGATGGAGGTCGAGGAAGACGGCACTACTTACGAGGAAAATGCCGGAAAAAAAGCGCGCGCTTACAGCCAGGCCAGCGGGCTGATTGCCCTGGCCGATGATTCCGGGCTGGAGGTGGATGTCCTGGGCGGCGAGCCAGGACTGTATTCCGCGCGATATTCCGGACAGCCGGGCGCTTCTGATGCCGACCGGCGCGTCTTTCTGCTCTCAAAACTGGCCGAGAAGCCGCGCCCCTGGACAGCCCATTTCCACGCCACAGTTGCGGTGGCAGCGCCGAATGGCCTGGTACAGTTTGCAACAGGAAATTGTTACGGAGAAATCATCCCTGAAGAACGCGGCAATGGCGGATTCGGGTATGACCCAATTTTCTTCATCCCAGAGATGAATCGCACCATGGCAGAACTCTCGCTGGAAGAAAAAAACCGCCTGAGCCATCGCGCTCTGGCGGTCAGGCATGCTCTGCCCATTTTGCAAAAACTTATCCGGCGTTGAGAGTTTCCCCCGGACGGTAATCAATCGTATTCAGGAACAAATCCAGCATGCGCGCCACTACCAGCGGCTGCTCCAGCATGACCATGTGTCCCGCTCCATTGATGGCGTGAAACAGCGAGCCCTTGATGCGCTCGCGCATGGCTTCAGAAAGGAAAACTGGCGTCATCTTGTCTTCTGTGCCGCATAAAATGAGCGTTGGAGCCTTGATGCGCCCCAGAAGATTGCTTTCATCATAGGCAGCGCAGGCCAAAAAATCGCCATGCAGCACCGAGAACCGCACTTCAGACATGCGCTTTGCGGCAAGTTCCTTCAGGCGCGCATCGGTTGATTCACAAAAGGACCATTCCACAATCATTTTCACCGCCAAGGGGCAGGTGACGGGGTTCGAGGTATTCTCCAACAGTTCCGGCGAAACCCGTAAGCGCGGCGCGGTGGCGATTAATCCCAGGCCAAGCGTTCGCGCAGGGCGGTGAATCCCCATCCACAGGGCAATTGCCCCACCCATAGAATGCCCCACGAAAACCGCCTTACGCAGTTTAAGCGAATCCATGAAATGCAACACAGATTCGGCATAATCGCTGATAGATTGCCGCCCAATGCCTTCCGATTTGCCATGACTGGGCAAATCCAGAGCATAAATGCGCTGCCCTGCCAGGTGGCGTATCTCTGGCGGCCAGAACAGGTGATTTCCCCCCGCGCCGTGCAATAGAATCACCGCCGGGCGGGTCCAATTCTCTTCTTCATGGGCGAAATAGTAAGTTCCATTGGCAAGTGGCATGGTTCGCACCAAAAACGGTCTAAAAGGCTGGTCGGCCCAAAGGCAACTCAGGCTGCTTTTTCCTGTTGCCGCTCGCGGGCATGATGCAACATATCGGCGGCTTCTTCTGTCAGCGGAATATAAACCTGGACTTTTGTACCCCGTCCGGGGGCGGATTCGATGTTGAGCAGGCCATTGACCAGTTCGGTGCGCTCGCGCAGGTTAATCATCCCCAAACTGCCGCGCTTGTCGTAAGATTTCATTGTCGCATTTACATCGAAGCCAACCCCATCATCCGCAATTTCGAGTTGGACAATATCGGGCTGGCGGCGCAGGGCGTTTAAGCGCACCCAAATATGAGAGGCCTGGGCATGTTTACGGGCATTGTTCACTGCCTCTTCGGCAATGTAGAAGATGACGCCACTTTTTCCCATTTCCAGCTGTTCGGCTAGCTTTTCATCGACCTGGATGATGACATCCTGCCCATAAGTTTCTTTCATTTTATCTGCCATTGCCTGAAGAGCTGCTTTCAAACCCTGTGACTCTAACACCAACGGACGCAGGGTGAAGAGCATGTGACGAATTTCTTTGGTGGTTCGCCGCGCCAGTTCCTCAATTTTCTCCAGTTCTTCTTTGGCAGCATTGGCGTCGCGGTCAATCATGCGGCGCGCCAGGTTAACACGCATGGCCATGGCCGCCACTGATTGGGTTGGGCCGTCGTGCAGGTCTCGCGCCAGTTTTTTGCGGGCTTCTTCCTGCACTTCGGTAATTCGTTCTTTTTCATCAGCCAGGTCCTGGTACAGGCGCGCGTTCTGAATAGCAATCACTGCCTGACGTCCAACAATGCCCAGGATGTCCGACCGTTCGCGGTTGAAGTAAGCCGGGTCAGGATGGCCGGTAATCATCACGCCGTAGGCATTAAAACCACTGCTCAAAGGAAAAAAGTGGATAGATTTACAGTGCGAAAGTCCAACAATGCGCCCCAACTCAGGGTCCGATGCAATGGAGTTGACCGTGATGGCGGTTCCCTCTTCGATAACTTTGGCCAGCAGGCCACTTTTGGCAGGGAAGGTGGCGCGCATATCGGCCTGTGTAAAGCGGCGGGCCGAGCCAACGGTTAACTCCTCGCCCCGGAACAACAGAATCGCGCTGACAATCCGGTCATCCCCCGGAATCGATGGGTCTTCGGGGTCACTTTCTTCGACATGCAGAGCGCTGACGCTCAAGTCTAAGGCACGGTCGAGCACGCGTTTGTAACTCAGGGTACTGGTGAGGGCTGAAGACAGGTTGTAAATGGCGCGCAGGCGGTCGTTTTCCACCTTCTGCTGTTTTTCGCGCGCCGCAATTTGTTTGGCGCGTTCCTCTTGCCAGCGTTTATATAATTGCTGGCTGATAAACCCAAACACAATTCCCAGGAAAATAGTAAGGACTACGCCAACCGCCGTCACGAGCAGATTCATCTGGCCAGAAATCAACCCGCCCGCCACCTCCACGAGCGAAAGACACAAGGCGATGAGGACGCCGCCTTTAAAGTTGTAGTATAAACTTCCACTGACCAGGGGAATCATCATTACCCAGGCTGCCGGGCCAATGAAAGTACCTTCTACCAGGAAAAACCCGGTGGCGCAAGCGATATCAATGCTGACGCTGAATAAACGATGGTACTTCAACCGCCGATTTTGCCCGGCCATCCAGGAAAGGAATAAATTCCAGAGGGTCAAGCCCACCAGCAACGCGCTGCTGGCAACGGTGCTAAACGAAAAAGGATTTTCGCGCACAGCAATCGATAAAGCCATTCCCATTAAGACAAACCAGCGCAGGGAAACAACATACCAGTCGGTAACAAACGGGGAATCGGCGCGTTGCATACCCTTTAATCATAACTCATCTTTACATGGTATGCGCAAAATTCTCATTTGTTATTAAAATTGATAAGAGTTTCTGTCATGCCCCGTATCATCTTGCACCTTGACCTGGATGCTTTTTTCTGTGCCGTTGAAGAGTTACGCGACCCTTCGCTGCGCGCCAGGCCGTTTGCCGTTGGCGGCAAGCCCAACGAGCGCGGGGTAGTGGCTTCTTGCTCTTACGCAGCGCGCGCCCTGGGCGTGCGCTCAGCCATGCCCATGAGCCAGGCTCTGCGCCTGTGTCCGCACCTGCTGATTGTCCCGCCACATCGCACCGCTTACGAGGAAGTATCGGCGCAGGTGATGGCCCGCCTGCGAAACCTATCGCCGCTGGTCGAGCAAATTTCCATTGACGAAGCCTTTCTTGACATCAGCGACATTCAGAGACCGGAAATCGAAATTGCGCGCAGTCTGCAAACGCAAATGATGGATGAATTGCGCTTACCATGCTCGGTGGGCGTGGCCTCCAACAAACTGGTTGCCAAAATTGCCACAGAACTCGGTAAAAAAGCTGCGCATGGGGCCGATTATCCGCGCGCCATCACCATTGTCCCATTCGGAGAAGAAGCAACCTTCCTGGCTCCGTTACCCGTTGCCATGCTGTGGGGGGTCGGCGCCAAGACCGAACAGAAACTTGCCAGTTTGGGCATTTATACCATCGGCCAACTGGCCGCCCGCGATGAGCGTGAACTGGCAACACGCTTCGGCATTCATGGCCGTGCAATGGCGCGCCACGCACGAGGTATCGACGAGCGCCCGGTCGTGACCGAACATGCCGTCAAATCCATCTCTCAGGAAACCACTTTCTCCCGCGATGTTTCGGACGACAAAACCCTTGAACACACCCTGAAAGAACTCTCTGCACAGATAGGAAAAAGCCTGCGCCGCGAGCACCTGGCCGCATCTACCGTGAAAATCAAACTGCGCTGGCCCAATTTCACCACGCTCACCCGGCAAATGGCATTACCCTCGTCCACCGACCTGGACGAAGAAATTTACAGCACTGCGCTCAACCTCATCCGCAAAATTCGCGCGCCGGGGCAATCTGTGCGCCTCATTGGAGTCGGCGTGAGCGGGCTAAGCGCCCCCATCCGCCAGATACCGCTGTGGGGCGGAGCCGGGAACGAAAAAGCCCGCAAGCTGCGTTACGTTCTCGACGAATTGCAAGAAAAATATGGCGAACAGGTTGTTAAAAAAGGTTCACTCCCCAACTAATCACCCATTCCCCATTACAATCATCCCATGCCCTCTCTCGCCCAAACCCTCCCTGCTAAGGACCTCGGCTTTCTGCGCATCGTTGCCTCACTGTGGGGTATCGAACTGCATACTTCGGCCCCTGCCGAGGCTGCGCTCGAACTGACCGAAGCCATGCTCGACGCCGAATTGATGGAAGAAGTCGTCGCAGCGCTGGCCGACCCGGCTCGTGAAGCCCTGCAAACTCTGTTCAGCGCAGGGGGGCGCCTCCCCTGGGCGCAATTTGCGCGCCGGTTTGGCGACCTCCGCGAGATGGGCCCCGGCAAACGGGACCGCGAACAGCCGCATGCCCGCCCCAACTCCGCCGCAGAGACGCTCTACTACCGCGCGCTGATTGGAAAAGCCTTCTTCGAAACCCCCGCCGGCCCGCAAGAATTTGCCTTCATTCCCGATGACCTGATGCAAGCCCTGGAATTCATCGGCTTCGAACCAGGCAAAGCGCCCGCCCCAGAGCCACAACCAGAACCCCCTGGTGAACTAACCTCTAATGTCCCAGAGCCAGAATATACCGACTTATCCGAGCCGGAATACGCTGACCTCGACGAAATTATGACCGAAAACGAACCGGAAGCCGTCATCATTCCCACCGTCAGCGCGCGTAAACCACCCATCCTAACCCAGCCATCCCCTCCGTCACCCACCCCCGCAGACAAAGCCATCGGACGCGCCGCCACCCCGGTCGAAAAATCCCACATCCTGCCTGCAACCGACCATATTTTGGATGATTTGACCACGCTGTTGGCCGCTCTGCGTCTCGGAATTGAACCTCCCGCGCTGGCAATTCCCACCCCAGTCCTGACTGGGCTGTTAGCGGCATCCCACTTAACCAGCGGAAACACGCTACAACCGGAAGCCGTCAAAACCTTTCTCGAAGCGCCGCGCGAGACAGCCCTGGCTTCCCTGGTCGAAGCCTGGCAAGCCAGTGAGACGTTCAACGAACTGCGCCTGCTGCCCGGCCTGGCCTTTGAGGGCGCCTGGGAAAACCAGCCGCTCGTCACCCGCGAATTTCTGCTCAACCTGCTCGAGGCCATTCCCGAAGGCGTGTGGTGGAGCATTCCATCCTTTATCCGTGACATCAAGCAAAAATACCCCGACTTCCAGCGACCCGCCGGAGATTACGACACCTGGTTTATCAAACGACTTTCCGACGGAGAATACTTACGCGGGTTTGCTCATTGGGACGAAGTGGATGGCCTGCTCATTCGCTATTTCTTCCAAATGCTACACTGGCTAGGCCAACTGGACCTGGCCGCGCCGGATAAAACTGCCGCACCCACCGCCTTCCGCATTACGAATAACGAATTACGAATTACGCCCCCCGAAACCGCCAGAATCACGATTTTCTCACACGGCCTTATCACCATCCCCCGCCTGAGCCCCCGCGACATCCGTTATCAGGTGGCGCGATTCTGCGAATGGGGCAATTCAACCCACTCTGACGAATATCATTACCACGTCACCCCCGCCTCTCTCAAACGCGCTGCCGGGCAGGGGCTCAAGGTCAATCACCTGCTCAGTCTGCTGGCAAAACAAACCGGCGGACAAGTTCCGCCAGTGCTTATCAGGGCGCTCCAGCGCTGGGAAGCAAATGGCACCGAGGCCCGCATCGAAACCCTGACCGTGCTTAAGGTCAGCAAACCCGAAGTCCTGGCCGAACTGCGCACCTCGAAAGCCGCCCGTTTCCTGGGCGAAATCATTGGCCCAACCACCATCGCCATTCAGCGCGGAGCCGAAGCCAAAATTGCGGCAACCCTGGCCGAGTTGGGCTTGCTGGCAGAAACAGAAGCAGGTGACAGTCACTCCGAGAAATAACTGCCACGCTCATTCACCCTATTCCAAACCCGCCGTCACATTCTCAAAATGCTCGATGCGCGGCGGAACTCCAGGAATTCCTTCCACAGAAATCGCGTCACACTGCCATGTATCAATTTCATGCTCGGCGGCATAATGCCCGGCGGCGGCGAACATGCGTTTCAATTTGCGGGGTGTAAGCGCTTCTTCGGGCAGGCCAAAGCTGCGCGATGTGCGGGCTTTGACCTCTACAAAAATGGTCACATCGTCCATCCTGGCCACAATGTCAATTTCGCCGTATGGAGTGCGGACGTTTCTCTCTACAATTCGATATGCTTTTTCCACCAGATAGGCGGTGGCAGCTTCTTCGCCCCACCTGCCGATTTTCTGGTTATGGTTCATCATCGGAACTTCTCCAGAAAACTGCGAAAACGAAACCCAACCCCATGCCGGCGGGAGTGGCCCTGGCTTGCAAGCCGCTCATAATGCTTGAGCATCTCCGCAGTGGTATGTTGGATGTCATATCGTTCAGATTCCTTGCGCGCCTGCTTGCCCATGCGGCGGCGAGCCGATTCATCCAGGCAGAGACGGGTCAATTTGGCGGTAAAAGCGGCCAGGTCCTGGCTGGAAAGATATCCGCTGATGCCATCCTTCACAGTATCTCCCACCCCTACCGATTGAATTCCCATCACCGGCAACCCGGCGGCCATGGCCTCGATGACCGAAAGCGGATGAACTTCGCTCACCGAGGCAGTGACGAAGATGTCGCACATCGCCAGGTAATCGGGCAGGTCATCATATGGAACGCGCCCGGCAAAGTGAATATGCTCTCCGCCATCCCTTTCGCTGGCCTGCTCCTCCAGTTTTTCACGCTCGGGCCCATCACCGACCAACAGGAGATGGGCGTTTGGAACGGCCTCAATCAACCCGCGAAATGCTCTAAGTAAGAAGAGCAGGTTTTTTTCAGGAGCAAGGCGCCCCGTGTATATCAACAACAAATCATCGGCGTTCAGTCCGTAGCGTTGCCTTTGCTCGCTGCCGTTCGACTTGTAAAAACGATTTAATTCTACGCCATTGGGAATGATGGTAATGGGGGCAGTCACTTTGAAACGGCGCAACACACCAGCCATGCCTGGCGACGGTGAAATGACCATGTCTACCGCTGCGCAGAAATCGGGCATGTACGTTTCGAGTAAGCCCTCGCTGATTTCTGCCGGAATGCCGGGCAGGTAAGTCTGAGCATAGATGTCATAACGGGTATGGTTGGTAAAAATGACCGGGATATTGAGCGGTCGGCAATAGCGCAGGGCCAGACGTCCACTCAGAAAGGGATGGTGAACGTGAACGACATCCATCGTTTGCAACAATTTTTTCGCCTGGCGGCTATGTTGAAAGGACAGATAATAACCCGTATCCACCAGCGGAAGGCCAGGAGAGCGGATAATATGTGGCTCGTCATCCTGATATTCTTCGTTTCCAAAGGTAAAAACAAAGACATCATGCCCGGCTTGCTCCAGATAGCGTTTATTTAACTCGATATAGTTGGTAATTCCACTGATGTGGGGTTTATAGGCGTCAGCCATCATTCCGATACGCATAAGTGAGCAACTCCATTCAAACTTCAGAAACAAAATTTTTTAAAAAAACATATTAATTTCATGATTAAGTCGCATAGACCTATTTACAAATTTGTAACTGCTTTTCAATATTTTTAGTACCGAAGTCATATTCTGGATTATATCGTTTTATCCCATAATGAGAACGTCCAAAGGAGTTGAAACGCACGCACCGATTTTACCCAGGACAGGTAAATTCATTTCGTAACCGCCGCCCCAGCGATTGCGAATCATCTGCGCCAGAGGCTCATCGTTCCAACGATTTCTCAACCTTCTTTTTTCATCGGGTGAATTTCATTTTCCTCCATGCCTGGTTTTGGGCAACCCCCTTGCCGCCAGGGATGGAGTCAGAATGAGATTGCCTGAACGCGAAGGCACTGCACTCTTATTGGTAAAGCAGTCATGTAGCTCTGTTTTGAGCCGCATGGCCTATTATCGGAAAGGAAGGTTGTTATGTTCAAAAAAGCACATCGGTTTGCTGTTATGCTGGTGATATTGTCTTTGGCCTGGGGAGGATTCCGGCCCGCGCTGGCGGCCCCGCAAGAGCAGACGTCTGCCTCTTTCAGTTTCGCCAATCGCGTGCTTTCCATCAGCACCAACAGTCTGGATATCCGTATTGAGAACGGCGCCATTAACTACATCAAAGATAAAGCATCTGGCGAGGTTCTGGTCAACGGCAGTTCGACTCAAAATCGTCCCTCTGTCACCCAGGGGTTCATCGGGTTCTCATCGAAAGACGCCAGCGGAAGTTACTACCTGCGCTGGCCGACAGAATCTTCAACGGTGACGTTCTCTCTGCTGCAGCCAAATGCCGGGCGATTAACATATTCCACGCTATATTACAATGGCTCGCCTGCGCCTGGCAGTACGCTGGTTTATGATATTACCATCGACTCGAGCGGCGAAATCCTGGTTCAAATGACCGCCACCGAAGGCGCAGCAGGGCTTCAACCCTTCCGCGTTGATGTACCAATCATGAACTCTGTCACACAATCGGTCATTCTCGGTAGCGGGGCAAAATACTTCCGTTCGGATGCTGCCAAAGACGACCAGGTTTCGTTTCCTGGCTATGGTCTCTATTCGCCCACCATGGCGGTCATTCAGGGAAATCAATCCGTCGTTGGCGTTTGGTCCGAATCGACGCGCTACGCGCCGGACAACATCGAACTGCTCCACCGTCCGGCCTACGACCATCTCGTTTTGTATGCGGGGCAGGATATGGCGGCGGCGAACAAACAGCAAATCATTTCTCCAGTCTGGCGCATTGGAACCTACCCGGCCTGGTACGAAGCCGCCCGCCGCTGGAAGACTGTTTTCGAGACCCGCACCGGCGCAAAGCCGCTTTGGCAACATACCGCGCCCTGGGTTCGCAACATCCATGCTGTCTTTGAGGCCGCGAATAATGACTACAGCGAAAAGCCACACAAATTCGCCGAGTTGGCATCCATTACACCACCGCAAAAAACCCTTTATTACGAGTGGAATGGTGACCGCATCGTTCTGTTTGGAGACCCTTCCCTGGTGCGCAACAGCGACCGCCCAACTGCAGTCGAAATGCAGTATATCCGCCAATATGGCTGGCCGATGATTCTCTATCATCCTTACACCCTGATTTTCAACGAACAGGGCGCGTCGCGCCGTTTGAATATGTTGAGCGGGATGGGCTGGCTGCCTCCTGGCTACCAATTTACGCCAGATTACGCGGGAACGCCCGCTAACTGGCAAAACTATTGGGCCGATACGCGCGGAACGTATGATTCAGAACTTCACCTGCTGCATCCAGCCTCCGATAAATTCAGAAATTACCTGCCCCGCAACCTGAATAATTACCTGAACAAATATGGAGCAGTCGGCGCGTATATGGATACTCTCGGCATGGATGCTGGTGACTGGTTCCCGGCAGACAGGCAGGTGCAAAACGGCAATAGTTTTGTGTTGGGCGAAATGAGCGTCATCGCCCTGGCCCGCCAGTCCAACCCTAACCTGGCAATTATGAGCGAATATTCCGCACCCTGGCTGCTGCCACACATCTTCTTTACGTACGAAGGTACCGAAACCTTCTTGCGTCAAAACCAGTACGCAAAAACCCGCCTTAACCACCCCCTCAAAGTAGCCCTGACGGGCAGTTATCGCTGGGCCAAAGAAGACAACAGCGAGGCAATTGACGATAACATCTCGGCTTTACTTGGTACCCTGCCCCAGATTTCGCTGGTGGGTGATTGGGATATATCAAATGAGCGCGCGATTTGGAGCCAGGCCCGCGCAAAGCTGTTTACCGAAAACGACCTGTTTAACGACATCCCGCCGGTTTGGAAGGATGGCGTTCTGGCTTACTACCGCAGCAACAGCGGCAACTGGTTTGCTTATAAAAAAATAGGCGCTGTGTATGGATATGTCGAAATCCTGCCCGACGGCAGCGAAATCGTGCGGCTAACGAAAGACAATATCCCGGCCATCACTGCCACCCCCCAGCCAACGAAAACGCCACAGGCAACCTCCACGCTTACGCCGCAACCCACGCGCTCCCTCCCTGCGGAGCCTTATGGGTATGCCGAAATCACACCCCTGCGGATTGCGCCAAACGAGACCGCGCTGGTGATGCTTGGCCTGAACAACGTTCCAGAACAGGGCTATTCTGGCGTCGAATTTTCCTGCTCATTTGCCGAAGGCGCGCTTGAAATCAGCGAAATGTCTGTGACCAATCTCTTTGGCGACGACCCGGTGCTTGCGCTCAACGGTCCCCAAAACGGCTCCTTCATTGTTGCGATAGCAGCCAGCGGAGAGAATCGAGCCAACCAGAGCGGAGCGGCGTTGACCTTCCGGGCAAAAGCGCTTAAGGCTGGTCCAGCAAACTTGCAATGTCAGGCGCGCGTTATCAGCGACGACAACACCCTCTCCAGCCTGCTGTTCCTGAACGTCGACCTGTCCATCATCGAATCTACTGCATATCCCACCCCCACGCTGGAGCCAACGGTTACGCCAACCTTCCCGCCAACTTCCACCTCCGGGCCACGCCCCAGCCCAACGGTTCCGCCCCCCACCACCGGCACGGTCGCTGGACAAATTCAGGTGAGCAAGCCCGCAACGGTCACATTCTACGCCATGGATGGTAGTCCGGTGACCTCGCTTACTGCAACAGACAATGGCGCATTCAGTCTCGAACTCTTACCCGGAACGTATCTTGTCGGAATCACTGCCAGCGGTTTCCTTTCCGCGCAGGGACAGGTAAATCTGAATGCTGGACAAAGGATAGAAATCCCTTCCATCATACTTCCGGCGGGCGACCTGGATGGCAACAACGTGATTGACCAGTTCGATGCCCTGACGATTGGCATGAACTATAACGCCAATGCCCCCGCTGAAGCAGATTTGAATGCCGATGGAGTCATCAACCTGCTCGATTTACGACTGATGGCGCGTAACTATCGCAAATCAGGGCCAATCAGCTGGTAATCCAATATGAAATTGCCCCCCCATTCTCACAGTAAGGTAAGAATGGGGGGGGTTCGATTCCGAAGGTTGCCAGCCGCCCGCATCTACTTTATACTCTGCGCAAAGAAATTATTCTGAGGAGGGCCAATGAATAACGATTCTGCCCAGGTGGCCGTTTTCATTGACTACGACAACATCGAAATCAGCGTAACTGATACCCTCGGCAAAGATGCCGAAGTTGAGTGGGATAAAGTGTTGGAAACCGCCAGCCGGATTGGGCGGACCGTGCTGCGACGGGCCTACGCCGATTGGTCAGAACAACGCAGCGTTCAGCGTGATTTGCTGGGGCTGGGGATTGACCTGGTGCATGTCTCCAGCAAACGCGGCAAAAACGCCGCCGACATTCGGATCGTCATCGATGCGTTGGAGATGGTTTATAACCCCAATAGCCATATTACCCATGTTTTGCTGGTTTCAGGAGATGGCGATTTTACTGAACTGGTGCACCGATTGCGCGAACATGGCAAAGTGGTCATTGGAATTGGCATCAGCGGCACGAGCGCCGAATATCTGGTCAACGCTTGCGACGAATTTATCTTCTACGACAAGCTGCTTGCCCCGCCGCCTGCCCCGGCCAAACCGAAAAAGGTTTCACCCAGCGAAGCGCCCGCCCCTTCCTTCGATATCACCGAAGCCCGGCTGCTCCTGCGCCGGGTACTGGAGGCCTGGGAAGGAGAATGGATGCCCGCTTCAGAGTTGAAAAAATCGATGTTGCGGCTGAATCCCTCCTTCAGCGAGCGAAATTACGACTTTGCCAGCTTCAAAGACTTTCTCCAGGCCCAGCAGGAGATGATTAACCTGCGTACCAGCGGCGACCAACTCGAAGCCCAACTCATCCCAGAAGCCCCCCCCTCGCCAGAAACAGTTCTTGAAAACTATTTGCAAATTCTCGCCGCCCAAAAAATCCGCATGACGCCCAACGAATACCGCCCGGCAATCATTTTTAAATTCCACGAATTTGGTAAGGTAGGCGGGCTCTCGCTTACTCAACTCAAGGATAAAGTCCATGCCCATTTCGAGGAGAACGCCCCGCATGTGACCGGCGGCTATATCACTGAAACCGCCCACCAATTATTCCACACCTATTGTTTCACCTTTGACAAAGAGGGCAACAACCCGCCCTCTGAGATGAAACTTTGGGACCGGCGCGTGACTTTTGCTCCTGAAATCAACCGCGCTACCGAACTGCTCGACCGTTGCGACCGGGGCATTTTGCAAAAAATTGGCAAAGCAGTTGGCTCGCCTGAGAAAATCGATAAAGAAGTTGCCGCTCGACTGCTGTATGGCAGCTTTCGCGGTCAACGCATGTTAGACCACGTTAGCCAATTGATTGCCGGACTCAAGTAAAGCGTGAAGAAAAACAAATTCTACGTCGTCTGGAAAGGCCGTCAGACCGGGATTTTCCACTCCTGGGAGGAATGTTCCGCGCAGGTCTCTGGCTACCCTGGCGCCAGATACAAAGCCTTCGAGAGTCTCCCGGCTGCCAAAGTCGCGCTGCGCGGCAGTGATGAGCAAAACCACGTCAAGCCAGATTCCAGCCAGGTCTGGTTGCTTGCTCCTACTCAGCCTTTGCTGCCCTCTGTGTGCGTGGATGCGGCTTGCAGCGGTATGCCCGGGCCGGTCGAATGGCGCGGCGTGCAAACCGAAAGCGGGGAGCAAATTTTTCACCAGGGGCCATATCCTGATGGAACCAACAACGTCGGTGAATTTCTGGCGCTCGTCCATGCCCTGGCATGGATGGAAAAACACAACGCATCCATGCCGATTTATTCTGACAGCAAAACCGCCCTCGCGTGGATTCGGGCGGGAAAATGCCGCACGGAACTGCAACGAACGGAACGAAACGCGGAACTGTTTGCGCTCATCGAACGCGCCGAAGCCTGGCTGGCGAAACAGAAACCGCGCGTGAAACTTCTGAAATGGGATACGAATGCCTGGGGTGAAATTCCTGCCGATTTTGGCCGAAAGTAACCTGAAACCGGATATTCATCGCGCGGCTTGATGATTTCTGTCTCTTTGAGACCGCTCAAAAGCAAAGGGGTTTACGATATAATTTCAACATGAGCCGCACCTGTTTAATGATATTTTTGGATTGCCCCGCTGCGCCCAATGCTGCGGCGCTTGGGCTTCCACCTGACGGCTGACTCACGACCTGACTCCCCCAGGCCGGTTTTCCGTTTTTTGGGGAGAAACTCAACCCACTTTCCATGACCGCCCGTTGCACCCCATCTGCGGGAGCCCGCACCTTCGTCTGATTTGGCCGTCTTGCGGTCAGACGCGTTCAACCATCCTGAATACCCAATATCTTCTCTCTTCTAAAAAAGGAGTCTGCATGAAACCCATGAATCTACCCGGTCCCAAAGCCCGTGCGCTGGTCGAGCGCGATGGGGCGGTCATTTCCCCCTCTTACCCGCGTGATTACCCCTTTGTCATGGATTATGGCAAAGGCGCGTGGCTGTGGGACGTGGACGGCAACCGCTTTCTTGATTTCATGGCAGGAATTGCCGTCAATTCCACCGGCCACAGCCATCCTGAGGTGGTCAAAGCCATCCAGGAACAGGCCGAAAAATTTCTGCACATCTCATCCGACTTTTATCATATCAAAATGATTGAGATGGCTGAAAAACTGGATGAAATTGCGCCGATGCAGGAACAAGCGGTCACTTTTCTGACCAATTCTGGCACCGAATCGGTCGAAACGGCCATCAAATTAGCGCGTTACCACACCGAACGCACGAACTTTATTGGCTTCACGGGTGGCTTTCACGGGCGGACGATGGGCGCCGTCACCTTTACCGCCAGCAAATCAACGTATCACCGCGGTTTTTACCCGTTGATGAATGGCGTCACGCATGCTCCCTTCCCCAATCCATATCGGCCTATCCTTGAATGCAAGCCAGGCGAAGATTATGGCGAGGCAGTGGTACGCTACATTGAAGACCAGATTTTCCGTCAGATTGTGCCCGCCGAAGAAGTGGCCGGGATTTTGGTAGAACCTATTCAGGGAGAGGGCGGGTATATCGTCCCGCCGCCGGGGTTTTTCCCAGCCTTGCGCCAACTGTGCGACAAATATGGCATTCTCCTCATTGCAGATGAAGTCCAAAGCGGCATGGGACGCACCGGCAAGTGGTGGGCCATTGAACACTTTGGCGTCGAACCCGATATCGTAACCAGCGCCAAAGGCATTGCCAGCGGCGTCCCACTCGGAGCCTGCATTGCGCGCAAAAGCATCATGACCTGGGAGCGCGGCTCGCATGGCAATACCTATGGCGGCAACCCCCTGTCTTGCGCGGCAGGCGTCAAGACTATCGAGTTAATTCAGCGTGAATATCTCCAAAATGCGGCTGAAGTTGGTCAGTACACCCTGCAGGCCTTACAAGAAATGGCCATGCGCCACCCATCCATGGGCGATGTACGCGGTATCGGTCTGATGATTGGCGTAGAATTTGTGAAGAACAAAGAGACGAAAGAATATGCCCCCGAACTGCGCGATTCGGTTGTCCATCATGGCTTCGAGCGCGGCCTGCTGCTTTTGGGTTGTTCAAAATCGGTCATCCGCATTGCGCCACCGCTCTGCATCTCGAAATCGGAAATCGACGAAGGGCTGGAAGTTTTTGAGGAAGCGATTACACTCGCTGAGCAAGAATTTTTGCAAACCGCGTAAGTCCATCCCTCCACATCCTGCAACCAATCGACCGCCTTCAGATTTTTCTGGGGGCGGTCGATTTCATTCCAGGACCAGACCACAAAGGCGAGGAGATTCAATGCGATATACGCCTTTCCAATCAGGGTTCTGACGTAGATGCCAGTTTTCCCTGCTGGCCCGGCGTAAAGTTGTCAGGGATAGCCTGAGCGCCCTCCTGAAAAGCAGCGTGAATGCCCTCGCGAACAGCCCGCCAGTAGTCGCGGGCGGCTGTGAATTTATCGGCGCGGAAGCGCTCCAGCCAGCCGAGCAGGTCGGGGTCACGCAGCCCGTCGGCTTCCCATTGCTCCAGGAATCCCATCACCAGGTCAATCACCCGCTCGCTCTCCCAATAAACGATTTTGGGGGCTTCACGCTCATAGATTTCGCGCGCCAGACGAAACTGATGCGCCTTGTAGTCAGTTTGTAGCCCATAATGCGCCTGGAGAATTTCGTCGGTGATGGCCTCCGCCCATTTGCGGTGGAAACGGCAAATGCCGCTGTTCTCATTGAACAATTCATAGGTCATGCGTTCTACATTCTTGCGTCCCAGCGCCGTGGGCGGCAGAAATTCCACGCCATAATGCACAAAATATTTGCCCATCATGGGCATGGGGCTGAGCATGCCCGGCACCCAATACTGATTGGGAACCATGCAGCCCTCATCCCCATGCGAGATGAACACGGCCCGGTCCATGCTGCGAATGCCCAGGCGTTTGTCGATTTTACGGGCCGCCACCCGGATGCCGTACTGAAAGACCTCGGCCTTCGGCTCGAACAGAATGGCCTGAAGGACATTCATCGCGTAGCGGGCGTTTTTCATGCTGTCGGCGGCCAGGTCGAAATCTGCCGGGGTATCGGCCCAGCCAAAGCGCATTTCGCTGGCCGGAGGCAGACCAAACTCCAGCGGGTCGATGAGTCCATCGTGTACCAGTTCCATTATCCAGGCCAGTGTCCCACCGGTTTGGATAGAGTCGAATCCCATTGCATCGGTGAAATCATTGAGCAATTCCGCCGCGCGCTGGTCGAAGACCCCCACCTGCGGGCCAAGAACGTGATACGGCTCATAGTCCTTTTTATAACGCCCGAACATTTTTTTGCAAACCACCGGACAGGGTTCGCCGCAGTTCTGGAACTTTTTCGGTTGGATAGTTTCCTCGTTGAACTGGGCCAGGTAGTGCTTGAGGATGAAATTTTCGTGCTGGCGCAGCCGCGCTTCCACCGGCTGATAAATTGAAGTGTAGTTGAAACTCAGGATGCGCTCATTCAGGTCGCGCATGTTGACGCCAAAAGTGCCGCCGGTCTCAAATGCTGGCACATAGCGATATTTTTCGGTCAGACCCAGGCTGGTCTGGATGGTTTTTTTGCCAAAATGCTCCAGGAAATAGGCATCAATTTCGGCGGAGTCGCGCAGGTCAGGGTCTTCCCAATCGCCGCCGAACACGATGGCGGCCACATTATGCCGCCGCAACAGGCGGCTGCCCAATCCGCCGCGCCCGGCCCAATCGACAACCGGCGTCAACTGCCCGCCGCGCACCGTGCTGGAGCCGATAGCCCCCTCGCGGGTATATTTGGCCGCCGGGCCAACCGCGCAGATGCGGACTTTTTTGTCGGTATATTCCCCCGCGTAGCGGTCGAATAAGGCTTGCTGGAGGGCATAGAAGCCAATCAGCGGTTCGCCTTCGGGGCTGGCGTACCCAGCCCATAGCGCATCAACATTGACCGGCTCGATGCGCACCTGGATTTCTCCTGCCTTGTGATTGAGCAAGACTACGCACGGTTCAGGGGACATGCCGCGCAGGGCGACATAATTAACACCCACCCCATGAAACGTATAAGCCGCGCCCCCCATGCTGGAGACGTAGAACCCATCCCATTGGGTACTCCACGAGCAAAAAACCAGCCGCCGCGAGCCAGGAATCGAACTCCCGGAAAGCAGTCCTTCGCCAAAGGTAAAACTATCGGGATAAATATTAAAACGATACCAACCGTAATCGACCGGACCAAGGATGCGCTCCTCGTCTTCGATGGGGCGCAGGTACCAGTTGCCGTTGTGCAAATGGATGGTCAGTTCGCGCTGAATGATGGGATAAGTCATTGGATATCCTTTGAGAATCAACGTTCGATGCCAGGATTGTACAACACTTTTGAGAAAGCATTGGTCAGCAAAATGACCAGCACTCAGGCATCTGTTGCCGTCCATACGCTGGCACACACAGCCAGAACGATTGGCAATAACAGAATGTTAAGGGTGTAAGAAATAGAATTACCTTGCCTTATCCCCAAAAAGGTTGTATTATCGAAATTGCAAGTTTGCCAACTTGCAATGTATCAGTCAAATTTCAACGAGGAGAAGAAACAAGTATGAAACGCTCACTTTATCTCTTGCTGGCGCTTTTGGCGCTCGCAGCAATGGCGCTATCTGCCTGCGGTCCGGCCGCTACACCGGTTCCCACAGAAGTGCCCCAGCCCACCGATGTTCCGCAACCGACGGAAGAACCCAAACCAACAGAAGTTCCTCCTACGCCGGAACCAACTGCGGCGCCGGAACTTGGCACCGCCGATAACCCGCTCATCATGGCGCTGGCTCCCTCCGCCACCACTCAGGAACTCCAGACCGGTGGCGAGGCGATTGCCGCCAAACTGAGCGAGATGACCGGCTACACCATCAAGACTGTTGTGCCGACCAACTACGCCGCCATGATTGAAGCCATGGGCGCCGGGCAGGCTCACATCGGCTGGCTGGCTCCCACGCAGTATGTGGTTGCGCACGGCAAGGGTTACGCTGATGTGGCGCTTGCCACCATCCGCTTTGGCTCCGACCACTATGGCTTCCAGTATGTTGCCAACGCCGAGGCTGGTTTCACTTCCTATTACGATGCCGCGACTGGCAAATCCACCGCCGATGCCGCCACCGCCCTGGCGCAGTTTGCCGACAAGAAACCCTGCTGGACCGACCCGCTTTCTTCCTCCGGCTACGTGCTTCCCTCTGGCGTGCTGGCGCAGAACGGCATCAAGGTCAAGACTGGCGCTTTCGTTCAGGGTCACCCCACCGTTATCAAGTCCATCTACCTCAGCCCGAAGGGCGAAATCTGCGACTTCGGCGCCACCTTCATTGACGCCCGCTCCAACGTCGTCAACGACTTCCCGGATGTAAACGACAAAGTTGTCATCATCTGGGTTTCCGAGCCGTTCATCCCCAACGATAACGTCTCCTTTGCCACCAGCGTCCCCGCGGAAATCCGCGAAAAACTCACCCAGGCGCTGCTCGACCTGGCCGGCACCGAAGATGGCCGCGCCCTGCTCAAGAGCGGCGGCTACAGCATCGAAGGTCTCAAGGTCGTGGACGATACCTTCTATGATGAGTATCGCCTCTACCTCGAAGCCTCTGGCATTGACCCGACCACGCTCTTCAAGTAAACCATCCCCAAAACGAGAGGGAGGACGAAACGTCCTCCCTCTTTTTTGCCCTCACCCCTGTCATCCTCTCCCTGTGGCAGAGGGGATGGGGTGAGGCGCACGAGGGCTTTCCATGCTGAAAATCCAAAATCTCTCCAAAACCTATCCCAACGGCACACAGGCGCTCAAGAACGTTTCCTTCGATGTGAAGGACGGCGAATTTCTGGTGGTCATCGGTCTTTCGGGTTCGGGCAAATCCACCCTGTTGCGCTGCATCAACCGGCTGATTGACCCCACCGAGGGCAAAATTTTCTGGGACAATGTGGACATCACCGCCGCGCCGCCCGCCGAACTGCGCCGTATCCGCCGCAAAATCGGCATGGTCTTTCAGCAATTCAATCTGGTCAAACGCTCCAGCGTGATGACCAACGTGCTTTCCGGGCGGCTGGGCTACGTCAACCCCTGGACGAGTTTGCTGGGCATTTGGGCGCAGGAGGACAAACAGCGCGCTTTGCAGGCTCTGGAACGCGTGGGCATCGCCGACAAAGCCTACAACCGCGCCGACGCCCTCTCCGGCGGACAGCAACAGCGTGTGGGCATTGCGCGCGCGCTCATGCAGGACCCCAAACTGATTCTCGCCGACGAGCCGGTTGCCAGCCTCGACCCGGTTCTCTCGCATTCCATTTTGCAATATCTCGAGCAACTCAACAAAGAGGGGATTACCGTCATCTGCTCCCTGCACTTTTTGGACCTCGTTCATCGCTACGCCACGCGCGTGGTGGCGCTCAAAGACGGCGTGAAAGTCTTTGAAGGCTCGGCAAAGGAAATTGACCGCGCCAAGTTCAAGGAAATCTACGGCGAAGAGGCGCAGGAAGTACGCGCCGCTTCGCTGTGAGGGCGGAGGATATGTCCAACGAAACAGCAACCCGCCGTCCCGTCGTGCGAAGCGGAGTCGCGTCTGCGTTCATCCCCGGCCTGGGGCAGTTCCTGTTGGGCGAACGCTATCGCGGAGTCGGCATCCTGTTTGGCTTTTTGGTCATTCTTGCAACGGTCATCTGGTATGGCAAGCCGCTGTGGTATGCTTCACCGATTTTGATTTGGCTGTGGAATGTTTGGGATGCCGTCAGCCTGGCGGGCGGGCGGGCGCGTTCCATCCTTCTGCCGCTTTTCTTCGGGCTTGCCGCCGCCTACGGCATCGGCTGGCAGGTGGTGGAGATTGACTTCAGCAAAGCCAACATGGACCGCGCCTTGGCGATTCTGCGCCCCATGGCGCGCCCCGATTTCGTCCAGCCGCGCCGCGAGGTCAACCAGATGTGGGTGCCAGTGGAAGTGCCGTGTTCCAGCCAGCCGCCCGCTGCCCGCCGCGAAGACGCCGGGCGCGTGGCGATGGTCATCCCCGATTGCGGCGGCGTGGGCGAAACGCTCATCGTCAACGTAACGGGGATGTGGCCCAATGCCGAGACCAACGTCTTCTGGCAGAATCCCATCGGCAACCCGCTTATGCTGGGCGAGGGCGAAATTACCATGTTGACGCTGACCGCCGATGAGAGCGGCTCGCTGACCACCACCATTCGCGTCCCCTCCACTGCGTTGGTGGCTGCGCCCGACCCCACCCTGCCGCAGTTCCACCGCGTCTATTTCGAGCAGTATCGCCCGGTTGGCGGTTACGAACTCTCCTTCATCGGGAACGAAGTGCTGAAAGGCGCGCTGGCAACCATTTCAATGGCGCTCATGGCAACCGGGCTGGCGATGCTCTTTGCCATTCCGCTTTCGTTCCTGGCGGCGCGCAACCTGATGAGCGGCAACCCCGTCACCTATGCCGTGTATGTCGTCGTCCGCACACTGCTCAACATTCTGCGTTCGATTGAATCGCTCATCATCGCCATCATCTTCGTCGTCATCGTGGGGCTGGGACCGTTCGCGGGCATGTTGGCGCTCGCCCTGCACTCGGTGGCGGCGCTGGGCAAACTCTACTCTGAAGTCATTGAAGGGATTGACCCCGGTCCCATCGAAGCAATCCGCGCCACCGGCGCCAACTGGCTCCAGGTGGTGCGCTATGCCGTTATTCCGCAAATTGTCCCGCCCTTCACCGCCTTCACCATCTACCGCTGGGACATCAACGTGCGCTCCGCCACTGTCATCGGTCTGGTGGGCGGCGGCGGTATCGGCTACCTGCTCATCGAACTCATCCGCGTCAACAACATGCGCGGCGTGAGCGCGGTCTTCATCGCCATCGCCTTCATCGTCATCGTGCTCGATTACGTCAGCGCGAAACTGCGCGAAAGGCTGGTGTGACATGCCCATCGCGCGCATCGTTCGCAACACACTCATCACTGCGCTGGTGATTGCCGCCTTCGCCGTTTCGTACCGCGTTACCGAAGCGGACTTCCCGCGCCTGTTCCGCGACCTGCCCAAAGGCAAAGAACTGCTGACTGCTTTCCTGACGCCCGATGTGTTCACGCGCGAGGTAGAGACGCGCACCATCTCCATCGTCTTCCCCATCCCGTGCGGTTCCGCCCCGACCGAGGAGTCGCTTCCGTCCGAGGGACCGCGTCTCGTCCCCAGCGTTTTATGCGCCGCACCGCTCGAGAAGTTCACCCTCGAAGGCTTCGCCCTCCAGCCCAATTCCGAGGTGGTCATCCGTTGGCGTCTGCCCGACGGGCGCACCATGACCGCCATCCGCACGCAGACCGACGCGAACGGCTACTTCACCTACGAAGTGCAGGCGCGTCCCATCCAGTCCACGGTGGATGGCGTCGCCAGCCGCATCGAAGTGGATACCCTCACCCCGGTCGGCGGGTTGAAGCCCAGCCAGGCGCTGAAAGACGTGCTGGACAACATGTTCGTCACGATTTTCATGGCGCTGCTTTCCACCACGCTTGCCACCATCATCGCCGCGCCGCTCAGTTTCTTTGCCGCCAGCAACATCACCCGCAAAGGCTGCCTCGGCACAACCGTGTACTACATCTTCCGTTCCTTCTTCAACCTGATGCGCTCCTACGACCCGCTGGTGATGGCGACCGTCTTCGGCTTCTGGCTAAGTTTCGGACCTTTCCCCGGCTTCCTGGCGCTCACGGTGGTGACGATTGCCTCGCTCGGCAAGTTGTTTTCAGAGGCGGTGGAGAACATCGACCCCGGTCCGGTGGAGGCGCTCAACGCCACCGGCGCGCCGCCCCTGCACACCGTGCGCTACGGCGTCGTTCCGCAGGTCGTCCCCGATTTCATCTCCTATATCATCTACCACTGGGACATCAACGTCCGCATCTCCACCATCATCGGTTTTGTGGGCGGCGGCGGCATCGGCTACTACCTCAACCTGAGCATCAACGACTTCAAGTGGCATCAGGCTGGCACAGCCATCTGGGCAATCGTCATTGTCGTCTGGGCGATGGATTTCCTCAGTTCCGAAATCCGCAAGCGGTTGACCTGATATTTATCCCACGAAATCTATGCGTTTCCTTAACGCCGGAGAAATCCGGCGTTGTTTTTGGTACAATCCCGCTCATGTTCAAAAAACGGTTCAAAACCTTTGCGAAATTTGTTTTTTACCTGACCCTGGGCGGGCTAGGGCTGCTCGTCCTCCCGCGGCTTTTGACCGGTTTCGTTGGCTGGGCGCGCACCTACAGCGAAAGCAATGTCCCCGCCAAACCAGTGGCGATTGTCTTTGGCGCGGGTCTCACCCGCAGCGGCAACGCTTCAGTTGTGTTGCGTGACCGCATTCAAACAGCCGCCAACCTGTACTTTGCAGGAAAAGTAAAAAAACTGCTCATGACCGGCGATAACAGCACCGTAGAATACAATGAGCCTGCTGCCATGCGCGCCTATGCCCTGTCTTTAGGCATTCCAACTGACGATATCGTCCTGGACTATGCTGGCCGCCGCACTTACGATTCTTGTTATCGCGCCAGGGTCATCTTTGGCGTTCAAGAGGCCATTCTTATCACGCAAGACTTTCACCTGCCACGCGCTCTTTACTTGTGCAATGCGCTTGGCATAGATGGCGTGGGGGTAGCCGCCGCGAATGTCCGTTATCGCCGGATGTCCTTACTCTTTTGGAACGCCCGCGAACTGGCCGCCACCATCACTGCCCTGGTAGATGTCCATATCACCCGGCCTCTGCCCATCCTGGGTGAGCCAGAGCCGATTTTTCCCTACCGGGCGCAGTAAAACGAACGCCGAAACTGGTGGTTGACGTTTTAGAACAAAGATGATAACATAAAGTCCTAAGGATACCAGTTGGTTCGCGTTTGTAAAATGATGTGGCTCACGGTTGAAATCCGTGAGTTTTTTTATTCTACCTTCTCGAACAAGTCAGGCATCCCAAACCGATTTCCGTTTTTTGCAACAAGGAGCAAATAAAATGTCTGAACGTATTACCGGCACAGTCAAGTGGTTCAATGGGAGCAAAGGCTACGGCTTCATCTCCCGCGATGGCGGCGAAGATGTCTTCGTGCATTTCTCAGCCATCCAGGGCGATGGCTTCCGCAATCTCGATGAAGGCCAAAAGGTCGAATTCTCGGTGGAACGCGGCCCCAAAGGGCTGCAAGCCAGCAACGTGGTTGTTGCGCGCTAAAAACAGATTGCACTGACCCCCACAAAGACCTCCACGTTCTCAAGGAACGCGGAGGTCTTTGATAAAATACAGGCATGAAAATCCTGATTGCCGGACTTGGCTCCATCGGACGCCGCCACTTTCGCAACCTGATTGCGCTCGGCGAACATGACCTGATTCTTTACCGTACCCGCAAATCCACCCTGCCCGAGGAGGAACTGGCGGGCTATCCCGTCGAAACGGATTTGGCCGATGCGCTGCAAAAGCACCATCCGCAAGCCGTCATCGTTGCCAACCCAACGGCCCTCCATCTCGATGTCGCCCTCCCCGCCGCCGAGGCAGGCTGCGCCATCCTCCTCGAAAAACCCATCGCCGAGGACTTGTCACGGGTAGATGAACTTCAACGGGCCGCCCAAAAGAACGGGGGGCGCATCCTGGTCGGATTCCAGTTCCGATATCACCCCACCCTCAACCAGGCCAGAGAACTCATTCAGTCTGGTGCTGTGGGCAAAATCCTGACTGTTCACGCGCACTGGGGCGAGTACTTACCCAACTGGCATCCCTGGGAAGACTATCGCGCCAGTTACGCAGCCCGCGAGGAGCTGGGGGGGGGCGTAATTCGGACACTCACTCACCCCCTTGACTACTTGCGTTTCCTGCTAGGAGAAATCGAATCGCTCCATGCGTTTCAGGGGCATATTTCTCCGCTGGAACTCACCGGCGTGGAGGACGCAGCCGAAATTGCGTTGAAATTCAACAACGGCGCCCTTGGCGGCCTGCACCTGAACTACTTCCAACGCCCTCCGGCTCACCGACTGGAAATTGTCGGCACAACCGGCACGCTTCGCTGGGACAATGCCGATGGCGCGCTGATTCACTATCACGTCCCCGATGCATTCGGCGGCATCTATCCACAGCCCACTCCGGCAATCGAAACCCGCTACGCTCCTCCCACCGGATTCGAGCGCAATGACCTGTTCCTGGCGCAAACCCGGCATTTTCTGGAGGTCGCTTCTGGCCGGGCCGCCCCTCTCTGCACGCTGGAAGACGGCATCCGCGCGCTGGAACTGGCCCTGGCCGCGCGAAGATAGCCTTATGCAAAAACTCCCTGCTGAAAAGATTCTTCCCAGCCTGTTTTACGCCCTACTCCTGGTAAGTATCGGCATAACTGGCTACATTGGCATGTCGCGCCGGGCAAATATGCCAATCTCCCAACTCGCTCCCGGCGAAACTACAGAAGCAGCCAGTGTCATTTCCTTGACCAACTGCGAAGCTGGGAGAGGGAAAATCTGCATCCTGGCTACCGGCTATGATGCGCAAGGCAACCTGCTGATTAGTCTCAAAACAACATTGCGTCCCATGCCACCCATCTATGCCCACCTGACCGATGCCCGCCAGAGCATTCGATTTGATTGCCATACCGTAAATTATTCTCCCCACCTGCTCTATTGTCTAAGCCCGTTTAAAGGTGATTCTGCCACAACCACGCTCAAAATTTATACCGTGGAGGGCGACCGTCTCCTGGCTGCTGGTCTGCTCGTTTTCGATGGAATAGCGCAGATTCCCGAATCGGTCGGCATACCAGAACAGCCTACCCCTATGCCAGTCTCCTATCCCAGCCAGACGGCTACTTCTTATCCATCTTATCCATCTTATCCAACTTACCCCGCTTATCCATAGTTGCTCCATGCCCTGGATTTCAGACGCTCTAGCCGTCCTCGCCAGCCAGGGGAACGCTCTCCTGCGCTTGCTGGCCCTGTTTAGCATAGGGGGATTATTGACCTTTGGCCTGCTGCGGCGGATGCTCCAGGAACGTCTCGATTCTACCGAGACCTTCCTGCTGGCACTGGCAGGTTGGCCGTTATGGTGGGTGTTATCTGCATTCCTGGGCTTTTTCATCGCGCGCCACCTGGACTTCGGCCCGGGCTGGACGACTTTTTTGCTGTCGATATCTGGCCTGCTGTTCCTCCCTGGCTGGAAAAACATCCCCGCACCTTTCGGGAGGTTCTCCTGGCTGCTGCTGATGTCTGGGCTCCTCTTCATACTCGCCCTTTTCACCCGGCTGGCTTTCCTGGCTGATTTGCTGGTACCCTCTTACTTTGACGGCGCGTTCCACTACCAAATCAGCCAGCACCTGTTGACGCATTTTGGCCAATGGCCGTGGGATGCCTCGCATCCCCTGGTGAATGGTTACTATCACATTGGGTTTCACCTGCTGACCGCCTCCGCCGCTTTCGTGACCAATCTCGAAACCGTGCAGGTAATTCTCATCCTGGGGCAGGTCATGCTGGCTGTAATGCCGTTCCCTGTCTTCCTGCTAACAAAGCATGAAACTGGTTCGCCACTGGCAGCGTTCTTTGCGTTCAGCCTGGCTGGCTGGGGCTGGAACATGCCAGCGCACGCCCTGAATTGGGGCAAATATCCGGCACTGGCCGGATTGCTGGCCTTGCAATTTGCGCTGATGATTGCATTTATGGCAGCCCGGAAGGACTCGCGTCGTATAAAAATATCCTGGCTTGCGCTTTTCCTGTTGGGGGGAGTGGTTTCGGGACTGATGCACACCCGTTCGCTGGTGGTGATTTTTGTCTTCATTTTTAGTTTCTTTGCCGCGGGGTTTTTGAAAAACCTGCCAGGCAGGTTCAAATGGAGCATGGTGGCCTTTCTCCTTGCCGGGCTTGGCGGTCTGGTCATTTACATTGAGTCTCGCAGCATCCTGACCCTGGTCTTCGACCCGTATCTGCGGGCGGGGTTGTGGGTGTCCCTGTTGGTGGCTGCGCTCAGCCCATTTGCCTTCCGGCGTTTCGAGCAATTGTCTCTGACCAGCCTGCTGGCCTTGTTCTTGTTGCTGGTCTGCCTGGTGCTTCCCCTGCCAGGAGAGTCGTTTCAGACCCCGCTCGACCGGCCTTTCGTTCAGATGACGCTCTACTTGCCGCTTGCGTTGCTGGGCGGGCTGGGATTAGCGGGGCAACGCGCCGAATCCTTCAGAGGCTGGCAAACTGGGCTGGCAACGGTGGCAGTGTTCAGCGCGCTGTTTGTTTCGATTGCGCGGGAGTACAGCTTTGCGCCCTCCCCTTGTTGCACCCTATTCAAAGACCATGACGCCGTTGCATTCGACTGGATGGATAAACATCTCCCCAAAGATGCCCACATCCTGATTGCCGGAAATACGCTGAATGTGTTCGATATCGAAAATCCTGCCGAGTTGCGCGGTACGGATGCAGGCATTTGGATACCTTTGTTGATAGGTCGTCAGGTGTCCATGGAGCATTTAGGGGTAGATTTCAACGTGGAAGAGACGCTCAACCATCTTTGTGAGCGGAATGTTACTCATATCTATCTCGGCGGGTCCCCAGAGCGGTTCAACGCAATGGGTTTGCAAGCCAGGCCAGGGTGGTATGCGCGGCAGTTGAGCCTGCCCGAAGCGCAAGTTTTCGAGATTATCGGTTGTCCGTAAAGTGAGAAAGAACAGGCGCTTATGGTTGAGCGCGGCGCAACGCAGGCATAATCACCTCGCGAACATTCGGGAAAAACAAGGGAGGCAATTTGATAGGCTGAAACTTTGTTCCTGCGCCAATTTGTTCGACCGGAATGTAATACAGCATCGTCTCGCTTTCTGCGCCCTGACGCACATCCTGAAAGACGACCAGAATGTAGTTTCCATCGGGGCTGAAGCGGGCATCACGGTAACAACAGGTGTTTTCTACCGGGTTAATGAGTTGAGATTCCCCGGTGTTCATGTTGTAAAGATACAGGTCGCCGTAACCGGCGTTACGCACAAACGTGTTGAATAGGAAGAGTTCGCTGCCATCCCAGTCATAGGCTGGAATGACCGGAGAGGTTTCATACCCCTTGGGCAAGAAATTTTTGTTGGGAAATTCTTCTAAAATGAGTGGTTTGGCGTCTTTACACCGACTAATATCAATCACCCGCACCAGGTCTGCAAAGCGTTGACCGCGAATATCCTGGTGCAAAATGGCCAGCTTTTTGCTGTCGGCAGACCATACGGCGAACTTGGCCGAAACAGCAGAGTAATCCAGACAGGTACCTGGCAGGTTTTGCAGGTCAAAGGGATTCTTGACTTTCGCAAGCAAATCGTGGTCAAAGGGAATAACGATAACGCGCCGTTCAATGGTAACGGCGGCTCGCTTGCCATCGGGAGAAAGACGGAAACCGGTAAAATTGGAGCCTTCCAAACAAAACAAGCTGGTAGTCGCAAAAGTATTTACGTCAACGACCTTGATACATTTGCCTTCGCCATAAGCAATCTGGCTACTTTCTTCTGGAAGCCACTGCACATCAAACTTAGGCTGGTCACTATTTGTGACCTGCAACAGTCCACTGCCATCCATTTCCATAACCCAGATGTCTTTATTCGTGATGAGGGCGATTTTGTCAGCCCCGCCAATGCCAGGCACGAGGGTAGCTGTGGGTGTTAAGGTCGCAGTAGGCGGTGGGAGCGTGGGCAAAAGAGTAGGGGCTGGCGTGTCACTCGGCGATGGCGGAACAACCACAACACTGGTTTGTGAAAGGGCAGCGGTTAAATTTGGGGTTGGAGAGGGGGTTGCGCGGCTGCCAAAAATTTGCCAACCGGCCAGCATGAGAAACGCCACAAACAGGAGCAAGAAGCTGACCAGCCAGAGGCGCGGCAGGGGAACTTTCTGCTTGGGAGACGGAGCAACATTGTGCGGAGAAACACGCCTGTTCACAGGAATCGTATATTCCGGATTCTGCGGTATCCCATTGGGGAATAATTTAGCAATATCATTTACCATCTCTGATGCGGTAGCATAGCGCAAGCCCCGGTTTTTTGCCATCGCTTTTTCAAGCACACTTTCGATGCCTGCAGGAAGATTGGGGTTGATATCGAGAATGTGAGGGATAGGTTCGTTGGTATGCTTAATGACCATGGCTAGCGGAGTGGTGGCCTCGTAGGGCAGTTTACCGCTCAGCATTTCGAACAAGATGACGCCTAACGAATAGATGTCGCTGCGCCCGTCAACATTGTCGCCAACCGCCTGCTCCGGACTCATATAGGAGGGTGTGCCAATAATCCCCGACGAAGTCAGCCTGGTTTGCCCAGAAGCAAGTTTGGCAATTCCAAAATCTGAAATGAAGGCGTTGCCTTCGTCATCGAACAGAATATTGCCGGGTTTCAGGTCGCGATGTATGACTCCCCTGGCATGGGCATAATCGAGCGCGCTGGCAATGCGCTGGATAATGCGAATAGATTCTTCGAGGGAGAGCGTGGTTGTCATGCGGTCGGAGAGCGACCCGCCAGTCATGTAGCGCATAACGTAAAACATCTGGTCATTGTCTTTGCCAACATCATGGACTGGTACAATGGCCGGATGTTCGAGTTTAGCGATAATTTTAGTTTCGCGTTCGAAGCGTTCACGCACCTGAGCATCATCGAGCAGGTCTCGTTTCAGGAGTTTAAGCGCCACTTCGCGCTCGAAGAGTGGGTCGTATGCAAGGTAGACCGTGGCCATACCTCCACGACCCAATTCTTTCCTGATTTCGTACCGGCTAAATTTCTCTGGTTGCATAGAATGAAGTATAACTATGGATGGGATGGGTGAAAAGTGCATTTTTATTGCAGAATGTTTTTGGGTTATCCCCACCTGTTGGGGACACCGGGTTCCCCACAGTTTCACATTTCTTTAACAATTTTACCACTTTGCCAGGTTCCTACCGCTGTGGTCGGTGAAAAGTCCAAAAAGTGTTGAATTGCACAAAAATTACTTTTATGGTAGATTATTAGAAAATTTGTCTGTTCTCTTATGGAGGCTTCATCCATGAACGCTGCCAGAGTCCCAGATATTATTGTCAGCCGTTTACCCGTATACTTGCGCGCTTTGCAGCGGCTAGCCGATGCAGGGATGACCACCACATCTTCACAGGAATTGGGAGAAAAAGTTGGAATTTCGGCAGCCCAAATTCGAAAAGATTTGTCTCAATTTGGTGAATTTGGCAAGCAGGGCACCGGATATTACATCCCGTATCTGATTGAGCGATTGAGTAAAATCTTGAAAATTGAACGGGTTTGGGACCTGGCAGTAGTGGGCATGGGCGAAATTGGTCATGCTGTGGTGCGTTACCAGGGGTTTGGCAATCGCGGTTTCCGCGTGGCGATGTGTTTTGATAATGACCCGAGCAAAGTAGGCCAACAAGTCTGCGCAGATGTACCCAATTGTTCATTCGTTATTCGAGATTCAAAGAATATGGTCCATGACATCAGGGAGGCGGGCATTAAGCTTGCCATGCTTTGTACCCCTGCGTCGGCAGCGCAGGAGGTCGCTGATAGGTTAGTGGAAGCAGGCGTTCGCGGCATCCTGAACTATGCGCCGTTACGGCTGATTGTGCCAGCCGGGGTCAAAGTTCAACATATTGACCCTGCGATTTATCTGCAGCGGATGACCTACTACATCGAACCATAATTATTTTCGTTTCCCCAACCATTTCCTCCATTTTCCTAAAACCAGAGAAATGGGGGATGTTTATTTTTATATGACCATAGCGCCTGAGTGGTTCGCCTACTTGGGGATACTCGAATTGTCGTATCCCTTTGACATTCTGAAGACGTGCGGCTAAAATGATGATGGTGAGTTAATTATGAACCCATCTGGCAGGTTGCTTCAAGGAGTTGTATGTGAGCACCAAATGGCCTGAAAAATATGTCATCGGTCTAACCGGCAATATTGCCACAGGCAAAAGTGTCGTGCGCAAAATGCTCGAACATTTGGGGGCGTATGGAATTGATGCGGATGCACTTTCTCATCGTGCCACCGCCAAAGGCGCGCCAGGATACCAGGCCACAGTAGATGCTTTTGGCAAATGGATTCTTGCGCCCGATGGTGAAATTGACCGCGCCAAGTTAGGGCGGTTGGTGTTCAACGACGCAGAAGCAATGGCCCGGCTCGAAGACATTGTACATCCTCTGGTATCACAAGCGATTGATGTGATGGTCAAACGCGCTTCGCAGAAGGTCATCGTCATCGAAGCCATCAAATTGTTGGAAAGCGAACTCCGTAATGTATGTGATACGGTCTGGGTGGTCAACGCGCCAGAAGAATTACAAATTCAACGTCTGGTGGAAAAACGCGGCATGAGCCGAGACGAGGCCGCGCAGCGCATTCATTTCCAGAGCGCGCAACACCAAAAGCTGGCTGCTGCTCATGTGGTCATTCAGAACACAGGCAGTTTCGAACAAACCTGGCAAAATGTGACAGCCGCCTGGAAACAGACCAACCCGCAAACCGACACTGTGCAAATGGTCGCCAAGCCAGCAGAAGGCGAGTTCACCGTTGCGCGAGGCCGCCCACGAGATTCGGCTTCCATTGCCGAACTGGTCACGCGCCTGAGTGGTGGAGCAAAGACCATGTCACAGGAAGACGTCATGGCTGCTTTTGGCGAAAAAGCCTTCCTGCTTTTACAATCGAACGGCCAAAATGTTGGCGTGGCTGGCTGGCAAGTGGAAAACCTGGTAGCGCGCACGACCGAATTCTTCATCGACCCATCTGTCCCGGTAGAAGCAGGCCTGAAAACGCTGATGGACGAAGTGGAACGTGCCTCGAGCGAACTTCAATGCGAGGCTTCGTTGCTCTTTCTGCCTCCCAACCTGGCCGCCTTACAGGGAACCTGGAAACAACTGGGCTATGAGCCGCGCTCACCGCAATCATTGGGTGTACAAGCCTGGAGCGATGCGGCCATTGAATCTGCCCAGCCTAGCACAACGCTATTCTTCAAACAATTGCGGCAAGACCGTGTCCTGCGCCCGATTTAACACAAGTCAGCGGGACAACAGGTAACCAGGGACCCGGTAAGCAGGCCAGAACCCTGTTTACTTGCTATTGACTGGTTATCGTGACTGAACTTATCAACGACCTTTTTTTTATCTTTCAACGCCTCAACTGGCTGAGCGTCATCGATATTTTGCTGGTGGCGCTGGTCTTTTTTTTGCTGTTATACCTCGTGCGCGATACCCAGGCGATGGTGTTGTTGCGCGGGGCAATCTTTCTGGTTGTCTTGCTGGCTCTGTTGACCGGCGTGGTGGAACTCCCGGCTTTTTCCTGGCTGGTGCGCACCACTCTGCCTGCTTTATTGCTCGCCATCCCAGTCATTTTTGCTCCCGAGATTCGGCGCGGACTGGAACGGATTGGGCGTGCCGGAACGTATATCCCTGGCAAATCGGAAAAAGAAGACCGCGACATTCAAGCAGCCATCCAGGCCATCGTCAGCGCGTGCGCGCGGCTATCGGCCCGACAGCATGGCGCGTTGATTGTGCTACAGAGACTGGACAACCTGGATGAATATGTGCGGACCGGCGTAAGCATGGATGCCCGCCTGACCCCTGAACTGCTTTTGCAAGTATTCTATCCAAACACGCCCCTGCATGACGGCGCAGTGATTGCTCACAAGGCGCGCATCATTGCCGGAGCCTGCGTAATGCCACTCTCGGCCAGCGGCATCCTGGCGCGCTCTCCCGAACGCCAAATGGGGCTGCGCCACCGCGCCGCCCTTGGCATTTCGGAAGTTTCTGATGCGATTGCGGTCGTTGTTTCGGAAGAGACCGGTTCTATTTCAATTGCTCACGCAGGCCGCATGATTCGACGGCTCGACCCCGACCGGCTGGAAAATATTCTCGGCGCCTTCTACCGTCCTGAGCAAAAGCGTAAGGGTTTTTTCCAGCGGCACTTTCCTTATCTGTTTCGTTCAGAAGAGTAAAAAAACAGGAGACGACCGTCCCCTTAAAGCATCAAAAAAACTGTCATCTCTTCTGCAAAGTCAAACGATATGCTCAACTGGCTTATCAGTAACCTGAAAACATTTCTCCTGGCGTGCATCATGGCAATTGCCGTCTGGGTTTCAGCGGTGACGACCGCAGACCCCGACGAGGTGCGCGTTTTTCCACGCGCCATCCCCCTCGAAGTGCTGGGGCAAGACCCACGCCTGATTATTGTGGGTAGCCTGCCAGAGCGGGTCAATGTCACCATGCGCGCGCCGCGTTCCGTTTGGGAGCAGTTAACCTCCACGGATGGGCAGGTGCGTGCCTTGCTCGACCTATCGGGCCTCGAAGCAGGTGAACACATCCTGCAAATACAATTACAAGTCATTGCGCAACCGGTGCGCGTAATTTCTCTTACGCCGCAAACCGTAAACATCAAACTGGAATTGCTCGCTACCAAGGTGCTACCTATCCAACTCTCGCTACGAGGCGAGCCAGCCATTGGGTATGAGGCTGGAACGATGCGCATCACGCCCCAAGAAGTGACTCTCTCCGGTCCACAGTCTAAAGTGGAACAAGTGATGGATGTACGCTCCGACTTGAGCATTGCAGGCGTGCGGCAGGATGTTCAAAACACGTTGACGCTGCGCTTACTCGATGCAAATGGCCTGCCCGTCAATGGTCTGACTGTTAAGCCCGAAACTGCCCAGGTGTTCATCCCCATTACCCAACAGGGCGGATATCGTGATATTGCGGTCAAGGTCAACGTGCGTGGACAGGTAGCAGCGGGCTACCGCCTGACCACAGTCTCGGTCTTTCCACCCGTGCTAACCGTTTATTCCCAAAACCCCGCTCTGGTCAAAGACCTGCCAGGGTTTGTAGAAACCGAGCCGCTCAACCTGAACGGCGCTTCGCAGGATATTGATATGCGCCTTTCGCTGGTCCTGCCAAACGGTATTTCAATTGTCGGCGAACAAACAGTACAGGTGCAGGTTGGTATTGACGCCATCGAGGGCAGCCTGAGTCTGAATGATATTGTGATTGCGGTTACAGGATTGTCGCCCGGGCTGGAAGCGGTCATCTCCCCTGAACGACTGGATGTTATCCTGACCGGGCCGCTGCCCTTGCTCGATAAACTTACCGCTGGAGATGTGCGGTTCTTCGTCGATTTGACCGGTCTCCCCATCGGTACGCATCAGGTCGTGCCACAGGCAGAAATCTTTACCACGGATATTGAAGTTCAATCCCTCAATCCCGCGACGGTTGAAGTGACCATTCGCGCGGCTGAAGTATTGACTCAAACTCCTGGCCCTACCCCTTAGGAAACTATGTCGAAACCCGTTGTTGCTCTGGTTGGACGCCCCAACGTGGGCAAAAGCACGCTTTTCAACCGCCTTGCCGGAGAACGCCTGGCGATTGTGGATGACACTCCCGGCACCACCCGCGACCGAATCTTTGCCGATTCGGAATGGAACGGCATTCCGTTTACGATTGTGGATACAGGCGGAATCGACCCTTCACACGGCGGGCGCACCCCCCTCTCCATTGGTTCTGCCGATTTCATTGAGCAAATTCGCGCCCAGGCAGGGGTCGCCATTCGCGATGCGGATGTGGTTTTATTGTTGGTCGATGGAGAAACTGGCCCCACCCCCGCAGACCAGGAAGTGGCAAATATCCTGCGCCGCAGCCAGAAAATGAATAATGGACAGCTCACTCCACCAGTATTCGTGGTCGTCAACAAGTGCGAGAGCGCAAGAACCCGTCAGGAAGCAGTGGCCTTCTATGAGCTGGGATTGGGCGAGCCTTATGCGGTATCTGCCATTCATGGCACAGATGTTGGCGACTTACTCGATGACGTCGTCAAGGCCTTTCCTCATCAAGAGGAAGAAGCCGAAGACGAATCCGTCAAAATTGCGATTGTGGGCAAGCCCAATGCGGGAAAATCCAGCCTGCTCAACCGACTGGTTGGGCATGAACGCGCTATCGTAAGCCCGATTGCCGGAACCACGCGTGATGCGGTTGACACGAAAATTAAATTTAATGGCATTGACATCACGCTCATCGATACAGCGGGCATTCGCAGGCGCGGGAAAATTGAGCGCGGCGTAGAGCAATACAGCGTCTTGCGCTCGTTCAAAGCCATCGAGCGCGCCGACGTGGTCCTGCTGATGATTGACGCGGTGGAAGGCCTCAGTTCGCAAGACGCGCACATTGCCGGGTATATTCTGGATGAATGGAAGAGTTGCGTAGTGCTGGTCAATAAATGGGACGCGCTGGAAAAAGACACATATACGATGGAAAACTACACCCAAATTGTGCGCCGGGAACTGAATTTCATGGACTATGTGCCAATGCTGTTCATTTCCGCCAAAACCGGGCAACGCGTCGACCAGGTATTGCCAATGGCCTTGCGCGTGCAGGAGGAGCGACTGGCGCGCTTGAGTACGTCGAAAATCAATGACATCATCCAAAAAGCGGTCGATTACCAGCCGCCGCCCTCGCATGCTGGCCGTCAACTGAAAATCTACTACGGCACGCAGGTGCGTTCCGACCCGCCGACTTTTATCTTGTTCGTCAACGACCCTACCCTGTTACATTTTTCTTATATGCGCTTCCTGGAAAATCGCATTCGCGCCGAGTATGGTTTCCTCGGCACGCCCATCAAACTGGCAGCCAAGGGGCATAAAGACAAGTAAATGCCACAGATGAAATTCGCGCCGCAGCGAGACTGCGGCGCGAATTTTGAGTTGCAGAGGAATTTCTTTGCTACGGGGTTGCCGTTGCAGTTGGCTCTGGGGTGGCGGTGCTGGGAATCGGCGTCCCCGTAGGCGGAATAGCAGTCGCCGCGCCTCCTGCGCGAACAATGCGCGGGTTGACCCACACGGCCCGGTCGCTGGCAGCCGGCCCAGCAGCAAGCACCTTCAGGATAAACTTGACATCCTTCCCGGCCAGCGCCGAAAGGTCAAGGTTAACGTTATAGACCAATCCTTCATATTTCTCATTGAAGGCCCACAAAACTTTGACCGGGTCGTTGCCAATCTGATATTCCAACCGGTAGGTGACGTAACAATTCGTGGCTCCTTGCTCGCAACCAATCGTGGCCTGGAAACGGTCGCCTTGTTGCACTTTGACCGGCAGGTATACGCCCTGAATATAACCATTGTTAACATTTTGCGGAACAGTGAGCAGTGCTGGACGACCATCGGTTTGGCCAGTTTCCATGTTGACGCCACTGGGTTTGACAATTACAAAGCCTTTGGCGTCTCCATCTGTGCCTGGTAAAGTCAGCGCGCCAGCCCCGCTTGACCAGGTGGCAGCCGAACCGGAATATTCAACAAAATCGAAGTTGGTGGTTTGCGAGATAGGAGTAATGGTCGGTCCAACTGGCGTGGTTGGGACGGGCGTTACCCCGCCAGAAACTTTGATTTCGACCCAAAAAGGTTTATCATATTTTGCGCCGATGCCAAACAACTGGCCTTTATCATTCTTCAACTGCCAGTAGCCGCGATAGGTGCCATTGGCGGCAGGAGAAGTCAGATTGACAGACAGGTCGAAGGTGGTGTTGGGCGCAATCGTCGAAGTGAATTTCACCTGTTCGGTGGTTCCCAATTTATCGCCGCTGACATACACCAGGTAGTAGTTGATGTTGAACGTGCAAGTACCAACGTTTTTAACGCGCCAGGTCTTGCTAAAGTTGGTATTGGGCGCAAAAGTGGCGCCATCGGGTACGGTCACATCGACAACGAAGACGATTCGGTCAGTACATGCGCCAGGAACGGGGGTAGAGGTGGAGGTGGGAGATGGGCCTGGCGTCACGGTCGGCGGTGTCGGCCCGCTGCCTCGCACAATTTGGGGTGAACCCCATAAGGCGCGGTCGCCTGCGGCAGCCCCGGCAGCGTTGATGCGCAAGATGAACTTGACATCCTGCCCGGCCAGGCGGCTCAAATCGATGTTGGCGCGATAAACCAGCCCTTCATGCTTTTCATTGAACGACCACAGGGTTTGAACGGCGCCAGCGCCGATTTGATATTGCAGGCGGAAGTTGACCCAGCACGAGGTCGCGCCATGTTCACAGCCAATGGTGGCCTGGAAACGGTCGCCGCGCTCCACGCGGAAGGCTGGGAACACACCCTGGATGTAGCCATCGGTCACGTTTTGTGGAACCATCAGCAAGCCGGGCAGAGTGGCGGTTGCGCCGGTTTCTAGTTTAGGGGCGTCTATTTTGCGAGCAAAGCCTTTTGCGTCGCCATCAGTGCCAGGGAAAGTGAGTGAACCTGCTCCACTCGTCCAGGCAGCCGAAGCGGCGTTTTCAGCAAAGTTATACCCTGTTGCGCCGGGGGCTCCGCTGACTTTGATTTCGACCCAAAACGACTTATCCGCATTGGGGCCAATGCCAAATAACACGCCGCTGGCATTCTTGAGTTGCCAGTTACCACGGTGCGTTCCGGCAGCGTTGGGCGCGGTCATGCTTACCGTCAGGTCAATCGTCTGGCCCGGGGCCACGCTCTTTGGTAATTTGACCGAAGCCGGAGCATTCATCTGCGCGCCGTTCACGAAAACCAGGCTGTAATCGGTCGTCCAGGTACAGGTACCAATGTTTTTAACGCGCCAGGTTTTGTTGAACGAGTCGCCCGCTTTGTAGGTTGTCCCATCTGGTACAGTGACATCTGAAACGAACTGCACCCAGTCGCATTTTGTGGCCGCGGCGACGGGATGGGATGCGGGCAAAACCCCAAACAGGATGACCATCACCAGGAAAAGGGCAACCAGGGTTGATTTCTTCATAGCAAACTCCTCCATAAATTGAACCATCTACGAATGGATAGACGATTTGGCAGTCGAGCGTGTTCCGGCTATTCATTACAAAAACATTGCATGCTTTTATAAGTATATACCCGGTTGGCGTTACACGAAAATCGCAGAAGTATTACAATTGTGACACAAAAAGGAAAATAAATAAAGTGCTCGTTAGTATCCCGCCAGAGATTTTTTTAATATTGAGAAAACAAAACCCAGCCAGGTTGATGGCAAAAAAGCGATGCGCTGCACAACTTTGACATTTCGTAAAACGTGGTGAAACCAAAATCAAGTAAAAATGTTCCGGAGACCCGTACGATGCAATGGAGCTGGCGCAATTACTTTTCCTGGCGAGCAAAAACGCCTGCCAGGATGCCCAAATTGAGCCACAATTCGGGCATGGCAAAGGAATCTACGGAAATGGTATAGAAACCAAGCGCCGTCAACGTAAAAATTGCCGCGGCGCCCAAAAAACGCATCGATTGCGACGAATGCCGCGCAGCGGCCAAGCCCTCCGCCCAAAAAAACAGCCAGAAGGCCATAAAAAGCACCAGCCCGACCAGCCCGGTCTCAGCCAGTAAGCGGGCATATAAATTTTTCGGGTTGGGGAACAACGTCGAAGTGGGAGCAAGCGTCTCGGCAATTTCCGGTTCTCCCATCAACAACTCATTGGGGATATTCTGGTAAATCCAAAAGCCGCTTGCGCCCAGCCCAACACCGGTCAGAGGGTTGGCGTCAAATGCAGACATGGCCCCCACCACATATCCTATCCTGGGTCCCATTGAGGCATTTGAAAGGTATTTCCAAACATCGCTCAGGTCGGATGCCCATAGACTGCTGATATAGTTCCGGTTTGCTAAAAAAATGCCTGCCCCGCTCAGACTCGCCACGGTCAAGAGGATTAAGAGCAAGCGCAATACGATTGCCTGAATATAGGTCCAGGAACCTCTTTCTACTCTCCGGCGAAATCCAAGCCAAAACCAGTTCCAGGCCGAGCGCGCAACCCCGCGCCCCGCTGCCAGCACCGTCACGGCCATTGCAATCGCTACTGTGACCAGGCCAGTGCGCGAATAGGTTGCCAACAGCGTTGCCAGCGCGCCCAATAGCAAAATGGGCGCGACCAACAGGCGCAGACGGTCTGCGAGGGAAGTTTTTAGCCGCTGAAAATCATCACTGGTTAATATCTGGGCCACCAGCCAGGGCAAATACAAAACGGCCAACTGCCCCGCCAGCCAGGATGGCTCGAAAGCGAAGCCGGAAACCCGCCGGTTCCGAACCAATCCTCGTATTGAAAACAATTCTTGAATCTCGCGCAGTTCAGCGCGGTAGCCGTAATTCAAACCATATAACTGAATCGCGCCCCAAACAATATGTCCGACCAGGCCGACCATGAGCCAGCGAACGGAAAACCGAACCTGCGTTTCATCCTGATTCATCCAGGCCGCTGCCAGGAAAAATGAAAGACCAATGGCCAGGGTGACAAAGGCGCGAACAGCCCGGTCCCAATATTCTACGCCGCGCAGTTCAACCGGGGCAAAGGTTGCACCGATGGCGGTAGAGGCCATTGCGACCAGGATAAACGCTGCCAAAACGGTCAGGCTTCTCAGGCGCGGAAAGCCAATTTCGCGCCGCAAAAGCATGATGAACAAAACCAGCAACAGAGCGGCGAGCGGGTACAATGCCAGCGGGCGCACCAACGTCCCAGCTCCCATAAAAGGCATGTAGCGGAAACTGGTAATCGGCAGACTCACAAGGGTGATTGCCCAAAGCAAGCGGGAGAGACGATACATTGCGAGATTAACGACTGGACGTTTTGGTCATGGGCGAGAACAAGACAAACATTGCCAACAAAGCCATGCCCAGTCCGGCTCCGGCCAATGCATACGTGCCAATTGAGACGGAACGTGTTACGGGCAGGTCTTGAATTTGCGTGGGGGTGATAACCAGGTAAGGAGTGAACTGGTCTGCCGACGCTGCGACTTTGGCGGTGAAGGCTTTGGCCCAGGCTGAGGCCAGTTGAACGGCCAGGACGGCATCCGCTGAGTCTGCGTAGAAGTGCCAACCACCATCGGATGGCTGGGAAAGAGTTAAAACTCCAGAACGGAGAGTTGTCACATCCACGCCGGTCTGTCCGGCAACGGTTTGCAGGGTGTCATCGGCCCAGGCCAGTTCGACCAGTTTTCGGGTTTCGCGCTCGAGGAAATAGAAAACTTCGCGGTCTGGTATTTCGGCCCAGGATTGCTCAACATTGAAATCAACCATGACAGTGGCGCGGGCGCGATAGGCAGGCGTGAACAAGACATACACGGCCATGCCAATCAGCCCGCCGAGGAGCGCGCCGACGAGCCATAGGCGCCAGGCACGCAGCAGGCGGTACAGGTCGTCGAAGGTGGGAGGGGAGAAAAGGAGGTTCATTGCTATTTCTGTATTTTACGCCGGCGATTCCAGTTAATCAGCGGAGCGGCTAACTTGCGAAGATAGTATTTGGCGACAATCGGCGCGATGAGGGAGCCGCCATCCCGATAGTGAATGCGCAACATTTCGGGCCAACAGCGGTCATCGGCGGTGATGGTTTTTCCGCTGGAATGCAGGCGGAAGTTGGCCCAGACTGGTCCTGGCAGATAGCAAATCTGGCTGATGCGCGCCAACCGCAACCACAAGTCATAATCCATTGCGAAGTAGAAGGAAGGGTCAAGCGGGCCAACTTGTTGCCACAGGTTAGCGCGCCAGAATGCAGCCTGTTGGGGAATGTGGACATATCCACGCTGGAGGCGGGCCAGGTCGGTTTGGGCGGCGGGAAAGCGGCCAATGATGCGGTCATGTTCGTCGATGAAGTTCGTTTCGGCGTAGACCAGGCCAATGGACGGGTTGTCTTGCAAAAACTTGACCGCCGCTGAAATTGCGCCAGGATTGTAGGTATCGTCTGAATTGAGCCAGGCCAGAATTTCGCCAGTGGCGCGGGCAAAGCCTTTGTTGATGGCATCGGTCTGGCCTTTATCTGGTTCGGAGACCCACCAGGCAAGGCGGTCGGCATATTTTTGGATGATTTCGCGCGAACCGTCGGTTGAGCCGCCATCAACGATGATATATTCGATGTCAGGGTAGTCCTGTTCCAGTACGGAAAGGATGGTGCGCTCAAGGTAACGAGCCTGGTTAAACGATGGGGTGACGATGGATACTTTCATTAACGGATGGTTTGCGACAAAACAGAAGAACAGAGAGATATAACGGATGATGCGAAGATGAGAAGGGCAGGAAAAAAGAGAAAAAGATTACAAATGCGCCATGATGTACTATGGCTGGAGCGGATTCGTAAGGTCAAAGATGATGAATCCTTTTCCCTCTGCATGGATAGGATAGTTATTGTACAGGGATTCACGGAGAGCGGTATCACTTTCCAGCTCAGAGAGGCGCGTTATCACAAAAAAACGTTTTCCAGCGATAAATTCAGGAAAGCGGTCAGCAAGCTGGATGTCACGTCCGGCAGCCTGGCGCAAGTCCAGTTGACTTTCATCATACCATGCAACATTGGGCTGCCAGCCCCAATAGGCCAATCGGCCACCATAATCTTGGGAGAGGCTGGCAACCGGTTCGAGGGTGTGTCCGGTCAGGTTGCCAATCATGGCGAAATATTCGGCGTCGGGGCGATAGTTGTTGCGAACGAGTTCAACGCGCGCGGTCCAGATTTGAATGGCTGCAACGAGTATCAACCCCAACCCGGCGACAATGCGGAGAATGAGAAGGTTTCGCAGCTTGGCGGCGTGTTCTGCCAGGGTTTGCGCTATCGGCGCAAGCGAAAACGCCACTATCGGGATGAATGGCAACTGGTAGTAGTCGTGAGTGGAGATGTGATAGGCAAAAGTCATTCCGTAAACGAAGTACCCAACCCACAAACCTGTCAGGAAGAGAAATGCGCGACGGTTGGCAAGGAATATCCCTGCCAGCGCAAGAAGCACAACGCTGAAGCCGAATACACCCTCGAGCTGGCCCTTCCAACGCAGATAGAACGCCGGGTCGTTCCACATTTGGGGGAAGAATCGAAAGTCGAATTGACCGCCTAAGTAACCCGCAATGGCTACGCCATAAAAGGTGTACAAACCGACCGGCAGGATTGAAAGGGCGGCGACGAACCAGGTCTGGCGGTCTCTAAACGCGAGGATAAATCCTCGTTCGAGAATCAGAGCAACAGCGGCAAAGGCCAGGGGAAAAACAGCCACGTTTTTGATGAAAATTGCCATCCCGTTGAGCAACCCGGCAAGAATTGCCCAGCGCCAGGTTGGTTTTTCACGCCAGTTCCACATGGCCCAGGCAGCAGCAATGATGAGGGAGACCATCAAAGGGTCGGGTTGGAAACTTCGGCTGGCATAAATGCCAAAGGGCAGGAACAGGTAAAAAAGCAGGGAGAAGAAAGCGCCGTTGGTATCCGTCAAATTTCGGGCAAGCAGAAACAAGAAAATTCCACCGATGAGCCAAAAAAGGATGGAATAAAGGCGCGGGATGGCAAGATTTTCTCCAAAAGCGCGGTAAGAAACGGCCACCAACCCCTCCAACAGGGGCGGCTCAATAACAGGCGACTCTTTCCACTGTTGGATGGCAATCTCGCGCTGCCATGCGGGCAATTGGGGTGACATGGCGTAATACATGCCGCGAGCTTTAAACATGGAAAACAACTGGCGCGCGGGATTAAAGTCGAGCGGCAGGTCGTCCAGGTCATACAGACGGATGCCCAGGGCAAGAACAAAGGCCAGAATAATGGAGAAGAGCAGGGCTTTGCGGGAGCCAAAAAGCCAGAATTCAGTCATCAATATCCCGTAATCAGTGTTTAGTGTTGAGTGAGTGTTTTCTCAAAATGGAGCGAACATGGGTATAGAGCGGACGAAGGCGGTTCAACCCAAGTGGGGCTAGAAAGGCGTAGAGGACGCGGTGCATTTCGGGGAGAACAACGCCAGGATTATACCGAAAAGCACGGGCATAGGCGACCAGGCTGCGGGCGTAAAATCCGCCGTCGAGCAGGTAGAAGGCATCCAGCCGGTGCGCGCCTGCCAGGATGCGGCGATAATGTTGCCGAAATAACGAGGAAAAACGCGAGTCGGTTGCCATCCAATCTACCATCCGAAAGGCTTCACGGCCAAATTCAAGGGTGTGAGCCAGGTTTTTTGCTTCGGCGTGGTAGCGGGCGGCAGCCAGGGTCTGTGGAACGTACGCGCTGGGGGCATGTTGTACCATGCGCAGCCACAGATGATGGTCGAGCAGGTAGTGGTAAGAAAGGTCGAGCAGTCCCACTTGTTCCAACACGGTGCGGCGCATGAAAACGGCTGGCTGGCTGATGATGCGGAAGGACATCAAATCTTTCAGGGTATAGGGTTGGAAGGTTTGCAGGTTGAATGGACGCGCGTTTTCATCGATAGAGATGACGTTTCCATACACCAAACCGGCTTCGGGATGCTGCTGGAAGATTTGAACTGCTTTTTGGATGGCGCCGGGCAGGTAAATGTCATCAGAATTAAGCCAGGCAACGATTTCCCCGCTGGAAGCCCGTATTCCCTTATTGATGGCTTCGGCCTGACCCCGGTCTTTTTCGGAGACCCAGCCCGCGAGTTTTTCCTCGTATTTTCGGATAATTTCTACGCTGGAATCGGTAGAACCGCCATCAATAATGAAATATTCCAGGTCCGGGTAATCCTGTTGTAACACCGAGCGGATGGTTTGCTCAAGATAGCGAGATTGGTTGAAGGAGGGGGTAATGATGGAAACTTTCATCAACGGATTGAAGAACGGACGACCTGTATCAAGGCGAATGAACGGGTGCAGCAAGCGGATGAAGCAAAATATCGAATTAAGGGCGCAGGGTTTTTAAGTCATAGATGGTGTAGCCGTTTTTTTGCGCCAGAATATTGTACCTGCTCAGTTTATCGCTGAGCTGTGGCTGGCGGGCGAATTCATCAAAGTCTGTGACCAGGAAAAAGGCCTTTTCATGGGTTTGGGCCGCAAAAGATGATTCAAATTCATCGGCGAGGGGTTGAATCCACAGGCTGACATTTTGCCAGCCATAGTAAAACAAGGGGTAACCATAATCATTGGTCAGCGCAACGACCCCAGGCTGATGCTGGAGGGTTTCTCCAATTTCAGTGTACATTTGGGCGAGGGGACGGTTGTCGTTACGGCGCAGGGCCAGGTAATCTTGCGCGGTGATGAGCAAGAGGGAGAAAATTATCAGAAGAAACAATTCGGTTCGCTCCCGTCGAGTGCCGACGCGAGCCAAAATTTGTTTGACAAACACTTGCGCAAATGGGGCCAGGCCGAGAGCCGCCATGGGAACAACCGGCAGGCTATAATAATCATGGCTGGCGATGTGGTGGGTTTGAATCAGACCAAAGAGGATGTAAAAAACGCTCAGGGTGGTCAACAAACGACGGATTGGGTGATTGGCAAAGGTCAAGAGGCTGATAAGTGTCAGGACAACCAACCACAAAGGAAGAATGTTATCCAGCTTGTCAAGCCAGCGCAGGTAAAACACAGGATTAAGCCACAAGGAAGGGATGGTACGGCCGCCAAATTCATCAGACAAGAATCCGCGTCCGAACAGGCCATCGTAAACATACAGACCACCCGGTAGAATGCCAAGCGCCACCAACAACCAGGTTTGCGGACGCTTAATGACAGGGATGAGAATGTTATGCGCCAACAGCAACCCAATGGCCGCGCCAATAACGAAAAAGACCGCCGTGAGTTTGATGTAAATGGTGAGCCCGCCCAGCAAACCGGCCATGACCGCCCAAAGCCAATTGGCAGGGCGACGGCTCCAATGGTCAAAGGCCCACCAAAAAGCGAGCAGGAATAAGACCATGAGCGGGTCCGGCTGGAAAGAACGACTGGCTGAAATTGCGTAGGGCAGGAACAGATAAAAAAGCAGGGCCGCCAGAGCCGCGTAATGCGCTTCGGCGGCGTGATGCGATTCAAGAATCAGCAGGCTGTATGACAGTCGGAAGAGAAAGAATCCACCCAGAACCCAGAACAAGCCTGAAAGGGCGCGCGGTACAGCCAGGTTTTCACCCGTCCAACGGTAAAGAAAGGCGGCGATGTGTTCCAAAATCAGCGGTTCAAGCTGGGCTTCACGAGCCATGAATCGCGCGGAAAGGTCGCGCTGCCATTCCGGGACATTGGGGGCGGTCTGCTGGTAAATGGCGCGAGCGCGAATGGCGCCGAAAAACTGTCGGGTCGGATGGAAGTCGAGCGGGGGATTGGTAAGGTCAGCAAGACGCAGGAACAGCCCAAGGGCAAAGGTGAGCGCGACGAGAAAGGGAAACACTCGGTTGAGAGAGAGGGGAAGAGGAAATGGGCGGCGCAAGGCAGAAATTATCAGGTCAGAATAAGGAATTGTAGTCCACTTTTTCGAAGATGGTCAGTTTCCCGCCAACCGTGGCATCGATGATACGTCGTCCGGCCTGTTCATAGGCTTTGCGCGCCATGCGATAGGCAATTTCGGAGGTTTCAAGGTCGGGCAGTTGCCAGCGAAAGCCTTTGCCAAAGTAAGCCGGGTTGAAATGGTTGGGGTCATCGCCATCGGAGGTGACGGTGGTGTTGGGCTTGCCTTTGGTATTGTAGTTGTGGTCGACGCCAATGAGAATCGCTTCGGTAATGCCCATGTGGAAGGCCAGCTGCATGGTGACGTAGGTGACGGTTGCGCCTTCCCAAATGCGTCCTCTCACATCGCGGGAGAAACCAGGCGAGTCGTAGGCGGTATAAAGAAAAGTGGGGAGGGTGGATGGTGAAAATTGAACATTCCGAAAGAAACCACGCGAACGCCAGGTAAGAAATTTGGGGATTTCGAGGGCGGCCAGGTCACTGGCGGTTTGTTCAATAACCAGGTCGTTGACCACGCTCAAGTAGGTGGTCTTGAACCCAAGTTCGGGAAACATCAGATAAATGCGGTTCATCCCAAAGGTGATTTCACCCTTGAGTTTAGACATGTCGGTATTTTTTAAGCTGGGCCCGTTACCGATGATAAAAGCGCGCTGACCCTTATGGATGTCCTTGAGTTCGGTCAACCGCTCAATGGCCGCCCTCCGCCAGGGGTGGAGATAGGCTGCGGGCAACTGCGGCAAATCGCGCAACCCGATGTAGGTATCACGAAGGAGGGGGTAGATGAAAGATGACTTAATGAGTTTCATGAGTTGTGATTGGGGAGGCGGACAATTCTATTCCGTGCTTAATCTTGCGGTTGCCCCGCCATCCACCACCAGCGCCTGGCCGGTCATGAAGGAGGATTGGGCGTTATCGGCCAGGAAGTAGATGGCGCTGGCGATTTCGGCGGGCTGGCCGACGCGCCCGTTGACGGTTTTGCGGGCCAGGTTGTCGAGGCGGCTCTGAATGTCGCCGTGTCCCACATGGCCACGGTCGAGACCGGCGCGCAGCATGGGAGTATCCACCGCCCCGGGCAGGATGGCGTTGACGCGAATGTTATCGGGGGCAAATTCAATCGCCATGGCGCGGGTGAGGGCCAAAATTCCGCCTTTGCTGGCGGCATAAGCGGCAATATTGGCCGAGGTTTGTACAGCATGAACCGAGGAGACGTTTACAATCGCGCCGCCGCCTGCCGCCTTGAAGAGCGGATAGGCCAGTTTGGCAAACAGGAAGACCGGGCGCAGGTTGGATGCCATCACGGCATCCCACTCTTCAACAGTGGTTTCGACCAATGGTTTGGCAACCTGCACCGCAGCGTTGTTGACCAGCGCATCGAGGGTGGGGCTAAAGGCGCTGGCCTGCTCAAAAATTTGCGCGGCGGTTTCGGGATGGGAGATATCGGCCTGGATGAAATGCCCATTGGCAGGAAAATCGCTGTTGAGGGGGGAGCGGTCGACGCCGATGACGCGCCAGCCTTTTTGGGTGAAATGCTCCAGCGTGGCGCGGCCAATGCCGCCGCCAACGCCAGTAATCAGGACTGTTTTCTGAGAAGACATCGTGTACCTTTCGGGGGTTCGTTAATCGATATTGGCTATTCGATACTCGAATAACGACTTCGAATAGCGAATTACAAAGTACGGAACCTGTCCAAATCGCTGCTATCCAATCCCAGCCCGTCCAACAAATTCTTGATGGTATTCCAGTGAACGCGTTCCCAGGCAGCGGGGCTGGAGTTGGCGTTGTGTGGGGCGAGCAGAACGTTCTCCATTTTGAGCAGCGGGCTTTCGCGTGGGAGTGGCTCGACTTCAAAGACATCCAGCGCTGCGCCGCCCAGCTGACCAGATTGGAGGGCGGCAATCAGGGCAGGTTCATCTACAATGGGGCCGCGGGCGGTGTTGATGAGGATGGCGCCAGGCCTGGCAAGCGAGAGGGTTTGGGCGTTGATGAGATGATGCGAGGTAGGGTTCAGGTCGCAGTTGATGGAGATGAAATCGGAATTGGAGAGGAGATGTTCGAGATTGGTAATGCGGATTCCTGTTTCGGCGATGAAAACGTGGTCAATTTCGACGATGTCGTTGCCGAGGACATTCATGCCAAAGGCGCGGGCGCGGCGGGCAAGCGCTTTGCCAATGGCCCCAACGCCAATGATACCAAGAGTCATCTCATGCAGGGCTTTGCCGGGGATTTTGTCCCAAATGCCGGATTTGATGGCTTTGTCCATCCAGGGCTGGCGGCGCGCAAAGGCGAGCATGTATCCCATTACGGTATCGGCGACCGGCAGGGTGAAGGCGTTGGGGGTGCGGCCCAATTTGATTCCCAAACGGGAACAGGCCTGTGCGTCAATCGAGTCCACGCCGGTGCCCCATTTGGAGATGACTTTCAGGCGCGGAGAGCAGGCTTCCAGCACGGAAGCGGTATAGCGGTCATCCCCACAAATGGCGCCGTCGAATTGACCGGCAAATTTCAGGATGTCAGCAGCCTCGAGCCGCTCGTGAACTTCGGGGAGAATCAGTTCGAGGCCGTAGTGGTCAAAGACCGGACGGAAGCGGTCCACAAAGGGAATCATGTAGGGAGCAGAAAACAGGACAGTGGGCATAGTTATTTACAAAAGGATTCTTTGATGTAAGCGAGCGTAGCCGGGTCGGTTGCGCTTGCGGATAGAATAGCACAAGCCTGGCTTTGAATATAAGGGCTTTCGGCCAGGATACTGACGAAACGGCGCAGATTTTGTGGCTGCCCCAGTGTAGCGTAGGCTTGCATGAACGGCATCCATTCGATTTTATCCGAAGGGTAATAGCCTTCGGCGAGGGCTTTTTCGCCCAGTTGAATGACTTTTTCCCAATCTCCTTGCTGACGAGCCAGGTCGGCTTTCTGATAATAATAACACCACCCATGAGGAGGTTCGGGGCCAAAATAAGCGGCAGGCGGCTGATGCCCGGCAACATTCAAGACGATACTATCGAGGCGTGAAGCAGAGGCGGTCAGCCTGATTTCAAGACGGTCGTTTTGAGAAAATTCGGGAGAATCGCCATCCATGACCCGCACGCAGGCGTTGGCGGCGGGCTGGGTCAGAAACAGCGCGCGGCGATAATCAACCAGGGTGTAGATGCCGCGCCGCACCTGTTCTGTTTGTCCGCGCCGCAGGCTCAGTTTGGGCAGGGTTTCAGCATTCAGCACCAGGGCCGGGAGCGGCACATTCACCTGTTCGCCACCCTGATTTTGGGGTTCGGGGAAATAAATCTGATTGGCGGGTCCCCAGATGAAATAATCTTCCTGGATGGAGATATTCGGGTAATCGGCCACCAGGGTTGTGCCGGGTTGCAAGCCGGGGATGCGCCAGGCCACCTGCCACCAAAAGTTACGGGTGGCGGCAGCCTCCTGCGCGGCAATCACCGAATTGGCAGAATGGGTCATCACGGCGCTGGCAATCAGGAAACCAATCAGCACGCCGCGCGCCGTTTGGGATTTGAAGAGCGCCAGCCAGGCGACTGTGACCAGCATGGCCCCGGCCAGGGCAGGCAGGGTGTAGCGCGAATAATCGCTGAAGTTAACATGCCGGTTGGCGAGGATGACCGGGAACAGCCCTCCCGCAATGGAAAAGAAACCGGCCACGAACGCTTCGACCTGCCAATCAGAGTTCTCATCCTCGGCTGGCAACTGTTTCCAGACCAGCAGCACAATCCCCGCTGAAAACAATCCCAGCAGCAAGGCGGGCAGAAAATCGCGCAGGCGCAGAGTAAAGGCCAGGTTGTAGAGCGGAATCACCCAGGCCGCGAGCAACACATTGACAGTATCCTGCAAAAGATAAATCAGCCACCACAACCCGGTGGTCGGCGAGAAAAATAACGCGCTCAACTGCGCGCCCACATCGGTGGCGCGGCGCTCGCTTTCAAAGATAAACAGCCGCCAGATCAAAAAGCCGAGCGGAGCCAAGAGCAACGGCCAGGCTGAACGGAAAAAAGCGTTTGCCTTACGGCGCAGGCTTGCCTCTGTGCGCCAGGCCAAAATGCCAATTAGCGCGAAGCGCAAGACTTCAATGCCGATGAAATATTCCATCAGCCCGAGATACACCCAGGCGGTCAGGGCGGCAAAAACAATCAGCCCGATTCGCGCGCCGTTTCGTTTTTCGATGACCGAACGGGTGCTGGCAGCCAGCGAGAGCATGGCGGTCATCAGGCTGAAGAGATGAGCCTGAAAATCAACCGCGTTGACTTGCGAGAGAAAGCCGGGGTAAATCAGAAAAAGGGTGGCAATTAACAGGCTGAAACGCTTGCGAGCAGGCCAGAGCATATCCACCGTTAACCAGAGCGCAAGCGCGCCAATCACCCGGTATGTATAAGCGCTCAGATGATACAAAAGCAGGTTTTCGCCAAACAGCGTGTAAAGCACATACTGAAGTGGAGCGCGGGCGGGCCGGTCTCCGGCAAAGATGACGGTAAAAAAATCTGGCCCGTTCACGCGGGCGGCGTACATCAGATACCAATCGTCTTTATAGAAGCCAAACCCGCCCAGGTTGGGGAGATAGGCAAGGGCGGCCAGAATCAACAGAAGCAGCGCAGCCGCCAGCAGGGGGTGTTTTTCAAGCCGGCGCAACATAGGCAACTTTAAGCCAGCCCCAGGCGGCGGCGCATAAGCAGGTCGGCGATTTCAAAATCGGCTTCTTCGTCGATATCAACGGCTTCCAGGCGCGGTATCTCGAACATGAGCGGGCGTTCGCCCATCCGGTTGCGGCGCGCCAGCAGGTTGGGGCGTGTGAACAGGTAAAAGCAGGAGTTTTCTTCATAAACCGGCGGCAAATCCTGGGTTTGGAGCAGGATGGCCGGGTTGTGGTTAATGGGGCGGGTCAGCTGGTCATAGAGCCGGGTTTGCCAGCGGGTGACAGAGAACATTGAATCGAAGGCCGGGTACACCGCCAGGAATTTTTGGATGGCGCGGGAGATGGTTTCGGCTTTCAGCAGCGGGTTGGTGCTGTGGGTTTGCAGGTAAAAATCGGCTTCGACCTGCGCCGTGTCATAAGCCAGGATTTCGTTCATCGGGATTTCGGGCGCGCGCAGGGCTTCAGGGCGGCGGATGATTTGCACCCGGGGAAAATTTTGGCGCAGTCCATCCATGACTGGCTCCGAATCCGTATCTACCATGATGGAGGTGATTTCTGGCACGTTCAGCAGGGTTTCGATGATGTGCTGGTAGAGCGGTTTGCCCGCCAGCGAGCGGTAGTTTTTTCCCGGCACGCGCTGGGAATGATGACGCATGGGAACAAGGGCGGCAATGGTCGGCATGGGTCAATCCTGACAGTTCAATTTTTCTTTAACATCTACAAAAACAGGTTCATTGGCGGGCAAAAGAAGACCTTCCTGATGGTACGCTCGCCAGGTGGTACAAAGCAGGTCGGTTGGACGCGGCGCAAGAGTATTGGCCCAAACGGTAAGCTCATACGCTTGTTGCCACTGCCCAGACCGCGCATAGGCTTCGATGAAGGGCAATAATTCGATGCTGACGGAAGGGCGCAATTGATTGGATATGGCTGCTTCCCAAAGACGGAGAACTTGCGGCCAATCGCCCAATTGCGCGGCCAGGTCGGCTTTTTGGTAATGATAACACCAGTTTTGAGGCGGCTCTTCGCCAAAAATGTCGGCAGGCGGCGCGCCTTCTCCGGGTTGGGCGCGGGAAATATCAGAATACGCCATCCAGCGATAGGCTTCTTCGGTCAAAGAACGCACCTCACGATAGGCCGGGCGCAGCAGCCACAGGCATTGTCCCTGTTGCGGCTCAAAGGTCATTGCCAATACCTGGCCCGACGAGGCGGTAAAGGCGCTGCTATACTTGCTCATTTGCAGCGGTTGCCCCTGCTCAAAAGGCAGCATGTGAATGTTGGTCGACCCCGGATTGAACCAGTAATCTACCTGCGGGGGTTGGGTGGTTTTGGGATAGAGCAGGTTGATGGCATAGGCAGTGGGAGAATCGCCCATGAAAAACAGGATTTCATTATCAGCCACCAGGAACGTGCCAGGCTGCAGAACAGGCGCGCGCCAATACAACTGCCAATAAAATTGACGCTGTTTTTCCCATGAATCCTGAAACGCGCGCGCCGTTTGTAAATGAGAACCAACCGCAACGCCCAGCAAAATGCTCAAAAATAGATTGCGCCGCGCCGGGGTTGACATGAAAAAATAGGCCAACCCCACCAGCATCAGACTGGCTCCTGGCATGGCCGGCAGAGCCAGGCGGCTGCTCCACAATGGGTTTTTTTCAGCAATTTCAAAACCAACGAACCAGGAGGGGAGCAAAGCCAGTAAAAGCATCAGAAATCCGAATGCCGCCATGGTTAATGGCAGGTGGTTCGTTGCGGTTTGCTGGCAATTTGTTGAAGCAGGAAAGCGCGAAATGATAAAAAACAACATCAGCGCAGAGAACGCGCTTGCCCCCAGCATATACCAGATGAAGGGGCGCATCAGGTTAAAGACGGATGGTTCGATGGCCGTATACCAGGGCGAGACCAGGATGTGTATCGAATCTTTAAGGATGTTTTGTAAGAGCAGAAGCAGAGTAGTGAATGGACTGCTTTTCAGACTACTTAAGAGAGCAGGTTCAAAACGGTCATAGCCAAATAGTTCGCTGTAGGAAAGCCGGTAGACAACATACAATACCAAGATGAACAGATACGGCAGCCAAAGCCGGAGTGCCTGTTTTGTCCGTTCGATAAACGGCAGCCGGGGGAGCGCCAGCCAGAGAAGTAGCGCGCGAACAAGTTCCAGGCCTGAAAAATACTCCATCATTGCCAGGTGATACATTTGTAAAGCCAGCGATAATCCTGAGAAAATCCAGTACCTTTTGCCACCTTTTTGAACCGCGAACAACATAAAAACAAACGAAAACATAACCGCCAGATACGATACCCAATGCAGCATGTATGCAACCGCAAGGGGTTGCAAGGTATAAACCGGATGCAGCGCAAAAAAAAGTGCAAGCCAGGTCGTCAGTTCATCTTCACCCCGCCAGAGCAAACGTACCACCAGCAGGAATGCGAGCGCGGTCAGAAAGCGCAGGAACATCAAAGACCAGTGCCAGCGCGCCGGGTCGAATCCTAAAATGCGAAAGAGTAACCCATAAAGCCCATAAGCCAACGGGCGGCTGTCGGCGTAGAAAAAATTCTTGAGTCCTTCCGTTCCCTCATGATAGGCATAGTAAACGTGATGCCAATCGTCTTGAAAATAACCCAGGTTCGAGAGCCAGATACCAAACAGAAAAAAGCAGCCCAGGAATATCAAGATGGGCGCCATCAGAGATGGTGAAAAATGGGTCGTCTTAATCTGGTGAATCAACGAGCAATATCTTTCTGTCTTCATGGGTGGTTGATATAAAGACTGAAGCGAGAAGGGCTAACCATTTTAGCGTTCTCTGCGCGGTCTGCAAGTTACAATCGGGCCTGAGTATAATTACATGGTCAACGCTGACCCGGCGCCCAAAGCGCGGATTGCCAGTAACGGCTGACCTTCTTCGTCTGCGCGCTTTTCATGATAGATCTGCTGATATAGCCAGACTGGCGGCATTTTGTGGCTGCCCTGTTGCGAAATCAATTGCGCCTACGGATTTCTTGATGAAACTTGACCTCGCCCGCATTCAAGCACTTTGTTTCGATGTAGATGGCACGCTCAGCGATACCGACGACCTGTACGTCGAAAAATTCTTGCCGTTTTTTCGCTTTTCGCGCAACCCGGCTCATGCTGCCCGCCGTTTTGTAATGTGGGCCGAAGCCCCCGGCAACCTGCTGATGGGCATTCCTGACTATTTCGGAGTAGATGACGAGTTGAATCGCCTGCAAGATTGGCTGAATCGTCGTTTCCCGCGCCCGTTTAAGCATTTTCGGCTCATTCGCGGCGCGCGGGAAATGCTCGAGCAGCTGGCGCCGCATTACCCAATGGCCATCATCAGCGCGCGCGATGACCGGTCCACGCGCGCCTTCCTCGACCATTTCGGTCTGACGCCTTTCTTTCAGGTCATCGTCACGGCCATCACCGCCGAACACACCAAGCCGTATCCTGACCCGCTCTATTTTGCCGCCCGGCAAATGGGCGTTCAGCCTGAACACTGCCTGATGATTGGCGATACCACCGTTGATATTCGCGCCGGAAAACGCGCCGGGGCGCAAACCATCGGCGTATTATGTGGCTTTGGGGAACGCCCCGAATTGGAAAAAGCGGGCGCCGACCTGATAGTGGAACAAACGCCTGATCTGGCCAGCGTATTAAAAATCTAGCGAATTACTCCTCAGCCTTTGGTTTCGAGCCAATTTCGACCAACTGCACCTGCACCTGATAGCGCTTTTCGCCAATCGCTATTTTGCCATTTCCATAAAAGCCGCGCGAGCCGGTCTTAAAGGTCTTCTCTTCGGCCATCATCATGCCAACGACCTGTCCATCTTGTTTGATTTCGACGGTAATCATCCATCTCTCCTTTCGGAGACAGGTCTCTGCCCTGTCTCAGTTTTTAAATTCTTATCGCTCCACAATCTGCTCCCGCTCCGGGCCAACGCTGACCAGCCGCACCGGAACCCCTGCCAGCTGGCTGATGGCAGCCAGATAGTCACGCGCCGCCTGGGGCAGGTCATTCCATTGGCGAATTCCGCTCACATCCCCGCTCCAGCCGGGGAAATTTTCATAGACTGGCTGATAACCTTCCAGTTCGGTCGGGCCGAAAGGCAGGTCGTTATACGTCTTGCCCTCTTTTTGATAGGCAACGCACAGTTTGAGAGACTCGAAGCCGGAGAGAATATCGAGTTTAGTGATGACCAGTTCGGTGCACCCGTTAATGCGCACAGCATAGCGCAACAAAACACCATCCAGCCAGCCCACGCGGCGCGGGCGTCCGGTGGTCGTGCCGTATTCGTCCCAGGGGTTGGCGCCCGTCCCGCGCAGGCGCAGAGCCAGGTCATCGAAGACTTCCGTCGGGAAGGGGCCGCTGCCAACGCGCGTCTGGAAGGATTTGCAGACCCCGGTTATGACTGCATCACGCGCGGCGGTGATTCCGATTCCCAGCCCGCTGAATACGCCCGCCGCCACAGTGGCCGAAGATGTAACGAAGGGATATGTGCCGTGGTCAATATCCAGCAGGGTTCCCTGCGCACCTTCGGCCAGAACGGCCCCGCCGCGCGAGAGAACTTCGCAGGTTTCGGCAGAGGTATCGGCGATGTATGGTGATATTCGTAAGGCATACTGCCGAAACTGGTCGAGAATGGGTTGGATTTCCAGGGGCGGCGCATCCAGCGAAGCCAGAGTCCGATTGGCCGATTCGATGTGAGCAGCGAGTTTCTCCAAAAAATTGGAAGAAAGCATATCGCCCACGCGCAGGTTGGTGCGGGCGGCCTTGTCGGTATAGGCCGGGCCAATGCCGCGCCCGGTGGTGCCAATGCTGCCTTTGCCGCGCCGCACTTCCAGCGCGGCATCCAGGGCGCGATGCGCGGGCGTAATCCAATGCGCGGCATGAGAAACGCGCAGGCGGCGGGGGGAAACGTCCACGCCCAGGGCGGCGAGCATGTCCATTTCTTTGAGCAGTGATTCGGGGTTGATGACCATCCCGTTCCCCAAAACCGCCACTGGTTTCGGGTGGATGATGCCCGAGGGAACGAGATGCAGTTTGAATAACTGCTCTCCAACCGTTACCGAATGCCCGGCGTTGTCGCCGCCGTTATAGCGGGCTACGATATCGGCATCGGCAGCGAACCAATCCACAATCCGGCCTTTGCCTTCATCGCCCCATTGCGCGCCAACGATAATTTGAAGCGGCATGAGTGCCTCCATGAATAAGATGACAGGGGGATTATACAGCAACCAGCAGGGTTATCTACAGGTTGCGCGGAGCAGTTTCCTCTCTAAAAATCTCGCCGGAAAAAGCGCAGAGAAATGCGTTGAATTAAATTGCCCGCGCCACTGACCAGGCGAGATGGTCAGGGCGCGGGTTGAGGGCGTGGTACAAAGAAAGGGCGGAAAAGCAGAGTTCTACAAGCGTTCGAAACGGGCCTGGAAGAAGCGCAGGTACTTTGGCTCGTAGACCATTTTCAGTCCGCGCGTGGTTTCGCGAGCGTCATAAACGGCTTTGACCGCTTCAGCCACCACATCCATGTGAGCCTGGGTATAAACGCGGCGTGGGATGGTCAGGCGAGTGAGTTCCAACTTGGGATAGTAGTGGTCGCCAGTTTTGGGGTCGCGCCCGGCGGAGGCAATACCGCGTTCCATAGAGCGGATGCCCGAATCAAGATAAAGTTCAGCAGCCAGGGTTTGCGCCGGGAATTCGACCTGTTTCAGGTGCGGGTAGAAGGCTTTTGCATCCAGAAAAATGGCATGTCCGCCAATCGGCTGGACAATGGGAATGCCCCAGTCTTTGAGCAATTCACCCAGGTAAAGTACCTGCCCAATGCGCGAGCGGATGTGCTGGTCATTGACCGATTCTTCGATGCCAATCGCAAGCGCTTCCATATCGCGCCCGGCCAGGCCGCCGTAGGTATGCAGGCCTTCGTACACGACCACCAGGTTGCGCAACTCCTCAAACAACGCCCAGTCGTTGACCGCCAGCCAGCCGCCAATGTTGACCAGGTTGTCTTTTTTAGCGCTCATCCAGGCCGCATCGGTGTAACTACAAAATTCTTTCAGGATTTCGGCAATCGATTTGTCGGCGTAGCCTTCTTCTCGCTGCTGAATGAAGTAGGCATTTTCCATCATGCGCGTGGCATCGAGGTAGATTTTTATGCCGTGCCTGTCGCACAATTGGCGCAGGGCCTTAATGTTCGCCATGCTCACCGGCTGTCCGCCTGCCATGTTGACCGTTCCGGCAATGCTGATGTAAGCAATATTCTCTGCGCCGTGCTTATCAATAATAGCCTGCACTTTGTCCAGGTCTACGTTGCCTTTGAAGGGATGCAGATTGGCCGGGTCGTGGGCTTCGTCAATGATGACATCCTGGAAAGTGCCGCCCGCGAGTTCCTGGTGCAGACGAGTGGTGGTGAAATACATGTTGCCCGGAACAATTTGCCCTTTTTTGATAACAGCCTGGCTGATGAGATGCTCCGCGCCGCGTCCCTGATGGGTTGGGACGATATATTTGTAGCCATATACGTTCTGAATGGCCTGTTCGAGATGGTAGAAATTGCGGCTTCCGGCGTAGGCCTCATCACCGAGCATCAATCCGGCCCATTGACGGTCACTCATTGCGCTGGTGCCGCTGTCTGTGAGCAGGTCAATGTACACATCTTCCGATTTGAGCAAAAAAGTGTTGTAACCGGCTTCTTCAAGCGCCTTTTGGCGATGCTCGCGGGTGGTGACGGTTAGCGGTTCGACCATCTTGATTTTCCATGGTTCGGCCCACGAACGACGGCCAAACTGTTGTCCCATGGTTTTGGGTGTATTTTCGGACATGGTTTACTCTCCTGTGGGTGAATAGATGGGCTACTCCAAAGGCAAGGCCATCGTTGCCTTGACCTCGGTCAACACCAGACTGGTATGGATGCGCCCCACGCCAGGGATGGGCGTCAGGCGGTCGACCAGGAAGCGCTCCAGGTCTTTGCGGTTGCGCAATGCCACCTTGAGCAGATAATCATATTCGCCAGTGATGTGGTGACATTCCAGTACTTCGGGCATCTGGCGGGTGGATTCGCGAAATTTCTCAACCTGTTCTAACTGATGCATTTGCAGGCTAACGTGAATAAAACATAACAGGTCATAACCGGTCTTTTCGCGGTCCAGCACCGCCGCATACTGACGAATGTAACCGTCCTTCTCCAACCGCCGTAGACGGGCATGCGTGGCGGGCGGAGACAGGTGCGCCGCTTGCGCCAATTCCACATTGCTCATACGGCCATTCAATTGCAGGCTGCGCAAAAGGCGCTTATCCACGTCGTCGAGCATCGGTTCTTGCGTATCTTTTATCATAAAAAACATCCTTATCCAGTTTATTTTTTGATTTTCTGGAAAGTTGAAATTAAAACAAACTTAAAGCAACTTCAGATGAATTATATTCTGTATTCACGGTTGATTTCATCCACTTGCAAAATAAGGTAAACTCCGCCTGGCGCGAGGGATGCGGCTTCAAGGCGGTTCATCGGCCATCAGGCCCATAAGGTATACTTGAACCATGCAAAGTGCCTCGATGAGTTTCGAATTCACCGGCAAAATCTGGCATTGGCGCGGCCCGGCTCCCTACTATTTCGTGACCGTCCCGGCGGAGGAGAGCAGCGAAATCAAAGCCATCGCAAGCCTCGTGACCTATGGCTGGGGCGTAATTCCCGTCCTGGCGCAGATTGGCGAGACTCAATGGCAAACCTCCCTGTTTCCCCAAAAGGGCCTATACCTGGTACCACTCAAAGATGCCATTCGCAAAGCAGAAGAACTGGCCGAAGGTGATGAAGTGACCCTTCGACTCGAAATTCGGTGGTAAACAGACGGCATCTCATTTCCTCGACAACAAGGTTTTTCATTAGAGTTTCATAAAGGGGGGCAATCTATCCTTGACAATCGTTAAGTTCCGCATATATTTAAGTTTTCTTAATAAAAAAGCAGACTTAACCGATGACAAATTCTCTCCTCCCTCCCGAAATCATCCGCCAGGGCATAGACCAGATGACGCACCACGTCTTTCACGAGCATATCCGCTTTGTGAAAGCCAGCGGGCTGACCATGCCGCAGTTCAATATCCTGATGCAGCTGCACTACCAGCGGGAATGCGGCGTCTCGGATATCAGCGCCCGCATGGACATCACCAATGCCGCAGCCAGCCAACTGGTGGACAAACTCGTTCAGGCCGGTCTGTTGGAGCGCGCCGAAGACCCCCATGACCGGCGTGTTAAGCAATTGCGGTTGAGCGCCCAGGGCCTGGAACTGGTGGAGGCAGGCCTGGCCGCGCGCTACCGCTGGGTGAATGAACTCATCGAACGCCTTGAACCCGCCGAGCGTGAAGTGCTCGCCCAGGCAATGAGCATTCTGCTCTTGCGCTTGCCCCCCATCACCCATCACCGTTAATTCCCAATCACCCTTTACCCATTTCAGGAGTTTTATGCAAGCAACTCTCTCCCGCCCCCGCGTGCAACATAGCGAGCGTAAGCAAGATAACGCCTCACTCAGCCGCGCGCTTAAGTACCTGACACGATACCGAAGCCAGGCCATTATTCCCTATCTTTTTTTGATAATTTCCGCGCTCTCGCAACTGGCCGTTCCCACCCTCATCCGGCGCGTGATTGACGCTGTGACCAGCGGCTATGTAGCCGACCAGGTTTTGCAGGCGCTCGATAAAATCCCCTCGGCCATGGCCTCCGCCGCCCTGCCGCGCATTCTGACCGCGCTCAACTACCCGGCAGAGACCACGCTCGAGGACCTCAAGGCCGCCCTGACCGCCGAAAAAACAGGCGCGCCGACCGCGCTGGTCAATGCCCTGCTCTTCATGGTCGGGTTTGCCGTTCTGCGCGGCGTATTCGGCTTTTTACAGGCTTACTGGGCTGAAAAGAATTCCCAGGCGGTGGCTTATGACCTGCGCAACGACCTGTACGCCAAAATTCAGAAACTCTCGTTCTCGTATCACGACCGCAATCAGACCGGGCAACTGATGATTCGCGCCACCGATGATGTGGAAAAAGTGCGCCTGTTTATTGGGCAGGGGTTGTTGCAGTTGGTTGGCGCGGCCATTCTGCTGGGCGGCACGCTGATTATCCTGTTCAGCACCAACGTCCCGCTGGCCTGGACAACCATGCCGTTGCTGCCCGCCGCCGCTGTTATCTTTGTTGTCTTTAGTTCGCTGGCGCGCCCCATGTTCACGCTTGTTCAGCAAAAACTCTCGCGGCTCAACACCCTCTTGCAGGAGAACCTGGCTGGCATCAAAGTCATCAAAGCCTTCACCCGAGAAAAAGAGCAAAAAGCCAAATTCGAGGCATCTGCCGACGACGTAATGAACCAGCAAATTAAACTGGCGCGCTTGTTCACCTTCCTGTTCCCCTTCGTGTTTCTGATTGCCAACCTGGGACAGGCGGGCATCCTGTACGTTGGCGGCAAGCAAATCATCGCTGGAACGCTCACCCTGGGCGAGTGGCAACAATTTTCGATGTACATCATGTACCTGTTCTTCCCAATCGCCATGTTTGGCATGATTATCACCCAGATGAGCCAGGCCGCCGCTTCGGCCCAACGCATCTTCGAGATTCTTGATGCCAAAAGCGACATCACCGACCAGCCTGGCGCGACGGCCCTGCCGCCTGTAAAAGGCCATGTTAAATTTGAGAATGTCACCTTCCGCTACTTCAGCGGCGGCGAACCGGTGCTGGATAAGGTCAGTTTCGAGGCCCTGCCCGGCGAGACAATTGCCCTGCTCGGCGCGACCGGCTCCGGCAAAACATCCATCATCAACCTCTTGCCGCGCTTTTATGACCCCACCGAAGGCCGCGTGACGATTGACGGCCACGACCTGCGCGAGGTGACGCTCTCCTCCCTGCGTTCGCAAATCGGGATTGTGCTTCAGGAAACCACCCTGTTCAGCGGCACCATCCGCGAGAACATTGCCTTTGGCAAACCCGAAGCCTCCGATGAAGAAATCATCGCCGCCGCGCAGGCCGCCCAGGCGCACGACTTCATCCTGTCTTTCCCCGACGGCTACAACACCCATGTTGGCGAACGCGGCCAAACCCTGAGCGGCGGTCAAAAACAGCGCATCGCCATCGCCCGCGCGCTGCTGCTCAACCCGCGCATTCTCATCCTGGATGACTCCACCTCCAGCGTAGACCTTGCCACCGAATCGGCCATTCAGCAGGCGCTCGATGGACTGATGAAAGGCCGCACCTCCTTTGTCATCGCTCAGCGCATCAGCACCGTCATGAACGCCGATAAAATCATCGTACTCGATAAAGGCCGGGTGGCTGCCATTGGCAAACACGCCGAACTGATGGAGGAAAACCCCATTTACGCCGAAATCTACAACTCGCAAATCCTTGCCCACCAGCCGGAGGCCGCCCTATGATGCACGGAGGACGTTTTCGTGACCTGCTCGACCAGGAAACCAGCAAACCCCGCAACGTGGGGCAAACCCTGGCGCGTCTGTTGAATTATTTCGGGCGATTCTGGTACATGATTGCCCTGGCAGTGCTGTTCGTCTTCCTCGCTACCTGGACTCAAGTGACCTCGCCCGAATTGCTCGGCCAGGCGACCGACTGTTTCCTGGTCCCCTCCAACGCCGGAAGTGGATTTTCGATGTTCCCCACTGACTCCGCCTCGCAGCCCGAAGAGCAGGCGGCTGGCTGTTGGCTGGTTCAAGACCCCGCCACCCAGAGCGGTTCGCGCAAAATCATTGCATCGCTTTACCATCTGGGCAATTTCGACCCAGCCGGAGACCGCGTGGCCGGGCTGGTGCGCCTGATTCTCATCGTGATTGGCTTATTCGTGGCTGGGGCGCTGCTCAATGGCCTGACCTTCTTCTCCATGAGTTGGGCCGGGCAACACGTCTTGCGCGAAATGCGCGTGCGGGTCTTTGGCAAACTGCACGACCTGTCGCTCAGTTACTATGCCGAACGCGAAGCAGGCGACCTGATGAGCCGCATCACCAATGATGCCAGCGCCATCGAACAGACTTTTTCCTTTGCGTTGGTTCAGGTCTTCAGCGGCGCGTTGCTGCTGGTTTGGGTGGCCTATAACATGCTCGTCACCAACTGGCAGTTTGCGCTGCTCTCGCTGCTGGTTGCCCCGCTCATGTTTTTGGTGACGGTCTTCTTCAGCGAACAGGCCCGCAAAGCCTTTCGGGTGGCGCGCAAAGAAATCGGCTCGGTCAATGCCGAATTGCAGGAAAGCATCGCGGCGGTTCGCGAAGTGCAGGCCTTCAACCGCGCCGATGAAAACATTCAACAATTCCGCGAGGTGAACGCCGCCAACCGCGACGCCAACGTGCGGGCAGTGGCCTTTACCTCGGCCCTGGCCCCCACGCTGGAAGCCCTTTCGTACCTGGCGCTGGCAATTGTAACCGGCGTGGGCGGATGGGCGCTCCTGCGCGGCGGCGATTTCATGGGGACGACCGTCACGCTCGGTCTGGTCGTCACCTTCCTGGCCTACGTCCAGCGCTTCAACCAGCCCATCCAGCAAATTGCGACCCTGTGGGGCAACATCCAGAACGCCATCGCCGGGGCAGAGAGAATCTTCGGCATCCTGGACGAACGACCGGCAGTCAGCGACCGGCCCGGAGCGAGGGAAATGCCCGAAATCCGGGGGCAGGTTGAGTTCCAGAACGTCTCGCACGAGTACGAGGACGGCGTGGCGGTGCTGAAAAATGTATCCTTCCAGGTCCAGCCCGGTCAAACCGTCGCCATTGTTGGCCCCACCGGCGCAGGAAAGACCACCATCATCAACCTGCTGCCCCGTTTTTGGGATGTGACCGGCGGCTCGGTCAAAATTGATGGGATGGACGTGCGCGAGGTGACGATGGAATCATTGCGCAGGCAAATCGGCATCGTCTTGCAGGATACCTTCCTGTTCAATGATACGGTGATGAACAACGTGCGCTTTGGCCGCCCCGGCGCAACCGATGGCGAGGTGATGGCCGCCATCAAACTTGCCAATGCCGATAGTTTCATCGAGCGGCTGCCCGAAAAATATGACACGCTGCTGGGCGAACGCGGCGCCGGTCTCTCGCAGGGACAGCGTCAGCTGCTCTCCATCGCCCGCGCCGCCCTGGCAGACCCGCGCATCCTGATTTTGGATGAAGCCACCTCCAGCGTCGATACCCGCACCGAGCGGCTCATCCAGAAAGCCTTCGACGAACTACTGACGGGGCGCACCGCCTTTGTGATTGCCCACCGCCTCAGTACCATCCGCAACGCCGACCTGATTCTCGTCCTGAAAGCAGGCGAAATCATCGAGCGCGGCCGGCACGAGGAATTGCTGGCGCGCCAGGGCTTCTATTACGACCTGTATATGAGCCAGTTCAAGAAGCAGGAGAGCCTGGCAGCAGTGAGCAGTGCTCAGTAATCAGTAACCAGTAAGCAGTGAAACAGAAGAGATTGTCTAAAAAGTGAGGCGAAATAATATTTTCGCCCCACATTTGGCGGCAACTAAAAACAGCGACCACCATATCCGGCGGTCGCTGTCTGCTTTGATGGGCTTTTTGGACAGCCTCTGTTAGTTTTAGCCATTGCCTCAATCTTTGTGGCTGGTTCTCTGGCCGCTGCCGGGCATCTGCCTCCCGCCGAATGCCAAACCGCGTTTTATGCGCAGTCTCGGCAAAATGCGCCACGAAGCCGAGCGTTCCATTATGGCAGATGAAAGGAAACGCTGGATGATGAAATTCGAGCAGAGATAAGTTTGCCTGATGGCGGGATGTATAATTGATTTTCAAAGCGATTCACAAATCACTCACCCCTGGAGGAACCCATGTCCAAACTGACCGATTTCCTGGCCGGGTCGGGCATCCTGGTGGCCGACGGCGCGACCGGGACCCAGTTGCAGAAGGCCGGTCTCAAGCCTGGCGCATCGCCCGAACGCTGGAATCTGGAAAACCCCGATTCCATCCGCGCCCTCCATCGCAGCTACATCGAAGCAGGCGCAAACGTAGTGCTGACCAACACCTTCGGCGGCACGCGCTTCCGCCTGGCGCGGCATGGCCTGGAAAGCCAGGCGCGCGAAATCAACGCCGCCGCCGCCAACCTGGCGCGCGAGGTGGCTGGGGATTCGGTCTTCGTTTTTGGCGACATCGGCCCCAGCGGTGAACTGCTCAAGCCGCTGGGCAAACTGACCTACGAAGACGCCGTAACCGGGTTCGCCGAACAGGCCAGGGGCCTGCTGGCGGGTGGCGTAGATGCCATTCTCATCGAAACGATGAGCGACATTAACGAAGCCAAAGCCGCCGTTGAGGGCGTGCGCCAGGTCAGCGCCGATCTCCCGCTGCTGGTCACATTCAGTTTCGATACGCATGGCCGCACCATGATGGGAGCCAGACCCGAAAAAGTTGCCAAAGAAATCTGGGCGCTGGGCGTCACGGCCATCGGCGCCAACTGTGGCCGCACCCTCACCGAAACCCTGACTGCCATCGAACAAATGCGCGCCGCCGTGCCAGAAGCCATCCTGATGGCCAAACCAAACGCCGGGCTGCCGCACGCCAGCGGCAGCGACATGGTCTATGATGTGACCCCCGAAGTGATGGCGGAATACGCCCACAAATTCGCCGCGCAAAAGGTCAAAATCTTCGGCGGATGTTGCGGCTCCACGCCCGAACACATCCGCGCGATTGCCAAGGCGCTCCAGGGATAAATGCCCAAAGGATTTACGCAAACAGCGCAACCGCTTTCAGCCACCCTTTGGAATGATTTCACAGATGGACGCTCTCCGCTCCCTGACCAGCATCAACCTCGACGACCTGGCGACCTCCTTTGGCTGGCAAAACGCGCCGCTGCTGGCTTCCGTTTTACGCGCCGCCTTCCACGCTCCGGCGCGGAAATTTGCCCGGCAAATGCTCGCCTTCGATGCGCAGGTTGCCGCTGATGGTTTAGCCGCCGCCGCGCAGGATTTGTTCCATCAGTACGCCCAAACCCTGACCGTGCTTGGCGCCGAACACCTGCCCGCCAGCGGCCCGGCGCTGTTTCTCTCCAACCACCCCGGCATGGTCGATACCCTGGCGCTCTTCATCGCCATCCAGCGCCCCGATTTGCGCATCATCGCCATAGAGCGGCCTTTTCTCCAATCCCTGAAAAACACCAGCCAGCAATTGATTTTCATCAGCGATGACCCGACCCGCCGCATGGCAGCCGTGCGGCAGGCCGCCGCCCATCTGAAAGCAGGTGGCGCGGCCCTCACCTTCCCCGCCGGGAAAATCGAACCAGATGCCAACGTCTACCCTGGCGCGCTCGAAGCATTGGAAACCTGGAGCGAATCGGCTGGCGTCTTCCTGCGCTTCGCGCCCCAAACCCCCATTATTCCGACCTTCGTGCGCGGAGTTTTGTGGGAAAAAGCCGTCAGGCACCCGCTGACGCGCCTGAAAAAAGACCGTATTGAACGCGAGCGCCTCGGCGCAGCCTTCCAACTTCTGGCGCACATCCTGTTTAACCAGAAGCCGCTGCATGTCACCATCCAGTTTGCCCCACCAGTGACCATCGCCGAAGCCGGCTCCAGCGACCCGGCGGCCATCCACGCCCGGGTCATCGAGCGCATGAAAAACATGACTATGGCGTGCGGAAGATCTGCTTCCGCCGTCGAAGCAGAGTTTCGACACTCAGGAGTCCAGGCATGAAAAACTGGCTCCTGCGCGGGCTGGTTTTCGTCATTCTGGCCGCGTTGCTGTATTGGGCGCTGCGCAACGCCCCACTGGCCGACATCCTGTCCCTGTTGCGGCAACTCACCCCGACGCAAATCGCCTGGCTGCTGGCGCTCAACAGCCTCATCTTTCTGCTCATCACCGCCCGCTGGTGGCTCATCCTGCGCGCCGAAAACCCGCGCATACCTTTCCTGCCGCTGGTCAGATACCGCCTGGCCGCGTTTGGCATGAGTTACTTCACGCCCGGCCCACAGGTTGGCGGCGAACCCCTCCAAATCATCTACCTGCAAAAAAACTACCGTCTCACCTTCGCCCGCGCCACATCCGCCGTCATCATGGATAAGCTGCTCGAATTCCTGGCAAATTTCCTCTTCCTGGCCATTGGTTTTTTGGCAGTTGCCCGTTCGGGCATGTTATCGAGATACATGCCTCCCGCCTGGCTGGTTCTGGCGCTGGTTTTACTCCTGCTCTGGCCGCTGGCGCACATCCTGCTGATGTACTTCGGCAAACACCCGCTCAGTGAGTTGTTGTTGCCACTTTTACGCCTGAGCAAATCGGGCCGCAAACATCGGCGCGGCGTGTTGAACTTTTTTCGCCTGGTGATTGTCAGCGAACACCTGGCCGGTCTTTTTTGCCGCCGGCATTTGACGTATCTGTTCCTCTCGCTGGCCGCCTCCCTGCTGGTTTGGGTTGGGATGGTCTATGAATACCTGTACATGCTAACCTGTCTGAACGCCAGCCTCGACTTCAACCAGTCCCTGGCCTCGCTCACCCTTGTGCGTCTCTCTTTCCTCATGCCCATGCCTGCCGGACTGGGAACGCTCGAAGCCAGCCAGGTGCTGGCTCTCAGCGCCTTTGGCCTGCCCGCCGCGCTCGGAATCAGCCTGAGCCTGCTCATGCGCGCCCGCGACTTGCTGCTGGGAGGCCTCGGCTTGTTAATTGCCGCAACCCAACAATGAAAGCCCAAACCCTAACCTTCATTGCCCCCCGCCAAGTCGAAATCATCGAGCGCAAACTCCCCCCCCTGCGCGCCGGGGAAGTCCTCGTCCAAACCCTGGTCTCCGCCATCAGCCCCGGCACCGAAATGCTCATCTATCGCGGACAGTTCCCGCAGAATGTTCCCGTTGATGAATGCTTCCCCGGCATGGAAGGCGCGTTCCACTACCCCCTGGCCTACGGCTACGCCTGCGTGGGACAGGTGCTGGCAACAGGAAAACAGGCAAACACGGAATTTCTCGGCAAACTGGTCTTCGCCTTCCAACCCCACGCATCCCACTTCATCGCAAAACCCAACGCCCTGCTCCCCATTCCCGCTTCCCTGCCTCCTGAAACTGCCTGCTTCCTGCCCAACATGGAAACCGCCGTCAACCTGGCGCAGGATGCCGCGCCCATTCTCGGCGAGCGCGCCCTGGTCCTGGGGCAGGGCGTGGTTGGCCTGCTGGCGGCGGCGCTCCTGCGCCAATTCCCGCTCGAAACCCTCGTCACCACCGATTTCTACCCCCTGCGGCGCGCCGCCTCGCAATCCCTGGGGGTCAATTTTTCTCTGGATGCCGGACGCCCCGACCTGGATGCCGCCATCCGGCAGATTCTCCCCTCCGGCGCCGACCTGACCCTCGAAGTGAGCGGCTCCCCGCTGGCGCTGGATACCGCCATCGAACATACTACCTTCTCAGGCCGAATCGTCCTCGGCTCATGGTACGGCCAAAAAACGGCGGCCATCCCCCTCGGCGGCAAATTCCACCGCAGCCGAATCCAGATTCTCTCCAGCCAGGTCAGCACCATCCGCCCGGAGTTGAGCGGGCGCTGGGACAAATCCCGCCGCTTCCGCGTGGCCTGGGAAGCCCTCGCCAGAATCCGGCCCGAACAATGGATAACGCACCGTTTCCCGCTCCAAAAAGCGCATGACGCTTATCGCCTGCTGGATGAACATCCACAGGACGCGATTCAAGTCTTACTGGAGTATCCAGTCTGACCCCCTGACCCATCCCACCTGATACCTGACACCTTCTACTGAAACCGGAGCAACCCATGTACACCCTCGCCGTAAAACGTGACTTCATTGCCCGCCACTACCTGATTGGCGGCGATTGGGGCCCTGAAAACTTCCCCAACTCCCATCACTACGTCATCGAATTGCAGTTGAGCGGTGAAACGCTCGACCAGCACGGCTACCTGGTGGATATTGTCGAAGTGGAACGTCATCTCGACGAAACGGTGGCCCATTACCGCGAGAAAATGCTCAATGACCTGCCCGAATTCGCCGGGCTGAACCCCTCCATTGAGCATTTCGCCCGGATTCTCGCGGAGCAATTCAACGCCAAACTCCGCGCCGGAAACATCATGGCGCTCACCGTGCGTTTGTGGGAAAACGAAATTGCCTGGGTTTCCTACACCATCACCAAATCGCCCAATCAGCAAATCCATCCATGAAAATCGGCCTTATCATCTACGGTTCACTCGATACGCTGAGCGGCGGCTACCTCTACGACCGCAAACTGGTGGAGTACCTGCATAAACAGGGCGATGCGGTCGAGGTCATTTCGCTCCCCTGGCGTAATTACGCCGCGCATCTGATGGATAACTTCACCTTCCGCCTGCCACCCGGCCTCGACCTGCTCATCCAGGACGAACTCAACCACCCTTCGCTAATTGGCGCGAACCAGGGGCAACACCCCTACCCCGTCATCAGCCTCGTCCACCATCTGCGCTGTTCCGAGCAGCGTCCCGCCTGGCAAAACTGGCTCTATCGCCTGGTCGAAACCCGCTACCTGCGCGCGGTGGATGGGTTTATTTTCAACTCGCAGACCACCAGGGAAGTCGTAGAAAAGTTAATCGGAGATGGAAAGCCATCGATGGCGGCCTACCCGCCCACCGACCGCTTTGGGGAGGGACTTTCGGAGCGGGAGGTTGTTGAGCGCGCCCAAAGCGGCCCGCTGCGGATTTTGTTCCTGGGCAATGTCATTCCCCGCAAGGGGCTGCATACGCTGCTCGAGGCGCTTGCCAACCTTCAGCCTTCAGCGTTTCAACTGGATGTCATCGGTTCGCTGACCACTGACCCGGCTTACGCCCGCGCCATGCAACAGCGGTCAGTGGTCAATGGTCTATCGTCCGTTGTCACATTTCACGGCTCGCTGGATAACGCCCCTCTGGTCGAAAAGTTGACCCAGGCGCATGTGTTGGCCGTGCCGTCTTCCTACGAAGGCTTTGGGATTGTCTATCTCGAAGGGATGGCCTTTGGCCTGCCCGCCATCGGCTCAACCACCGGGGCGGCGGGAGAAATCATCCGCGAGGGCGAAACCGGCTTCCTGGTGGCGCCCGATGACGCCCCAACGCTGGCCGCGCGGCTGGAACAGCTCGCCACTGACCGCGCCCTGCTCACCCGGCTGTCGCTGAATGCGCTGAAACGCTACCGCCAGCAGCCCAAATGGGAGCAAACGGCGGGGAAAATCAGAAAGTTTTTGGCGGACATGATAGAAAAACGTGGAAAGTAGTTTTTCGCTACTTTCCACGTTTGGCCCGGTTTACGAATTCATCGCGCCTGCTGTAATTTTTCTGCCAGCCAGATTTTTATCACCGATTGCCGGGTGATACCCAGGCGGCGCGCTTCACGGTCGAGGGCGGTAATCATCCAGACCGGAATATCCAGGTTGATGCGTTTTTGCTCCTCGCCAGGACGGCGCGCGCGCGCAAGGTCGAGCATTTCAATCACGCTTTGCCGTCATCAAATTTTTTGTTGAAATCAGAGGCTTTCATAAAGTTCAATCTCATCATCCCTGGCCCGGCACGCTGATATGATGCGGATGTTCTCGCCGCGATAAGTAATGACTGCCGACCAGAATTTTTCGCCGATTTTACCAATCACCAACCAGCGCGGCTCATCGATAGTTTTGGCAGGGATTTCGAACCGGTTGATATCCTTCCAAAGCACCTGGGCTTCGTCAAAATCAATCCCGTGCTTGTCTTTATTGGAAATACTTTTCGGCGAATCCTATTCAAACATAATGGTATAGAAATTACACTCTTTTTGAATAATAAATCAATCGTTCCTTCTTTTTCTTAACGCCTTACGCAAATGTTCCCAAACTTCCTTCACCCGGCTGGCTTTTTCGGGTTGCACCGGGCGCGGAGTGTAGCGGGCTTCGATGAAGGCGGCGGTGAGCGCTTCGATGTCGGGTTCGGCTTCAGGGAGGGCGCGGTCGAGGCGGGAGGCAAATTCGAGGGGCGTTTGCGACAGGCTGCGGGGGAGGCCGCTCTCGCCGCTGCGGCGGAGGAAGGCCTGGTAAAAGAAAAAGACTCGCTGGCGCGGGTCCAGATTTCGCAGGTTTATCCATCCCCCCGCCCTGCGCGGCAGGCTTTGGCGAGAACGAATGCGCTCCAACCCGGCAGAGACCATTCCCGCCATGCCCTTTTGGGCCGCCTGCCAGAAGACGCGCAGCCAGTCCCACAACCTGCCCAGCCAGGCCAGGCCGCGCCGCTTGCGCAGGACAGCGATGACTTCTTCGTGCTGGCGCAGGTATTGGACAAGGGCAAACAGCAACACCGCGATAAACAGCCCCCAAAACAGGAGCGATTTTGCCACTTCGAGCCAGGGCAGGGGCGTGGAGGCCGCTTCCACCGGCACGGGCGGCAGGATGGGCGGCTGAAAGGAGGGCAAGTCGGGCGTTTCGGTGGGCGGTTCGCGTCCAAACAGCATGGCAAGCAGGCCAAACAGGAGCAAAACCAGCGCCACCAGCAGTTGGACGAAGGAAAAGAGAAGATAGACGACCAGGTTGAGGGCATATCCCAGCGAGGCCAGCAACCCCAGGCTGTAACTGGTCGGCAGCAGGCTGGAAATCACCGTAAGAATGACCAGGAACGCCAGGCTGTAGAAGGCCCAGCGCCCAACAATGGCCGCGTTGACCGGCACGCGGTTGATGCTCCAGCGGTTGTGCAGGTCAATGAATTGGGTCTGGCTGAAGAGCGCCAGGCCGAGCAGGAAATACAAAAGGGTGCTGGCCCCGCCATTGGAAAGGGGCGGCACATCCAGCGCCGCGCCCGCCCAGTTCCCGCCCAACGCGGCGCGGAAATCAAGCCGCATGAGCGCGGTGAACACGACCAGCGCGCTTCCCAGGCCAAAAACCAGGCCAAGCAGCCGTTCGCGCGGCGGACGGGTTTCACCGGGGGTGACGGCGTAGCCGTCCATGCGAATCAGTTCGGCGTCCAACCCCATTTCGTCAAACAGCCCGGCAAAGCCCAGGCTGAACAGCCAGGCCAGCACGCACATCCCCAACCCAATCAGGTATTCGACGCTCAGGAACGAGGTCAGGAAAGCAAACCAGCCCGCAGTCAGTTCCTGGAGGAAGGCTTCCAGCCCGTGAGAGAGGCCAATCACGGCCCGCAGCGCAGCCAGCAAAACGACCACCTGCGTTCCCGCCGCCTGAAACCATTCGAGCGAGAACAGGTCTATTTTTTTGAATTTGCCGTAGTTGTAGAACGTATCGAGCGCAACGATGAAACAAAATGCCACCAGATACCAGGGCTGCCAGTCTGGCGCGATGCGCGTCAGCAGGCTGACCACTGTGGCGACGGCGCAGGCCAGCATGAGCGCGGCCAGCAGAGAACTGACCAGCCGGAAGGTTCGCTCATTGGCGCGGGTCTCTGGCGTAATGTCGGAGGGCTTCATCACTTCTTCCAGATGTCCAGTCCGCGTTCGTTCTGGATGGAAACCAGCGGGATGCCGTACAGCCCCGCCAGGGTTTGGGTTTCGCGCGAATACGTCACCGCCCCGGCCTGAATCAGCAGCACTTCCTGCCCGGCCTTGCGCGATTGGTACAACTCGGTCAGAAGGGCTTCGTCCACTTGCCCGGTAATGACAATCAGGGTGGTTCCCCAGGGCAGTTGGGCGCGCTGGCGTTGCAGCAGCGGCAGGAAGGGAGATTCGCGGGTCGCGCCCGCCCGCGCCAGAATCTCCAACAGGCGAATCAGATGCGCGCCGCCCTTGCGCGGCGGCAGGGAGCGCGGCGTTTCGCCGCCTGGCAGGTCGAGACCGTTGAGCAGCAGGCCAAATGCCTGGCGCTTCTCCGAAATCCACGCGGCCAGCGAGGCGGCAATCACAATCGCCAGTTCCATCGAGTCAATCCGCTGGCGAAAGGGGTAATCGTCCTCGTTCAGGTTCAGGCACAGGATTGTTTCGAGCGCCATCGAAGGCTCAAACATTTTGACCTGCATTCGTCCGGTGGCGGCGGTGGCTTTCCAGTCCACCCGGCGCAGCGAATCCCCGGCCACATAATCGCGTTTGCCCCTCACGCGGGTTGGGTCCTCGAACAAGGGCTGGGTGTGGCGCAAAGTTCCCTGTGGGGAGCGAGAGGGAATTTTTACGGAAGCGAGGGGAATGATTTTGGGATAGACGGTGAGATACTGCGCCGGAGCATTTTTCTGGAGGGGCGGATTCAGACCGAGAATGTCTCCCGTTAAAAGGGCCAGCGGCCCCACCGGGTAGTATCCGCGTTTGCGGGCCTCAAGCGTATACTCGAACCTGGACGTGGACTTCGGCCCCAGCGTGGTGACGCGCGCGAAGGTCGGCGCGGTGCTCAGTCCCACCGGCAAGCCCTCCTGAATTTCAACCCAGGGGAGCGGCAGCCAGCCGGGGTTTTTGACCTGAATCTCGAATTTGACCTTTTCCCCCAAAAAGGCGCGCTCGTTGAAGGAGCGCTCCGCTTTCAGCCGGGAGAGTGAACGGCGAGTCCACCACACTCCGGCCCCCAACGCGCCGACAAAGAGGTAAATGAGCGTCAGCGCAAAGTCATCCCGCAGCGCGGCGGCGAGGACGAGCAGGAGAATGAGGAGGGGAAGAAAACTCATCGAGTCAGGAGGCTGATGCTTTCGATGTGATAGGTCTGTGGGAACAGGTCGAAGGGCGTGACCTGCCGCAACTGGTAGCCACGTTCAGACATCCGCTTCAGGTCGCGCGCTAGGGTAGAAGGGTCGCAGGAAACGTAGATTATCATGGGCGGCTGAAGCGCCATCAGCGCATCGAGGGCGGCCCGGTCAAGACCAGCGCGGGGCGGGTCGAGCAAAACGATATCCGGTTTGACATCCAGCGCGGGCAGGACGGCTTCGGCGGGTGCTTCGTAGAGTTCGACGTTCTCGAATTCGTCCAGGTTGACCTCAAAATCGGCGCAGGCCGAGGGCGAAAGTTCGATGCCGATTATCCGCTCACAGCGCGGAGCCAGGAAAGCGGAAAAGAGGCCGACTCCGCAGTAAACGTCGAAAATCGTAATTGGTAAATGATGATTGGGGATGAGCTCGAGGACGTGATTGACCATCTTCTCTGCCATCGGCGTATTGACCTGGAAGAATGAACCAGCAGAGACTTTGAACGGTCGGCCCAACACTTCGATGACTAGATGGTCATCCCCGGCGAGGACGAGAGCATCATCTTCGGTGAGATGCACAACTGAAAGTTCGGCTTCGATTTCAATTTCCGGGGCTTCGGGGGAATCGGATTCGAGGATGAGCATTAACTCTTCCCCGGCGCGCAGCGAGACGCGCTCCAGATGCGAATCTGGCTCGAAGCGCAGGTTCGGCCACAGGGCGTTGAGCGGTTCTTCAGGCAGGTGGCATTCCGATATCGGAAGCATACCCGCCCCCCTCGACCCTCTCCCAGTGGAGAAGGGGGAGTCGGAAACGTCTGCCGCAATAAACCCCAGGCGGCCTTGTTCGTCCAGATGGAATTGAATGTGGTTGCGGTAATTCCACCCGGCAGGCGAGGGGATGATTTCCTGCACGGGCGGGTTTTCGATTTTGCCAATGCGGGTCAACTGCTCGCGCAGAATTTCGGTTTTGACAGCCAGTTGGTCAGGGTAAGAAAGATGCTGGTAGTGGCAGCCGCCACACTGGCCGAAATGAGCGCAACGCGAGGCAATCCGTTTGGGTGAAGGGTGCAGGATTTCGACCAGCTCGGCGCGGGCAAAGCGTTTGCGCTCCTCCAACAGACGAACGCGCACGGTCTCGCCGGGCAAACCAAAGGGGACGAAGACCGCGCGGCCCAAAGAATCGCGTCCCATCGCTTCGCCGCCATAGGTCAGGTTGGTGAGGGTGAGTTCAATAAGTTCAGGTGACATAGAAAAAAATTCGTAATTCGTAACCCGTCGGTGTCGAATTACGAATTACGAATTACCCGTTGCGCCGCTTGCCTATCGCAGTAAGAACGACAGGGCGACCAGGATGACGAAGAAGCTGCCAGCCAGAATGCCGATGCGCTTCAGGTCCATTTTGACCTGGCTGTAGTCGGGGTTGAATTCGACCGGGGCCGAGGACAGGGTCTTGCTTTTTTTTGCCATTTTCTAACTCCTAGGGGTTCTGTAACACGGCGGATACGACTATCCGCTGGTTATCGATGAGATAGGGGTAGCACGAAATGAGCGTGACGGTGGCGTTAGGGGTGGGGGCCATGACTTCTACCCGGGTTGGCTCAACAACTTGCGTGCCGGTGACGACGTAATTGTACTGGCGCTGGGCGGTGTAAAGAATGACGACATCGCCCGGCCGGAGCTTATCCAGTTCGCGGAAAATTTCACCGAAGATGTCATTATGCGCCGAAAGGACGAGATTGCCATTTTCGCCGGGGTTGGGGGTTCCGATATGTTGGCCGACGCCTTTCTTGAGTTGTTCCCACGAATCGCCCTGCACAATGGGCGCGTCCACGTTGATGGCCGGAATCTGGATGCGAATGCCCTGGGCAGGGCTGGCTGTGGGAAGCGGCACATTGGCGATAGATTGGGCAATGGGCCGAAGGTGTTCAGGGATTTCGGCGTCGTTGAACTGCGCGTCGTTCCCGGCATTGGGCGGCGTATGGCCTGAGGGCAGAACCACGGCAGTTATCAGCGGGGTTGGCGCGGCGGTTGGCAGTTCCATCGCAGCGGCCACTTCCTGGTTGAGAGTCCGCCAGATGGAGAAAGCATTCAATACGACCCCAACCAGCGCTACCACTGCCAACACTTCCACAAACAGGAGCAGGTTGTCTGTCCAGGCACGGCGACTGCTGCGGAGCGGCATAAAGCCGGCAGGCGTCTCCATCACCTGCTCATTTTCGTTGCCATCCAGGGGCGATTCGGTCTCTGCAGCCAGGTCAATCACCCGCCCGGTACGTTTGAAACGTTCCAGCCGGTCATGGCGATTAACCCGACGCTTTTCCAGCAGCAGGCGGCGCAATTCTTCCACCGATAAATCTTCCGGGCGCTTTTCGGGCATAACGAGGTGATTATACCATCCTGACTTTTTCAAACAAGTGGGGTTACACAGGTAGCCGTGAAACGCGCTGAAAACTTTACCCCATCACATCCCTGGGCCGGTATTGCAGTGCTTCGGCGACATGAGCGGTCTGAATCTGGTCACTCCCGGCCAAATCGGCAATGGTGCGGGCCAGTTTCAAAATCCGATGATAGCTGCGTGCTGAGAGATTGAGCTGGCTCATTGCGGCGCGTACCAGACGGTCTCCGGCTTCATTCAATTTGCAAAACTGACGCACTTCGGCCACCCGCATATCGGCGTTGCAGACCACATGCGCTGCTCGATGATTCGAAAATCGATGTGTTTGCAGGTCTCTCGCAGCTTGTACGCGGGCGCGAATTTTTTCGGATGGCTCGCCCAGCCGGTCGCTGGAGAGTTTGTCGTAATCTACGCGTGGTACTTCGATGTGGATGTCGATACGGTCGAGCATGGGGCCGGAGATGCGCTTCTGGTACTTGGTCACCGTTGCGGGAACGCAGGTACAAGACTTTTGGCTATCTCCATACCAGCCGCAAGGGCAGGGATTCATGGCAGCCACCAATTGAAAATTGGCCAAAAAAGTGAGCGAGCCTTGCGCCCGGCTGATGGTGACGACTTTATCTTCCATTGGCTGGCGCAGGACTTCAATGGCGCGTGGGCTGAATTCGGGGAACTCATCGAGGAACAAGACTCCGCGATGGGCAAGGGAAATTTCACCGGGGTGGGGGAGATTGCCGCCGCCAACCAGCCCGGCATGGCTGATGGTGTGATGCGGCGCCCGGAACGGACGTTGACGGATGAGCGGCGTCCCTGGCGGAAGGGCATCAGCCACTGAGTAAATTTTGGTGACTTCGAGCGATTCTTCGAGGGACATTTCCGGCAGGATACCGGGCAGGGCGCGGGCGAGCAGAGTTTTTCCAGCGCCAGGGCTGCCGGTCATCAGGACGTTATGCCCCCCAGCGGCGGCTACTTCCAGCGCGCGTTTGACGTGTTCCTGCCCCTTGACTTCCGCGAAATCGGTTGGGATAAAAAGCGGCGGAGGTTCCTCGCCAGAGGGCTGGTATGGCTCAATGACCTGGCGGCCCGCCAGGTGCCGGTACAGGTCTGCCAGGGTTTTGACGGGGATAATTTCCAAATCAGGGATAAGCGCTGCTTCGGCGGCGTCCGATTCAGGCACGAACATCCGTTTGAAACCGTTTTGCCGGGCAGCCGCGGCCATGGGCAGCACCCCGCGCGCATGGCGAACAATGCCATCCAGCGAAAGTTCGCCCACCACCATCGTATCCTGCACGCTTTCCTGCGGCAAATGCCCGCTCAGCAGGATGACGCCCAGCGCGATGGGCAGGTCATAGGCCGGGCCTTCTTTGCGAACGGTGGCAGGAGCAAGATTGACCACAATGCGGTGGCGGGGGAAGTGCAGCCCGGCGTTTTTGATGGCGGTCTGGACGCGCTCCCGGCTTTCCTGCACGGCGGCATCGGGCAGCCCAACGATGGTCACTCCGGGCTGGCCGTTGCTGTAATCCACTTCGACTTCGACGATGACCCCATCCAGGCCAACCACTGCGCAAGAGTAGATGCGTGAGAGCATGGATGAAGTTTAGAAGATGTCAGGGGAAATGTCAATCAAAAAAGCGCCCTGCAGATAAATTGGGGCGCTTTGGATTGTTGAAGGAATTCCACATCAGGCTTTCACCTGTAGCCTCTTCCGGCTCTCCTGCGCCAGGTCGCGGATGTGCTGCATGACAGTTTCAGCAATCGTTCTGACCAGTAGCTTGTCGTTCGCATCGCCATGAAACCAGAGCGGCTTGCCAATGGTGACGGCATACGGTCCCCGCAGGTACCAGGTGATGATGTCGGGTTCGCCTTCCAGCATGGTGGGAATACGCTTGCAGTTTTCCTCGCGCAAAGAAATGCCAAGCGGCACAACGGGGACGCCGGTTTTGAGAGCCAGCCGGGCCACGCCAGAGCGGGGAGCATGGAATTCACCGGGCGGGCTGATGAGTCCTTCGGGAAAAATCATCACCGAGCGGCCTTTTTCCAAAGTCTGGCGGGCTTCTTCCAGCACGCGCTCGCCCTGCCCAGGCACAACTGAAATCTGCTGCATCTGACGCATGTACGCGCCCAAGACAGGAATGGAAAAGACTTTCGAGGTAATCATCACGCTGATAGGCTGGGACGAAACCAGGTGCATGAAAATCGGGTCGGTGGTGCTGGGATGGTTGGCGGCGTAAAGCACAGGGCCTGAAGGCAGTTCAGTTTGGCGGTGAATATCCATTTTAAGCATTAATTTTGCGTAGGATTTGATGAGAATCTCACCGGCTTTGTAGAGCATGGCAGAAAACATGACTGTTTGTATCTCCTTTTATCGATAAAACACGCTCGCGCGCGAAAAGTTCACATAGGAGATGTTACAGAACTGTCAGGTTTTTTGCCTATCGGCTGGCTAACCATTGGCTATGAATCAGGCAATCCAGCGCAAAAAAAACACCCCGAAGGTGATTCGACCGCCGGGATGCTTTTTCACTGGTTGATGTTCAGGGTCCTAGTTCCTTATACCAGAATCCCCTTGCGCCAGAAAACCAGGGAATCAGGCCACACAACGTCCACGCGGTGTTGAACTCTAGAGAATTGTTCGTAGAACGCGGCGGGGCTGAGAGCCACATGCCTCGCAGCCAGGGCAGGCGTCCGCCATCACTGGCAATCATGCGTTGTCCCATGCAAAATTCGGCTACGAAGGAACTTTTCAGCCAGGCGCGCGGAATGAAGGCTTCGGCCAGGACAGAAAGTAGCAACAGGAATACCAGCGCGATGATAACCAGCGCAAGCAGATTGGAGATGCGGACAGTATGGAGCTGTGAACTTCCCATCGTTTTTATTATAGGACGGCGACGAAAATTTTGTATAATCGAATCATGGTCAATAACGTCACCCGTTTTCTGGATGCAAAAAAAATCAAATACACAGCGTTTGAGACGCCCGCGGAAAAACTAGGCGCGCTCGAAACCGCCCAGTTCCTGAGCGTTCCGCCAGAACAGGTCTTCAAAACGATAGTGTCCACACGAAACCGACCGGGCAAGCCCGTTTTGGCAGTCATCCCTGGCCCTCATCACCTTGACTTGAAGTTGTTGGCGGCGGCCCTGGGAGAGAAAAAGATGACCCTGCCAACCGAGCGCGAGGCCGAGCAGTTGACTGGCTTACAAGCAGGCGGAATTTCGCCCCTGGCGCTCATCAACAAGGGTTTCCAGGTCGTCATTGATTCTGCCGCGCAAGACTTTGCCGAAATCCATGTCTCCAGCGGTCAACGCGGGCTGAACATCCGCTTGCCGGTTAAGGATTTAGCGGCGCTGACCAACGCCCGATTTGCGGTGGTTAGTCATTTGTAATTGATTCTCGTTTTCCACGTTTATTGGGGTCAAGAATACTGAATTGGCTCAACCTCGCGCCGGGGGGCATCGACCGCATCCGTGCCGCGCGGGTAGTAAAAGGTCTGGCGCAGGTTCCAGGTCAGTTCTGCCGACTTGCGGTAGCCGAGGTAGGTTCCCCAAAACTGGTTAAAGCGGAACCAGAAGATGCTGGCAAAATGCCTGCGCAAAACTCCCTTGCGCGCCGCATGCCACAAATCGTTAAAGATATTGCTGCTGGTCATGCGAAGAAAGTCATAAACGTTGAAGTGCGCTTCGGGGTAAATGCGCTTGAAAGCCATTGCCTCGCGCCGATAGCGGTTGCGCACCGCGCGGGGCGTTTCATTATGGATGTGGATAATCTCCGCTTCGGCAGCGTAGGCGATGCCCCAGCCTTGCTCCTGCGCCCATTTGGCCCAGGCCAGGTCTTCCAGACCGGTGAGAGTTTCATCGTAGGGGTGAATCTGCCACAGCGAGCGGCGGACGGCGGCGTTGGCGTTGTTGCAAAACGGGTGGGGTTGACGCGGCGTTGAGACATCTGGAAACCAGCGGGCAAAAATCTCGTGTTCAGAGAACTTACTCGTCTCCGCGCCGCGCTGCTTGCCATAGGTCAGGCCAATGGTGGCATCGGCGAAAGGTTCGAGCAGACGCTCCAGCCAGTCGGGATAGACCGGGTAAACGTGCGCCGAGGCGATGACGACCAGGTCGCGGGTGGCGGCGGCTATCCCCAGGTTGAGCGAGCGCCCAAACGTAAATTCCTGTGGGGCAATATGGACGATTTTCGCGCCAAACGATTCGGCAATCGCCACGCTATCATCGGTGGAGCCGGAATCGACCAGGATGATTTCGACGTCTCGAACCGTTTGACGCCGAATTCCTTCCAGCAAGCGCGGCAGATGACGGGCCTCGTTATATGCGCGGATGACGATGGAGCAGTTCATGGCTTGCGTTTGTACACCCGCCCTTCAGAATCTTCATAAACCAATTCCCAGTTTTGCGCAAATTCCGGCTGGGAAATCATTGCGGGATAACCTGCCTGGCGGCCTTTGACCCAGGCGGTTTGGAAGGCGACGAAATAATCAGCATCTCGTGAGCGCGTGACGGTGTTGGTTAGATTTTCATCGTAAAGATAATACGGAAGGCCATTTTCGACGATGACGGTTGCATTGTGAACATTTTTCTGAACGTAATCGTAGGCGCTGAAATAGCCATCTACGCCGACCGGCTGTTCGAACTGGTCGCGCAGCACCAAATCGCCATCAGGTTTGTGTTTCAGCAGTCTACGGTTGCTCCACGCGCCAAACGCGCTCATTCCCACAGCAAGCGCGAGAATCAACGTGGCAAAAGCCCATCTTGGAGAAACCCAGGCATACACTTTGCGAATGACTGGCCCAAGCAGAATGAGCAACAAGATGGCCTGATAGGCCAACAGCCCAACCGCAAAGCGCCAGGCAATTTGCGTGGGCTGCTGGTTGTTACCCAGAAAGGCCGAAGCCGGGGTCAGGGCAAAGGTCAACAGCAGAATTAACCCTGTCAGAGCAGGCAAGCGGATTTTTTCACAGAACAGTGCGGCAAGAGCGGCGATGAGCGCAATGCCCAAAACCAGGTAAAGTTGCATGGGGATATGCTCATAAAAGTAGGGGTTGGTCAGGTTGGCGGCAATGCTCCAACTGTTAAGCCGGGCCGCGTTTTGTTTGAACAGGCTGTTGATGGCAATCAGGTTTCGGAATGACCAAAGAAGTCCCGGTATCACCAGCAAGGCATATCCTGCATGAATTTTGAAGGCAGAGTTGATGCCGTGCCGCCGCGCCATAAAAAATAACCCTGTGCTCCAGGCAAAAACTACCATGAGGGCCGCATTGGGTTTGACGCTCAAGGCCAACATGCTGGCAACCGCCAGGCCGGGCAGGTATGCTGTCTGACGTTGTTCACCGTCATCGGGGGTGAACAGCGCAACCGCCAGCAGGAGCGCGCCGAGGAGCAAATCATTTTTGCCAATCAGGATGACCTGAGTCCAGAGAATCCACCAGAGGTTGTTGTCGTTTTTGGGCAAATACAGGCGGCTGAGGGTGAGAATGGCGGTCAGGAAGATAAGCACGCCATTCGGCAGACGGGTAAAACGCGCCATCGCCAGCCACCAGGCCAGGAAAAAGTAGAGCGCAATCAGGGCATGGGTGAGGCCCAGCAAATATCCATCATGGTTCAGGCCAAAAGCCAGCGCCAGCAACGACTCGTATCCGAACGGATATTCTCCATAGTCAATCGTCATATCCCAGGCTGAGGCGGTGGAGAGCATCTCTATGGCTTTGGGAAAGTGATACAGCCCGGCGTCCCAGTTCAAAGCCTGCGAAATGGGCGAGAAAGGCCAGCGCGCCAGCGGGTAGAGGGCAAGAACGATGAACAAAGCCAGGCCGAGCGAGGCCAGCAAACCATTCAATAATTTTTGGGAGAAGTTTGCTGAAACGGCGTCTTCCGCATCGAGGAACGCGAACCAGCGAAGATTGGCGGCCAACAAAGAAAAGACCAGACCGCCGCACAGCAGACTGACCAGCACCGCCAGGCCAACGCTGTAAAGGTTCAGCAATCCCAGCACCTGCCCGGCGAAAATGACGCCATAAAACAGGGCTGTAAGAAGGATGAAAACCCAGAGCAAAACGCGGGACAGCGGCATATCAGTCCGTTTGGCTATTCGTCCAGCAGAAAATCCCCACCCTCCAACAGCCCCCTGGTGACCGTTTGAATGGCAGGAGAGCGCAGCAGTTGAGCGGGGTCGAACATCTTCATCCGCGCATTGACCGGCAGAACCCCGCGCTCCAGGAATTCCCCGAAGGGCAGCGAGGTGCGGAACAACTGGTAATACAGAAAGCGCCGGGAATGGCGGCGGAAATCAGCGGGAACGTCGATTTTTTCAGCCGCCAGGAAGTTTTCCAGCGTGGCGCAGTATTCCGCGATGGATTGCGGGAAAAATACGGTGGGATAACGGGTGAAGCGTGCTTTACCCGCGCACAAGACCGGCGCGCCTAAAATAGAGGCTTCCAGCCCGATGGTGGAGTTGTAAATCAGGACGAATTTGGCGCGCGCAATCAGTTCATACGAACTCAGGTATTCGTGAGATGGCACGAAAACGAGGTTCGGCAGGTCAGTGGCACGGCGCTGCGCCACCCATTCGGCCACGCTTTCCTGACTTTCTTTGCCGGGGCGGGTTTCATCAGGATGAGCGCGGATGACGAAGAGCGTTTCGGGGTGAGCGCGCGCGGTCTCCAGTACCAGGTCGAGCCAGGCGAACATATCGGGGAAGATGGTGTTGGCGTGCGGCTGGCTGGTGTCGAAGATGACGTTGGTGAAGACCGGCACGATGTGCTTAAACCCGGCGGCTTTTTGCAGGAAGGCTTCATCCAGTCCGCGCATATCGGGCCAAAATTTGATTCCGGCCATGCTGAAGTTGCCCTGAAAACGATTCTGGAGATAAGCATCCAGCCGGGCGTTTTGGGCTTCGTTCATCTCGAACGATTCGGGGATTTCGATGGGGTAGATGGTGGCTTCGCCGTCGGTGAAGAAGCCCGTCATGGGCATCAGTCCGACTTCATGGCTAATCACCCGCAGGCCGCGCTGCTTCGCCACCCATTTGGCCGTCGCTTCGGGGTAGAACTGCCCGTTAAACACGACCACCGCCTGCGGGTTGACTGCATCCAGAAATCGCTCAAAGCGTTGCGCCACGTTGAACGCGGAGAGGATGTATTCGCGGTAGAAAAAGCGAGTCGCGTCATCTTCGACCAGATGATGGCGGCGTAAAATCCAGCGTAGCCCTGGCAGGCATAGCTCGCCAAGCGGAATGCCCTGCCAGGTAAAAACCATCAGTTCGGCCAGTGAAAGATGTTTGAGCGCAATTTCAATCTGAGCATTTCGTTCCAAACCGAACCAGTGTGCCTGCGCCCCTGCATATAACGCGCGCGCCTGGAAGACGCACGAGCGGCAGGGCGGGTTTTGAGAGGGGTCATTGCGGTTCGTCCCTAATACGCAGCGGCTCATGCCCCGGTTGCAGGCAAAATAGGCAACCGGAATCCCCTGCAAACGCAACCCCCAGGATGTGAGCAGGTGGAAGGCGCTGTTCCACGAAAGGTCATCCAGCCCGCTGGATGCTTTGAAGAAGGCGATGGGGCGCATGTCACGCGGAGCGAGAGCGGCGCGGGTAACGCGCTGGGCCATGCGAACGATACGTCCGTTGTTCAGCAGGCGGGCAAGACGGCGGTAAACCCTGAAATAGAAAGCAGTGAGCGGGAAGGTTGATGTAGTCATTATTCTATTTTATCCAATACTACTTTGCCCTCTTCATAAAATCAACCCATCATTTTCAAAACTTTACTGTTCATCTTGTGTTTTTTATGCTGACGTTATATAATAGAATAAATGTTCTAAAAAAGGAGGTCGAAATGAATGTGGGTATGCTGTGGCTCGACAGCGAAAAAACATCAACGGTTCCAACGATGATTGCCAACGCGGCCGCCTATTACCGGAAAAAGTATGGTCAAACGCCCAACCTGTGCTTTGTTCACCCCAGCATGCTGGAGACGGCAGGGAACGACCACGAAAATGTGAAAATCGCCGTCAAATCGGATAAAGCCATTCTCCCTGGTTTGCTCTGGATTGGCGTGGAGGACCAATTAACCACCGGGGCTGAATGAAAGAATCGCCAGGTCGGGAAAAGGAAAAAACCCGAACATAGACCCCTCGCGCCGGAAACTCCCATCCCAGTGGATGGGACTCCGTATCGCCGAGGCCGGGTATTTTGACTGACACGCCCGACTCCACCAACGGCATTGCGCCATGCAGGGGGACTCGCGCAGCGCCTGAAACTGGCATCATGCAAGGGCAGCCTTTCAGGCTGCCCTTGCTCAGTAGAACGATTGGAATAACCAGGCAGTTAGCCGCGCGATTTTGGCGCTCGCGTTTTGGGGCTCTTTGCGTGTTCATAACCACCCATTCGTTTAAGCGAAACAGGCGGCGTTTCGCGCGGCGCCACCATGCCCCAACGGCTGGCGCCCAGGTACAAAATATCCAGAATTAAGTCTTCGTAGGAAATCCCTTCCGCGGCGGCTTCCAGGCACAGGTCACTGTAGCCAGGAGTCAGGCCAGGCAGGGTGTTAATTTCGATGAGCATTGGCTCGCCGGCGGCGTTGAGGCGGATATCGGCGCGTGAGACATCAATGGCTTTAATGGCCATGTGCGCCCGCACAGCAAGATTTTGTAGTTTTTTGGTGAGTTCGGGCGAAATGTCTGCCGGGCAGATATAGCCGGGCGCCCCTTCTTCGCCGACCGATTTCGATTTGGAAGCCTGGCTGTAAATGCCGGGCGTGATTGAACGGCTGCTATCCAGTTCCAGTACCGGGAAAATGTGGTACCCGTGTTTCTCATCATACCATTCCGGGTGGCGGGAATACTTCCAGGCGTCCCAGCGACCAATCAGTCCACAGGTAAATTCGCGTCCGGAGAGAAAACTTTCGACCAGGGCTGGCTGACGATAAGTTTGAATAATGTAGTTAACGCGCTCGCGCAATTCAGAGGCGTTATTGACCACGGCTTTTGTATCAACACCCATGCCTGTCCCTTCGCGGGCCGGCTTGACGAAGAGCGGGAAGCGCAATTCGGGACGCAGCGGCTCGTCGCCGACGATGAATTCCTGAAAAGGCGCCACTGGCAGGCGGCGGTCGCGCCAGATGCGCTTGGTGAGGGTTTTATCCAATGAAATGGCATTCGCCATCACGCGCGAATGGGTGTACGGGATGCGCAACATCTCCAACAGGGCCGGCACTTGCGCCTCGCGCGCATCGCCGCCCAACCCTTCGGCGATGTTGAAGCAAATATCCGGTTTGATTTCGCGCAGAGCATAGGGAAGTTCACGGTCAGCCTGAAGGAAGACGGTTTTATGTCCGTCCGTTTCGATGGCGGCGCGGATGCAGTCAATGGTCTCGATGTGGTCGTAATCGGCCAGGGCATCGGCGGCCACATCCGGCGGCAGAGGGATGTTCTCGTCTTTTATGTTGGCAAGCACAGCCACCAGCCAGGGTTTTTCGGGTTTCAGCCGACTGGGAGGCTTTTCTTCGGTGGGCAAAGAATCTTCGGACATGGCGTTCTCCTTAAAAGTCAAAAAAATGTACAGGCGTTATCTTATAACATTTGGCGCTCACAATCAAGCAACAAATTGTAAACAAAATCGCGGTAACTCATGTTATCATTTTTACATGCCCAGGACTCAGTCTCGCACCCTGCCGCGCGTTGTCGAACTTTCTGAAACAGAATTGGAACCGTTGTACCGGGTCATCATTCACAACGATGACGTAACACCGATGGATTTCGTCGTGTACATTCTGGAGCGGATTTTCTTTGTGACCGGGCCCGATGCCGTGAACATCATGCTGACCGCCCACTACAAGGGCAGCGCTTATGTGCAAACTTTACCCAAAAACGAGGCGCAGGCGCGGGTGAACAAGGCGCACTTTGCCGCCGGGCTGGAGGGCTATCCACTGCATTTTTCCATCGAGCCGGAGTAATCTGAATACGCCATGAAATTTGAAACCGTACACGGCATCACGCTCCCCAAAATTGGCTTTGGGTGTTGGGGCATTGGCGGTCAGGAAACCGCCGACCCATCTCAGGAGGAACGTTCGCTGACGGCTCTGCGCTCTGCGCTTGCGCTGGGCTACACCCATTTTGACACCGCCGAATATTACGCCGCCGGGCATTCTGAAGAATTGGTGGGGCGCGCCATCCGCGAGGCGGGCATTGCGCGGGAAAGCGTCTTTATCACTTCCAAAGTCAGCCCCAACCATTTGAAATATGAAGATGTGCTGCGCTCCTGCGAAAACAGCCTGCGCCGATTGGGGATGGAGTATTTTGACCTGTACCTGATTCACTGGCCAGAACGGAATATGAACCTGCCGGAGACCTTCCGCGCATTGAACCGACTCGCGCGCGATGGCAGGGTCAAAAACCTGGGCGTCAGCAACTTCAGCCTGAAACTGCTCCAGCAAGCGCAGGCGCTCTCTGAAACGCCGCTGCTGACCAATCAGGTTCCCTACAGCATTCCCGACCGTTCTTATGTCAAGAATGGCGTGCTGGCCTACTGCCAGGCGAACGATATTTTGCTCACCGCCTATTCACCCGTCAAAAGCCGTTTCTTTAAAGGCAAAAAACTGGCCGAATTTGCCCGCCAGCGCGGGGTGACGCCCTTTCAGGTGGGGTTGGCCTGGCTCATTCGCCAACCGCGTGTCATCACCATCCCGGCTTCGTTCAACCCGCAACACCAGGCCGAAAATCTGGCTGCCGCTAACCTGATATTGAACGATGAAGAAACCGCCTTCCTTGACAACCTGGCTTGAGACAGGATAAGCAAGAAACCTTACAGGCAAGCAGCAACCGGGTTCTCAGTTTTTTTCACGGCCGTATGCCAGGCTGAAATCGAACCGGCGGCTCGTCTGGCGAGAGATTTGATTTTTACGCGCCTGCCGATTTCTCCGGCTGCTAAAAGCGCCGGATGGGGACAAAATTGGAGGCGACTACTTCACCTGCTGGAGAACAACATGCACGCTGGCGGTTGGTTTGCCTATATCCGTTCGGGAGATGAAAAACCCCAAAAAGTAACCAGAGAACTGCTCCTGCGCGTTTTGGCGTATGCCCGCCCCTACTGGGGGCGCATCGCCGGAATGCTTGGGATGATTTTGTTGAGTACCGGCCTGGGGCTGGTTTCACCGCTCATTTTTCGACATCTGATTGACACGGCCCTGCCCAACCAAGACCTGAATCAGTTGACCATGCTTTCGCTGGCGCTGCTGTTCCTCCCAATTTTGAGCGGGGCCATTGGCGTTTTCCAGCGGTGGTTAAACGCCAGCGTGGGCGAGGGCGTCATCTACGACCTGCGCGTGGCGCTCTTTTCGCGCTTGCAGCGCATGAGCCTGCGTTTTTTCACCAACACCAAAGTTGGCGAATTGATGAGCCGACTGAACAACGATGTGGTTGGGGCGCAGAATGCCATCAGCAACACCATCGTCGGAATTGCCACGAATCTCATTCAGGCGGCGGCGCTGTTGGCGGTGATGCTCACCCTGCAATGGCAGTTGACGCTGGTCAGCGTGGTTATTCTGCCGCTCTTCATCCTGGCTGCCCGCAAATTGGGCGACCGTCTGCGGGAAATTGCCCGGCGGGCGATGGAAGTCAACGCACAAATGAACGCCCACATGAATGAAACTCTCAACATTGGCGGGGCGCTGCTGGTCAAACTGTTTGGGCGCGCCAGAGAAGAAGAACAACGCTTCAGGCAGCGGGCCGCCAGCGTGCGTGAAATGGGCATTGAGCGCGCCGTCACCGGCTCGGCTTTTTTCGTCATCATGGGGCTGGTCAGCGCGGTGGGTACGGCCCTGGTGTACGGGCTGGGCGGCTATTTTGTAATTACCGATGTCTTTACGGTTGGCACGATTGTGGCCTTTGGCGCATACCTGGGCCAGCTTTATGGGGCATTGCAAGGATTGGCCGGAGCGCCGGTTGAATTCAGTACCAGCATGGTCAGCTTCGAGCGCGTCTTCGAGGTCCTCGACCTGCCGCAGGACATGGTTGACCCCCCCAACCCCTACAAACCCGAAGAAGTCATGGGCGACCTGGTGTTCGAGAATGTCAGTTTCCGTTATGACCTGGACGAATCTAAACTGCTCAGCGAGGTCAAACGCTATGGGAGCATGGAGAATGTCAAAGCAGTCATGAGCGGCCAGACATCCAATGAAAACGAAAAGGCTGGAAATGGCAAAAAGGCCCCATCTGCCAAAGACTGGGAAGAGGACGATGATGCTTCGTTTCTGTCCCGCTCTCAGGCGCGCGAAGTCGCCCTGTCCAACATCTCCTTTCACGCCGCGCCGGGGCAGTTGGTGGCGCTGGTGGGCCGCTCTGGAGCGGGCAAAACTACCCTGACCTATCTCATCCCGCGCCTGTATGACCCGACCAGCGGCAGCATCCGTCTCGACGGCCACGACCTGCGCGAATATCGTCTCGACTTCCTGGCGGCTCAGATTGGGATGGTCACGCAAGAGACCTACCTGTTCCACGACACCATTCGCACCAACCTGACTTACTCCAGGCCAGAGGCCGCTCCGGAGGAAATCGAAGCGGCAGCCCGCGCGGCCAACATCCACGATTTCATCATGGGGCTGCCCGATGGATATGAAACCATCGTCGGCGAGCGCGGCTACCGCTTGAGCGGCGGTGAAAAGCAGCGCATTGCCCTTGCGCGGGTCATTCTGAAAAATCCCAGAATTCTGGTGCTGGATGAAGCCACCAGCCACCTCGACAGCGAATCTGAAGCGCTCATTCAGGAAGCCCTTAAGCACGTCATGGCCGGACGTACCAGCATTGTGATTGCGCACCGCCTTTCAACCATTCTCTCCGCCGACCTGATTCTCGTCCTCGACCGGGGACGCATCGAAGAATATGGCACGCACGATGAATTGTTGCGGATTGGCGGCATTTACACGGAGTTGTACGAAACTCAGTTTTTCAAGGCATAACATGCCTGATGACCTGACACCTGTCACTGGAATTCGCCCTGATTCTGATGTAAACTTTTTGCATGAATACAACCTCCCGCAGGATTTTGCAAGGCCATGAGCGCGCAAACAGCCTGCGGGAGAATTCTTAAGTTCAGCATTTACGAGGCTGGCCATGAGAGAAAACATCTCGCGTTACCGCTGGTTTGTAGTGGCTGTGTTTTTCTTTTTCATGCTCATGCACCAAACCGACCGCCTGATGATTGGTTCGATGCAGGAACCGGTGATGCAAGAGTTTGGCATTACCGACCTGCAATGGGGTCTTATCAACACCGGCGCGCTGGTCGTCAGTACCATCTTGTATCCCATCTGGGGCTATCTTTACGACCGCTATGCGCGCGCCAAACTGCTGGCGCTGGCCTCTTTCATTTGGGGCGCAACGACCTGGCTGAGCGCCATTGTACGCACCTACCCACAATTCCTCGTCACCCGCGCATCAACCGGCGTTGATGACTCGTCCTACCCTGGCCTCTATTCTCTGGTAGCCGATTATTTCGGCCCCCACTTGCGCGGCAAAGTGTATGGCTTGCTGCAATTGGCACAGCCTATCGGCTACCTGGTTGGCATGCTTCTGGCGCTCATGGTCGCGCCGCTGATTGGCGGCTGGCGCAGTGTCTTTTACATCACCGGCACGCTGGGGCTGGTCATCGCTGTGCTGATTTATCTTGGAGTCAAAGAGATGCCGCGCGGCAAAGCCGAACCGGAGTTCGAAGGGATGACAGAGATAGGCCAGTTTCATTTCAACTGGCGCGAAGCACGCGAAATTTTCAAGAAGAAGACGATGTGGTTCATCTTTCTGCAAGGATTCGCGGGCGTCTTTCCCTGGAATGTCATCACCTATTTCTTTTTCGGCTACCTGATGCGCGAACGCGGCTACGACAACAACGCCGTCCTCGTAACAATGGCCCCAGTGATTCTCGTGCTGGCATTTGGCACGTTTTTGGGCGGCTGGTTGGGCGACTGGGCCTTCCGACGCACCTGTAAAGGACGCCTGATTGTTTCCAGCGCAGGGGTACTTTTAGGCGCAGTGTTTCTGGGCCTGGCGATTCAAACACCCACGACTGAGCGAGGTCTATTTTTCCTGCTCATGATGTTGACTGCGCTGTTCATGCCCTTTGCCGCCCCCAACACCGTTGCCATTGTTCACGATGTCACGGTTCCTGAAGTGCGCTCCACCGCGCAGTCGGTCGAATACTTTCTCGAAAATTTCGGCGCAGCCAGCGCTCCGCTCCTGGCCGGTCTCATTGCCACAGCCTATGACCTGAAAACCGCTATCTTGTGGATAAGCACCCTTGCCTGGGGACTCTGTTTTCTTTTGTATTTGGGCGCGTTCTTCACCATCGACCACGACGTGAACGACCTGCGCGCCCAAATGAAATCCCGCGCTGAAGCGATGCGGTAGAGCAAAATTGTACCTTGCGCCGTCTTATGCACATCCTTTCGGTTGACCTCGCCAACCAAAAACAGGTTCAGTCTTTTGTGAGCCTGCCCTTTCATATTTATAAAGACATTCCACAATGGGTGCCCCCTTTGGAAGGGGATGTCAGGCACATTCTCAACCCGAAACGCCACCCGTTTTACCGGCACTCGCAGGCTGCCTTTTTTCTGGCGGAGCGGAACGGGCGCATCGTGGGCCGTCTTGGGGTTTTTGAAAACAGGCGTTACAACACCTACAACCGGACCCGCGCCGGGTTTTTCACCCTGTTTGAGTGCGAGAACGACCCTGAAGCCGCTTGTGGCCTGTTCGAGGCTGCCTGGGCCTGGGCAGGCCAGCGGGGGCTGACCGAACTGATTGGCCCGAAGGGATTCACGGTGTTGGATGGCTTTGGGATGCTGGTGAAAGGTTTTGAACATCGCCCCGCATTTGGTATTTCGTACAACCCGCCCTATTATCCAGATATTCTGGAGCAGCTGGGATTTCAAATGGTTAGCGAGGCCGTTTCCGGGTATTTAAATCCGCTGGCCGAATTCCCAGAGCGGATTCACCAGATTTCCGCAAAAATCCAGCAGCGGCGCGGCCTCCACATCGCCCGCTACCAAACGCGAAGTGACCTGCAAGCGCTGATTCCACGTTTGAAAGAGCTCTATAACGGCGCGTTGGAAGGCACCAGTGGGACGTATCCGCTCGAGGACGATGAAGTCAAGACGATGGCAGACCAATTGTTATGGTTCGCCGACCCCAAACTGGTCAAAGTGGTCATGAAAGGCGAAAAGCCGGTGGGATTCCTGCTGGCCTACCCCGATATTTCCGCCGCTTTGCAAAAAACGCGCGGCAGGTTACTGCCGTTTGGCTGGCTGACACTGCTGCGCGCGATGAAAACAACCGACTGGATTAACATCAACGGCGCAGGTATGATTGAAGAATATCGTGGGCTGGGCGGCACGGCTATCCTGTTCAGCGAAATGTACAAAACCATCCGCGAAAGCGGCCAATTCCGGCACGCCGAGCTGGTGCAAATTGGCCTTGAAAACGACCGTATGCAGCGCGAACTGCGTGATTTGGGCGTAGATTTTTATAAAACGCACCGGGTTTATCGGAAAGAGTTGTAAATTACTATGGATAACCAATTTGACGAACTCACCGGCAAGTTGCTCAAAGCCATTCATTTTTCTGCCTTCAAGCACCGCGACCAGCGCCGCAAAGACCAGGCGCTTTCGCCCTATATCAACCATCCGCTTGAAGTGGCGCGCCTGCTGTGGGAGATAGGCGGCGTGCGCGATGAAGCCACTCTCGCAGCGGCCATCCTGCACGATACCATCGAAGATACCGACACCACTGCCGAGGAAATTCGGAGCCTCTTTGGGGATGACGTGTTAGGGCTGGTGTTGGAAGTCACCGATGACAAATCACTTCCCAAAATGCACCGCAAACGACTGCAAATCGAACACGCCCCATATATTTCGTTCAAAGCCAAATTAATTAAGCTGGCTGACAAAATCAGTAATCTCAGTGACCTGCTCTATTCTCCGCCGCGCCATTGGTCGTTTTCGCGCAAACAGCAATATCTCCTGTGGACAGAGCAAGTGGTAGCCGGATTACGTGGCACAAACCCGGCCCTGGAAGAATGCTATGACAAGTTGTTGATTGAGGGGAAAACACTCTTAAACCTTGACAAGGAGACACCATGATTCGAATTGTGACCGATACCCTGACCGGCTTTCCGCTCGAAACCATGCGCGCGCGCGACATCCCGGTCATTCCGCAAATTGTGACCTTTGGCGAAACCTCTTACCGCGATGACACCGAAATCGACACCGCCACCTTTCTGCAAAAATTAAAAGCTGCGCGGGTCAATCCTAAAACTGCCGCGCCCCCTCCACATCTTTACAACCCTATTTTTTCGCAGGCCGCCCAAAATGGCGATACCGTTTTGGTGATTGCCCCCTCCGCAAAAGTGAGCGGCACAGTGCGCTCTGCCCAAACCGCCAAAACCGACTTCCCCAATGCAGATATCCGCATTGTTGATACGCAAACGCTGGCCTGCAACCAGGGAACGCTCACGCTCATCGCCGACAATCTGCGAAAAGCGGGGAAAAGCGCGGACGAAATTGAATCCCACATCCGCGAGATGGCCCCGCGTGGACACATCTATTTTGTTCTCGACACGCTCGAATATCTCAAACGAGGCGGCAGAATTGGGGCAGCCAAAGCCCTGCTTGGTGAGTTGCTGCAGGTAAAACCAATTTTGCAGATTAAGGATGGACAGGTCGCGCCCTTCGACCAGGAGCGTACCAAAAAACGAGCGGTGGGGCGGCTGATTGAGATTGTGACCGAGCAGGTACGAGACCGCGCCGATTGTTATTTGTGCGTTATCCACATCGACGCCGCAGACGAAGCAGAATCTTTGCGCGCCGAACTCGCCGCGCGAACCGGGCTCAAAGACATTCCCGTCTACCTGCTGCCGCCTGCCATTGTCGTCCATGCCGGGCCCAAAGCGATTGGCGTTGGCTTCTTCGCATAAAGCCGTGTGATATAATTCTCTCGCTTAATCACCAAAAATCCCCATGCAAACGGGTTTTTTATAAGAAGGAGAACGGTTTTATGTCTGGTCACAGCCATTGGGCTACCATTCGCCGCAAAAAAGGCGCGGCAGACGCCAAGCGGGGCGCCATTTTTACCCGCCTGGCGCGTGAAATTGTAATGGCCGCGCGCCTGGGCGGCGGTGACATCGGTTCCAACGTGCGTTTGCAACTGGCAGTGGAAAAAGCGCGCGCCCAAAATATGCCAAAGGACAACATCGAACGCGCCATCCGACGCGGCACCGGAGAAGATAAGGAAGGCAGCGCGCTCGAAGAATTGGTCATGGAAGGCTACGGCCCGCACGGCTCGGCCCTGATGGTCGAATGCGTGACCGATAACCGCAACCGCACGGTTGCTGATATGCGCCACGCCTTCAACAAAAATGGCGGTAACATGGCCGAACCCGGCGCAGTTGGCTGGCAGTTTGAGCGCAAAGCCTACTTTGCCTTTCCCGCCAGCCAGTTATCGTACGACAAAGCCTTTGAGCTCGCCATCGAAGCTGGCGCCGATGACGTGCAGGAAGACGGCGAGAATGTCGAAATTATCGGGCCGGTAGATGCCTTCAAAACCATCAGCGATGCCCTGCATGCGGCCAAAGTCAACCCCGAAGAAGCCGGTCTGCGCCTGATTGCCAAACAAGACCTCGAACTGGGCGTCGAAGAGACCTTGCAAGTGCTGAAGTTCGTCGAAGCCATCGAAGAACTGGATGATGTGCAGAACGTTTATCACAATCTGAAGATTTCAGACGAGGCCCTGGCGGCGCTCGAAGCAGAATAAATGGCGAGGGCGGGTCAGAAACCCGCCCTTTTGATTAACTCATGACCCTCACCCTCGGTCTCGACCCTGGAACGGCCACCACAGGCTACGGCTTAATACGGCAACACCCTGACGGTTCGCTTGAAGCCGTCCATTATGGCGTGATTCTCACCCCCAAAGACCTGCCCGCCCCCGAGCGGCTGGATTTGCTCTACCGCGAACTCTTGCAACTGCTGGAAACCTACCGCCCTCAAACCGCCGCGGTCGAAAAACTCTTCTTTCAAAAAAACGTCAGCACGGCCATTACCGTCGGGCAGGCGCGCGGCGTACTGCTGCTGGCATTGGCGCAAAACGGCCTGGAAGTGGCCGAATACACCCCCAACGAGGTTAAGCAGGCAGTGGCTGGTTATGGCTCTGCCGAAAAGCGCCAGGTGCAGGAGATGGTGCGAGTCCTGCTCTCCCTGCCACAAATTCCCAGGCCCGATGACGCCGCCGACGCGCTGGCGATAGCAATTTGCCATCTGAACACTCACCGATATTAAGAATTTACAATTTTTTTACATCCTCCACACATCTGCCTAACTCGCCTCCCCTACAATAGAAACATCAAACCCAAATGGAGGCAAATATGAAAACCAAACTGCAAAAACTGTTTCTTTTATGCACCCTGCTGGCGCTGGTCTTGCTGGCCATGCCAACCCAAAACGCGCTGGCGGCAGGCCGCAACGAACCCCCTGCTCCCACCGCCACGCCCGACCCCGAACGCGCCAAAACCCGCCTGGAATGGGCCTTTGCCAACCTGAAACTCACCGTCCAGCGAATTGAACTCAACCAGGAATATCAAGATGAGTTCATCGCCCGCATCGAAGAATTGATTGCGAAGGCCAAAGAAAATGGCAAAGACGTTTCCACCCTTGAAGCTGCGCTGTCGGACTATAAAAATGCAGTCGCAGCGAGCCAGCCGCTTTACGAACAGGCTGCCCAACTGGTCGAGACTCACACAGGGTTCGACGCCAATGGCAAAGTGACCGACCTGGAAAAGGCACGCGAAACCGTCAAAACCTTAGGCGAAACGCTCAAACAGCACCGCGAAGTGATGGGCGAAGCCGCCAAAGCCCTGAACGAGGCGCTCAAAGCCTTCCGCGAGGCCAACCCACGTTCACCCAAACCGTAAATCAGCAGACAGGAGACAGTCATCAACAAAGTGACTGTCTCCTGTTACAATCGGGGTGTCTCACACGAACGCGGATTTCTTTCCGCAGCCAGGCGCTCTTGCAAGCGCTCAATGCGATTGTTGCAAAGTCATTCTTCAAGGAGACCCCCATGCGAAACGTTGTCACCGCTGAAAACGCCCCCAAAGCAATTGGCCCTTACTCGGTTGCCATTCAGACCGAAAACCTTGTCTTTTGCTCCGGTCAGCTGGGGCTGCACCCGGACACCGGCGAGCTGGTTTCTGGCGATGTGGCCGAGCAAACCCGCCAGGCGCTCACCAACCTGAAGAACGTCCTGGAATCTGCCGGTTCCAGCCTGGACAAAGTGGTCAAAACAACTGTGTTTCTCAAAGATATGGCCGATTTTCCCAAAATGAACACCGTGTACGGCGAGTTCTTCCCGGCCAACGCCCCGGCGCGTTCCACCATTGCCGTTGCCGGTCTGCCTAAAGGCGGATTGGTCGAAATTGAAGCCATCGCCTTGCGTTAAACTTCCTCATGGAAACCATCCTGCTGGTCGATGATGAACCCTCCATCGTCTCGCTCGCCAAACTATATCTGGAGCGGGATGGTTTCCATGCCGAATCGGCAGGAGATGGACTGAAGGCCCTCGAGGCGATTGAACGCCTGCGGCCCGGTCTGGTTGTTTTAGATGTCATGCTGCCGGGGCTGGACGGATTCGAGGTCTGCCGCCGCCTGCGCGGGGCCGGGAACGAAGTCCCCATCCTCATGCTCACCGCGCGCGATGAAGACATCGACAAAATCCTCGGTCTGGAACTTGGCGCTGACGATTACCTGACCAAACCGTTCAACCCGCGTGAACTGGTGGCGCGCGTCAAGGCCATCTTACGGCGCATGGACAAAAAAACGGATGCGGCCTCCGCGCCCCTGCGGCTCGGCGACCTGGAAATTGACCCTGCCCGCCGGGTAATGACCGTGAACGGCCTCCCCGTCAGCCTGCGCGCCCAGGAATTCGACCTGTTACTCACCCTGGCAGACCAGCCGGGGCGTGTGTTTACCCGCGAACAACTGCTCGAAAAAGCCTGGGGCTTCGATTTCTATGGTCAGACCCGCACCGTAGATGTCCACATTGCCCAATTGCGTAAGAAAATCGCCGCCAGCCAGGCCAGAATCGAAACAGTGACCGGAGTGGGATACAAATTCGTCACTCACAATTCTTGACTCTCCCCTCCTTCATCATTTATCACTCATCATTCCCTTGTTCTCCTCCATCCGCTCTCGCCTGTGGTTAACGTACGCCTTTTTGATTGCCGCCGCTCTGTTTGTTGTAGCGGTTGTTTTTCTCATTTATGTCATTCGTAATCCATTTGCTTATCGGCAAGCAGTGATTAAATTGGCTGCAGTAGAGGCAGTATTGGTTGCGCGCCAGGAAGACTGGCTCAACTTACCACCAGAGCGGCTCCAAAAGATGTTTTCCCGCCAGGCCGAGTCGCTCAATGCGCGCCTGCTCCTGCTCGATGAAAACCGTCAAATCCTCATCGATTCTTCTCCCTTTGCCCCTGCGCTTAATCTGCGCCGGCTGACGCGCCTGAATCAGACGACATACGATGCCGAAGGAAACCCATGGCTATTTCAAGCGCATACACTTAAGAACGGCACAATCCTCATAACAGCGGTTCCCCGTCCACAACCAGCGCTATTCACTCTTTTGACCGATGAACTGATGCCGCCTCTGCTGGTAGGCGGCTCGGTGGCTCTGGTTTTGGCGCTGTTTCTGGCATTTGGGGTGGCGCGCTGGGTAGCCGACCCGCTCCAGCGGCTGGTGAACGCCGCCCGAACGTTTTCTGGCGAAACCATGCGCCCCTTGCCTTTGGAAGGCCCGCGCGAGGTGCGAGAGTTAGTCGGCGCTTTCAACCAGATGACTGCCCGCGTACAGGCCGGGCAAACCGCGCAGCGCGAATTCGTAGCGAACGTTTCGCACGAGTTGAAAACCCCGCTCACTTCCATTCAGGGCTTTGCCCAGGCAATTTTAGACGGTACGGCAAACACACCTGAACAACAAAAACAAGCCGCGCAAATCATCTACGACGAAGCCGGGCGAATGCACCGGCTGGCGCTCGACCTGCTGGATTTGGCGCGGCTCGACGCAGGAATTGCCGACCTGAAGCGCGACCCGCTCGACCTGAACGCCCTGGTCAAGAGCATCGCCGAACGCTTTATGCCCCAGGCGCGCGCCGCCGGAGTGACGCTGGACGTGCGTTTCGTTCCTCTGCCAGCAATCACAGGCGATGGCGACCGACTGGCTCAGGTGTTCACCAACCTGGTGGACAATGCTCTAAAGTTTACCCCCTCCGGCGGACAAATTGGATTGCGAACCGTTGCTCTGGAAACGGGAGTTGAAGTGCATGTGCAAGACAGCGGCGCGGGCATTCCGCCTGAATCTTTACCGCACATCTTTGACCGTTTTTACCAGGCCGACCCGGCCCGCCAGGGCGGGAAAAAACACGGCGCGGGGCTGGGGCTGGCCATTGCGCGCGAAATAGTTGCGGCGCATGGTGGTAAAATTAGCGTTCGAAGCACGCAGGGCCAGGGAAGTCTGTTCATAGTGCATCTCCCGCTGACAAACCCGGATGCTTCAACCATCGTCCAACGCAAGTAGCGCCATGCCGCCTACCGTTTCCATTGTTGTTCCATGTTTTAATGAGGAAAAACGCATCCACATTTTGCTGGATGCGATTTTTGCGCAAACCTATCCGCGTCATTGCATGGATGTGACCATCGCTGATGGCCATTCCACCGACCGCACGCGCGAGGTGATTGCGGCTTTTCAACAGGAGCATCCCGGCCTGGCCATTAAGGTAATTGACAACGATGCCCGCACCATTCCGGCGGGCATCAACCGGGCAATTGCCGCCTCGCAAGGCGAAATCATCATCCGCCTGGATGGGCACTCCAGTCCATATCCTGATTACGTTGAGCGAATTGTGACGGCGCTGGAAGAGGAAAAAGGTCAAAACGTAGGCGGGGTATGGGAAATCCACCCCGGCGCGGATACATGGGTGGCGCGCGCGATTGCCATCGCGGCGGCGCATCCGCTGGGGGTGGGCGATGCGCTTTACCGTCACGCGAAACAGGCTGCGGTGGTGGATACCGTCCCCTTTGGCGCGTGGAAACGTTCACTGGTCAATGAAATCGGCGGGTACGATGAATCCCTGCTTTCCAACGAAGATTACGAATTGAATGCCCGTATTCGCCAACGCGGCGGCAAAATCTGGCTTGACCCGGCCATCCGTTCGGTTTATTTTGCCCGCCCGACATTCTCGGCATTGGCCCGGCAATATGGGCGTTATGGATTTTGGAAGTTTCAAATGCTGCGCCGTTACCCTGGCACGTTGCGCTGGCGGCAGGCGCTTCCGCCGCTTTTTGTGTTGAGTCTGTTGGGTAATTTGCTTCTTGCTCCCGCCTGGCCGGTTTTTGGCTGGCTCTTGGCCTTTGAACTTCTGGCATATTTTGGTATATTGAGCCTGGCAGGGCTGCGTTCTACAATCCAACACAGGGGGGCTTTCCTCCTGTTCGGCTTGCCGCTCGCCATCACCGTCATGCATATTGCGTGGGGCAGCGGATTTTTGTGGAGCATTCTGGCAGGAGCAAAGAAAGCGTAAATCATGGCCGATATTACCAGACCAAGATTCCGATTGACGCCTGGCGAACAGCGCATCATTTTGATTCTTGGCGATTTATTCGTGGGTATCGTTGCTCTGCTCGGGGGGATTTATTTCTGGTTTATCGTTGACCCCGATTTTTTTAATTTCTTCGAATTCTTTATCGCGCGCGCGCCATTCTGGTTTTACATTCTGCCCCCCGCCTGGATGCTGCTATTGATTGACTTATACGATTTGCACCGGGCCTCAAACTGGCAACGCACCGTGCGCGGGGTAACCATTGCCGCCATCGTCGGCGGTGTGGCCTACCTGGTTGTGTTTTTTGTGCAAGATGACCCTCGTTTTGTCAATCGTCGTACATTTGCCGCATTCTTGCTGGCAGTCTTTGCTTTAACGCTGCTGTGGCGCTGGGTCTACATCCGCATGTATACTGCTCAGGGCATGGGGCGTCGTGTGCTGGTGGTGGGAGCAGGCGCCAATGGACAGACCCTGGCGCGAATGTATGCGGAGCTGAAGCCACCGCCTTTCAACCTGGTGGGGTTTATTGATGACGACCCGCAAAAAGTCGGAAAAACCATTGAGGGATTCCGGGTTTTTGGTGGCAGTCACCAGCTAACGCAGTGGATTGAAGAATTAAACATTGCAGAGGTGGTGGTCTCCATCACCGGCGAAATGCGCGGTCAGACCTTTCAAATCCTGCTGGATGTGCAGGAAAAAGGAATTGAAGTCACGCGAATGCAAACGCTGTACGAGAGTTTGTTCGGGCGCGTCCCGATTCATCATCTGGAATCGGACTGGGTTTTGCGCTCATTTATTGACGAAGCCCGCGTGAGCAGTTTCTACCTGATTGGTTCGCGCGCCATAGACATCCTCGGCTCGCTGGTAGGCATGACAATTTTCCTGGCTCTTTTACCGTTCCTGGCAATTGCTATCTTGCTGGATGACGGCTGGCCAATTTTTTATACTCAGCCGCGTCTGGGCAAGGGCGGAGTCCCGTTCAAAATGCTCAAACTGCGCACAATGGTCAAAAATGCCGAGGCCGATGGCCAGGCCCGCATGGCGCAAGAAAACGACCCGCGCGTAACGCGCGTGGGAAATTTCCTGCGCATGACCCGTCTCGATGAACTTCCTCAATTTTGGAACGTGCTGCGCGGCGAGATGAGTCTCGTTGGGCCGCGCGCCGAACGAGAAGAGATGGTCAACAAATTCCAAAAACAAATTCCGTTCTACCGGGCGCGACTGTTAGCAAAACCAGGCCTCACCGGCTGGGCGCAAATCAATTATGGGTATGCTGCAACGGTTGAAGACACCGGGGTAAAGCTAGAATATGATTTATACTACATCAAACACCGCTCCATCCTGATGGACATCGTCATCATGTTACGCACAGTGGGTACCGTATTGGGAAGAAAAGGGAGATGAAAAAATGAAAAAATATCTCGTGACCGGCGGCGCCGGGTTTATTGGCTCACACATCGTCCGCGCCCTGCTCGAGCAGGGCGGTTTTGTGCGCGTGCTGGATAATTTTTCCACCGGCAAACGCGAAAACGTGGCAAAGATGGATAATCTATTGTTTGAACTGCTCGAAGGCGATATTCGTGACCAGGCGGCGCTGGCCGAAGCCGTAAAAGGAATCGACATCATCTTCCACCAGGCGGCTTTTATCTCCGTGCCGCAATCGATGGAAGACCCGTTGCCATGCTTTGAGATTAACCAACGTGGGACCGAGTTCGTGCTGGAGGCAGCGCGTAAGGCCGGAGTCAAACGGGTGGTGTTAGCCTCCTCTGCCGCAGTGTATGGAGACTCAGAAGCGCTGCCACTCGATGAGCAGACCCCGCTCAACCCGCTCTCGCCGTATGCGGTTTCCAAACGCGTCAATGAACTCTACGCGGAAATGTACACCCGCTCTTTTGGGCTGGAGGTGGTGGCCCTGCGCTATTTCAATGTCTATGGGCCTCGTCAGCGGCCCGATAGTATGTACGCCGCCGCCGTACCGATTTTCACCCGCCGCCTGCTGGATGGCAAACCCATTACCATCTACGGCGATGGCCGGCAGACCCGCGACCTGGTCTATGTAGGCGATATTGTACGCGCCAATCTGGTCGCCAGTGAACATTCCGCCGCGCCAGGACAGGTCTTCAATATATGCACTGGCAATGAAATCCAGGTCATTGACCTGGTCGAAACACTGAGAGAGTTGTTCCCTAACGCACCTGCACCACAGTTTGCGCCGCCCCGCGCCGGGGATATATACCGCTCGGTGGGTAATCCCCAAAAAGCCGCCAATCTGCTCCAATTCCGCGCCCAAACATCGCTGGCTGAGGGCCTGAAGGCGGTTGTAAACTGGATGAAAGACGCGTAATGCATCATATTCAGCGGTCCTTGCTCCTTTGTCATTTCCCATGCGTTTGCCATCTCGTAACCGTTTTGTCTTCCTGGCCGACTTGCTGTTGATTGTCATTGCGGCATTTGGCAGTTATGCCCTGCGCCTGGAACTGACGGCGGATTTTTTCCGCTTTTACTGGCAGGCCGGGTTATGGTTGGTTGGGAGTGCGCTGGTCATCAAACCTGTCATCTACTCCATGTTTGGGCTGTATCGCCGCCTGTGGGTGTATGCCAGCGTCAGCGAGTTGAAACTGGTGGTAGCAGCGGTGACGACGGCTTCGCTGGCCGTTTCGGCATTGAATATTGGCTTGTTTTCGCTGAATGCTTTCGGACCAGGCTTTTCACGCTCGGCGCTGGCCATTGACTGGCTGCTCTCGCTGGTCTTCGTGGGCGGGACACGCTTCACCCTGCGCATTTTGGCCGAATCGAACCAGGCGCGCGGTCAGGGCAAACGCAAAAAGATTCTGGTGATTGGCGCCGGTTCTGCTGGGGCGCTGGTAGTCAAAGAATTGCAGAAGAACCGCCAGATGAATATGGAAGTCATCGGCTTCCTGGATGATGACCCGGCCAAACAGCGCCATAATTTAATGGGCGTGCCTGTCATTGGCAAAATGACCGACCTGGCGCGCGCGCTGGATGCGCGCCCCGTGGACGAGGTCATTATCGCCATCCCCTCCGCGCCAGGGCGGGTGGTGCGCCTGGTGGCGGACATCTGCCGACTGAAGGGCGTGACGTTCCGCACCATGCCAGGGATTTTCGAGTTATTGGGCGGCAAGGTCAGCGTGAGCCGCTTACGCGAGGTAGATATCACCGACCTGTTGCGGCGCGAACCTATTCGCCTGAACGACGAATCCATCGGGGCGACCATTGCGGAAAAAACCGTGCTTGTCACCGGGGCAGGCGGTTCGATTGGGCGGGAGTTATGCCGCCAAATTGGAAGGTGGAATCCGCGTTGTTTACTCCTGCTGGGGCATGGCGAAAACTCCATTTTCGAGACGCTGCTCGAGTTGAATGAAAATTTTCCTCATCTAAACATCCGACCGCTGATTGCAGATGTGCGCGATGCCCGGCGACTGGAAGCGATTTTCGCCGAATATCGACCACAGGTTGTTTTTCATGCAGCGGCGCACAAGCATGTGCCGCTCATGGAGGTCAACCCGGCGGAGGCCGTCACCAACAACGTCCTCGGCACGAAAAACATGGTTGACGTGGCCGACCAGTTTGATGTGGAACGGTTTGTTTTGATTTCAACCGACAAGGCGGTAGCACCCTCAAACGTATATGGCGCAACCAAGCGGCTCTCAGAAATGCTGGTGCTGGATGCGGCGCAACGAACCGGGAAACTGTTTACAGTGGTGCGCTTCGGCAATGTGCTGGGCAGCCGTGGCAGCATCATCCCAAAATTCAAACGCCAGATTGCCGCAGGCGGCCCGCTCACGGTTACTCATCCCGATATGGAACGGTTTTTCATGACCATCCCCGAAGCGGTGTACCTGGTATTGCAGGCTTCGGCTTTTGGCAGGGGGGGGGAGGTTTTTGTGTTGAATATGGGGAAGCAGGTGCGAATTGTGGACCTGGCCGAAGACCTGATTCGCCTTTCAGGACTGGAGCCGGGCCGCGATATTGAGATTGTGTTCACAGGCATTCGCCCTGGCGAGAAGTTGAGCGAGGCGCTTTGGGACCCTGGTACACTCCTCGAACCGACTGCTCACCCCGATATCTTCCGGCTCGGCAATGGGCGAGAGGACACTTCATCGCTCGACGTCTGGGTCGCCCATTTGCTGGCATTGGCGCAGGCCAATGATGAGGAAGCAATTGCAAAATTTTTGGATGAAATCATCCCCGGCGCGGCTATCGTTGGGACGAAGATGGATTTGATGGATGTGGTGTGAGACGAACGAGTAATCGAGGCAGGTATGTCCCTGGTTTCCTTCAACGAGTGGCGCGAATTCATTAAAAAGCAGGCCAACCCTCACATCTTGCAAACAGCGGAATGGGGAGAGTTAAAACGCGCCTTCGGTTGGGAAGTGGAGCGGATGGTATCTGGCGATTTGGGGGCGCAGATTCTTTTTCGCAAATTGCCGCTGGGGTTTACGGCAGCATATGCGCCGAAGCCCGTGTTCAGTCATCCGTATTCAGCAGACCGCCAACATTGGTCCGTGATGATTGAACCATTCCTGGCCGAGATGGATGCGGTTTGCCGGAAAAAGCGGGCGGTATTTCTCAAAATTGAACCCGACTGCTGGTCAGACAACCCCTCCGCCCTTCATTATCCATCTTTCATCGTGAGCAAGCACAACATCCAACCGCCTCGAACCATCCTTGTCTCGTTAGAGGGAACGGACGATGATGTCCTGGCGCGCATGAAGCAGAAATGCCGCTACAACGTGCGCCTGGCAGAGAAGAAGGGCATTACCGTGCGCGCCTGGGATGACCTGGAGGGTTTTCACCGTATGATGACGGTGACTGGAGCACGGGATGGGTTCGGAGTGCATTCGCTGGAATACTACCGAAAATCTTATGAACTGTTCCACCCTGCCGGAATGGCTGACCTGCTGGTGGCAGAGTTTGAATCTCGGCCATTGGCGGCGCTGATGGTGTTTGCCCTGGGAAAGCGCGCTTACTATCTTTACGGCGCATCCACAGACGAGGAGCGCAACCGAATGCCAACCTACCTGCTGCAATGGCGAGCAATGCAGTGGGCCAAAGCGCGCGGATGCGTGGAATATGACCTGTGGGGCGTACCAGATGCCGATGAACAGACGCTCGAGGCCCAATTTGAGACCCGTCACGACGGTCTGTGGGGCGTCTACCGCTTCAAGCGTGGTTTTGGCGGTCAGGTGCTGCGGGCAGCGCAGGCAATGGATAGAGTGTATATGCCGTTGCTCTATCAGTTATACTTATGGCGATATGCCGGAAGAGAACGATAGAAAAAGGACAGCCGTGACGGCTGTCCTTTTTGATTTCACTTTGCTCTCGACCACTTATTCGTATCGAGCCGGCGTAACTCCCGCATAGCGATACCGCTCAAGACGGCGGGCGGCGCGCAGGGCGTCGATTTTGCGCTGGACGTGCGGCGCAAAATAACCAGCATAGCGCTTTTGCAGTTCGGGCAACTGCCAGTCGAGGCCGGTGACGTAGTGGCGGCACTCAGGCGAGCCGCAATCACAGGGGAATTCATCATACGGGCGGGTGTCACTCATGGCGTAGTCGAAGCAAATTTCTTCGCCGGGTTGAATGTCTCGCATGGCTACGAGCGCTATCTGTCCCGAAAGCCCGGCATTTGGTGAGCAGCAGTGATTGACATAATCTCCATCCCCAATTGGGCGCGGCACCAGAAAGTGGTTTTCTTCGACCTGAATGCACAGGCTGCGCTCTCGTTCAGGGAGGTGGATGAAGGCGTCCCATTCATAAACGACGCCCCCGAAAACGGCAAGGAGTTCACCTTTCTTAAGAGGTTCCTGGGCGAAAATGCCGTTCCCATTGCCATTGGCTTTCGGGCGGGCCTTAATCTTAGGCGACAGATACGAGCTCGGCTGTTCGTACATTCATAAAACATCCTTTCGACGGGTTAAAATTTATCAGCGTCCCCCGGTTTGGAAAAAACCAGAAAACGCCAACGAGGGTGAATGATACAACAAACCTCCAGTCTGTAAAGGGCTGGAGGGAATCAAGTTTCGAGGAGAATCATTAATCAAATCACATTGCAGGACGTCTGCGCATTATTTTCGTCAAAATTATCAACAGTTTATTACCAAATCGTCATTAGCAGCCACTCCTGACTGGAAAAAGGGTTTTAATTATCTTCCAATTTTATCGGCAGGGCTGCCGCTTCGGCAGATTCTGACGGCAGGCACAATACCAGACACCAGGCGGCAACCAGCACATACAATCCGGTCCATATGCTCCACATATCACGCTGGATAGTTAGCGCATCGCGGTCAGGATTCATCCAGAACAGAATGAGACCCGCCAGCGCCAACGCGCTGAGAACAAGCAGGAACAACGTGGCATAGAGATAGGTTTTCTTTCGGCGCACCAGTTCAAAGGCAACATAGGCAACTGGAATGACAAGCAGGGTATAGTCATATGACCAGAGGTAGGGTGGCAGGAGCAGGCCGAGCGGAATCGCCAGACTGAAGACCTGCAACGGCTTTAGTCGAGAATGCGTTTTCCAAAGAATCACAGCAAACACCGCCACGAGTAAAAACGCAATGAGCGCGTACCAGGTCATGGCGCAAACCAGGTCGCCCGCGCACATGAGCCGGGTATAACTAAGAATGGTCGGCTGATGTCCAAGCCGCATCTCCAGCAAACTATCGCCTGTGCCGAGGAATTTTTGCAACCACTGAGGGTCTTGCAGAAAACCAATCAGCAGCAACGACAAGCCTCCAAGCAACATGCCGCCGATGACACGCCAATGGCGGGCGAAAATTAGCCATAAACCCAATAGGATAAGGATGGTGACGAGCGGCGGCTTGAGAATGACCAGGGCCAGGAAAAAACCTGCCAGCAAGTAGCGTTTTTTCTCCATGAGCCATAAAGCCAGGGTTAGGAAGACCAAAAAAAGCACGACTACCGTCCCGGTCATTAACCCCAGGTAGATATTCCCGTTGAGGGTGGCGGCGACAAGCAGGAATAAGACATATAGGCGGCGGTTCAAACCGTCCCAATGGGTAGCCAGCCAAAGCAGACATCCTGCAAGCAGGATTTGGGCCAGGAAATCCCATAAAATATAGGCGGTTTCTATGGGCAACAGACCAAGCGGAGAGACAATCAGCGCCAGCGGCAAGGGATAGGCGAAGCGTTTTTCGTCCATCCAGGTTGCGCCGAATTGCTTGTGACCGGCGTTCCAATCTTCCAGCGAGTAGGGATGTTCAGGCGTCCAGGTCATGCGGCCTGCCAGCCAGAACTTGAAAAAACCGTTGTTGATGTAATCCACGCGCTGTTCGTTGAGAACGGCAATGTTCCAATAGACCGGCAACATGACCAGCAGGGCCAGCGCCATCCAGTACCGTTCGAGGAAGTGGGTCAGTTTGGCTTTCATCCCGCGCCCCCAAAAAGTGATTTTGGAGATATTCTGCCCGCCGCCCCGGCCAGAATTGCCAGCCCCAGCATGAGCAGGTACACGCCCGCCTCGCGGAAGGGCGTCAGGTGAATGATGGCCAGGTAGAGCGATTCAGCCATCAGCAAGAAGGCCGCCTGCCAGGGCGTGAGCCGCCCGGCGACAGTAAACGCCAGCAGCAGGCCCAGCGTGGGGATGAGCAGGAAACTGACATCGTGATAGTGCAGATGCGGCGAGGCGAACAGGCTGAGGCTGACGGCCAGGCTGACGTGCGGGAAGCCTATCTGCTCCGCGCGCGCCCACCACCAGCACAGGATAGCCAGAACCAGGGCAAAAGCCGCCCACGAAATGCCCGAAGCCGCCTCGATGCTCATTGCGGGCAGCAGGCGCAGGAGCAGGCCTTTCAGGTTGTACATATCGGCGTGATGAATCAGGACGGTTTCGCCGCTCGATGTAAGGGCTAAAAGATGCAGGAAATCGGTCACGCCCTTCCATCCCACCATCAGGACGCTATAGATGACCAGGAGGGCGGCAAACCCCGCAAACCACCATTCAATTTGCCGCTGACGAAACAGAAACGGAACTGCCAACGGCATGGCAAACTGCGGGCGCAGGGTCAGCAGAGCCAGCCCCAGCCCGGAGAGCCGCTCTTGCCCGGCCTGCAAACCGAGCAGCAGAATCGTCAGCCCAATGAGCGCAAAGAGCGTATCCTGTCCCTTGTTGATGCTGACCCAAACCGGATAGAACAAAAACGCTTGCGCCGCAAGCAGAGCGGCAGGCAATGCTGGCCAATCCGCGCCCCGCGCCAGCCGCCAGACCAACCCACCGTTCAACAGGCTGAAAAAAGCCAAAACGCCTGCCCAGAGCAGGTAGGCAGTGGAGTAAGGCAGGAAAGCAATCAGCCATTGCAGGGGGAGCAGGGTGGGCGGATGATTGAAAGGAAGCACATCGGCCTGTTCCAGCGCGCGACCAGTAATTTGCTCTTGCGTTCGATGCTGACGCTCGAGGTCATAGATAGCGTTCCAATCCCCTTCCCGCGCAATCTGCCCGGCAGTATAAATGATGCGAAAATCAATATCTTTGAGAAACTCCTGCGCCCCGGCAGTTTGCGCCAGCAGCAGGCCATGCCAGAGCAGTTGTAACAACAGCCCCAACGCGAGAACCAGAGCAGGCCATTTTTCAGGGGATGTCTTCATGCCGTCAGACCTTTTTCCAAACCTGGTAGAGCGCCAGTCGTCCGTTTTTGCCATCGGAAAGGAACGATTCTTGCACGCCGAAGCCGGTTTCGGCGGCCAATTGGGAGAGTTCTTCGGCTGAAAAGTGATGCGCATAACGCAGCCCGCTGCCGCCTGCCCGCCAATCAAGCAGGTAGTCCCCGTCGTCTACATCGGCCGCTGAGAGTCCAATGGTTTTCCATGGCTGAATGCGCCCCTTCAGTTTTTCGCTGTTGAGGAATTGCCAGTTTGAGTGAATAAACCGCCCGCCGGATGAAAGCAGGTTGTGAACCTGTCTCAGAAGATTCAGACGCAGTTCGCGCGAGGGGATGTGGTGAAGGACGGCAAAGGCGGTGACCAGGGAACAGTAATCAGCGGAGAGCGACCAGTTGGGGGAGGTCAGGTCAACGGCGCGGAAGTTGACGGGGAAGTCTCCGGGCTGGGCCTCTGCGTCTCGAAGCAGAGGCAGGCTGAAATCCAGGCCGAGATATTCGCCGTGGAATCCGCTCCGGGCGAGAGCGCGCGCCAGTTCGCCGTTGCCGCATCCAAGGTCAAGAATCCGCTCACTTCCATCCAATTTTGAGAGAATGGCACGCGCCCCCGGTTGAATATGCTGGCGCGTGGATGAGAAATTCTTTCCGAATTCAGTATAGAAACGACGGTTGAGTTCAATGAGAGTTTGCGCAACGGAAGGAATCATGGCTGAAAAATATCCCGAAGGGCAAGCCTTCGGGATGTTTTTTTACTTGTTATACATGGGTTTGCGCCCGTAGAAGCGCCAGGCAAAAACCCCCAGCCCCAACCCGGCCAACAAGAAGCCAATTCCTAAAATGCCAAGCAGGCTGCCCGGGCCGGCGCTGGTTTCTCCTGGTTCAGCGGGCAATTCGGCCACCGCTTGCTGCGCGCCGAAGATGATTTCGACCTGTTCACCGGCGTTGACGACCAGGGTGTGGTTGAGTTGGGTGGTAGGGTTGTAGTTGTCTGGTGCGGCTATCGAGATGTTATAAGTGCCTTCGGGAACGCGCTCGAAGCAAAGCGGGTCAGTTCCACCGGGCGTGGTGGCGGATTGCGAAAACTGACCTGACGCGCCGCTGATGCTCAATGCGCCGCCCGCCAGCAAGGTCTCAGTATCCTGGCGAAGTGAATCTCCATTGACATCGTCGTAGAGTACCACGCAAATGCGCGCCTGGCCAGGCGGAGGGGTGGCCGTGGGCGGAGCGCCAACCGTCGGGGTCGATTCTACTTGCGGGGTTGGAGTTGCCCCAGAAGGGCCGCCAATACCAAGCAACAGTTCCTGGCCTTCGCTCAGGGCGCAGTCTTCGCTAAGACGGTTAAGCGAACGCAATTGCTCTATCGGAATGCCAGTAAGCGCTGAGATGCGAAAACAACTATCGCCAGATTGGACAATGTAGATGATACGGCCATCGGGCAGGGGCGTGGGGGTGGAAAAAGCACTTCCCTGAGCAGGGGTGGAGGCCTGCGCCGTGAAAGAGTAACTGGCAAGGAACAAAATAGTCAGCAGGAAGGTGGTCAATGCAATTGGTCGTTTCATGGTGAAAAAATTATATCATGCCCGACAGGCTGCCCCAAAACAGGGAGCGACAGGCAGGATGCCTGTTTTTCCGTCTCGGTAGAAGTGGTACAATCGTCACAATCACCATGCAGGTTTTCATGCCCGGAGGAATCATGAGCGCAAAAATTCCCCCTTTCATTGATGAAGATGCAGAACGAATCATCCAGCAGACGCAGCGGAAGATTGGCAGCACAATTGTGATGGCCTTTGGATGGATGCTGTTGACGGCGGCTCTGATAGGCGGCGCCTACCTGGCCTATCGCTACCTGACCGATAAGCCGGAAAGCCACTTTGCCATTGAAGCACCGCTGATTATCCTGGGCTTCACTTATCTGGCAGGATGGTTGGTTTCGCTGTTCAGCATTCGCGTTTTGTACAACCTGGTGATGCCGGTTGTGGTGAAGATATATACTTTTAGCGTGCTGGGCGGCATTTTGCTGGTGTACTTTCGGGCAATTTACAAAATCTTTGTTTTCCCGGAGAACGGGGAAGAAAACATGCTTCCAGGAAACGCCAACTTTTTCGTCTTGCTGGCGGGTTTCCTTTTGCTCCTCACCCTTTCTCTTTTGGTGGAAAAGTTTTATTTGAAAACCCATTCTATCATTTTGCTGATTGCAGCCTCCCTTCACCTGATGGCGGCCGTGTATCATTATGTGTTTATCGGCGGGCAAAGGGAGGGGCTGGTCAGTTTTGATGTGTATTACCTGCTCGTCATCCTGGCAATGGCTTTTTTCCTGAATCGCCGATACAGGGTGCTTCGGCAACTAATCAGGCAGGCGTTTCGGCCCCAACAAAAGGCTGGCGCGGCCTGAAAGGTGGTTGGCAGTTCGTTGCCAAAACCAAGTTGTTGATTTTATAAAAGCGGAATTTGTTTACGTCCTATGTTGAGTCCAATCGTTATTCCTGAAGCCACACCCGCAAGAAAAGTAAAAGGCTATAAAATGCCTGAAACAAAGGAAAATCTTGTTTCCTGGAATTTTGTATCTGACCAAATGTCACAATCTCGACATTATTGGATTAGTACTGTATTTCCCGATAGCCGTCCTCATGTCGTTCCTGTTTGGGGAATCTGGTTTGAAAATCGCCTGTATTTCGAAGGAAGTATGCAAACTGCTTGGGGTAAAAACATTTTAAACAATCCAAATATTGCCGTTCATTTGCCTGACGCAGATAAGGTAGTCATCATAGAAGGCACGGCGCATATTATTCAAGATGACGAAATTAACAATGAGACATGGAATATTCTGGATGGTACTTTCCAGAAAAAATACCAGGTAGATACAGGTTCGCCTTATATTTATGTTAATCCGAAACGAGTTTTAGCATGGAATGGCGAAGGCTTGACCACGATGACCCGCTGGGTATTTCGGTGAACGTATTTAAAAGGCAAAAAAGGCTTCAGGCCAAAAACTACCCAACATTGCAAGCACCGAACAAGCGGGGGTGTTGCCCCGCTTGTTCAGGCTCGAATCATGGTGAGGAGCATTTTGAATCGCCGGGTGGCGCGCAGGGCATGCGGCTCACCCGCTGGCATGATAATAGCCTCGCCTGCCGAGAGTAGATGGGGCTGGCCAGAAATGCGGATTTCGGCTTCGCCTTCCAGTACATGAACGAGCGCATCGAAGGGAGCAGTGTGTTCGCTGAGTTCCTGCCCGGCATCGAAGGCAAACAGGGTCACATTTCCTGCATCCGCTTTGGTAATCTGGCGGCTGACGACCGACCCTTCTTGATAAGAAACCAGTTCAAGCAGGGATAATTTTTGAGACTTGGGAGCGGTGGACATAGAAATTTTTTTCCTTTCAGGTGAATTTTAGCCCCAAACTGCGGCCTGGTCTGTGACTTTGGATACGCTGCTGGCAAAAATGGATTACAACCGGCGGTTGTGAGTATAATAAATCGTGATGAAAATCCTTGCCATTGAATACGAATCGCCTGCTGCCGACCCGGACTTGATGGAGGCCTACCTGGCCGCCCAGGCCCGGCGAGTGCTGGAATTGACCCAAGCCGGTATCATCCGCGAGATTTATTTCCGCGCCGAACAACGCGAAACGGTGCTGATGATTGAATGCGCCAATGCTCAGGAGGCGCGCGAGGTGTTGCAAACCCTGCCGCTGGTGCAGGCCGGGCTGATTGCTTTTGAAGTCATCCCGCTTGTACCGTATGATGGGTTTTCCAGATTGATAGAAAGATAAAAAGGCCCCGGTGACGGGGCCTTTGATTTTTTAACTAAAACAGTTTCATGACCGCCTGTTCCGCCCACTCGAACAGCGGGAAGGGCCAAAGGCTGACAAGCACCGTCAGGGCCGCTGCCGCGCCAATGGCAAATTCCAGCCACCACTCTCGTTCCACTTGCGGCTGGCCTTCGCGCATGAACAGATTGACCACAATTCGCAAGTAATAGAACGCTGAAATAACGGAGGTGAGCGCGCCAATGACGGCCAGCCAGACCATACCGCCCTCGATGACGGCGCGGAATAGATAGATTTTGCCAATCAGCCCCAGGGTGGGCGGCAGACCGGTGAGCGAGAGCATGAATACGGCCATTGCCGTGCCCAACAGCGGGTATTTTCGTCCCAGCCCATTGTAATCGGCAATTTGCAGACCCGCATCTTCCTCTTTTTCGAGCGCAATCACCACGCCCCACGAGCCAAACGAGGCCAGGGTGTAAGCAACCAGATAAAACAGGCCGCCCGCTACCGCCATCGCCCGGGCCGATTCATCACCAAAGGGCGCGAAGGCCATCAGAATATACCCGGCCTGCGCAATGCTGGAATAGGCCAGCATTCGTTTGATATCGGTCTGAGCGAGGGCAACCACGTTGCCGAAAATCATGGTCAGGGCTGCAAGAACTGCAAGAACGGGCGTCAGGTCTTCGGCAAGCGAGGGAAAGGCCGCGCCGAACACGCGCAGCAGGGCGGCAAACCCGGCGGCCTTTGCGCCCGCCGTCATGAAAGCCGTCACCGAAGTCGGCGCGCCCTGGTAAACATCGGGGGTCCACAGGTGAAAGGGAACCGCCGCCACTTTGAACCCAAACCCAACCAGGATAAGCCCTGCCCCGGCGGTCAGAAGCGGCAGGCTGGCAGCGCCCGTCGAAACAGCAGCCAGGATTTGAGCCAGGTCGGTGGAGCCGGTCGCGCCGAAAGTCAGAGCAATGCCATAGACCACAAATCCACTCGAAAATGCGCCGAGCAGGAAATATTTGAGACCGGCTTCCTCAGATTGGAGTTTGGGATAAGCAAACGCCGCCATGACATACAGCGGAAAGGAAAGCAATTCCAGCGCCAGGAAGACGACAATCAGGTTCGTGGCCTGCGCCATCAACATCATGCCGACCACGCTGAACAGCATGAGAGGGTAATATTCGCCGCGCTCGATCCCCATCCGGCGGTTGTAGCCATGCGAAATGGCAATCCCCAGCAGGCCAGTCAGCAAAAACAGGACGCTGAGGAAAGAAGAGAAACCATCCCGCACAATCATCCCGCCAAAGCCGGGGGCAAATTGCTCGCCCATTTGCGCCAGGGTAATTCCCATCGTCAGCGCCAATCCCAGAGCGGCTAGCAGGGCTGTCCAACTTTTGCGTTCGCGGGGCAGAAATAAATCTGCCAGGAGCAGCAGGCTGGCCCAGGCCGTCAGGATGGTGACGGGGAGGATGGTGGAAAAATCGGTTTGAGTCATAAGTTCATGCTTCCCCCTCTCCGCGAGGGAGAGGGCCAGGGTGAGGAAAGGTCAATGCGCCGCCGCCAGAAGGGTTTGAAACGGCACGAGCAGGTTCTCAATGGCAGGCATCATCAGGTTGAAGAACGGCTTGGGATACAACCCAATCCAGAAAATCAGCACTACGATAGGTAGCAGGGTGAAGATTTCGCGCCAGTTCAGGTCGTTCAGGGGGTGGTGATGGATGATTTCACCCGCTGGGCCGAGGAACATCTTCTGGAACATGTACAGGATGTAAATGGCGGCCAGAATAACGCCCACCGCTGCCAGGCCAGCCAGCCAAAAGCCGCCCGCCCCGGCGAAGACTCCACCCTTCACCCCCGCGCCGAACGCGCCGAGCAGGATGGTGAACTCACCCACAAAGCCGTTCAGGCCAGGCAAGCCCATCGAGGAGAGCGAAACAATCAGCATCAGCGTTCCGAAAATGGGGGTGATTTTCCACAGCCCGCCATACAGCCTGATTTCGCGGGTGTGGGTCTGTTCGTAAATCATGCCCACCAGCAAGAACAGCGCGCCTGTGCTGAGGCCGTGATTGACCATCTGTAAAATCGCCCCTGCCACGCCCTGCGCGTTGAGGGCAAACATGCCGAGCATGACGAAACCAAGATGGCTGACCGAAGAGTAGGCGACCAGTTTCTTGACATCTTTCTGCGCGAAAGAAACCGCCGCGCCGTAGAGAATGCCAATCACCGCCAACCAGCCGATGAGCGGCGCAAACTGAACGGCGGCCTGCGGGAACAGCGGCAAATTGAAACGCAGGAAGCCATAGGTCCCCATTTTGAGCAGGACGCCCGCCAGGATGACTGAACCAGCCGTTGGGGCTTCCACGTGAGCATCGGGCAGCCAGGAATGCAGCGGCCACATGGGGACTTTGATGGCGAAAGCCGCCGCAAAGGCGATGAACAGCCACATTTGGACATCCGCCGGAATGCCCCCCTGCGCAACCAAATCCGGCACGGAGAAGGTTCCGCCATTAATTCCCAGCCACAGGATAGCAAGCAGCATCAGAATCGAGCCTGCCATTGTGTAAAGGAAGAACTTGACCGCCGCGTAGAGCCGGTTGGGGCCGCCCCAAATGCCAATCAGAAAATACATCGGGATAAGGGTAAATTCCCAGAAGATGTAGAACAGGAACAAATCCTGCGCCACAAAGACGCCCGTCATGCCGACTTCAAGCAAAAGGAAGAACAGCATGAAGTCCTTGACGCGCTCTTCCACTGCCGTCCAGGTGGAGAGGATGGCGATGGGCGTCAGGAAGGTGGTCAGCAGGATGAGCAGGATAGAGAGACCATCGGCGGCGAGGTAGTAGCGGATGTCCCACCCGGCGACGTTAATCCAGTCATATTTGGCGACCAGTTGCAGGCCGCCGCTGGCCGGGTTGTACAGGCCGCTCAAGAAAAACGCCCACAGCGAAATGAGGAACGTCGCCAGCGAAGTGACCAGTGCCGTCCAGCGCAGGGCGGTTTTTTGTTCCGATTTCAAGAACAAAAGCACCAGCACGCCCAGCAAGGGAAAGAAGGTCACGATGGAAAGGGGTTCAAGAAGGAAGTTCATGGAAAGATACCTCAGTCGGTGTTCGTTATTCGTTATTCGAGTATTCGAATTTCGAGTATCGAATATCTACTTCAACAACAAATATCCCAAAATTGCCACCACGCCCAGTACAACCGAGAGCGCGTAGGAGCGAACAAAGCCATTTTGCAATTTGCGCAAACTCTCGGCAGAGGCGCGGAGGGCATCGCTCAGCCAGTAAGAAACCCGGTCAATGATGCCCAGGTCAATCGGGTCAGCCAGGACGCGCGCCAGGCCAATGAAGCCCTTCGCCAGCACCGAATCATGAAACCACTCGTGCCAGAAATCCCAATCCACTTTCCAGGCTAAAAAGCCTGCCAGTGCGCGGTAAGGTTGAACGAACATAAACTGATAAGCCTCGTCCATAAACCACTTGTTCTCCATGCCGACAAAGGCGAGGCCGAGCGGCTTCGCCAGCGGGTCAGGCTGACCGTGTTCGAGCGGTTTGCGCTGGTAGAGGAACCAGGAGAGCGCAATCGCGCCCAGCGCCAGCGCGGTGGAGACGCCTGCCACCCCAAAATCGAAGGGCGGGAACTCTATCGCGCCGAGGGTGTGTTCGAGCCAGTGACCAAACTGGTGAAAGCCCTTAAAAGGCAGGTTGATAAAACCACCCAATGCTGAAAGCGCGGCCAGGATGATGAGCGGGATGGTGATGACCAGCGGCGATTCATCGGCGTGTTCGGCGGCCTCGTGCCGCGCCTTGCCAAAGAAGACCATCCACACCTGCCGCCCCATATAGAAGGCGGTCAGGAAGGCGGCTGCGGTCAGGAGCCAATAAACGTGCGGGAAGTGGAGCGAGGCATCCAGCAGGATTTCATCCTTCGACCAGAACCCGGCAAAGGGGAAAATACCCGCCAGAGCCAGCGTGCCAACCATGTAAACCCAAAACGTGACCGGCATCCGCTCGCGCAGGCCGCCCATATTGCGCATGTCGCCGGGGTCGAATGCTTCGACATGCTCAGCATCTTTGTGATGGTTCTCAGCGTGTGAGCCGTGTCTATGAGGGTGAGCGGCGTGATGGTGGCCGCGTTCAAGCCCTAAAATCACCGACCCCGCCGAGAGGAACAACAACGCCTTGAAAAAGGCGTGCGTGACCAGGTGGAACATCCCGGCCACATACGCGCCCATGCCGACCGCCGCGACCATGAAGCCAAGCTGGCTGATGGTGGAGTAGGCCAGCACTTTCTTGATGTCGTATTGCCCGACGGCAATCGTGGCGGCGAACAGGGCTGTGACCGCGCCAACGGTGGCAACAATGTACTGAGAATCGTGCAGCAGGCCAAAAATGGGCGCGGAACGGGCAATCAGGTACACGCCCGCCGTGACCATTGTGGCGGCATGGATGAGAGCCGAAACCGGGGTCGGGCCAGCCATCGCATCGGGCAGCCAGACGTAGAGCGGAATCTGCGCCGATTTGCCTGCCACACCTATCAGCATGAAAACGGTGATGAGCAGGATGATTTCAGGGTGCAGTTCAACCAGGCCAGGCGCGCCCGCAAAGACGGCATCAAACTGGAACGAGCCGAGATACCAGAACATCAGGAAGCCAGCAATCAGAAAGCCAAAATCGCCAACGCGATTGGTGATGAAGGCTTTTTTGGCCGCGTTGGAGTTGGCCCAGGAGGGACGCCCCAGCGTGTCCATGTCGTACCAGAAGCCGATGAGTAGAAAAGAACACAGCCCCACGCCTTCCCAACCGACGAACAGCATCAGGTAGTTATCGGCGCTGACCAGAATCATCATGGCGGCGATGAACAGGTTCAGGAAGACGAAAAAGCGAGGGAAACGCGCCGGGTCGTTTTTGAAACGCACGTCTTCGCGCATGTAGCCGATGGCGTAGATGTGAATCAGCGTGCCAACGCCGCTGACAACGAGCATCATCGTCACCGATAGGGTATCCACGCGGAAGGCCCAATCCAGAGACAACTGGCCGATGTGAATCCACTCGCCCAATTTGACAATCGCGCCTTCGGGGTGTTGCGCCAGCGAAACGGCCTGCAAGACAGAAAACACAAAAGCCGCGCCCGAAGCCAGGCAGGCAACCAGCCCCACGCCCACCTCGCCCAGCCGCCTCCCCAAAAAGGCATTGATAAGCAGGCCAATCACCGGGGCAAAGACCATCCACGGCACGAGGCCAAAAAATCCGTTTGCGCTCGTTGCTTCACTCAATAGCATACCTGCTCCTTCAAATTTCCTTCGGCTTCAGGCTTGCGCGCTGATTACTGCTGACTGAATACTGATGACTGCTCACTGCCTACCCCTTCAAACTACTCATCTGGTCAATATCCACGCTCTGGCGCGAGCGGTAAATCGCCACCACCAGCGCCAGGCCAACCGCCACTTCGGCAGCGGCGACGGCCATCACGAAGAAGACGAAAATCTGCCCGCTGAAGGTTTCGTGAACGCGAGTAAATGCAACGAAAGCCAGGTTGGCGGCGTTAAGCATCAACTCGATAGACATGAAAATCACCAGCGAGTTGCGCCGAATCAGGACGCCCAGCGCGCCCAGCGAGAACAAAATGGCCGAAAGAACAAGATAATAACTGACAGGCACCATCGGCTCAGGCTTCCTTTCCTTGATTCGGCAAGGCGGGTTTCTCGCGCTTGCTCAGGACAATTGCGCCAATCATCGCCACTAAAAGCAATACAGCGGTAATCTGGAACGGCAGGACGTAATCAGTGAACAGGACTTTTGCCATCAGTGAGGGGTCGGAAAGTTGCGTGCCGGTTTGACCAATATACACATCTCGTCCGACGCGCTGAATGACCAGGAACACGCCCTGCGCGAGCAGGATGACGCCCATTGCCAGCGGCCAGGCCAACTGCCGCCAGTTCAGTTCACCCGCCAGGTTTTCCAGCCCAATCAACATGATGACGAACAGGAACAGGACCATAATCGCGCCCGCATAGACCGCAATTTGCGAGAGCGCGATAAAAGGCGCATCGAGCAGCAGGTAGAAAATTGCCACCGAAACGAAGTTGACCACCAGGTATAGGGCGGCATAGACTGCGCTGCGGCTAAGCAACATGCCAATCGCGGTCGCAATCGCAATTGCCGCCAGGATGAAAAAGAGAAGCAGTTCGAGGGACATAGAGTACCTTTTTTGCCCCCTCTCCCGGCGGGGAGGGGCCGGGGGTGAGGGAGGGCAGTTATCACAATCAATCCGCCGGGTCTTTCATCTCCGGCACGGAGCGGGTGTAAACGCCGGGCGGCGTGACCTGCGGAGTGGGCTTGCCGCCTTCGGGAACCGGCACAATCAACATCTCTTTGGTGTAAATAGCATCACGCCGGGCGGTAAAAGAAAGTTCGTAGTTGTCGCCCATCGTAATTGCTTCGGTCGGGCAGGCGTCTTCGCAAAAGCCGCAGTAGATACAGCGCAGCATGTTGATTTCATAGGTGCTGGCGTAACGTTCGCCGGGGGAATAGCGCGCCTCATCGGTGTTTTCTGCCGATTCGACAAAAATCGCATCCGAAGGGCAGGCCGCCGCGCACAGCGAACAACCAATACATTTTTCCAACCCATTCTCATAGCGGTGGAGAACGTGTCGCCCGCGAAAACGCTGCTTAACCGGCTTTTTCTCCTCCGGGTATTGCACCGTCACTTTTTTCTCAAAAAACAAGGCGCGGAGGGTAGTCCACATGCCGCGCGCCAATTCCACAATCATTGGCCTACCTCCTGTACAACTTCTTCATCAGCGAGCGATTGACCAGGTAAACGAAGAAAGCCCCAATCGCCAGCGAAACCATCGGGATGAGCCACACCATTTCAGCCAGGATTCCAACTGCCGTCACAAAGACCAGCGCCAGGGCCAGCGGCAGCATCACCTTCCAGCCAAAGGCCATCAGCCGGTCGTAGCGCATGCGCGGCAGGGTGGCGCGAATCCAGACCATGAAGAACAACAGCACCAGCACTTTGGCGAACATATACAGCGGGCCAAGCCACCAGTTTACATCCACGCTCAGCCAGGTTCCAGTCAGAAACCAGGGTTCGCGGTAACCGCCAAAGAACAACATGGCCGCAATTGCCGAAATGGCAATCATCTTGATGTATTCGGCCATGAAAAAGAGCGCAAACTTCATCCCGGCGTATTCCGAGTGATAGCCGGCGGTCAGTTCCTGCTCGGCTTCGGGCATATCAAACGGGGCGCGGTTGACCTCAGCCAGGGTGGCAATCAGGAAAATCATCCCGCCGACCGGCTGGAGGACGATAAACCACAATCCGCGCTGGGCCTCGATAATCTCGCGGGGGTGCATGGTGCCGGCCATCAGCGTCACCAGGACGAAGCACAGCGCCAGGCTCAACTCATACGAAATGACCTGCGCCGAAGAGCGCAAACCGCCCAGCATGGCATACTTGTTGTTCGATGACCAGCCCGCCAGCACAATTCCATAGACTGCAATCGAAGCCACCGCCGCAATGTAAAGCGTTCCCAGGTTGATGTCGGCCACCGAGAGTTTAATCGTGCGCCCAAACAGTTCCACATCTGGCCCCCACGGCACAACCGCCGCAATCACCACTGCCGGAATGACCGTAATAATCGGCGCCAGCGTAAAAAGTGGCTGAAACACCTGCCCCGGCGTCAGTTCCTCTTTAAAAATCAGTTTCACCGCGTCGGCAATCGGCTGTAAAATGCCCTGCCAGCCCGCCCGGTTTGGTCCAATGCGCACCTGCATAAAGGCCAGTACGCGCCGCTCGAACAGCGTCAGATAAGCAAACCCGGCCAGCAAAATAAGCACCAGCGCCACGCTCTTGATGAACCACTCCAAAACCAGCCACCAATCCATTTCAGGCCTCCTGCGCTTTCTCCAGGGCGGTCAACTTCACAGCCACCGGCTCCTGGATAGGGATTGCGAAACTGCGCGGGATGAGGACGACGCCGGTGGAGATGGATTCGTCCAGCAACACTTTGGCCGCATACAACGTCCCATTCAGACTCACCTCAACCTGGCTACCGTTTTCAAGGCCATGCTTCGCCGCTGTAGCCGGGTTGACGAACGCCCCGTTAAAGCGGGCGATGTGCGCCGCCAGCAATTGGGCCGGGGCAACGGTCGTGCCGTTATCGTAAAGTCTGGTAACAGGAACAGCAAATAACTCGTCTTCTTTGGGACGAATCGGCGAGTATCGAATCTCGCGCATTGTGGTTTTTGGGGCCCACGAAAGCGTCACGCCCAATCCCTGTTTATTCTCATATCCCGTTCCGCCATAGAACAGGTCACTGCGCCCAATGATGGGCCACTGCGGGGTCACTTCGGCCAGCCGGGCATAGGTGATTCCGCGGAAAGCGGGTTCGCCCGCCGAAATCTGATTCATGACCAGCAGCGGAGAGCGCCCTTCCAGTTCGATACCACAGCGTTGGGCAAGTTCCGCTATCATCGCAAAATCTGCCCTGGTGCCAGGCCGCGCCGGAACCGCCGGGTAGAAGCGCTGCACGCGCCGCTCGCCGCTGGTAAACGTCCCTTCGCGCTCGGTATAAGCCGCGGCGGGGAGGACGACATCCGCCAATTGGGTCGTTTTGGTTTCGAGGATATCCTGCGCAATCACAAATTTTGCGGCTTTCAAGGCTTCGGCCAGGGCCGGGTCATCCCCCGCCGGGTCGGCAGCCAGGATGTAAACGGTTTTGTCTTTGAGTTCAGAGACTAAATCCGGGCAGGGAGAAAAGCCCAGTTCAAGGGCACCCTGCTGGTTGGGGGTAGGCCAGACGCCAATGAGTCCGTGGTTTGGTTGGGGGGCAGGTTGAGCAACCGGTAAACTGGTCCACAGGTCGGCGCAGGCTTTCGCCAGAGCAGATGTGCCTGTCAGGCCAAGTCCGTCAGAACCATAGAAAATAACGAAATGGTTGGCGTTCTTAATCGCCTCGCCAATTTTTTCTTTTCCTAAAAGCCCCTGGACGGTTTCAATCTCATCGCCATACGAATACCGAATCACGAATTTCGAATACTCGTCGAGTTTCGTAGCGCGGGCGTTGGCAACGATGAGAGTCGCGCCACGTTTGGCGGCAGCCTTCAGGCGCAGGTGCCAGAGGGGGGCTTCGTTGTAGAGGTCCGAAGCGACGACCAAAACGGTATCACCTTTGCCCAGGTCGCCCAGGTTCGAGCCAGCCGTCAGCCCGTAGGCGGTGGTGTATTCGCCGCCGCCGTGCCGGGTGTAGAGATAGGCCTTCGCGCCAAGTTTGGCGGCGAACTGCTTGAGATTGTAGAAATCTTCGTTGCTGAGTCGGCCACCAGCCAGGAAAACGGCCTGAGATGCGGATTCGGCCAGTTTCGCGGCGGCCAGGCTGAGCGCCGAGTTGAGTTCGGCGAAATCCAGTTTGAGGCGCGAATCCGCCTCCGTGTACTGGTATCCCGCGAAGCGGCCTTTGTCGCACATCCAAATCTCATTGACCTGTTCGTTCTGGCGCGGCATGGCGCGTTTGATGGCGTATCCGCCACCGCTCTTGACCTCGCGCCGCACGTTGAAGGTCACATTGCAACCAACCGGGCACTGCGAGCAGACCGAGGCGGCCTGTTTCAATTCCCAGGGTCGCGCGCCAAAGCGGAAATCGGCGGTGGTCAACGCGCCAACCGGGCAAATATCGGTGGTATTGCCGCTGAAGACCGAGTCGAAGCCAGGGTCGGAATAAGTCACGATGTCGGTGTGGCGTCCGCGCTGGTAGAAGCCGAGGACGGGTTCGCCCGCGATGTCGTCCTGGAAGCGGATACAGCGCGCGCATTGGATGCAGCGTTCGCGGTCGAGGAAAATCAAATCGCCAAGCGGGACGTGTTTTTCGCCGTGGTGTTTTTCGTCAAAGAGAAAGCGGCTTTCTTTGGGGCCAAATTTCATCGTCAGATTTTGCAGAGGGCATTCGCCGCCCTTGTCGCAGACCGGGCAGTCGAGCGGGTGCGAGGTGAGCAAGAGTTCGATGATTTCTTTTTGGCCGTTTCTGGCTTTTTCGCTGTCGGTGATGACAAACATGCCCTCCGAAACCGGGGTGGTGCAGGAGGTTTCGAGTTTGGGGCCGAATTGCAGTTTGGGCTGGCCGTGTTCATCGAGGACAGGCTGGCCGGTAGCGCGGTCTATCATCGGGCGGCCAATTTCGACCAGGCACTGACGGCACATGCCGACCGGTTCCATTTTGGGGTGGTAGCAAAAGACCGGGATGTCTATTCCGGCCGTTTTGGCGGCGTTGACAATCAGCGTGCCTTCGGGGACGCTGACGGGTTTTCCGTTGATTTTCAGGTTGACCATTTTGGGCATAATTGCTCCTGTAGGACAGGCTTAAGCCTGTCCTACTTTGAAATCTTCCGGGAAGCGCTCAATCGCCGAGCGCACGGCCATGGTGGAGAAATCGCCCAGCGCGCACAGGCATTTGCCATAGACCTGGGCGGCCACGCTGTCGAGCAGTTTAACATCGGCGGTGCTGGCCTGGCCCGCGTGAATGCGGGCGGTCAGGTGTTTCATCCAGTAGTTTCCATCGCGGCAGGGGGTGCATTTGCCGCACGATTCGTGCTTGAAGAAGTCAATCGTCTTGTTGATGACCCAATCCATGCGGTGACTGTCGTCAATGATGATGACCGAGGCCGAGCCAAGCATGGAACCGAGCGCCGGAACGCTTTCGTAGTCCATTGGCGTATCCATCACCCGGTCAAAACTCGCGTCATCTACGCGGATGATGGACGAGGAGGCTCCAGCGGGCATGATGGCGCGGACTTTGCGTCCGTTGGGAATGCCGCCGCCGTGCGTGAAAATCAACTCGCGGAAGGTTGTTCCGAGCGGCAGTTCGTAGTTGCCGGGACGTTCCACGTTACCCGAAAGCGAGAAAATCTTGACGCCGGGGCTTTTTTCCGTGCCAAGTTCGCGAAAGGCCGCCGCGCCGCGCTCCACGATGAAGGGCAGGTTGGTGAGCGTTTCGACGTTGTTGATGACAGTCGGCTTGCCATACAGCCCCACCACCGCCGGGAAGGGCGGACGCAGGCGCGGCTGTCCGCGTTTGCCTTCGAGCGATTCGAGCAGGGCGGTTTCTTCGCCGCAGATGTAGGCCCCCGCGCCCAGGTGGGTTTTCAGGCGGATGGAAGTTTCCGTGCCAAACAATTTATCGCCCAGGTAGCCCTGTTTCTCCATTTCGGCAATGCAGGATTCGATTTGCTTTGCGATGGGGTAATACTCGCCGCGAATGTAGATGTAGCCTTCCGTTGCGCCGACGGCGAAACAGGAAATAGCCACGCCCTCCAGGAACTGATAGGGGTTGCCTTCCATGATTTCGCGGTCTTTGAACGTGCCAGGCTCCGATTCATCGGCATTGCAGACGACATAATGCGGCCAGATGGTCTCGGGCAGGAAGGACCACTTGACGCCGGTCGGGAAACCTGCCCCTCCGCGCCCGCGCAGGCCAGAGGCTTTCACTTCCTCCACGACCTGTTTGGGCTGCATGGTGGTTATGGCCTTTTCGAGCGCGCGAAAACCGCCGTTTTGTTGATAGACTTCGATATTATTCAGGCCGGGAATGTCCCGGTGACGAAGAAGGATATGGGGCATAGTATCAGTTTTCCAGAGAGACAACGCTTGTCGTAACAGGTACGCAGGGAAACAGGGAAACGAGTAGACAAGGAAACAGGGAACATCCCCTGTGTACCTGTCTACTTGTCTACTTTTTCCCCTGACTTTCTCAACGCTTCCACCAACTCCATCGTCTTATCCACCGTCATATTCTCGTAGAAAGCAACTTTATCGCCTTCTTGAATTTGAAACAACGGAGCGCGGTGGCAGCCGCCCAGGCATTTGACTTCCTCGAGCGTTATCAGGCCATCGGGCGTGGTTTCGCCCACGCGGATTCCCAGGTTATCGCACAGGTTTTCCATAAACTTATCCGCGCCGCGCAAGGCGCAGGGCAGGTCGGTGCAGACTTGCATACGGTACTTGCCGGCTTTTTCATCGTGATACATGGTGTAAAAGCCAACAATCGCTGCTACTTCGGTCACGTCCAACTCAAGCATGTCGGCAATTTCCTGCATGGATTGTTTGTGGATGTAACCTTCCTGGCGCTGAGCCAGGTACAAGAGCGGCATAACCGCCGAGCGTTTGACAGGGTATTTGGCGAAAATCGCCTCAATTTCATTGGGATATTTCTCTGCCAGCATGGATTCTCCGATGGAACGTTGGTCTCGATAGGTCCTGCAAACACCACGCGGGACTACTCGGCCGCCGCCTGAACACTGATGACTGATAACTGCTCACTGCCTCACCGGTCAATATCGCCCAGCACGATGTCAATCGAGCCAATAATCGCAATCAGGTCGGCCACAAAGTGACCTTTCGCCAGTTTGGGCAAGACCTGGAGATTATCAAACGACGGGGCGCGGAAGTGGACGCGATAGGGTTTGGGGCCGCCGTCGCCTTCCAGGAAACACCCCAACTCGCCGCGCGGCGACTCAGTCGCCACATACACCGAGCCTTTGGGAGCGTTGAACCCCTCCGTCCACAATTTGAAGTGGTGAATCAGGGCTTCCATGCTGGTTCCGATTTCGGAGCGCGGCGGCGGAACGAATTTGTAGTTGTTTGAGCGCACCGGGCCGAGCGGCATTTTCTTCAACGCTTGCTGAATAATCCGAATAGATTGGCGCATTTCCTCGATGTGCAGGATGTAGCGGGCATAAACATCGCCTTCGGTGCGGGTTGGCACTTCAAAATCGTACTGCTCATAGCCGGAATAAGGCGCGAACTTGCGGACATCGTAATCTGGGCCAGAGGCGCGCAGCGTGGCGCCGGTCAGCCCCCAGTTGATGGCTTCCTCGGCGGAGATTTTGCCAATTCCCAGCGTGCGGTCGAGAAAGAGCGGGTTTTTCGTCAGCATCGACTCGTATTCGTCAATGCGCCGGGGGATAATGTTCAGGAAATTACGCACTGCCGATTCGAACTCGACGGGCACATCGCGCCAGACCCCGCCGGGGCGGATGTAGGTGGTCATCATGCGCTGGCCAGAAACGAGTTCCATGATGTCGAGGATGTCCTCGCGTTCGCGGAAGCAGTACAAAAAGACCGACATGGCCGCCACATCCAGCGCCGCCGTGCCCAGCCAGACCAGGTGCGACTGAATACGGGTCAGTTCCGCCAGGATGACGCGAATGGCCTGGGCGCGCGGGGGAACATCCAGCCCGACCAGTTTCTCAATCGCCAGGCAGTAGGTGAAGTTGTTGCCAACCGTGTTCATGTAATCCATGCGGTCGGTCATCACTTCGGCCTTCTGGTAGGTTTTGGCTTCCATGTTTTTTTCAATGCCGGTGTGCAGGAAGCCGATATCGGGAATGCAGTTGATGATGTTTTCGCCATCCAGTTCCAGCAAGAGCCGCAAAACGCCGTGCGTGGAGGGATGCTGCGGCCCCATGTTCAGCAGCATGGTCTCGCCTGCCAGGGCGCGCTCCGAAACCAGGTGGCGGATTTCATCGAGGGTGACTTCTTGAATCTGCGTCATAGCGGCTATTCTTTGGGGGCAGGTTTGCGAGCCTTAATTTCATCAAAGTTGAAGGAATACTGCGGCTCTTCGTAGCCGAGCGGATAATCTTTGCGTTGCGGGTGACCGACCCAATCGGCAGGCATGAGAATCCGGCGCAGGTCGGGGTGGCCCTCAAAGCGGATTCCGAACATATCGTAGACTTCGCGCTCCTGCCAGTTGGCGTTCTTGTACACCGATTCGATGCTTGGCAGCGAGGGTTCAATGCCCGGCACCAGAACACGCAGCTGCAAAGTGAGTTTTTGCTTTAGCGAGCGAAAGACATAAGCCACATGAAAACGGGGATTTTCCTCCGGCCAGTAGTCAACGGCGGTAATGCAGGCCAGAAAGTCGAAACCCAGTTCATCGTGAATCATCTGCGCGCCCTGCAGAATTTTTTCGGCGGGCAGGATGAGGGTCACTTCTCCGGCATGTTCGCTGGTGGAACCGCCAAAGGTCTCCAACAGTCGCTGTTGGTAAGTGTGCAAAACATCGCTCATGTTTTAAGCCCAGTCCTTGAACTTTTCCCCGCGCACCTTCTCGTGCAAAGTCAGGATTCCATGAATCAGCGCATCGGGGCGGGGCGGACAGCCAGCCACATACACATCCACCGGCACGACTTCATCCACGCCCTGCACCACCGCATAATTGTTGAACACGCCACCGCACGAAGCGCAGTCGCCCATTGCAATCACCCACTTCGGGTCGGGCATCTGGTCATACAGACGGCGCACTACCGGGGCCATTTTGCGCGTTACGCGCCCGGCCACAATCATCAGGTCGCTCTGACGCGGGCTGGCGCGCATTAGTTCCATCCCAAAACGACTCATATCGTAGTGCGAAGCCTGCGCCGACATCATCTCAATGGCGCAACAGGCCAGCCCAAACAGCATTGGCCACATGGCGTTGGCGCGGCTCCAGTTCACCAGTTCTTCCAGCTTAGCGGTAACCACCCCCAGGTTGCCCAGTTTTTGCTCTACTCCCATTCCAGGCCTCCTTTCTTCCACTCATAAATAAAACCAATCAAAATAGGAACGTTGAATACAACCATTGCCCAAAAACCGTACCATCCCAGGTCACGGAAAGCAATTGCCCAGGGCAGAAAAAAGACGACTTCAATGTCAAATAAGATGAAGAGAACCGCAATCAGGTAAAAACGCACCGGGATACGGCGCGTTCCAGGCCCAATGGGGGTCATGCCCGATTCGTAGGGCATAAGTTTTTTGGCCGTCGGGCGTTTGGGGCCAAACAACCCGCCCAAAACAATCGCAATCACTGCCACCAGGGCAGTGACCAGAATCATCGTGGCAATCGCAGCATATTCGAGCAGCATGGGCGTCTCCGGGTTCGTGACTAAACGAACAAAGTATAACATAGGGGATGTGACGTTTGTAGGGTCAAAGTATGACAAATATCACTATAAAAGTGTCATTTTTCACTGTGAGACGATTGCGCGAAAGAATAGAATACGGAGAGATTATAACTATCGCAAATAAGAAAGACATCAGAGCCGCCCCGGCGGCAGATGGAGGCAACCCCGTGTTTCATGCGCTTGTGAGTATCAAACAAGTCCCCGATACGACCAATATTCGTATTGACCCGGAAACGAACAATCTGATTCGGCAAGGCGTCCCGACCATTCTCAATCCCTATGATGCCCACGCGGTTGCTGCAGCAGTGGAGTGGAAACGCAAGTTGGGCGGCAAAGTTACCATCATCACGATGGGACCGGCCTCGGCGGTCACCTCCTTGCGCGAGTGCATTGAGATGGGCGCCGACCGCGCCATCCTGATTTCGGACCGCAAATTTGCCGGGGCCGATACCTGGGCCACCTCGTATGTGCTGTCGGAAGTTATCAAATCCATTCACGCCCAGGACCCCATAGACCTGGTCTTCTTTGGGAAACAGGCCATTGACGGCGACACTGCGCAGGTGGGGCCAGGCGTGGCTGTGCGGCTTGACCTGCCCGTCATCACCTACGCGGTCAAAATCCACGCAGTGGACCTGGAAAACCGCAAAGTGGTCATCGAACGCAAAACCGAAAGCCGCAACGAAGTCATTAAGGCTTCGCTGCCTGCCGCCCTGACCTGCGAAAAAGAGATTGCCGAAATTCCTTACGCATCCCTGCCTGACCTGGTCTATTCCCTGCGCTACGAACCAGAACTGTGGACAACCGAAGGGCCAATCACCTTCGACCCGGCCCAACTCGGCCTGAAAGGTTCGCCGACGACCGTCTTCAAGACCGGCACGCCGGAGAAGCACAAAGCCGGAGAAATCATCAAAGCGTCTGAACTGGGCGTGGATGGGGCGGTCAAAACTGCGCTCGATAAAATCCTGGCCGTCGAAGGCATGGCCGCCCTTTTAGGAGTATCGAAATGACAAGGCGTTTTTGGGTTTACATCGAACAAGAAGAAGGCAAGCCCCACCAGGTTTCCTGGGAGTTGCTGGGCGTTGCCCGCCGCCTGGCGGAAGAAATCAAAGACGAGTTGGAAAAATCCGGAGATACGGCGCTGGTGGAGGGCGTACTGGTCGGTCACCATGTTGAACACATCGCCCGCGAGGCCCTGCACTATGGCGCGGATACCGTGTACTATGTGGATGACCCGGCAGTCAAGCACTACCTCAACAAGCCCTACACCACTGTGCTGACCATGCTGGTCAAAAAATATGAGCCGGAAGTCATGCTGGTTGGCGCAACCACCCTGGGGCGAGACCTGGCCGGAGCGGTGGCAACCAGCATCGGCACTGGTCTAACCGCCGACACCACCCATCTGGCGATGGGCTCTCCTAAAGAGGGCGAGAAAAAACTGCTCATGGCAACCCGCCCGGCCTTCGGCGGCAACGTCATCGCTACCATTCTGTGCCGCAATCACCGCCCGCAAATGGCAACCGTCCGTCCGCGCGTGTTCTCGATGCCAGAGCGGATTGCAGAGCCAAAAGGACAGGTTATCCGCGAGAACATTACAATCACTCCGGAGATGATTAACGCCGAAATTGTGGAATTTCTGACCGATAAGGCCTCTACCGTCAACATCGAATACGCTGACATCATTGTCTCTGGCGGACGCGGACTGGGCAGCCCAAAAGGCTTTGAACTCATCAAAGAACTGGCCGATGAACTGGGCGGCGTGGTGGGCGCCAGCCGCGCCTGCGTAGATGCACACTGGATTGGCTACGAACATCAGGTCGGGCAGACCGGCAAAACAGTGCGCCCTAAACTGTACATCGCTGCCGGAATTTCCGGCGCTATTCAACACAAAGTTGGTATGCAGGAATCCGATTTCATCCTGGCAATCAACCGCGACCCCAATGCTCCCATTTTTGAAGTTGCCACCCTGGGCATTGTCGGCGATTTATACGAAGTTATCCCGGCGCTGATTAAAGAAATCCGGGCGCGCAAAGAGGCAGCAGCATGACAAACAAAGAAAAACTCAGTTTTGATGTAATTGTCGTTGGGGCCGGGCTGGCCGGTTCAACGGCGGCGGTGATGGCCGCGCGCGGCGGCTTGAAGGTTGTGATGGTCGAGCGCGGTGTGACCCCTGGCAGCAAAAACTACTTCGGCGGCGCGCTCTACACTCATTCGCTGGTGGATATTTACCCCGATTTCTTCAACCGCAAACCGCCGCTGGAACGCCCCGTCACCGAAACCGGCTTCTGGTTCCTCTCCAAAGACGGCATGGTTCGCATGACCGTGCAGGGCGGCAAGGTCAACAACAACCCGATTGATGCGTACGTGGCTCAGCGCGCCAAATTCGATGCCTGGTGGGCCGAGCAGGCCAAAAAAGAGGGCGTCTTCCTGATTCCCAAAACCGTTGTGGTAGATTTCATCCGCGAGAACGGCAAGGTGGTCGGGGTGATGACCGACCGGCCCGATGGCGCCATCTACGCCCCGGTAGTTATCGTCTGCGAGGGCGTCAACAACCTGCTGACCCAAAAACTCGGACTGATTAAGCACGACTTCAAAGGCAACGCCACTGCCCTGGCCGTCAAACAGTTGATTTCCCTGCCTGCCGAAACCATCAATACCCGCCTGGGGCTGACCGGCTCCGATAAAGGCCTGGCAATTTCGGTGGTCGGCGATGTCTCGATGGGCTTGCCCGGCCTGGGCTTCCTCTACACCGGCAACGACTCTATCTCAGTTGGCGTGGGCGTGACCCTTGACGCGCTCTCCGCCGCTCAAATCAAGCCCTACGAACTCTTACAGCGCTACCTGAACCATCCAATGATTGCCCCACTGATTGCAGGCGGTCAACTGATGGAATATGGCGCGCACCTCATCCCCGAAGGCGGCTGGAGTACCATGCCGCAACTCTACACCGACGGCGTAATGGTGGCCGGAGACGCCGCCTCGATGGTCAATGCCATGCACTGGGAAGGCACCAACATGGCCATTACTGCTGGCAAAGCCGCCGGAGAAACCGCTGTCGAAGCCCACAAGAAGGGCGACTTCTCAGCGGCCACGCTCTCAGCCTACCGCAAGCGGCTCGAAAACACCTTCGTCCTCAAGGACTTGCACCAATACCGCAACATGTCGCGCTTCCTGCACAACCATCCTGAATTTATGGATGTTTATCCCAATTTCCTGAACGACGCGCTCGGCATGTTCTTCACCGGCTTTGGCAAGCCCAAGAAACAACTTTACAGTGATATTCTCAAATCTCTCACCAACCGCCGCCCCCTGCTGAAAGCGGTTGGCGATATTGTTGCCTTCGGCAGGACTGTGATGGGTATTTAGCGGAAAGGAAAAGACCATGACCACCAAAACCATTGACCGCAGTGATTTGCCCGAAGTGTACATTGACGACATTCTGATGTCGCTCAAATACTTCGCCGATGAACACGAAGCGCATCTGAAAATCATTGACCCGCAGGTCTGCATTGCCTGCAAAGACAAACCCTGCCTCAAGTTCTGTCCGGTAGGCGCATACCGCACCCAGGATGGTGGCACCGTCCAAATTGCTTTTCAGGCCTGCGTGGAGTGCGGCACCTGCCGGGTGATGTGCCCGCCCAAAAACGTCTCCTGGAAATTGCCGCGCGGCGGGTATGGCGTGGCGTATAAATTCGGCTAATCTGGGTTGAGTACAACAATTCTTGCAACGCGCTGCGCGCCAAAAAGTGCGCAGCGCGTATAATTTTAGAAACACCCTGACCAATTTCCTAATCTCTTATCCACGCTGTGAAGTGAATCTTCCATCACTTATGGTATGATTTACCTTGTTTACAGGAAAAATGCCATGGAAGACCGAATCACCATTATCGAAGGCCCTACTCCCCTGCTCGAACCCGTGCAGGATGGCTGGGCGCTGGGACTGAACGAAACTCGCCGCTTTTCGCATACGGCCCTCACCCGCCTGCGCACCTTCAACGGCCCTGCGCTGGTGGAACGCTGCTACCGCCGCTGGCGCGCTAAAGAACCCATCAATCTGCACTACCGCGATGAACTTGGCCTCGAAGCGACTGCTCCCATCCTGGCGGCGCGCTCCATCGAGACGGACGAAGGCCAGGTGTTGTTGCTCTGGCTGCACATTGAACGCAACGACATGGAACTCGAAATCGACTCGCACGACGATGACGGAGCGGATGACGATTTGGACTTGCTAGAGTAAAACGTATCAGGAAATTCATCATGCGTAATCCGTTGTCGCGGATTACGCATTTTTTGTAAGTAAAGTGGAATTTATTCCCCCAGTGGAGACTGCGATGACCTTCCTGAAGACCGACCTGCTCGACGGAATCGTGACTCTCACCATTGACCGCCCCCCAGCGAACGCATTCAACCTGGCGCTGATTGGCGAACTGCAGAACGCTTTTCGGCAGGCCGCCCGCGACGCTCAGACGCGCGTCATCGTGCTGACCGGAGCAGGGCGCGTTTTCGGCGCGGGGCAAGACATCACGGAGATGAAGGCGAATGGCGAGAGCCTTTCCTACCGTCAACACCTGCTCGAAACCTACAATCCGCTCATTTTGCAGATTCGGCGCATCGAAAAGCCGGTCATTGCCGCCATCCATGGGGCCTGCGCCGGGGCTTCGCTCGGAATCGCGCTCGCCTGTGACCTGCGCCTGGCGGCGGATTCGGCCAGATTCGTGGTTGGGTTCACAGGAATCGGCCTCGCGCCTGATTCGGGCGTCTCGTTGCTGCTCCCGGCGCTGATTGGCCTGGGGCGGGCCGCCGAGTTCGCCTTCAGCAACCAGCCCATTTCCGCCGAAAAAGCGCTCGAATGGGGAATGGTCAACCGGGTCGTTTCGCTGGATAATTTGATGGCCGAAACCCAACACACCGCCGCGCAGCTGGCCGCCGGGCCGGTGGGCGCGTTTGGGCTATCGAAGCGCCTGTTCAACCGCGCCGTGCTGCCCAACCTGGAAGAAATGCTCGATTACGAAGCGCACATTCAAGAAATTGCCGGAAAGGGCGCGGAACACAAAGAAGGCGTGGCGGCGTTTCTGGAAAAGAGGCTGCCGAAGTTTTAGTTGCCTGGTTATTCAGTTATCCGGTTGTTCTGTTGTTCATTTGTTCAATCGCAAATCCGAAAATCATCAATCGCCAATCACGCAATGACCTACGAACCCGTCATCGGCCTGGAAGTTCACATCGAATTACAGACGCAATCAAAGATGTTTTGCGCCTGTCCGGTGGTCGATTCAGTATCCGCCGAGCCGAACACCGCCGTTTGCCCCACCTGCGCCGGACATCCCGGCACGCTACCAGTCGTCAACGAGCAGGCGGTCGAATATGCCCTGCGCGTGGCAATGGCGCTGGAATGCGTCATCAACCCCATCAGCATTTTTGCGCGCAAGAATTATTTTTATCCCGATATTCCTAAAGGCTACCAGATTTCGCAATATGAACAGCCGTTAGCTGTGAACGGCAAAATTACCGTCGAAACGTCCCAGGGCGAGAAGGTGATTCGGATTCGGCGCGTCCATTTGGAAGAAGATACAGGCAAATTGACGCACATGGGAACGGAATGGACAACGGAAGAAGCGGATAAACGGATAAACGAAAAAGCCGGAAAACCGGAAAACCGCTCAGTCAGAGAACCAAAAAAAGGCTACAGCCTGGTGGATTTGAATCGGGCCGGGGTGCCACTGCTGGAAATTGTCACCGAGCCAGATTTTCGCTCTGCCGAGGAAGTGCGTTCGTATGCTGAGCGTCTGCGGGCGCTGGTGCGCTACCTGGACGTGAACAGCGGCGACCTGGAGAAGGGCGTGATGCGCATTGAGCCAAATATCTCGGTGCGGCGCGTGGGCGCAACCGAACTGGGAACGAAGGTTGAAATCAAGAACCTGAACAGTTTCCGCGCGTTGGAGCGGGGCGTGGCCTATGAAATCAAACGCCACATTGCCATACTGAAAGCAGGCGGACGAGTGGCTCAGGAAACCGTCGGCTGGGACGAGGCCCGCCAGACCACCTTCAGCCAGCGCAGCAAAGAAGATGCCCACGATTACCGCTACTTCCCAGAGCCGGACCTGCCGCCGCTGGTGATAAGCAAGGCCTGGATGGATTCTATCCGCGATGAATTGCCGGAACTGCCCTGGCAGGTTTATCGGCGATTTGTAGATGAGTATGGCCTGAAGCCTGCCGAAGCCTGGGGGCTGGCAGCGGAAAAGGCCGCCGCCGCGTATTTCGAATCGGTGTTGCAGGCAGGTTCCAGTGGAGTCCGAGCCGTGTACGCCTGGGTGACAGGAGAACTCCTATCGCTTCTTAACAGCGCCGGAAAGGGCTTCGAGTCATCCCCCATTTCCCCCAAAGAACTGGCGGCCCTGCTCGGCCTGATGGCGGAGGGAAAAATCAACCAGCAGACCGGCAAGGCGGTGCTGGCCGAAATGTTTGAGAGCGGAAAACCAGCGGCGGCGATTGTGGCCGAAAAGGGCCTGACCCAGGTTTCGGACGCGGATTTACTCTCGAAACTGGTGGCCGAGACCTTGAACGAAAATCCCGGCGAGGTAGCGAGTTACCGCGCCGGGAAAGTGACAGTGGCGAACTGGCTATTCGGCCAGGTAATGCGCAAGGCGGGTGGGCGCGCCAACCCACAAATGGTAAGGGCGGAACTGGAACGGCAGTTAGGCTGATTAGCCCGGCCACAGCCCAAAAAACCTGAGGCCCGCCAGCGCGCTAAAAATGGCAAACACCAGCGCAAAAGCCGCATAGACCGCGCCAGTATCGCGCCCGTCTTCGAGTCGGAAGTAAGGATAAAGCCCCTCCATTCTCAAAAGCGGCCCGCCAAACCAGGCAAAGAGCAGCCCGCCCAATAAACCACCTAGATGTCCCCAATTGTCAATACCCGGATTCAATCCAATCAGCAGATTGATGCCCGCAACCTGCGCAATGTTTATCAGCGCGGCACGCGCCTGTTGCCCAAACAAATCGCGGTGACGGTATAGAAAGACCGCCTCCGCGCCAAGCAGGCCAAAGATGGCGGTTGATGCGCCCAGGGATGGGTTATCGGTCAACAGGAACGAGAAGACGTTACCCGCAAAAGCCCCCGAAAGGTACAGCAGAAGAAATCGGAGATGCCCGAAGCGCTTTTCGAGCGGCAGGCCGATGATGACCAGCGCGTACATGTTGAAGCCAATATGCAAAAGCGAACCGTGCAGGAACATGGGCGTCACGAATCGCCATAACTGACCAGCCAGAATGTATTCGTTGACTTTCATTCCCAGGAGGGCTGGCAGGTCATAGCCCAGCAGAAACTCTGCTCCCATCTGTAATACATAAACAATCACTGTCACCGCAAGAAGGACGTATCCCAGAACTGGCGTAACAAGTTTTTCGCTCACCATCACCGGCTGGGCAGGCGGCGGGGCGGAATAATCGTTGGATTGTCCAAACTGGTTCATAATGTCACCGCCTTTTGATGCACGCGGGCATGTTCGGCGGTGATGATGGCCTGGATGGTATCCACCGCCTGGTCAAGATGGTCATCGGCATTGACCACGATGTAGTCGAAAGCGTCCACGCGCTGCAATTCTTTGCGGGCGGTGGCAATCCGCAAGGCCAGTTCCTCGGCAGTTTCGGTCTTGCGCTCACGCAAGCGGCGTTCCAATTCCTGCTCATTATCTACGGTCATGAAAATCATGATGGCGTTCGGGGCCAGTTTGCGCACGGTTTCCGCGCCTTGCACGTCAATCCGCATGACCACATCCTGACCGCTGGCAAGCGCCTCGCGCACTTGTTGTTTGGGGATGCCCTTGTAATCGCCATAGACGATGGCATATTCAATCAGTTCATCCTGTTCAATCATGCGCGCAAACTCTTCCTTGCTGACGAAGAAGTAATCACGCCCATGCACTTCGTTCTCGCGGCGCGGGCGGGTGGTGGCCGTCACCACGAAATGGAACGGCATGCCGCGCTCTTTCATGCGCTGCATGATGGTATCTTTGCCCGCGCCCGAAGGCCCAGAAATGACAATCAGCAACGGTTGAGGGTCAATCACTTTGAAATTCGGTTCAGTCATAACCCTATTTTACTTCACGAAAGTTCGTTAAAATTGAAATATGCCCACTTACGATTACATCTGCCTCGATTGCCGCAAACGCTTTGAGATTTTCCTGACCTACCAGGAATATGGAGTCAAGCCGGTTGCCTGCTCCCATTGTGGAAGCAGCAACGTCACCCGCAGAGTACCCCGCGTCCGCGTCTTAAAAGGCGACGAAGCCCGCCTGGCGGCCTTCTCCGACCCATCCAAGTTCGCCGGGCTGGAAGACGACCCGCGCGCCATGGGCCGCATGTTCCGTGAAATGGGCGGCGCGCTCGGCGAGGAAATGCCCCCGCAATTCAACGAAATCGTAGACCGGCTGGAAGCGGGGCAAAGCCCCGATGAAATTGAAAAAAACATGCCCGATTGGGGCGAGAGCATGGAAACGCAGGAATTTGGCGGCCACACGCACAGCCACGAGGATGGAGAGTAGTCATCCACGCTTTTTTCATGGTCACAAACGCCGGGGCTTTCATCACTCCCTGGCGTTTTCTGGCATGGGTTCCCATTTTCCAGAAAAATCATCACTTTCCCATTTTCACCCCATCGCTTGCTGTTAGCAGATGGATAGGTAAAAATAAGCATCCGGGGGTAAGATAACCGCAAGAAGAACGGAGCAGCCCGCAATGGCAAACACGCTGGAAGGTCAAACGCTTGGCAAATATCGCATCCTCCAGGCCCTTGGACGCGGCGGCATGGCACAGGTTTATCGCGCCTACCACCCACCGCTCGACCGCTACGTGGCCATCAAAGTGTTGCGCTCTGACCTGGTCGAACAGGATGAATTCCTGAGCCGCTTTCGCCGCGAAGCGCACGCCGTCTCCAGGCTGCGGCATCCCGCCATTGTGCAGGTCTTCGACTTCGATGTCCAGGACGACATCTACTACATGGTCATGGAACTGCTTGAAGGCGACACCCTGCGCGCCCGCCTGAACCAGTACCGGGGGAAAGGCGAGCGCATGCCACTGCCCGAAATCCTGCGCATCTTGAAAGACGTGCTGGGGGGCCTGCAATACGCCCACAGCGAAGGCGTCATCCACCGCGACCTGAAGCCCGCCAACATCATGCTCACCCAACGCGGGCAGGCCGTGCTGACCGATTTCGGCATTGCCCAAATCGTCGGCGCCACTCAGTACACCGTCTCGGGTGCGCTGATGGGCACCCTCAACTACATGGCTCCCGAACAGGGCCTCAAAGGCGCGTGCGATGCCCGCTCGGACCTCTACTCGCTCGGCATCGTCTTCTACGAAATGCTAACCGGCTACACCCCCTTCGACGCCGACACGCCGCTCGCCATCCTGCTCAAGCACCTCAACGACCCCTTGCCGCTTCCCAGCCAGGTGGACCCCACGCTGCCAGCCGCTCTGGAGCAGATTGTCTTGAAGGCCCTCGCCAAAGAACCCGCCGACCGCTTTCAGAGCGCCGGGGAGATGCTGTCCGCCCTCGAAAAAGTTCTCGAAGGCGAACTCCCGCAGGAGAAACGGCGCGTGGTCGCGCCGCCAGGCGGCATTTCGCCAGATGCGGTTTTTTCGGGAAAAGCCCGCCAGCAGATTTTTGGACAACGCTTCACCGAGGAAGATACCGCCATTGAAATGCCTGCCCCAACGCCTGAAGGGTCGGCAGAGCGGACTCCCCTGGGCCCGCCTTTCGTCATCGAGAAATTTCTACCCCGTATCCGTCCAATAAGCCCGGTCTCGGCGGCGTTCATCAGCCTGACACTTTTCACGGTCATCAACCTGTTCGCCGCCATCTTAAGCAACATCAGTGGACACAGTGTCTTCCACGCTGGCTGGGCCTTCGAGATTTTCCTCATTTCCGCCTTGCTGGCCTTCATTGGCTGGGGAACCCAAACCCCCTGGCTGCTGACGCCCGGCATCCTTCTCTTTGCCAACGCCGCCCTGCTGGGGTATTCCGCCATTACCGGGCGTTGGGCCGATTGGGCCTTCCTGTGGATGTTCGAGCCGCTGATTATCGGCTTTGCCATCTACCTGCCTCACAAGATGACCCGCCGCTCTGAGTCCGAAGCACAGGCCTGGGGCCGCTTAAGCGGATTGACGCTGGCCGTTCTTGCCATTCTCATGGCCTGCTTCACCTGCTTGCTCTCGTTTATCGCCTCTATCTTCAGCAAAACGTAAAACTCGCGCTACAAGCACCGGTTGCGCTCTTATGCCAACCGCCTGCGGCTTTATGGGTCTGGCCCACCGCGCATTTAGCCGCCTTCTTCATCGCCGCATCTACCCTGCGCTTGCAACCATCACTTCATGCGGCGGCCACAGAAACCGCCCAAGCACAGTAATCCGAATACTTTTTTGTGGAATCTGAAAAAAGACGAAAGCGGTCATTAATTCCACAGGATAATACCCCTATGAAACTTGCCACCCTCTGTTACGTCAAGCATAACCGGCATACCCTGATGATTCACCGCATCAAAAAAGCGGGCGACATCCACGAAGGCAAGTGGAACGGCCTGGGCGGCAAACTGGAGCCGGGCGAATCGCCGGAGCAGTGCGTCATCCGCGAGGTGCGCGAGGAATCGGGGCTGGAGATTGAGAATCCGCGCTATCACGGTCTGTTGGTTTTTGTCGATTTTAAGGGAGACGACTGGTACGTGTGGGTTTTCACAGCGGAGAAATTTAGCGGGGAACTGACTGAATCGGGGGAGGGCCGCCTGGAATGGATTCCCAACGAGGACATCCCCTCCCTGCGGTTGTGGCCCTCCGACCTGGTCTTTTTGCCCTGGCTGGAAAATGGGAAAATCTTCTCGGCGCGCTTCCAGTATCACGGCGAGGAAATGTTGGAGCATGAAGTGGTGTTTTATTGAGCATAGCGTGGCGCGGGATGGTATCCCGCGCATTGCCAAAGAGAGAGAAGGTGGTTAGCGACGGATGGAAGGGGGGTTAGCAACCCGCCCCCACGACCAGGCCAAAAGTTGGGAGACTTTCGACTCCGTTGCCAATATCAATAACGAATTTGTAGGGGGAGTCTGAATTGTTGGCAGTATAATCAAGAAATATGGCGGTCTTTGAAGGGAAACACATCATCCTCGGCGTCACCGGCTCCATCGCGGCCTACAAAGCCGCCGATTTGGCTTCCAAACTCACCCAACAAGGCGCACTGGTCGATGTGATTTTCTCCGCCGGGGCCGAACAGTTCATTACCCCGCTCACTTTCCAATCTGTAACAGGCCGCCGCGCCTATACCGACTCCGATTTGTGGGGCGGCGAGGCGCACATCCTGCACGTTGGGCTGGGACACAGCGCCGATTTGCTGGTGATTGCGCCCTGCACCGCCAATACCCTTGCCAAACTGGCCCATGGAATTGCCGATAACCTGCTGACCGTCACGGCGCTCGCCGCAGGCGGTTCGCCTTTGCTCGCCACAAGCATCCTGGTTGCCCCGGCAATGGATGCGGGCATGTACGAACACCCCGCTACGCAAGAGAACGTCCGAATTCTGAAGGAGCGCGGTGTGACGTTCATTGGCCCAGCACAGGGGCGCATGGCCTCTGGCCTGGTGGGGCTGGGACGAATGGTGGAACCGATGGAAATTTTGGGTCACATCCGCCTGGCGCTGGGGCGTAAGGGCAAACTGGCTGGCAAACGACTGGTGGTGACGGCAGGCGGTTCGCAAGAACCGATTGACCCGGTGCGCTACATCACCAATCGCTCGTCGGGCAAGCAGGGCTATGCCCTGGCGCAGGCCGCGCTGGACGAGGGCGCGGCGGTGACGCTGGTGACGCACCCGACTGGGCTGACCCCGCCGGTCGGCGCGCAGGTGGTCGAAGTCCGCACGGCGCAGGAGATGCTGGATGCGGTGCTGAAGGCGGTTGAAAACGCCGATGGGCTGGTGATGGCGGCGGCGGTGGCGGACTTCCGGGTGAAGCATGTTTCGGAACACAAGTTGAAAAAACAGGACGGCATTCCGCAGGTGGAACTCGAAGCCGCGCCCGATGTTTTGGGTGCGGTAGCAAGCCTGAGGCCCGGCTTGAATCGCCTGAAAACGGTGGTCGGTTTCGCCGCCGAAAGCCGCGATTTGACGGAGAATGCCATCGCCAAGTTAAAATCCAAAAAATTAAATTTAATTGCCGCGAATGATATTTCCGCAACCGACGCCGGGTTTGGCGTGGATACCAACCGAATCACCCTCTTGTATGCCGATGGCCGCCGCGAGCCCCTGCCGCTGATGAGCAAGGACGAGGCCGCGCGGGTTATCATCGCACGGGTGGCGACTCTTATGGAGTAATATGCGCGTTTTAGTCGTTTCCGATATTCATGCCAACCTTTCTGCGCTGGAAGCCGTACTGGCCGATGCCGGACCGGTGGACGAAACCTGGTGCCTGGGCGATGTGGTTGGCTACGGCCCCGACCCCAACGAGGTGGTGGAATGCCTGCGCGGTCTGCCCCACCTGACCTGCATGTTGGGCAATCATGATGTAGCCGTGCTGGGGCAGATGGATTATGCCGTATTCAACACAGAGGCGCGGCGCTCCTTGCTCTGGCAAAAGAAGGCGCTTTCGGCGGAAAATGCGGCTTTTTTGGAGAGCCTGCCCCAGGAGACGCTGGTGCGGCGGACAGTTTCGCTGGCGCATGGCAGTCCGCGCGACCCGGTTTGGGAGTACATTCTGAATACGCTGGTGGCGCGCCTGAATTTTGAGGCATTTACCACGTCTTACTGCTTTGTGGGGCATTCGCACATTCAGTGCATGTTCCGGTTAGATATGGAACGCGACCGCGTCTCGCTGGATGTGCTGCGCCCCAACGAGACGTACCAACTGTTCCCGCGCGCCATCCTGAACCCGGGCAGCGTGGGCCAGCCGCGCGACCGCGACCCGCGCGCTTCTTACGCGATTTTTGACCCCGAAGCCGAAACGTGGGAGCCGCGCCGCGTGGCGTATGACATTGAGGCGGTGCAGCAGCGCATTCGCGCCGCCGGGCTGCCCGAAAAACATGCCGCGCGGCTGGCGGAGGGGTGGTAAGGGAAAAAAGAAGATGATGGCTATCAAAAAAGCCCACTTAACCACTTAAAAAGCAAACGACGACCGCCGGAGATAGTGGTCGCTGTTTTTGATTGCCGCCAGATGCGCGGGCAAAATGCCATTTCGCCCTATTTTTGGGGAGGGCCCCCTGTTTTTTCGTTTTTACAGGTCGTCAGACATTTCGGGGATGTGCTTGACCAGCCAGGCCATCGCTTCCTGACGCGAATCGAGTTCCAATTTTTTGAGCAGGCTGGAGACGTGCGATGAAGCGGTGCGCTGCTGAATTTTGAGGGCCTCCGCGATGGCTGAGTCGCTTTTGCCTTCGACGAGCAGGCGGGCAACCTGGCGCTCGCGCTCGGTCAGGCTGTCCCATTTGCGTCCGACCGTTTGCTGCCACTGGAAAGCGCGCTGCAACTGCTCCGGGGTGAGCAAAGCTTCGCCGCGCGCGGCGGCGCGAATGTTCGCCAGCAATCGTTCGGGACGTTCGTTCTTGTCGAGATACCCCGCTGCGCCGGCTTCCACCATGCGCGCGAGATAAAAATCGCGGTCATGGCCGGTGAGGACGAGCGCGGCCATCTCAGGAAAGTTTTCGCGCGCCCATTTTTCGACCTCCCAGGCGCGCGCGCCGGGCATTTTCAGGTCGAGCAGTAACACATTCGGGCGTAGTTGTTCCACGAGCCGCATGGCCTCGTCTCCATCCTGCGCTTCCCCCGCCACTTGCATATCGTCTGCCTGCTCAATCACCGCCCGAATCCCGGCGCGGGCAATCGGATGGTCATCGACAATCAGAACGGTTATCTTGGGCGGCATTGAGTCGGGTTCCTTTCTGGGTTCCTGATGATGGAAAAATCATAACACAAAACATCCCGGCGCGAGGCCGGGATTGTCGCGGCATGTTTGCAGGGTGAGTCGTAAAGCGAAGTCCTACAGAAACAGGCTCAACCAGCTTGTTGCTGTTAACAACAGCAGAAAACTTATCCCGAATATCAACAGGCCCAGCCAATGCGCCATCCCTTTCTTTTTCAAAAACAGCGCCAGGCCTGTCATGGCAAACACGCAGACGACCAGGATGGCAAGAACCGGAGTCCCAAACAGCGCATAGGCTCCAACCAGGGTTACCAAAATAACCACAAGCAATGCCAAGAGGGACTTATACTTCGAAGCAAAATCCATGAGATTCATCACGCGCCTCCTTCGATTAGCCTCCAGCAGTCCCATTGTACGTTCCGTTGCCATACACATTTTGGTTAACGTTTGGATAAAAATACCACCAACATCCTACATTCGGAACAAATTCACAAAAACTGGCCTGGCTGTATGCGTTATAGGATGTTTTCCCCACCCATCCGCTATGGCTATCATTGACCAAGCCATTGTACTGATAGAGTGACCTGTAGACCACAGGAACGTGGCTGTGCGTTACAGAAGTAATTGTAGAACCATTGTAGCACCAATCAATCACCTGCGAATATGACGCCACAAGTTGACCCAGCGCATTGTAAAAATTAGAACCCAAGGTGTACGATTTACAACCGCTCACAGCAGTGGTCTGTGTTCCTACGTTGGTTGTATATTCAAAATTCTTGACATAAATCACTTTTCCGTTTGGGCCATGAATGGCGCCATCATATTTTTCACCGCCTTCCCCTTTCGCAAATGCCGAACCACTTGATGAAAACAGAAGAGAAATAGCCAAAACGAGTATAAACAGTTTTTTATACATGACCTTGTTCTCTTTTTTGAAATTGGATTTGAATCTGACGAACAAAATCCATCATACCCCCTTGCCACAAAATTGTTATCCGTCAAACTACGGAAGTTTTCCTCCGTATTTTTACCAGGTCGTCAGACAATTTAGAAGCGCGCGACCGCAAAAGAGCAAAAAATCCCGGCGCGAGGCCGGGACAGAGACGCAGAAAGTTCTTAATGGGTGGTTATTTCAAAAATCCACGGGCCTGCAACAAGTCCTGCTGTCCGCCAAACCAGTTCTTTAGCGCGCAGCACGGACATCTGACTTCCGATTTTTTCGATTTCAATCTCTGGCGTTTCGCCGTTTTCGATGCATTTCGCTTCGATACCAGCGGCTTGAATCTCTGGCGAGTTCATCCACCGGGATTGATAAAGTTCACAAGCCTTCCCTGGTTCTGGCAGAGGAGACAGGTGAACTGATTCAATTTCCATGGTCAGCGTGATGGGCGCTGCGGTTTCTGAAGTACCCTGATAGATGTTTTCCACGCAGCGCATGGTAGAGGGCAGGGGGCTGGTGACAGGCTCTTGTGAAATTTCCCGGCTTGTTTCAAGACTCAGCTCGCTTCCCTGGGAACGCGCAATCGTTTTTCCCAACTCCCACGCGCCTTCGCCCTCCCAAACATAGCAGACTTTCACAACGATTTTTCCATCCTGCGCAACGGCCTGAGGCGAGAGGAACGTAATTCCGTTGATGGTTTTCGTCTCAGGAATCTCTTGCGTTGGCGCAGCAAGCGATGGAACACTCTGCGCTGGGGTGGCGGTTGGGTTTGAAACCGGAACAGGGGAGGGGGCTGGAGCGCAGGCTGCAATCACCAATGAGAGAAACGCCAAAGCCAAAATGGGGCGCATAGAAACCATCCTTTCTGAAAAGAAGCGCAAAATTCTTAAAAACCCGTTTCGATGAGCGCGAAGTTAGCGCCTGACCACCGTGCTATATTCGTAGACAGGACCACCCAGCCCAACTGCTTTCCAGGTTTGGCTGTAAGTGTTTGCATAACCGCAATCAAACGTGTGCTGAATTTGCCTGGTCTCGCCTGGCTTCCAATTTGAGACCGAAAATGAGCCGCATGAGTCGCCCCAGGTTACAGTCACCTTATAGGTTCCCGACCCACCCTGCAAAGTTACATTCCATACTGCCAACCCGCCTGGAGCAGTTCCAATATTTTGCGAGGCTGGCGAAACGACCAGGTCCGGCGCTGAATATAAAGGGGTTGGTGGCTTGGCCGGGGATGCCTGAACGCTGGTGGTTATCAGTACAAGCGATAACAAAATCGCTAAGACACCGGCAAACACTTTTTTCATGACCTTGTTCTCCTTTTTGGAACTTGGATTTGACGAACAAAGCCAATGCTACCCCTGTGCTGAAAAATTGTCATCCGTAAAACTACGGAATTTTTCCTCCGTATTTTTACCAGGTCGTCAGACAATTTGGAAAGGCGTGAGCGGCGTCTTGGATTGCTGACGTGGCAGCGAGCTTTTGGCTCAAAGCTGCGGATGGGAACCCTTTGTCTTGGGGCGGCGTCTGTGATATAGTAATTTTGGTGATTGGAAAGGAACAGAGATGATGAAACGCATTCCCTTTGTTTTTCTGCTGGCGGTCTTGCTGCTTTCTGCCTGCAGCGCGGCGGCGACCCCTGCCCCGGCGTTCGACGCTTACAGCAGCGCGGCGCCGATGGCTCCTGAGCAGAGAGACTACGAAGTAACGAACACTTCTTCGGGAGACGGGGTGGTCGTCCAGGAGCGCAAAGTTATCGAAAACGCCGAACTGGCCATTGTGGTCGCCGACCCCAAGGCTCGCCTGGCCGAGGTCGCCCAACTGGCGCGCGACCTGGGCGGATTCGTGGTTTCGTCGAAAATCTATGAGCGAAGGATGTCTGACGGCACAAGCGTGCCGGAAGGAAGTATCACCATCCGCGTTCCGGCGGGCAGCCTGGATGAAGCCCTGACTCGCATCAAGGCGGATGTGGTTGAAGTACAATCGGAGAACCGCAGCGGGCAAGACGTAACCAACGAATACGTTGATTTGCAGTCGCGGCTCAAGGCGCGTGAGGCAGCAGAAGAGCAACTGCTGGAAATGATGAAGCAATCGCAAAACGCCGACGATACGCTGGCGATTTTCAACCAGTTGATTGAAATCCAGAGCGAAATCGAAGTGCTAAAGGGGCAAATCAAATACTATGACGAATCCGTCGCCACTTCGGCCATTACGGTGCAGTTGATTGCCGAAGAAAGCATCCAGCCAATTCAAATCGGCGGGTGGAAGCCGCAGGGCGAGGCGCGCGATGCTTTGCAGGCGCTGGTGCGCTTTTTGCAGGGATTTGTCAACTTCGTTATCTGGCTGGTCATCCTCATCATACCAGCAGGCGCGATAATTATCGGAATGCTGGCCCTGCTCTGGCGGTTGCTGCGCTGGTTCTGGCGCAAGGTCTTTCCCAAAAAGAACCCGGCCCCGTCGGTGAAAGCGGATGAGAAATAAAGCAGCGTCCCGAAGGCTTATCACCTTCGGGACGTTTTTTCTACCGGACGGCGTTGATAAAATCGGCCAGCAGCCCATAGGCGGTGGTGTGCGGGCCGGGGTCGTTTTCGATGAGAGTCAGGTTGCCCAGTACATCGGTCTGAAATTCGATGATAGAGGTTGTCCCCTCCACGCTCGCAAACGGCGATGCGAGGGGAACCAGTTCCGGCGCGACCTTGCCCCGCACGAGGTTTCCGTCCTTTTCCGCCGTGCAGATGAGTTTGTAGCGTTTGCCCTCGGCTTTGGCGGCGGCAATCATGGCCGGGGTCACATCGCGGATGCCAGTTCGGTCAACCTGTTGCGGCCTGAGGGGAATATCCATCAGCACGGTGGCGAGCGCAGCAACTTTGATGGCTGCGTCCCAGCCGTCCACGTCGCCGGAAGGGTCAGTCTCAGCAATGCCAATTTGCTGGGCATAGCGTACCGCGCCATCAAAACTGTCACCGTTTTCCATGCGGGTCAGGATGAGATTGGTGGTAGAGTTGAGAATGGCTCTGAAGGCTTTCAACTGCGCCCCGGGCAACGCGCCGCGAAAGAGAGAGAAAATCGGCGCGCCATCCATCACAGTAGACTCGAAGAAGAATTTCCGTCCCTTTTGGGCGGCCAGAGCCTTGAGTTCGTGGTAGGCATGGACCACCGTCCCCTTGTTGGCGGTGGCGACATGCATGCCAGCCTCCAGCGCAGCGCGGACGTGGTCAATGGCGGGCTGACCGGTCTCATAATTGACAGGTGAGTTCTCGAACAGCACGTCGGCTTCGGATTTGCGAATCATATCGAGCGCATCACTGACTGGAATTTTGCTGACCAAACCCAGGTTGCGCCCGGTGCGAAACAGGTCAAGCGCGCCGTCCAGGTCAATTCCGCTGGGGTTGACGGCCAATCCATGCCGCCCGGTGGCAATGCCGGTAACGCTAAAGGTGATATCGTAACGGTTTTTCAGTTCGGCGCGTTTGCGCATCAGCAGTTGCGCCAGGGCGCGGCCTACGTTGCCGAACCCAAGCAGAGCGAGTTTATAGTGGGGCATGCTCAAAGTTCTCCCGTTGGTCGGTGTCTTTATCAAGTGAAACGAGTGTACCATCAATGACACAATTCGAGAACCATATTCTATCAGAGGTGGTTGAGACAGTCTAAGCATACCGATTTGTTCCAAGGCCAATTATTCCCACAATCTGCCGGCGAAACGTATAATAAGAACACCAAAGGAGCATTTCAAAAGGAGGAGCGATGAGCAAGGAAACCGAAGCCGTTATCCTTTCTGCCACGCGCACACCCATTGGAAAATTTCAGGGCGCACTGAGCGCAATTCCGGCAGCTCAATTGGGCGCGTTGGCTGTCAAAGCGGCGGTCGAACGCGCCGGGTTAGAAAACCTGGATGACATTGACGAAGTGTTGATGGGGAATGTTGTTCAGGCCGGGCAAGGGCAAGCCCCCGCCCGCCAGGCAGCCATTTTTGCCGGATTGCCCGCCAGCGTTAGCGCAACCACCCTCAACAAAGTCTGCGGCTCTGGGTTGAAAGCCGTTATGTCTGCCGCACAGGCCATTCGCGCAGGCGATGGGCAGTTGTTCGTTGCCGGGGGCATGGAAAGCATGTCGCGCGCGCCCTACCTTATCCACGGGCGCAACCATGAATTGCGTTATGGTCACTCCCAACTGACCGATGCCCTGCTTCACGATGGCCTGTGGGACCCTTTTGAGAACTGGGGCATGGGCAACGCGGCAGATTTCATTGCCGAAGAGTACGAGGTTTCGCGCGAAGCGATGGATGAGTTTGCGCTGAAGAGTCATCAAAAAGCCGCCGCCGCCATCGAAGCGGGAAAATTCAAATCCGAAATCGTTCCGATAGAATTGAAAGGGCGCAAAGGCGAGGTGACGAGATTTGACACCGACGAAGGCCCCCGCCGCGATGCTTCTCTCGAATCTCTCTCCCGGCTGAAACCTGCCTTTCGTCCCGACGGACGAGTCACGGCTGGGAACTCTTCCACCCTCAATGATGGGGCAGCAGCGCTCGTTATCGCCAGCCGGGCTTATGCCGAATCTCACGGAATCGCGCCCCTAGCGCGCGTCGTCTCTTATGGGCAGGCTGCCGTCGAACCCAAATGGCTGTTCGCTGCCCCGGCCAAAGCCATCCCCAAAGTGCTGGCCAAAGCCGGTTGGACCCTGGCCGAGGTGGATTTAATCGAACTCAACGAGGCTTTCGCCGCGCAGGTGCTGGCCAACGGCTACGAATTGGCCAATCAGGGCTGGGATTGGGAGAAAGTCAACATCAACGGCGGCGGCATCGCGCTGGGGCATCCCATTGGCGCCAGCGGCGCGCGCGTGCTGGTCACGCTCATTTTCGCGCTCAAAGAACGCGGCCTCCAGCGCGGCCTGGCCTCCCTGTGCCTGGGTGGCGGTGAAGCGGTTGCAATGGCAGTCGAAGTTGAGTAAGGCGTATCCCAAATCGGCCTGGTAAGGATATAATGGCACAATCATCGAAAGGAATGCTCCCACTATGCCTAAAATCCATAGCATCAACCACGTTGCCATTGTCGTCGACGACATGGAGAAATCTCTGACCTTCTGGCGCGACGCGCTCGGCATCGAATTGCATGAACTGCGCGAAGTCCCCGCTGAAAAAAGCCAGGTCGCCTTCCTGCCTGTCGCCGGGGCTGAAATTGAACTGGTCAAGCCCACCAGCGACGATTCCGGCCTGGCCAAATACCTGGCCAAGCGCGGCCCCGGAATGCACCACGTCTGCCTGGAAGTGGACGACATTGAGAGCATGATGGCGCAACTCAAAACCAAAGGCATCCGCCTCATCAACGAAGAACCGCGCATCGCTGCCGATGGCAAGCGCTACGCCTTCATCCACCCCGAAAGCACCAGCGGCGTTCTCGTGGAACTGTACCAGATTTAACAAACAGGAACAGCCCCTGTGAAATGATGTTCCCTTTCTTGGAAGCGGGAAAATTACTGGTCGTGGGGGTTTCCGGCGGCCCAGACAGCCTCGCCCTTTTGCATGTCCTGCGCGAAGCGGGCTACCCGCTGCTCGTGGCCTCGTTTAATCATCATCTCCGCCCCGAATCCGATGCGGAGGCGGCCCATGTGCAAAAAATTGCCCAAACCTTGGGCTTGCCCTTCGTGACCGATTCCGCCGATGTGGCGGCGAGCGCCCAAGAGCGAGGACTCTCCATCGAAGAAGCGGCGCGGGAGTTGCGCTACCAGTTCCTGTTCCGCGAAGCGCGTAAAGCGGGAGCGAGAGCGGTGGCGGTTGGTCACACCGCCGATGACCAGGCCGAGACGGTGCTGATGCATTTCCTGCGCGGCGCGGGGCTTTCTGGTCTGAAAGGGATGCTGCCGCGCGTCATCCTGCCCGTTTTCGACGCTGAAATTCCGCTTGTGCGGCCCCTGCTTGGCTGGACGCGCGCCCAAACCGAAGCCTATTGCCGGCAATACAGCCTGCCCTATCTGACCGATTCCAGCAATACGGATACCACCTACTTCCGCAACCGCCTGCGCCACGAACTTCTTCCCCATCTCGAAGCTTACAACCCCCAAATTCGCCAAACCCTGGCAAAAACAGCCCTGGCCTTGCAAGGCGACTATGAACTCCTCAATGAACTGGTTCATTCGGCCTGGGAGAAGGTTTTCCGCGCGGCTGGAAGCGGGTTCGTGGCCTTCGACCTGGCCAAACTCCGTGAAATGTCGCCTGCTCTGCGGCGAAATCTGTTCCGCCGCGCCGCCTTCACTCTGAAGCCCGGCCTGCGCGATGTGGACTTCGACGCGCTCCAGCGAGCCGCCTCCTTGAAATCAACGGAACTGGCCGGAGGGCTGAAAACGCTCATCGAAGGCGAAACGCTATATTTAACAACTGGAAATGAAGCGGCGCTGCCAACGCCCTATCCGCAAATCAGTCATCAGTCATCAGTCATCAGCCATCCGTTAGAGATTGGAAATGGTTGGATATTAACTTGCGAAATTACTGAAAACTGTTCACTGATTACTGACCACTGGTCCGCCTGCTTCGATGCCGATTTCGTGGAAAACCGCCCTTCGACGAATCTCAGAGCAAGGCTCACGGTGCGTCCGTTCCGCGCCGGAGACCGATTCGAGCCGCTGGGAATGCCCGGTCAAACAGTGAAGATTTCCGATTTGTTCATCAATCTCAAAATTCCTCAGCGATTCCGCAAACGCTGGCCGGTGGTATGTGTAGATGATGAAATTGCCTGGGTGCCGGGCTTACGAATGGCGCATCGCTATCGCTGCACGGACTCGACCAGGCGGGTGCTGGCTTTGCGGCTGAGGCGATTGTAAAACTGCTTCATGGCCTCACGAGCGGGGGCTTCCATCCACAAAAACGTGCCAATCGAGACCAGAATGAGCAGGAGCAGGTAAGCGCAAAAATGTGCTTCGTTGCTCCAATTGCTCAGGCGCGGCTCAATGTAGGCTTTATAGAACATATGTACCGGATATTGCAGGATGTAGATGGCATAACTGGCATCGCCCAGCAGGACGAAGCCCGGTTTTTGCAACAAACGGGCCAACCAGGATTGGTCAAGCGCCAGACTGGTGATGAAGACGATGAAAATAGGGGCCAGGATGCCGTTGGTGAGTGCCATACGGATTCCAAAGTTGTCTTTCAGGAAATCTTTCAGGTAGAGCAGAGAGAACATAATCAGGAGCAGGCTGGCAAGGAGTAGGGCAGCATTCAGACGCGGCCTGGCGCGCAGGGTTTGGCCATGTTCCAGCATCCAGCGCCCGGCCAGCGCGCCAAGCAGGAAGGCGTTCAAGTGGAAAACTGGGTTATAGAACAGAACATCGTGCGTGAAAGAAGGGAAACCGGTGTACCAGTTCTTGAGCAGGTAAGAATGCCCAGCCATGCTGGCGCCCCAAAATGAGAACAGCAGGATGGCTGAAACACGCAGCGACAGTCGGCGAGCGATGAACAGAATGAGCGGGAAAAGCAGGTAGAAAAAGGCTTCCACTGAAAGCGACCACCCCGGATAGTTGAGCGAGTTGGGGTAAGGTGGTCGCCAGGCTTGCAGCAGGGTCAGGTTTAGCACAATGGCGGTCGGTTCATGCAGAAACCTGGGGTTGAGCAGGATGGTTAGCGTCAGGCCAAGCAGATAAACCGGATAGATGCGCGCCAACCGAAAGACCCAATAGCGAAGGGGCTGAAATTTTTCTGCGGAGGGCCAATAGGCCAACATCATGATGAAGCCCGAAAGCGTAAAAAAGTAACTGACGAAAATGTGCCCGGTGGGAATGAGTTGACTAAACGGGTAAATATTGAAAGGGAAAATTTTGCTTCCATAGTGGAAGATGACGACCGTCAGGGCGGCGGAAAAGCGAGTGAATGTCAGTTGGCTGGTGTTTGGCATGGCGCGAATTTTACTCGAAAATGCCGGAGGGTAGTTTGATGTATACTCTGGAGCGGAGGCCTTATGGACAAGATAATTATCAAGGATTTACGCGCTCATGGAATCATTGGGATTTACGAGCGTGAGCGGATTACTCCACAGGAAATGGTCATCAATGCGGTTTTGTACGCCGATACCCGCCAAGCGGCAGAATCAGATGAAATTGCCGACTGCGTGGACTACGAAAGAGCCGCCAACCTGCTCAAAGCCCATGCCGAAACAGCCCATCGGCAAACGGTGGAGGCCCTGGCCGAAGACCTGGCAGGTTTGTGCCTGGCTTTGCCAGGTGTTTTTAGGGTTCAAATTCGGGTGGAGAAAACCCAGGCCATCCCGTTTACTGCTTCAGTGGGGGTGGAAATCGAAAGGAGCAAGGAGTAATCTCGTAAGGCGAAATTTATTCCGCAACGAAACCGCTGCGCAATCAGTTTTTCGCCTTGGATGGCAACCCTTTGAACAACCCGGCCCTAAAATCGCAGTTCCGATGCCCCGCGCGCGATGTTTTGAAGGAATTCTTCGCGGGTGGCGAGGTTGGCGCGAAACGCGCCGTGCATGGCCGATGTAACCATGCGGGCATCGTGTTTCCGTACCCCGCGCATCATGGAACAGAGGTGCATGGCCTCGACCACTACAGCAACCCCCTGGGGTTTGAGCAGGTCACGCAGAAAATCGGCAATCTGACGGGTCATGCGCTCCTGGACTTGCAGGCGGCGGGCGTACATATCGACCACGCGCGGGATTTTAGAGAGTCCAAGCACTTTTCCATTAGGGATGTAGGCAACGTGAGCGCGGCCAATGAAAGGCAACATGTGGTGTTCACACAAACTATAAAATTCTATATCGCGAACGATGACCATTTCATCATACTGGACATCAAAGATGGCATCGTTTATCAAAGCCACGGGGTCGATAGAATAGCCTTGTAGTAACTCTTTATACATCCGCGCGACCCGGGCAGGGGTTTTTTGCAAGCCCTCGCGCAATGGGTTTTCGCCAATGGCGGTCAGGATATGGAAAACTGATGTTTCAATGGCCTTGAAATCAATTTTCTCCTGCCCGTTGCGTTTCAGAGCATCCTCGTCAAAGTCCGCATACTCCATAACGTCTCCAAAAAATAGACTGGCCTCGCTGGAGGCCAGTCTATTTTACTCCAGGCTGGTGCGCCTAACGGACATGCGGCTCGATGAGACCGTAAGTTCCATCGCGGCGGCGGTATAAAACATTAATAGCGCTGGCCTTGGCGTTGAAGAAGATGAAGAAATTATCGTGACCAAGCAGCTTCATCTGTTCGATGGCTTCCTCTTCAGCCATCGGAATCAGGTCGAACTTTTTGCGGCGAATGATGACCGGCGGTTCCTCGGTTTCAAGTTCGGGCAGGGGTTCGATATCGGGGGCAAGCGAAGCGGCTGGTTTGCCGTCGCCGCGTCCGCGCTGATGTTTGCCTTTGTAACGAGCAACCTGGCGGGTCAGTTTATCAAGCGCGGTATCGATGGCGGTACGAATGTCATCTGCGCGTTCTTCGGAACGAAGCAACATGCCTTTGCCGCGAATAGTTAACTGGGCCACATAGCGGTCTACTGCGCTACGAGCGGTCTTAACATGGGCAAGGTCGACACGGATTTCATCGATGGCGGCCAGGTAGCGGTCGAGTTTTGCTACCTTTTTGGTGACGTAGTCGCGGATGCGGTCCGTCACTTCAAATTCACGTCCTGTAACCTCCAAATTGTGCGCCATATTGCCTCCTTGTGAAATGGGATAAACGATATACGCTCGTCAATACAGCGAGCGCGAGGGTAATTGCTCTATTCGGTCAAGGCCATATTTGGGAAGCGCTCTGGCAACCGTCAGGGCATATACGCGACTTACTCCAGCAGACATCAGAGCCTGAGAAGCGGAATGGAGGGTTGCGCCAGTCGTAGCAACATCATCGAAGAGCAAGATTGTTTTATTTTGCACCTTTTCAGCATGGGCCATGAACGCCGACCGGACATTTTCACGGCGTTCTACGGCACTTAACCCCACCTGGGAACGAGTGTGCCGGACACGCTGAAGAGCATCAGGAAGATATTTCCATTGCATAATGCGTGACAGCGGGTGAGCAATCAAACCGGCTTGATTATAGCCTCTTTCACGCATTCTTTGTTGGCTGAGAGGAATCGGAAGGATAGCTTCTGCATGCCACCGGAGAGAGTCAAGATAAACGGCGACATCCCATGCCAGGGCTTCTCCCAGTCCGATATCGCGGCCATACTTAAGTTTATGAAGCGCTGGACGCAACGGTTCTTTAAAAACAGCACACGACCTGAGTGCGTAAAAAGCAGGTCGTGTTGTCTTACAATGTTCGCATATCCCTGTTACAGATTGTGGTTCACCGCAAATTTCGCACAGTGGTTCAGGAGGCAAAACAAGTTGCCGCTGGCAATCTGCGCACCAGCGCTGTCCAAGTCTTCCGCAACCTCCACAACGAGGCGGAAAGACCAGGTCCAGGCCGCTCCAGAGAATATGGAAAAAGTGGTAGGACAAACCAGGGCGTATGGTCAAATTTATCCGCCCCCAAATACGTTGGATTCCATAATCCGCAGCACAGCAGGGGTCATCAGCACGATAAAAATGGATGGAAAAATGAATACAATCATCGGGATAAGCATTTTGACAGGCGCCTGGTGAGCCAATTCTTCTGCATATTGGCGGCGGCGCATTCGCATCTGGTCAGCCTGAATTCGCAATACTTTGGCCATACTTACGCCCAGTTGTTCACTCTGAATAATGGCGGCCACAAAGCTGGTCATTTCAGCCAGGTCAATGCGGTCAGCCATGGTTTTCAGCGCCTCACGCCGCACCTTGCCCAGTTGAATTTCCCGAATGGCACGGGCAAAGGCCAGGGAAAGTTCGTTGTCCCATTTTTCGGCGACATTGGACATCGCGGCATCAAAGCCCAATCCTGCTTCTACGCAGATGGTAAGCAGGTCGAGGGCGTCGGGCATGGCTTTACGAATTTCCAGTTGACGTTTCTTTATCTGTTCACTTAACCAGAGCTGAGGGAAGAAGAAACCAAGCGCGGCCGCAATTATGCCATATAAGAAAGAGCGGGCAAAGGTTTGGTCAAATATCGAAAATTTCGCCACGGCAAAGACAAGGATGCCCAGCACGCCTGACGCAACAAAGCGAGAGGCCAAAAACATGGGAGCATCAATAAAACCGGCTTTGCCTGCCAACTCCAGTTTACGGGTTGTTTCCTGTAAAGCGTTCTGGGGAGTATTTTTGGCAGCCATTTCGCCAAGCTGCCGCAAAAGCGGGTAAATTACACGCTCCGTAAAGGGCTGGGAAAGTTCAATTTCATCCAGGCTAACGGCCTCGCCACGTTGCGAGAAATCGGCCAGGCGCTGGCTCAACGGGTCTTCATCTTGTTTCGGCATGCGCTGTCCAACATAAATTAGCGCAACTGCCAGCAAGACCACCGCAATGATAACGATAATGACTATCATCTCCCATGACATATTACACCTCGATATCCGCTATTTTCATCATGACAAAATAACCTACAGCAATCATAATAATCCCAACAACTAACGCAATCCCCCCACAAGCAATATTTTCAAAGAACTCTCCCATGTACTCTTGATTGATGAACCATAACAAAATAAAAACTACAAATGGAACCGCCGAGAGAATGCGCCCAGACATAACCACCTGAGAAGTCATGACGCGGATTTCGCCTTTGATACGAATCCGTTCACGGATGGTAAACGCAATCGTATCCAAAATTTCCGCCAACGGACCACCGACTTCTCGCTGGACATTGATGGCGGTAATGACAAAATCAAGGTCTTCGCTGGGTATGCGGCGCACAAGGTTATCAAGGGCTTTATCCATGGGTAAGCCCAGTTGCATTTCCTGCACGACTCGGCGAAATTCGTCACTAATGGGAGGCGGCATTTCTTTGCTGACGGCTTCCATTGCCTGCATAGTGGAATAACCAGCGCGCAGGCCATTGACCATCAGATTCAACATATCGGGAAGTTGGTCGTTAAATTTTCTGAGGCGCTTTCCTTGTTGAGAGCGTAAGTAAATGATGGGGCCTGCGATTCCGGCAATGACTCCAATCAAAGCTGAAAATGATTTGGCCGGTACTGAACTTCCCCCAAACAGAAAAGCCGCGCCCCCAAGCACAGAGGAAAGTATGAAGATAAAGAAAATGAATTCACCGGCCTTGAACTTCATATCGGCACGGGCCAGATTTTTTGCAATTCGGTCGCCAAAAGACGATTTTTCGACCCGTTTATTGACCCACTCAGTCAGGACGGTCGAGGCTTCTTCTCTTTCCCGGCGGCTGGCAGCCTTTTTATCATCATCGAGAAAACGACCGAGGCGGTCTTCGACCAGATTTCTTTCACTGTTCGAAGAAATGTACACCCCGATGGCAATCAGGATGAGAATAATGATGGCACCAATCAACAATATTGCAAGAGGATTCATGGCGAGCCTTTAAGAAGCGCAAAAACATCAATAACGCCGGCTGCTACCCACGCCAAAAATAGTTGGAGGAAGGTGAATTCCAGTAGCTTCGATTTTATCCATGAACTTGGGCCGCAAACCGGTTGGGCGCAGGCGGCCAATTATTTTTCCACCTTCAAGGCCGGTTTGCTCAAATACAAAAAGGTCCGTCATGGTAATTACATCACCTTCCATGCCACTGACCTCGGTAATATATGTTACTTTACGTGAGCCATCTTTCATGCGCTCTTGCTGGACAATTAAATCTACCGCCGATGAGACTTGTTCACGAATAGCACGAACGGGCAAATCCATACCGGCCATCAGACACATGGTTTCAATACGAGAGAGCGCATCGCGCGGCGAGTTGGCATGCGCCGTTGTCATCGAACCATCATGGCCGGTATTCATGGCCTGTAACATGTCTAAGGCTTCAGCGCCGCGGCATTCACCAACGATGATACGCTCAGGGCGCATACGCAGGGCGTTAATCACCAAATCTCTGATGGTAATCTCACCACGACCTTCAATATTGGCCGGACGGGATTCCAGAATCACCACATGTTCCTGGCGAAGTTGAAGTTCGGCAGCATTTTCAATTGTTAAGATGCGCTCGTCTCCGGGGATAAAACCAGAAAGAACATTAAGCAGGGTTGTTTTACCAGAACCAGTGCCGCCGGAAATGATGATATTCATGCGAGCAATTACACATGCTTTGAGGAATTCGACAGCCTCTGGGGTAATGGAGCCGTATGAAATTAATTGCTCAATGGTGATTGGGTTTTTCGAGAATTTACGAATGGTGAGTGTTGGCCCAACCAATGAAATGGGGGGAATGACTGCGTTTACACGGGACCCATCGGGTAAGCGGGCATCAACATACGGGCTGGATTCGTCAATACGGCGACCTAGCGGGGCAACAATCCGGTCGATAACGCGCATCACATGGTCATTACCTTCAAAGGTCACTGGAACGCGAACAATCTTCCCTTTTCGTTCAACGTACACGTTTTTAGGCCCATTTACCATGATTTCTGTAATCGTATCGTCTTCCAGTAATGGCTGCAAGGGGCCAAATCCCAATATTTCAGCCGTAATCTGTTCAAACAAGCGCTGACGTTCAGGACGAGAAAGAACAATATTCTCTTCGTTTAAGATTTGTTCAAACAGTTCCATAATGGTGCGCCGAACTTCTTCGGTTTTTGTGATATCCATCGAAGGGTCAAGTTCCGCCAGGAGTTTATTCTGGACGCGCGTTTTCAGGTCAAAATAAGTTCCTGCTTGAGGGGTTGTTGCCGGGGCACTGACACGCCGCGCCTGTAACCCTGAAAGGGCCTGGTCGCCTCCCCCGGTGGAAGGTTGCGATGGCAGGGAGGGTCGCTGAGGTTGAGACGAGTCGGAATTTCGCGCTTGTCCTTGTTCAATACGTTTAAGTAAAGACATTGGTTACCTCCTGGGTAAACAGGAAATCACTACTCATTTACCTTGGCAAGCTGGGTGCGAATGGACTCCGCCAGGGCAAAGACTGAACGAGCCACTGTTTTGGTTTTATTATCAATCATAAAAGGAACGCCTCGATTGACAGATGGGATAACAACTGCTTCTTCGAGTGGAATAACGCCAGATACAGGATGCTTCAGATTTTCGCTGATTTTTTCTGGCGTAATCGAAATCCGCTTGTCATATTTGTTCATGACCAAACACAAACGTTCGCGCGGTACACCAATCGTGGTGAGCAAATCAAGAAAAAGGCGAACATTCTTGATGGCCGGAATATCCTGTGTACAAACCAGCACAATCACATCACTGACATCGAGCGCCGCAAGAGTAATATCATTCAGGGTATGCGCTGTGTCAACAACCACATAAGCATACACCTGGCGCAGATATTTCACCAGTTTGCTAAACTGGTCTGCCGAAACATGGTCGGCATGTTCGGGTTTCGCCGGGGCAGCCAATACACGAATTCCAGACGCGGCATGTTTAAGAAGTACGCCATCAATAATATCCAAATCTAACTCGTCGGCGCGAGGAGCAAGGTCCAGAATCGTGTTCTTGCCTTGTTCATTCAGGAAGATAGACACATCTCCAAATTGAAGATTACCATCTACGAGCGCCGCGCGGGTTTCGTCATTGTGCAATGTGATAGCCAGGTTTGTTGCCAGCGTCGTAACGCCGGTGCCGCCTTTTGGACTGTAGACCATAATAACGCGCCCGTTGACAAACCCGCTTCCCAGGGTGGGCTGAGCGGTTGCCGCTGCCACCGAAGCCGCTACCTGAGCCGTTCGCGAGCGTTCAACTTGAGCCATTTGCCCGGCACGACGAACCGCTGAAATCAACTCATCGGCCATGGGCGGTTTGGTCAGGAAGTCATGCGCGCCAGCCTGCATGGCACGGCGCATATAATTGGGGTCGCCTTGCACTGAGAGAAAGACTATCTGGGCGACCGGGTTTCGTTGTCGTATCAGCCCAGTCGCTGTGATACCATCCATATCTGGCATGTTGATATCCATCAGGATGACATCGGGCTTTAACTCATCCGCCAGTTGAACTGCTTCCTTTCCAGAACGGGCTGTGCCAATCACCTCAATGTCCGCTTCAAACTGCAGAAGTTTGCGGACATTTTCACGGGTTTCGGCGATATCATCAACTACGAGGACGCGAATTTTTTCTGGCATGTTGCCAACTCTCCAAAAATAGTGGGGCTATGGAATAGGTGTTGGCGTAACAGGCACAGTAATCGGGTCAGCCAATTTGTCAAGCCGAGGCTGTATCGCGTAAGGGAGTTTGGCTGGCACCGGAATTGCATATTGGCTCAAGATATATTGGAGCGTGGCCGCCTCTGTTTCGGTCCGCGACGCGTCATCTGGCGCGCGCAAAGTAAAGGTAAATTTGGCTCCAGCATACAGCAAATAAGTCAATGCGACGGCATCCTGCGGAGATACGATGAGCGTGATTACTTCAGGAGCCTTAACAACAACAGGGGTCGCTGGCGGCTGTTCTCCGGGGGGTAATTCCTCTGGTTGAGGCGTGGAAACGGTGGAAACTTCAGCCGTTCCAGGATAAGGGAAGTAGCCAACGTGCAAGACTTGTACATCCTGCAAAATTTGCTGCGAAACAAGACGGGGTCGTTGAGCCTCAGAGGGAATCAGGTAAATCGCCTGATTCAAAACGGGGTCCAGTTCCGCCCGGCCAATTGGGCGATTTCCCTCCCCATTGTTCATGCCAAGTGTCACCAGAGTCGAAGCATCGGGCTGCAAACCAGTTGCCACCACTTGCCCAAAATTATTCGGAAGGATGGACTGGAACGTCGAATCGACATCCACAAACAGGGTTGTTGCAATGACATTCACCCGGTCGCCATCTCTGAGCGCAAAGGCCACGCCGCTTTGCCAGTTGAGCGGCAGAGTAACAGCTACAAGACCTGGCTCAATCACTCGAGCCGTTTCTGACACAGGGCGCGTCAAACTGTCAGAAATCATTCCGCGCATCAGTGGTATGCCCTGGTCAAGCGGCATAGCAGCAAACTTGCCTTGCACCTCTTCAAGATTGGTTATCATCTTTTCATTGTACGCTTCCTGAGGAATCATCATGGTGCTAATTGCTTCAGGCTTGATTTCATCATTGAGTTGGAGAGGCTGACCAACAGCAAGAATAGAAACCATTGGCGGTGTCGGTGAGGCTTCTTGCGGAGCTGGGGCAAACAAATTCCCGCCAAAAACCAGAAACACAACAGCTATCAGAATGACGATGATTATCACAAGAAACAGCAAAATGCGACCACCGCGTCTCATAGGATTCTCCTTGATTTCTTGCTTATTTGTTCTACAAGATGATTATACAGTAAAAATAAGGAAAGAAATGATGATAGGATTATCAAATGGTATGGTAGAAAAGTAGGACTCTGCAACAACAAGAGTCCCACCCATCCAGAATATATCTGGCTCATCTGAACTTTATGCGGAGCGAGCAGGAATCACAAAGGTCACACGCGTTCCTTTGCCGATAATCGAATCTATCTCAAATGAACCGCCCAACATTTCCACGCGGTCACGGATTAAGTTGAGGCCCAGGCTGTTTCCTTGCGCCAAAATCTCGGTATTGAAGCCTTTGCCATTATCGTCAACCGTTACTTTCACCCAGGCCTCGCTCATATCAATCATGATTTTAATCATAGTCGCCTGGCTGTGCCGCGAAGCATTTCCCAATAGCTCTTGTAAGGCGCGGAAAATCATTACCTCGATGTAGGATTCTAGCCGTCGTTCTTGCCCAGAAACGGTCACAGCAATATCCATGCTGGTTTGCTCTTTGAACGTGTCGGCATACCGCTTGATGGTTGGCACCAGGCCCAAATCATCGAGCATCATTGGACGCAGTTCAAAGATGAAATTGCGCACTTTCTGGAAGGTGCTCATGGCCGAGGCTTTCAGGCTGTTAAGTTCTTCGCGCGCCTGGGCAGCATCCACGTCCATCAAGCGCATGGCAATTTCTGTCTGAAGTATGAAATTGGAGAGCGCCTGGGCAGGGCCGTCATGCATCTGGCGCGACAAGCGTTGTCGTTCTGATTCCTGCGCCTGAATGATACTCTCGATACTCGCCTGAGCGCTCTTCCCTGCCCCTTTTCCACCTTCGAGGGGTTGTTCAAGCAAGCCAAGCACTTTTTCGAGGGAACTGCGGTACCGCTGTAGATGCGACTGGTCACTTTGCAATTTATCCAGTTGTCCACGCATTACAAACAACCGCTGCTGGGCATCCAGCGCGGAATCGTAAGACATTTTCAGTTCACCCAAAGCAACATTGGCACCCGAAGCCTGAATTTGCTGTAAATGAGCCGTTATGGCTGCATTGCGCTGGGTTAGTTTTGAGGCTTCCACCTGACTTTGCTCAAGCATCAGGGTCACTTCTCGCAAGGACTTTGTCACATCATCCAGTTCTGCCTGGATACTCTTGCGAGCCTCTTCTAATGGATTGGTTTGCTCTTCGGTGACAACCATCGCCTACTCCTGAAAACGAGATTCGTAATTCAACTTAACCCAGCCGCGTTTCAGGGCATAGACCACCGCCTGGGTACGGTCTTCAACACCAAATTTGCGCAGGATAGATGTAATATGGTTCTTAACCGTCTGATGACTGATACCAAGTTGAGCAGCAATTTCTTTGTTGCTTTTCCCTTCAACCACCAATTCCAATACCTCCATTTCACGGTCAGAGAGGGGGTGGAAGGGACTGCCAGGTTCGCTGTACGACCGGCGCGCGGAGTCAAGCTGTCGCGCCAGCCAACCTTCGAACTCAATCTTGGTCATCACCTGCTGACCCATGACATACTTTCCATCTACAATGTGAAAGATGATTTTGGTCAACTCATCGGGCTGGACATCTTTCGAACAAAAGGCTGCCGCACCAGCAATGGCTGCATGGAGCATCTGTTCGGAGTCGTCATAGGCGGTCATCAGAATGACACGGGTCGGAAGCCGACTCGTTGTCACTTCATGCGTAATCTGCTGACCGTTCATGCCCGGCAGGTTGACATCGACTACGGCAATGCGCGGACGAATCGATTGAATCAATTCCAGCCCGCGCTCTCCATGCGATTCTTGTCCTACCACTTTCAGGCGCGGGTCAATGGACAAAGCATCAGCGACACCCTGCCGAAACAATGGATGGTCGTCTATGACAACAAGAGTGATTTGTTCCATGTTTTAAATCCGGTGAATTATTTTTGAGTATAGCATATCTTCTGCTGATAGTGAAATTTCTGACTCATAACATTTAAGGCTCAATACGAAACAAGCGAACTTCGTCAAATTCTCCAAGGTAGGTCAGCCCAGGCTGAGATTGAGGACTTTGGTAAACAGGAATCATGGGGTCGGTGTAGTAAGTTTTTTCCAAAATTAGGAAACGCGCCCCAAACTGGCGGGCGAGTCGGTGGACTGTTTCCAGGTCTTCATCGGGAACAATGATGGCAGGACGGCGATTGACGGCAAAATAACCGGGCGCATTGGCAACAATCACCACATCGGATGGTTGGGCCCCATTCTCGACCAGAATTTGCTCGGCGCGAAGATAGATGCGTTGGAATTCGTTCCAGTCTTTTTCGATGACACTGATATAAACCAACACCAACGTAATCATCCCCATGAAGGCGACCATCGCAAAACGAAAGATGCCAAACGCCTGATGTGTAAACCGGCCCTGCTGACGCGCTTTACCGACCAGAAATTCGACCGCTACCGGCGCGGCGGCCCACCAGACTGGCTGGAGCGCGGCTGCGGAGTGGAAAAAACTGCCGCGCGACCCCGCAAAGGGGAAGATAAAGGTCAATACGACAAACAATGCCAGCCAGGTAAGCGCAGCCAACCGGGCGCGCAAATCTTTGCGCAACACCCATAGGCCAATCGGCGCAAAGACAGCCAGCAAAACGGCACCCTGCGCAGCAATTGAGTTAATTGCATTAAGTTGGAGCGCGTCTAACCGGCCAGCAATGGCAGAATCCCAACCAGCGGCACGCCAGTTCTCGTAGTTAACCCGCTCAGGCGGCCAGGCAAAAGTTTCGTCATAACGGGTCATCCACAATACGCGGCTGCCGGCCGGGGTGAGCGGCGTTCCCCAAATGAACAGGTTGCGCGCCATCCAGGGGCCCATGATGAGGGTGTAGCCGAGGATAAAAAGCAGAACAGGAAAAAAGAAAGAGGAAAGAAAGTTTTTTTTCTCGTCCAACCAGCGCAGGAACAGCCCAGCACCGCCCACCGCCAGCCATAAAATGCCATCTGAGCGCGCCAGGTTCATTAGCCCGGCAACCAGGCCAAGCAAGAGTGAAGAAAGTATCCCAATGCCGGCGTGAGGGAAAAGCAGAAAGAAAAGCGCCCCTAAAAGCATGAAAATCCCGAAGTTGTCAGTAGTCGGAAGGAAAGGCGCATAATAACCGCAAAAAACCGCCAAAAAGCCAGATGCCAGGGCCAGAATGCGCTTTTGAGTGAAGGAAAATGCCAGGGCGGCGCTGGCGGGCGGAATCAGCGCCGCGACCAGGAGAAACCCCAACCGCGCGGCGAAAAAGGCGTCCGTTCCGGCCAACCACATCCCCGCCGCAGCCAGGATGGAGGCCAGGGGGAACCAGTATCCATGCGAGGGGTGGGGAAGCGCCTGTGGATTATCCAGATAATTCCAAAGATAATTTTCGGTGAATCCATGTCCCTGGAAGAGACGCACCCCGCCTGCATAATAGTAATCGGCATCCATGTAACCGGGAGCCTGTTGAAACCAGGCGATTGCGCTGTTGAAGGCCAGTCCAATGAGCAAGAGCAGGATGTAATCGCGGCGTGTCATATTATCTCCCCGCGGAAAGCATATCCATCCACAGACGCGGTGGACGGGTAGCCCACCAGCGTACCCAGTAGAGAAGGAGGGTCATGGCAAGCGGATATGCAAACAAGAAAATCGAATCAAACCCGGCAAAGTGCGCCGCCCACAATCCGACCAGAATTGCCAGCCCAACGAGAAAGGCAGCCAGGCGGCCCAACAATCCCCAGCGTTGCCCCATGATAGAGAAAACCAGGATGACGGCCGGCAAGGTGAAGGCGGTCCAGGCTGGAGTGAAGCCCGCGCCAAACCAGGGCGTTAGAATGGAGGTCAGGGACATTGTCCAAAAGAGCCAGTGCGTGCCTTTATCACGAGCAGCCTGCCACTCAAAGAACAGGATAACGATGGCGACTGCCCGCAAGCCTTGCGCAAGAGGAATGCCGATGCCAGGGAACCAGTTTTCAAGGGAGCGAAAGGTGGAGGGCAACACCTGGCTGCGCCACTCGATGATGCCTTTGAAGAAGAACTCGCTGAACCAGCCGGGATAAACCAAAAACGAGACGGCCAGCAGTACGCTGAGCGTCATCAAAAAGCCCGCCAGGATGCGGTAGCGGCCAGAGGCAATCATCCAAACTGCCAGCAGGAGCAATGTTAGCCCGGTGACTCGAATATAGACCAGCCCCAAAGCCGCCAACGCCCCAGCCAGTTCGTCCGCGTCTTTTTCAAGGGCGCGCACCGCGCCAAAGACCAGCAGGGACTGCAAGAGGATGAAGTTACCATCCAGCATGGAAAGCGCGCCCGGCTGCCAGAACAGGGCAAAGAATAGCGCAAGTGGCAGCGAGAGCCAGGAGGGCCGCCAGCGGCTTAAGTGCAAGGAAAGAAAGACCAGCCCCGTCAACGCCGCCTGAAGCAAAACCAACCAGAGCGCGCGGGCAACAAAAAAATCTCGAATGGAAGCGAGGGGGAAGAGTAGCAGGGTTACATAGAGCGGCATGCTGAACTGAAACGTGCGTTCACCCGCGCGCGCGACGCGCCCATAGACCAGGCGCTGAACTTCAAGAGTATTGCCCATGTCGTACGGGGAAAAACCTTGCAGCGCAAAATTTTGGGAGGGCTTCCACAACGCGAGGAATTCCGCGCCAACGCGGGCGCTGCGGGCAAATTGCAGGTTGCCCCAAAACAGGCCACCGCCCACAGCAACGACAAAAGAAATAAAAAATAAAACCAGGAAGATGGCGCGAAGATTGTTACGCATTGGTTTTATTTTACCAGCGATAAAAATATAGCAGTAATTTCCCACGCTTGAAATTAAACCGACACGCGCAAACAGCCCGGAATAATGCGATACTCCACTTCCGTCACCGGCTGAGAGAACAGTTCGCCATCGGCATGCGCAGGAGAGGGCCGGTCGAGGCTGATTTTCAGCCAGACGCAATCAATTTCGCGGATACCCTGCTCGTGAACGAAATCCCCCTTTGGATTCATGGTCTTGGGCAGGATGGAGAAAGTGTTCAGGCGGGTAGAACGGTAGCCATAAATAAAGGTCAATTTTCCGTCCGAAGGGTTGGCATGGGGGGCCATGTAGAATAATCCGCCGGTGCGCGGGCCGTTTCCCACCGAAACGAGCGTCAGCGGGCCTTCATAGCGGCCAGCATCCCATTCAACGACCCCATTCCAGGTCGGATGGTCGAGAATTCCTTGCACGGCAGCCACCAGATAGCGTGGGATGCCCTTAATCCAGGTGATGGCGGCCTGTTTCTGGGTGACATACGGCTCCAGCCCAATAGCAGAGTTGTTGGCAAAATACTGGCCGTTGACCTGACCCACATCAATCACCCGCGTTTTTCCGGCGGCGATGACGCGCGCCGCTTCTTGCAAGTCGAGCGGAATACCCAGGTTCGCCACCAAATCGTTGGCAGTACCAAGCGGCAGGATGCCAATCGTTCCTAAATCAGTTTCCGGGCGAACGCGGGCAATTCCGTTAACCACGTCGCCCACCGTTCCATCGCCGCCCGCCGCAATAATGGGAGAAAATCCGTCCCGAGCTGCCTGGGCGGCCAACGCTACTGCGCCTTTCGGGCGCTCGGAAACCGCCAGGTCAAAATCCACCCCGGCAGCGCGCAGGGCAAATTCCGCTTCCGCCCAGCGTTTTTGAGCCTTCCAACGGTTAGAATAGGGATTCAGAATGACTTTAGCCGGCACAATTTCCTCCGTTTGCGTATGGTAGCACCCTTTGGAGCGAAGAGAATATCAACTTGATGACGCTCTATCTGGTTAAAACCCGGTCAAAGCCATATCGAAACGAAGGTCAGGTTAATGAACCAATCCGCATTGCCCAGCGCGTCGGGTGTAAAATATACATCTTTGCAGCCATGCCCAAATTCACCGACTCCAACTACCTCCAAAATGACCAATACCGCAGCGCGGATAATTTAAACGCGCGGATTGCGCTTCACGAGCGTTTCAGCGTTAACCCGCAGGGCTGGTTTGCGTGGCTATGGGACGTGCTGGCAGAACTCCCCGCGCAAGCCAAAGTGCTGGAACTGGGCAGCGGCCCCGGCGCGCTGTGGAAGGCCTGCCCGCAACGGATTCCCGCCGGGTGGAGCATCACCCTCAGCGACTTCTCCGCTGGCATGGTGGATGCCGCCTGGAGGAACCTGGTGACGCTGGGGCGCGGCTTCAAGTTCGAGCAAATCGACGCCCAATCCATCCCCTACCCGGATGAGACTTTCGACATCGTCATCGCCAACTTCATGCTCTATCACATCCCCGACCGACCCAAAGCGTTGGGTGAAATCCGGCGTGTGTTGCGAAGTCCTGATGTAGTGTCGGGAAAACCGGGCGGGCATCTGGTCGCGGCCACAGCAGGCGCGAATCACCTGAAAGAAATGAACGAATGGTTTGCCCGGCTCGACCCAACCGGCGAGATGGCCGCCTTTCGCAATCCATTCACGCTGGAAAACGGCCTGGAGCAGCTGCAACCCTTTTTCAGCCCCATCGAGATTCGCCGCTACCCCGATAGCCTGCGCATCACCGAACTCCCGCCGCTGATGGACTATCTCCGGTCAACCAGCAGTTACGGCTCTGCCGCCGAGGTTCTCTTTACCCAACTGGAACAGGAATTGACCGCCGAACTGCAAGCCAAAGGCGAAATTCACATCACCAAAGATTCCGGGCTGTTTTTGGCGCGAAAACCTGATTGACAACCTTTCTTAAACGAGATAAAATCTAGACAGACTAGACAGATTTTTCAGAAAGGAATGCCCTATGAACAGCGTCTGGCAAATTCAGGATGCAAAAAACAAACTGAGCGAAGTCATCATCCGCGCCCTGACGCAAGGCCCGCAGGTCATCACCAAACATGGCGAAAAAACGGTGGTGGTGATTGCCTATGCTGAGTATGAAAAAATGCGCAAATCGCAGGTGAAACTTTCCGAGTTTTTCCGCCAATCTCCTTTAGCGGGCTCTGACCTTGACTTGTCGCGTGATAAAAGCCTGCCACGAGAGGGGATTGAGTTATGAAAGCCCTGCTCGATACCTGCGTTATCTCCGAATTTGTTGCCAGACAGCCCAATCCAAAAGTTGTCGAGTTTCTCGATGCGCTTGACGCAGATGATGCTTACCTGAGTGTCATTACCATCGGCGAAATTATCAAAGGTATCGAAAAATTGCCCGACTCACGCCGCAAAACCGAACTGCGCGACTGGTTGCAGGACGATTTACTGGCGCGCTTTCAAGGTAAAATCCTGCCTCTCGATACGGACATCATTGTTGAGTGGGGCATGTTGGTTGCGCGGACTGAATTGGCTGGAAAAGCCATGCCCGCCGTCGACTCACTTATCGCCGCAACTGCTCTTGCCAACAAAATGGCCCTGGTCACGCGCAATGCCAGTGATTTTGAAGCGGCTGGGATTGAAATCATTAATCCCTGGCAATGAGCCTGGCGCATTTTCCCCATTTACCATTCACCAATTACCCTTTATGGAGCAATTCATGGACTGGACCAACAAATCTGTCTTAATCACCGGCGGCACTGGCTCGTTTGGCAAAAAATTCACCAAAATCCTGCTGGCCGAAAAGAACCCCAAAAAAATCATCATCTTCAGCCGCGATGAACTCAAACAGCACGAAATGCGCGTGCGCGGCTACGATGACCCGCGCCTGCGCTACTTCATCGGCGACGTGCGCGACCGCGAACGCCTGCTGCGCGCCATGCACGGCGTGGATATTGTCGTTCACGCCGCCGCGCTCAAACAAGTACCGGCCTGCGAATACAACCCGATGGAAGCCGTCAAAACCAACATCCTCGGCACCGCCAACGTCCTCGAAGCCGCGCTCGATGCCGGAGTAGAGAAAGTGCTGGCCCTCAGCACCGACAAAGCCGTCAGCCCGGCCAACCTGTATGGCGGCACCAAACTCGTCGCCGAAAAACTCGTCATCCAATCGAACAACTACGCCGCCGGGTCGGCCACCCGCTACGCCTGCGTGCGCTACGGCAACGTCGTTGGCTCGCGCGGCTCGGTCGTGCCGCTCTTCATCAAACAGCGCGCCAGCGGCAAAATCACCATCACCGATGAGCGCATGACGCGCTTCTGGCTCTCGCTGGAGCAGGGCGTCCACTTCGTCATCAACTGCATCGAACAAATGGAAGGCGGCGAAGTCTTCGTCCCCAAAATCCCCAGCACCAAAGTCATCGATTTAGCCCGCGCCATCGCCCCCGAAGCCGAAATCGAAATCATCGGCATCCGCCCCGGCGAAAAACTGCACGAAGACCTGCTCTCTGAAGACGAAGCCCGCAACGCCGTTGAGCGCAACGGCATGTACATCATCAAACCGCCCGAAACGCTCTGGAACCGCAACCAGCACTACGAAGGCACGCCCCTGCCCGAAGGCTTCAGTTACACCAGCGACAACAACACCGAATGGCTGGATGTTGAAGGCATTCGCAAATACATCGAACCCTTTGAGGAAGCGTTTGCAAATGGAACTCTCGAAGGATAAAGCGTGTCAGGGTTCAGGGGTCACATTTCACGTGCGCCTGCCCTGCCACCTGGAACCTGACACATGACACGAATCCTGGTTACTGGCGCTTCTGGTCTTTTGGGTCTCAATTTCTGTTTGAGAAATTGGGATTCTCATTCCATCCTCGGCGTCGACCGGGGCAAACTGCATGGCACGCCCTTTGAGTTAATCCGCGCGGAATTGACCGGGCCGGGGGCTGCCTCCCGTTTAATTGAGACTGCCCGCCCCGACGCCATCCTCCACGCCGCCGCCAACGCCAATGTCGACTCGTGCGAATCGGACCCCGAAAGCGCCCGCACCTTAAACGCAGAAATTCCCGGCATATTGGCCGAAGCCGCCGCGAAAGCATCTATCCGCTTCCTGCACATCTCCACCGACGCGGTCTTTGACGGAACGAAAGACGGCCTCTACACCGAATCGGATGCCCCCAACCCGCTCTCAGTCTACGCCCAAACCAAACTGCTTGGCGAGCAAAACGTCCTTTCGGCCAACCCCGCCGCCGCCGTTGCCCGTGTCAACTTCTTTGGCTGGAGTCTCTCTGGCACGCGCTCGCTCTCCGAGTTTTTCTACAACAAACTCTCCGCCGGGCAACCCTGCAACGGGTTCACCGATGTCTACTTCTGCCCGATGTTCGTCGGCGATTTGGCGGAGACTTTAGTTCGGATGTTGGACAAAGGCCTTTCGGGGCTGTATCACGTGGTCGGCGCGGAAGCGTTAAGCAAGTACGAGTTCGGGCGGCGTATCGCCCGCCAGTTTGGCTTCGATGAATCGCTGGTACTCCCCAAATCGGTCGAAGAATCCGGCTTAAAAGCCCGCCGTTCCCACAACTTGCGGCTGTCTATACACAAGTTATCCACGGCATTAGGCATGGAAATCCCCGGTGTATCCACCGGAATTGAGAAGTTTTATGCACAGGCTCAACAGGGTTATCCACAGGAAATGCGCAGTTATCAACAGGTGTAATGGCGGATCGCGATCCGCCCCAACTTACGGAGGAACCTATGGAAATTAAAATCGGCAACCGGCTGATTGGCCCCAACCACCCCACCTACTTCATCGCCGACATCGCCGCCAACCACGATGGCGACCTGGAACGCGCCAAAATGCTCATCCGCCTGGCCAAAGAAGCCGGGGCCGATGCGGCCAAGTTCCAGCACTTTCAGGCGCCCAAAATCGTCTCGGAATATGGCTTCAGCCACATGAACAGCAAGGTCAGCCATCAGGCAAAGTGGAAAAAATCGGTCACGGAAGTCTATGCCGCTGCCTCGCTCCCACAAGATTGGACGCCTATTCTGAAAGAAGAATGCGACAAGGTCGGCATTGACTTCTTTACCTCGCCCTACGATTACGATTCCATCGAACACGTTGACCCCTACGTCCCGGCGTATAAGGTCGGCTCCGGCGAAATTGACTGGATTGAAGCCCTCGAACACATGGCAAGCAAAGGCAAGCCGATGATTATCGCCACCGGCGCATCCACCATTGGCGAGGTACAAAAAGCCGTCCACGCCATTTTGCGGCTTAACAAACAGTTGTGCGTGATGCAATGCAACACCAACTACACCGCCAGCCCCGAAAATTACGACTACATCAACCTGAATGTGCTAAAAACCTACGCAACCATGTTCCCCAATGTGGTCTTGGGCCTTTCAGACCACACGCACGGCAACGCCACCGTGCTGGGCGCGGTAACGCTCGGCGCGCGCATGATTGAGCGCCACTTCACCGACAGCAACGACCGCGAAGGGCCTGACCACAAATTTGCTCTCAACCCCCAAGCCTGGGCGCACATGGTCCAAGAAACCCGCCTGCTGGAGCGCGCCCTCGGCTCTGCCGATAAATTCATCGTGGGCAACGAGCAGGATACGCAGGTCGTGCAACGTCGCTGTCTGCGCGCCGCGCGCGACATCAAGGCTGGCGAAGTCTTCACCCGCGAGATGGTTGACGTTCTGCGCCCCGCCACCCCCGGCGCCATTAAGCCCGACCAGATCGAGAATGTCATTGGCACGAAGGCGCTGATCGACATACCTTACGGCAAGGAACTACGCTGGACAGAACTCGGCGCGTAAATTGGTATGGGCGACCCGGCGGGTCGCCCATACTACGTTGGCATTATGAAAATCATTTATTTTTCTTTCGACTACACCCCGCACGACCACCGCTTCCTCACCGCCATTTCGGAGAGCGGGCATCAGGTGTACTACGTCCGGCTTCAACGGGGCGCGCGCCAGGTGGAAAGCCGCCCCGTGCCGCCGAACGTGGACATTGTGCAATGGGCGGGCGGGCAAAAGCCTTTTGAGTGGAGAGATTTGCCGGGGTACGTCCTCGACTTTCGGCGCATTGTTCGCAAAATCAGACCAGATTTAATCCACGCCGGGCCCATCCAGACCTGCGCCTTTATCGCCATCTTGAGTGGCTTCCGCCCCATTCTCACCATGTCGTGGGGTTTCGACCTGATGCGGGATGTGGAACGCGGCTGGGCCTGGCAACAAATTACCCGCTACGTTCTACGCCATACGCAATACTTCACCTCGGACGCTGAAGTAACGCGCCAAAAAGCCCTCGATTATGGAATGAAGCCAGAAAAAACGGTCGTTTTTCCCTGGGGCGTAGATTTAAGTCATTTCACTCCAAAAGACTGGTCGTTGGTCACTGATAACTGCTTCACTGTCTTCTGCAACCGCGCCTGGGAGCCAATCTATGGAGTGGATGTCGTCGCCAGAGCCTTTGCGCGGGTTGCGCAGCAAAAGCCCAATGCCCGTCTGCTCCTTTTGGGGAGCGGGTCGCAAGGCCATTTGATTCGGGACATCCTCGCCAAAGACGGCGCGCTGGAGCAGGTCACATTCGCCGGGCAGGTCAACAACGCCGATTTGCCGCGCTTCTACCACATGGCCGACCTGTACATCTCCGCTTCGCATGTGGACGGCTCGTCCGTTTCGCTCCTGGAAGCCATGGCCTGCGGCCTGCCCTGCCTGGTATCAGATATTCCAGCCAACAAGGAATGGATACAGGATGGATACAACGGCTGGCTATTCCGCGATGGCGATGAGCGGGATTTGGCGGCCAGAATTCTCCAGGCCATCGAAAATCGAAAACTCCTCTCCCAAATTGGCCAAAATGCGCGTATCATTGCAGAAGAACGAGCCGATTGGGTCAAGAATGCCCAAATTTTGATGCAAACTTACCAAAAATTATAAGGAGGCGCGCTCATGGCAACCATTTATTTGATTCTGGCGCTGGTGATTGCCATCATTGCAGTCATCTTTGCATTGCAAAACACCACCGCAATTACCATTTCGTTCTTCCTTTGGCAAGTCAGCGGTTCGCTCGCCCTGGTTGTGCTTATCACGCTGGCGCTGGGCGTGCTGGTAGGCTGGCTGTTCGCAGCCCCCTCGCTCGTGAAAGGCAGTTTTCAAGGCTCCAGCCAGCGCAAACGGATTGCCGCACTCGAAAAAGAAGTGAACGAATACAAAATCAGCCTGGAAAAACTGCAAGCGCAGGCCAGGACGCTGGAAGCGGACCTGGCCGCCGCCCGCGCCGCATCCGCCTCGCCATCCACTTCATCAACTGAGTCCGCTTCCTCATCCGCTTAATTCGCTCCGTTATCCACTCCTCGCCCCCTGCTTCATGAAAACGTTCGCCATCCTCCAGGCTCGCATGGGTTCATCGCGCCTGCCCGGCAAAGTGCTGCTCGACCTTGCCGGCAAGCCGATGCTTCAACGCGTCATCGAACGAGTCCGCCGCGCCCTGACGGCAAACGACCTTTTGGTTGCGACCACCACCAACCCCGCCGATGACCCCATTGCCGCTTTTTGCGCCGCGCAGGGGATAGCGTGCTATCGCGGTTCAACGCACGATGTTCTCGACCGCTACTATCAGGCCGCCCGGCACCTCCAGCCGGATGTCATCATCCGCATCACCGCCGACTGCCCGCTGATTGACCCCGCTGTCATTGACCAGACTGTCCAACTGATGACTGATAACGGCTCACTGATAACTGACTTCGCCTGCAATCGCCTGCCACCGCCCTTTGGCCGGACTTTCCCGATCGGCCTGGATGTAGAAGTCTGTACCTTTGCCGCCCTTGAACGCGCCTGGAAGGACTCAACCGAAACTTTCCACCGCGAACACGTCATGCCGTTTTTGTATGAAAATGTTGCGCTCTCCTCTCCCAAACAGATAACTGATAACTATTTACTGTCCACTGGAATTTCCCCGCGCGGTTTTCGCATTGCCCAACTCCATCACCAGCCCGATTACGGCTCCCTGCGTTGGACGGTAGATACCCCCGAAGACCTGCGCTTCATGCGCGAGATTTTTGCGCGATTGAACGGCAAGCCTGACTTCACATGGTATGATGTGCTGGAAATTATCCACAAAGAACCAGAACTCTCCCACATCAATGCATCGGTGCGCCATAAAACCATGACGGAGGTGGATGAGAGGGTAAACCAGGAAACAGGGAAACAAATCAGGTAAGATAAACCAATTACTGAACAATCATAACTGATGACTGCTCCACTGATAACTGTTTTTTCCGCCCCCAAACCTTTCACCGACCCGCACATTGCCACCATCCAACGCAATGCCATCACCTCGTGGACAAAACTGCCAGATGTGAGCATTATCTTGCTTGGCGATGAACCCGGTCTGGCCGAAACCGCCGCCCAATTAAACCTCACCCACCTCCGCCAGATTCCGCGCAGCGAGAGCGGCGCTCCGCTGATGGATGCCATGTTCCGCCTGGCGCGTGAAGCCAGCCCCACGCCGCTCTATGCCATCGTCAACGCCGATATCATTTTGCTGGATGATTTTGTCGAAGCAGCCAGAAATGTTTCGGCCCGGCTGCAAAAATTCGTTCTGCTTGGTCAGCGTTGGGATGTGGACATCACCGAAACTTTGGATTTTTCCGAAGGCTGGCAAAACCACCTGCGGGCCATCGTTCAGCGTCAGGGTTCTCTTCACCGTCCCGCCGGTTCCGACTACTTCCTTTTTCCAGGTTCTTGCTATACCGATTTACCGGCTTTTATTATTGGCCGCGCCGGTTGGGACAACTGGATGATTTACCACGCCCGCAAAAGCCGCTTTCCGGCTATTGATGCCACGCATGATGTGATGATTATCCATCAGAATCACGACTACTCCCACCTGCCCGGCGGCCAGCCGCACTACAAACACCCCGAAACCGAAATCAACATCCGCCTGGCGGGTGGCCGCCCGATGACCCGTTTCACCCTGCTGGATACCGATAAGCGCCTGGAAAACGGCCAAATCCTGCCCCCAAAAGTCAACTCTGCGCGCCTGTGGCGGCGCATCGAAGCCTGGCCGCTGCTGGCGCTGGGGTCAGTCAGGTTATCGAATGCGCTTTGGAAATTAAGAAAACAAGTAAACAGGTAAACAGGAATGCGCAAAGGCCAAAACCCCGCCAAATTTGTTAAAGAAGTCGCCAAACCCCAGCGGATTACCGTTGCGGTGCTGAACTACATCCCGTTTTTGAGCGGATTCTACGCCGAAGCGCTGGATGTGCTGAAGGTCAGCCTCGAATCGATGCGCAACGAGCCAGGCCTGCCCTTCGACCTGATGGTCTTCGATAACGGCTCCTGCCCCGAGGTGCGCAATTGGCTGGTGGCCGAAAAAGACGCCGGGAGAATACAGTATCTTATTCTCTCTGAAAAAAACATGGGCAAGGGCGGGGCCTGGAACATCATCCTGTCCGGCGCGCCGGGCGAGATTATCGCCTATTCCGACAGCGATATTCTCTACTACCCCGGCTGGCTTTCGCGCTCGGTCGAACTGCTCGAAACCTTCCCCAACGTCGGCATGGTCACAGCGCGGCCTTTTCGCACCAATCCCGAATATCACACCGCCACCCGCGAATGGGCGAAACAAAATGCCACGCTCGAGGCAGGTCAGTTCATTCCCTGGGAGACGTTCTGGGAATTCAACCGCTCGCTTGGTCAGAACGAAGAAGAGAATCGGAAAATCTACACCGAAACGCAGGATTGGAAAATCACCTACCAGGGAAAAACGGCATTCATTGGAGCATCCCACTGGCAATTTACGGCCTGCAAAGCCACGTTGGCGCAGTTCCTGCCCTTCGACATGGACAAACCGATGGGCCAGGTCAAACAGCTCGACCAGCGCATGAACGCCGCCGGATACCTGCGCCTGATGGTCTCTGACCCGCTGGTGATGAATCTCTCGAACACCACCGATTACGTCAGGGGCGCGTATGCCAAAAGCCAGCCCGCCCCCAAACGCCCCGGCCTGGTCAAACGCCTGGTACAATTCCCGCCCATCAAAAAAGCACTGCTGGCGGTTTATGACCAGATTTTCAAGTGGTACTACTCGTGATAAACCGGTGGTCGAGCCGCCCGAGGGTTGAGTAGCCGTGGAGCGGCATATCGAACCCCGCCGCCGTATCGAGACCACCACTCACCTGCAAACGATTGTTTCCCATGAAATATTGGCCTCGATACGTCCCTCGCAAACACCATTCGGGACTACTCGACCAAATTGAAAAGGAATTATGCCCAAACGCATCTTCATCTCCGCCGACCATGGCATGGCGGTTATCTACTTCCTGCAATCCGACCTCGTCCCGGCGCTGCTGGCCGCGGGCATCGAAGTCATCCTGCTCACCGATGACGAAATCAAAACCCAACTCCAGGCTCGTTTTGGCCGTCCCGGATTAACGTTCGAGGGCCTGCGCATCAAGGATGCCAACCGCTATGCAAACACCGTCCAGCCGCGCCTGCAGTGGCTGCTGGCCTACCTGCGGCGCGTTGGCGGCTCGTGGCGCATCAACACCGAAGCCATGGACAGCCACATCTGGGAAGTCTGGGCCGAAAATTCGTGGAAATTTCGCTTGGGAATTTGGATTCCCTCCGCGCTGGCGATTCTGGCCCTGCGCTCCAGCCGCGCCGCCCGCAGGGCATTGGTCAACGCCCAGATGCGCTTCACGCCGCATCTGTATACCGATTTATTTGAAAAATACCACCCTGATATGGTCATCGCTTCGACCCCCGGCTGGAGAATTGACCGTTACCTGCTCCGCGAAGCCGCCCAAAAAGGGATTCCCACCCTGACCGTCATCGTCGGCTGGGATAACTCCTCCAGCTACAACATCTCCGGCGCGCCGGTGCAGTGGGCCACCTGCTGGTCGCAGCTCCAAAAAGATGAACTGGTCAACGGCTCCGACTGGCCCCCCGAAAAAGTCCACATCGGCGGCATTCCTTCCTATGATGGCTATCTCCGCCGCGAGTGGTTAATGCCGCGCGATGAGTACTTCAAACTCCACGGGCTTGACCCCAACCGCAAACTGATTTCCTACGCCAGCAGTTTTGTCCACTTCGCGCCCAACTTCCCCAACATCGAAGCCCTGGCCCGGCTGGTTTCGTCCGATTCGCTGGCCGAACCCTCCCAACTGCTGATTCGCCTGCATCCCAGCCACTTCCAGGATAAACCCAAAATCTTCGCCGACGAGCGCAAGCGTGTTTTTGAGTTGGAAAAGCAGTATCCGCACGTCCATGTCGTCCAACCAGTGCCGCTCGGCGGCTCGCTCGGCTACTATGGCGGCGAGGACATGCCCGAAAAAGCCTCCATGCTGGCCTATTCCGATGTCATGGTGACGGTTTACTCAACCATGCTGGTCGAATGCGCCGTCCATGATACGCCAATGATTGCCGCCGTGATTGACACCCCTGGCGGCTGGAACGTACCTGGCAAGTTCTCACTGGCGCTCAAAGATATTGGCAATTGGCCCACCCACCAGCGTTTTCGCCAGGCCAGAGCCGGCAAGGTCGCCACGGATGAGTCCCAACTGCGCGAAGCGCTGAATGCCTATCTGAAAAATCCCCAACTCAATGCCGCCGAGCGCCGCCGCTTCATCGAAAACGAAATCACCTACACCGATGGCACATCTGGCCAGCGCACAGCAGAATTTATTCTGAACGTCTTGCAAAAAAGAAACACAGATGATTCGTCTCAATCCCCCAGGTAATGTACCGCAACCTCAACACTGCTAATCATTGGAAGAAGCCGGGGCAGGCGATGGGGTCGGCTGCGGCTTGCTAATATCTTCGACATAGCCAATTGCTCCCTGACAGGCCGGGTCAAGGGCCTGCGCGACCAGGTCCCAGCCGAGGGGTGTTTCTGCGCTTGCCGTCTGATAGGCTTGCTGAAACGCCTCGCTCAGGCAACCCGGCCCGGCATTGTAATTCACCAGAGTGAGTTTCCAGAGAGTCTCGTAATCCAACGTTCGCCCGGCAGATTTTCCCGTCACATTCTGGATAATTTTGCCAGTCTGCTCGCAGTTTGCGAGCAAGGTTCGTCCAAAAACCGATACACTAAAATTGGCGCGTGAAAGGTCCAGACCAAGCGGGCATTTGGCGCAAGTGGCGTCCACGCTGGCAACCAGCGCGCCGCGCAATAATTTTTGTTGCGCTTCGCTTAACTGGCTGTACGAGTTGTTAGCGCAGATATTTTTATCCAGTACCAATGGGCAAAAATCATCGAAGAAAGAGCGATTCCACAGCAAGGTGGTATCGGCCCCGTTTTCAGTCAACTGTCCCAGTCCCACATCCTCTCCATTGCGAAATACGCCTGGCCAGAACTGGCTCTCGCGGCTAAACAAGTTCTTAAGCAACTGAGCCGGGACATCGGTCTTAATGGCGATATCGTAAATTAAAGTATCAAACTGGTTCTGCCATTCTTCCACAGCAGGATGGGCAGATTCCAGGCCACAAGGCGAGGCGGATCCCCCGGCAGTCAAACCACCGTCGGCGCAGGCGCGAACATCGACAACGCCCTGAGCAATGAGATTCCCCGCCAGGTAGGCATAGGGGATACTGGAGGTCAGTTCTTCGGATGATTCGGGGGTGGTCAACCAATCTGGTAAGCCCTCGGTGGGCGGAAAAGCGTCCCAACTGATGGCGCACGAGGCAATCCGCGCGCCTGTCCATTGCGTACTCAGGACATCCACATACCAGCGTTTCACCAGCCGCTGTTCATCGTCTTCGCCGCCCTGGGTCAATACGCGCACCAGAGCAGTGAAAGTATCACTTGAATCTCCATAGGTGGAATAGGCCCAAAATTGGAGTTCGACCCCTTCTGAAGTCGTTTTTTCCAGGCTGAATTCACAGCGGCTGCCCTGACACGAAAAGGCATCGCTCCCGGCATAACCCTGGATGCTGGTAATCGACTCGTTGGGCAAGGGTTCTTCGCCGGTTAAGACCAATTTCGGCTGGGTAGAGCACCAGCCATCAGGGTCAGGGTTACAATTTTCGACCAGGACCCACACCTGGGGCGGCGGCAATTTGACGGTGATTTCTTTGGTAGACGATTTGCTGGAGACGTTTTGCAGGTAGTAGCCAGGACAATTGCGAATGTTGTCATCTGCGCAGGGAGCAGAGTAGACTTTCCATTCGTTGTACACCTGCTCATCACAGGCCCAGGCGAGCTCGTTATCAGTCGGCAAGCCTTCGTGGTCTACCCACAAGGCACAGTAGATGTTATTATCTTTCCAGGCAATCATCCACCACTCGTACAGGGTGATGTCTACTGTGATATAGGTGAACCGGTCAGGTCCGGGAGGGGTATTGATGGGAGCAGGGGCGGCCTGAACCAGCCCAGGGTTGGCCATTCCGCTTGATAAGAGGACCAGACTGAGGGCAATGGCGAAAATAACAATCCACCCGATGTATGGTTTCGTCACGACAATCGCTCACCCAAATGATAAAGAGTACGCTATGTAAAATAGTATAGCGTACTCCATTCCAAAATTCTATCTCCCTTTTCGGTTATTTTTCTAATTCTCTTAATGCCAATTCTTCATGCTTAAGGTTATTCCAGCGCATTACCAGGCTGGCGATGTAGACGACCATCACGATAACAAATACAACATGACCCGCAATCATGTAATTGAGCGTGTCTGGGGTGGTTTCCATCTCTTTCTCCTAGTGAGTCAACTTGAGTTTAAGTTGTTCGACTTTTTCGGCAAACTGTCCCAGGCGAATGCGGTGCCAGAACAGAGTAACGAAAATCACCGAGAAAACGGCGATATTAACCAGCATCGTAGCAACCATTTCGCCAGTCATGTTCATTTTTTCACTGCCACCTGCGCCAATAATGACCGGGTGAATGGTGCGGAACAGGCGGATAGAGACGAAAGTCAGTGGGACGCTTAGACCACCGACAATGGTGTAGACTGCCCCAAAACGAGCGCGGCGTTCCGGGTCTTCAATACCCTGGCGCAGAAGCAGGTAGGCCAGGTAAATCATCTCCAGGATAGCAGCGGTTGTCAGGCGCGGCTCCCAGGTCCACCAGGTTCCCCAGGCCGGGCGCGCCCAAATGGAACCAAGCACAATGGCAATGAAGAAGAAGACCAGGCTGATTTCGACAGCCGCCACGTTGATGGTGTCCCACTTCAGGTCCTTGGTCACCAGGTAGATGACAGCGACCGCTGCGGCGATGATGAAGCCTATCATCCCGACCCAGGCAGTGGCGACATGGAAATAAAACACTTTCTGTACCGCGCCCATGACGCGCTCGATAGGAGCGTAGACAAAAACCATCGCAGCGGCAGCAACTAACAGAAAAACAGACAAAACGTTCAGGACTTGCAAAAGGCGAGGTTGGGCAGACATAGAACTCCTTACGGTGTCAGAATCAGGAATTGCAAATAAGAAATGATGACCCTTTGCTTTACTCTTCCACGACAAAATCGAACACCATAAAAGCAACGGCGATAAAAATGACATCGTATACGAGCAAGATATTAACCCACGGCGTGATTTCGACCATTTCGGCGCCGGTCAGAAATCCACTGGATGATTTGACTGCGGCTACCAACACCGGGATGATGACCGGGAAGAGCAAAATGGGCAACAACACATCGCGGGTGCGGCTCTGTACCGACATTGCGGCAAGCAGTGTGCCGACGGCGGCATAACCGACCGAGCCGAGCAGGGTGACACCAAGCAAACCCGGATGAAACAAATTGACGTTGTACATCACGCTGTAAAGTGGTAGGACAATCGCTTCGACCACAAGCATAAAGGCCAGGTTGCTGATGGTTTTTCCGAAATAAATGGCTGAACGGTCAACCGGGGCGAGCAGGAGACCGTCGAGACAGCCCCGGTCTTTCTCAATTGCCATTGAGCGATTCAGGCCAAGCGTCCCGGCAAATGCAAAGGTGACCCATAGCGCCCCGGCGGTGATGTCCATGCGCGCTTTGACATCCAGTTCAAGGGCAAAATAAAAGATAAGCAAAACCAGTACCGAAAAGACCAGCATGGCCGAGAGGAGTTCGCGCGAACGCAGTTCGGCAGAGAGGTCTTTCCAGGCAACAGCAAAGACAGCGCGGAAATAGGCAACGGAGGATGGAACGGATGGCGAAGCGGAATAACGGATGTTGGGATCGGAGGAATCGAGGGAAGAGAGGTCTGTCGACATATCAGCCTGCCAGCGCCTGCTTGTAAAAGGTCAACAAATTGGACTGTTCGAGACTGGCGCGGGAGGCCGAGGCGGCAATGACGCCCCGCGAGAGGACATCGAAGCGGGTGGCAAGGTCTTCGGCGCGGGCCAGGTCGTGAGAGGTCATTACAACCGTTCGCCCGGCAGCAGCCACATTTTTCAACACATCATCCAGCATTTCAGATGCATCCTGGTCGAGACCAGTATAGGGTTCATCGAACAACATCACGTCTGGGTCATGCAGAACGGCACGTCCAATCGCCAGGCGTTGCTGCATTCCACGCGAGAAGGTGCGGACTAAATCGCGACGGCGAGCCAGGAGGCCTACCATATTCAACACGTCGAAAATGCGGGCTTCGAGATTTTGCAAGTCATACATGCGCCCGTAGAACTGGAGATTCTCCTCCGCGGTCAGGTCGCCATACAGGAGGGGCAGGTGCGAGACGACCCCCAGCCTGCGTCGAACGGCAGCGGCATGGGTTGGGAGTGAATACCCGGCCACGCTGACCTGCCCCAGAGTAGGACGCGAGAGCGAGGCCAGAATGCGTAGAAAGGTGGTTTTTCCTGCGCCGTTTGGCCCCAGCAGGGCTACGAATTCGCCGGGTTGCACATTGAAATCCAGCCCACGCAAAACGGTTTTCAACCCGAAGCGTTTGACAAGTTTCCTGACTTCTATCATTGCTGATGCCTGGTGCTCGCTATTAAATTATGCGCAAATATCGAACTAGAAATTACGCAGCATTGCTTTGAGCTGGGCGCGGCGTTCGTGATAGGCATCTTCGGCGAGATTCCCAGCGCGGAACTGGTCATCGAGGGCGATGATGGCATCGAGGATATCATCTTCGCTCATTTCTTCTTCGTTATCTTCTTCAGCCAAATCGCCGTCGTTTTGTTCTCTCTGACGGTCGCGCCAGTAGAAAAAGACCCCGGCCAAAATCAGGACAATGCCAAACCCGCCAATGCCGATGATGAGATTGCGGGTCGAGTCGACGGATTGAGAAGTCGTGGAGGTGGTCGTGGCAGGCGTGCCAGAGATGGTCGCGGTAAAAGTCTGCCCGGCTTCCAGGCTGCCTGCCCGATATAATTGGAAGGTAAATCCGCTACCCATGCTCTGCGTGCCGCCATCGGTGAAATTTGGGCCTTCGGCCTTCACGCCTTGGGGAACCAGAAGGTTGAGCGCGCCTGTTTTGAAGTTGAAGGTTTGGGTCAGTTCAAACTTTGGCCCGCCAAACAGCCCAGCCAGCGGTGAAGTGTTGGCCTCGTAAGGCATATCGAACGCAAATACAATGGAGTACTGACTCTGGCTATCGGTGGGAGGGATGGAAAAGGTGTCGCCAAAACCGGTGGCCGTTTGAAGAAAACGCTCGCCCAAAACGCCATTTTCGAATTGTAAATTCTGGTACCCCTCTGGCAAAGGAATTTCTATCACCGGTTGGCCTGCTTCCGCAGCGACAATCGTTTTATCGCCCATGTTCGCAAAGACAAAAAACTCTACGACCTGAATGATACCCGGCTGAGAATAATCAAGCAAAATGTGGGCCGTGGAAATCACCAGATTGGATGTGTCAGTGGTGGTCTCATAAATGGTGATGGGCAGGTCGTACTCCTGTAAACCGTCATTGGCAGGGATAGCAGGAGCAGATTCGTATACTACGCCACCGTATTCCACCGAAACATAGTAGGCATCGCTTGGCGAAAGAGGCAGGTCACTGAATGTATATCCTCCCTGGGAGGAAATGGTTGTCTCGTAGGATTCGCCCTCGGTAAATTGTTGGGTAGCAACATCATGGATAAATGTGTGCAGGGTGACTTTTAGGCCAGCTGGAACCTGCCCCCCAGACCCGTTGACAATCGTCCCACGGATAGTTCCACGCTGTTCGGCGGGGGTTGCCTCAATCACAGATTCGGCAGAGGGGGATTCAGAAGCAGGCTGCGGCGTAGAAACGGGAGCAGCAATGGCCGCCTGGGAAGGAGCAAAGGTAAAGGTTCGTGCGTATGCCGCGAGATCTGCCGCATCTGCATCAGGAAGATTAATCGCAGGCATTGCAGGCGGAATTCCTTTCAGAATCAGGTTGGTAATATCCTGATTGGAGAGCGCAGCCATGCGTTGTTGATTAGCCAGGTTGGCATTGGGCAATTTTCGCCCATCCAAACCATGACACTCTGCGCAGTTAAGCTCGTAAAGCGCTTTGCCTGTCTGAACCTGCTCGGCGCTTGCGCTTAACGAGAGGGCATAAGCGACCACGTTCCAGCGTTCCTGGTCACTCAGGCTGGAGAAACCCGGCATGAAATTTTGAAGATTGCCCTGAGTGACGATTTGATACCAGCGAGCAGGAGATTTATCAAAGGCAAACTCGCTCTGGCCTAAAGCGGGAACTGCCACAGGTAGAGCAGCAGCCTGTGAGCCATCTCCCTGACCAGTTTGTCCGTGACAAGGGGCGCATTTTTCAGCATAAATGGCAGCTCCGCTATTCACATCCGGCGCGGAAGCCGGAAAAATATCAGCCCCCAGCGTCGGCGCGGGCGTGGGCGCAACATAACCGGGAGGTGGGGTGATGTCCTCGGCAAGCGAAATACAGCCGGTAAGAAGAAGAGACAAGAAAATGAGAGGGAGAAAGCGCATGAGGGGTTTTTAGAAATTAGTAAATCAGGAAATTATGAATTACCTCACCGACTTGCCGCAAGAGGGGCAGAATCGGTCAGAGCGCAGCACGGGCTTGCCACAATTGGGGCAGAACCCGCCAGATTTTTCTTTGCGAAGCGCACGGCGAGCGGCAATGCGGTCTTCCAGGTCATCGTCTGACTCGCGCATTGGCATGGCGTTGGGGGCGGCGCCGGGGGCGGATGCGTCGGCGCGGCGAACGGCGATGGCGGCCTCCACGCGACTTTCAACATCGAGGGCAGCCGTTTTTTGTGGTTGAAGTTCATCGATTTGGCGGAATACATTTGCCGCCTGACCAAGCAGGGCCGCGCGCATGTTGGGGTAATCTTCCACAGGGATTTTTCCCAGGACATGGTCGAAGTCGAGTTCCTGCAGGGCAGTAATCAAGCGGTCACGTTCGGCCAGCAGATGCGAGAGTTCATGTTCCTCCGTCGAAATTGCATATACACGGCGGTCTTCCATAAAAGGGCGGCTGACGAACAATCCAACCAGAACCAGAACCGCCAGGATGAGAAAAATTGCGCCAAGTTCCATGAAGCCTCTATTTATTCAGCAAAGGGGTAAGAATGGCATGAATTTGGGACTCGGAGGTGAAAGGCCCAACCTGCACGTAAGCCAGTTTCCCTTCGCGGTCGATGAAATATGTCTCAGGCACGCCCTTGATGCGAAAGAATTGCGAAATTCGGGTTCCCATGTCGGGGCCATTGGGGTAAGTGATGTCGAATTTGGTCAGGTAACTGCGCGCTTCGGGTTCAGTATCGACATAATCAATACCCAGAAATATGACTTCGCCGCCTTCGCGATAAGAGCGCCAGGCCGATTCCAATTCGGCGGCTTCTTGTTCGCAAGGTTTACACCATGACGCCCAAAAGTTAACCACGACCACCTTGCCGCGAAAATCGGAAAATTTGACCTCTCCCCGACCTTCATACTCGTAACCACTGAACAAGGTAAGCGCGAAATCGGGTACGGCATCGCCCGGTTGGATGGTTCCTTGCTGGGCGCGGCGCAAACCGAGTGCCACAACCGCCAATAGCCCAATTAACCCAACCCATACAATGACCTGCGCCCAAAGCGGCACCCCGCTTCGCGCGGGCTTTGAAGCAACAGGCACACTATTCGTCTCAGACATAACTCTTAACTCCGTTTTTTCAGTTCTTCTTCGACCCGGCGCAGGTACTCATTATCTGGACCTGTGGAAGCCTGTTTTGCTTCTTCAATGGACACTCTCTCCGCTGTAACCGTCGCGCGCATGGATTGGTACGCACGAGCCAGGATGTAAACGCCAGCCAGGAGCAATGCAACCGGTATTAGATAAATCAGCCAATACCAGCCCTGGCGGGGCGGCTCTGAAAGCACGCGCGCGCCGTATTGGTCGACAAAATATTGTTTAATCTGAGATTCCGTCCATCCTTCGGCAAGTTTCAAGCGAATTAAGTCGCGCCATTGTTTGCAGGCTTCGGTTGGGCAAACATCGAGCGGAGTATTTTCACAAACCGGGCAGAACAATTCTTTGGCAATCGCGTTGACCTCGTCATCCGTCGGCGGGTTCGTGTCTTGAGCGGCAACGCTGCCCACCTGAGCCAGGGTGACAAGAAGCGAGAAAATCAGAACAATCGTGTTTTTTTTCATAAAAACTCTTTAAGCAAAGATATGCTCAGGAATCCACCGCTAATCGCCTGGTTGATAGACTGCTTTCGTTTTGCGCGTCTGCGCCGGGACAACCTCGCGTTCTGGTTCTGGCCAGGCGGCAATCAACGTACCAAAGATGAATACAAACGACCCCAGCCACAGCCAGTTAACCAACGGGTTGTGATAGACCTTGAACGGCGCAATTTGCGAGGTCACTCCTTCCCAGTTGACCAGCAAAACGTACAGGTCATCCGCCAGGGTTGAGCGCACGCCTGGAATGGTCATCGGCTGACCATCAGAGTAGACATCGTAGCGCGGATGCAATTCTGTGATGAATTTTCCATCCTTGAATATGCTGACAGATGCTCGCGTGACCAGGCGACCATCGCTGGCAGGGAATTGCGCCAGAGAATCGTAACGAACCGTGTAACCGGCCAACTGAATGCTTTCGCCAACCGCCAGGCTTTTTTGGGTCTCTGTCTGGAACATTTCGATGCCAATAATGCCTATGGCCATTAAAATCACGCCCAGGTGAATGGTATACCCCCCATAGCGGCGGCGGTTGCGCCCGGCCAATCGCCACAGGGCAAGGAACAGGTTCTCGCCCTGGGCACGGCTTCGGGCGCGGGCAGCGCGCCAGAATTCATAAAAAGTAATAGAGGCCGTCAATGCAACGAAGGTCAGACCAATCAGAGCATAAATGTTCGTGATGCCCGCTGCAAGCAAGCCAACCAGTACCAAAACAGCAGGGATGGCCGGCTTCCACATCAATCTGGCAATGGCAAGTATGTAGCGTTTTTCGAGTTCCATGCCACTTTGGGTGGTGATGTTTTTGACAGCGGTATGCCCCCAGGCGGAAAGTGGAGCGATTCCCATCAAAAAGACCAGCAGAGCAAACAGCGGCCCAGCGGCGCGTTCATAATAAGGCGGGCCAACCGTTACTTTTTGTCCAGTCAACAGTTCAGTAATCAGCGGCGAAATTACGCCCCAGAAACAAATGACGAGAATGCCCATAAACAGGAGGTTATTGAGCAGGAACAAGGCCTCGCGCGAAAACATGGAGTGCATCTGGCCTTCGGCTTTAAGCGAATCCCAGCGATAGATGAGCAAGGCAATCGAGGCGACAAAGGTCGCGCCGATAAAAATAAAGAAAGAAGGCCCAATTTCACTCTGCGCAAAAGCATGGACAGAGGACAAAACGCCGGAACGGGTCAGGAAAGTTCCAAACAGGACCAGGGCATAGGTCAGGATGACGAGAATCATGTTCCAGTGTTTGAGCATTCCGCGCTTTTCCTGAATCATGACCGAGTGAAGGAAAGCCGTACCCGTCAACCAGGGCATGAAAGCAGCAATTTCGACCGGGTCCCAGCCCCAGTAACCGCCCCACCCTAACACGTCATACGCCCAGCGCCCGCCCAACACCAGCCCGAGGGAAAGGAACAGCCAGGCAACCAGTGACCAGCGGCGGGTCAGGCGAATCCAACGGTCATCGGTGCGGCCAGTGATGAGCGCAGCAATCGCAAACGCAAAGGGAATGACGTAAGACACAAATCCCAGGTAGAGCATGGGCGGGTGAATAATCATGCCCGGATGCCGCAGAAGGGGGTTCAGGCCGCGTCCATCCTGCGCCGTGAACGGTACAGCATTGGCAGGGCGGAAGGTATAGGCTTCGATGTCGTTGAAGGTCTGCCAGAGCCGCGCAAAGGGGTTCTCAAAGAAAATGTTCAGACCAAGAAAAAAGGCAATGGTCAGGCTGGCAACCACAATCACCCAGGGCAAAAATTCTCGGTCGCGCTCCCATTTGCGAAGGGTAACAGCGGTGGCAAAAGCCGCCATCAACCAGGACCAGAAAAGGAGCGAGCCAGACTGGCCACCCCACAACGCTGTGACCTTCAAGTAAGTTGGCATGTCGCGGCTGGTGACTTCGTAAACGAACTTGATGTTGAAATCGCCGGTGACAAGCAGGTAGATAAGGGTCAGCGAGGCCAGGGTCAGCAGTGGGAAGGTGAGCAACATCGCCAGGCGAGCGCTCTCAACCCACTTCTGCCGTTTCATAAAATGACCATAAAGGGCTGCGCCAATGCTATACAGCGCAGCCAGGAAGGTGATGACCAGGACGCCAAAACCGAAATCAGCAATCATGAGCGTTTCCTATCCTTCGGCTTGTGCCGGGACGGCTTCTTCGTAACGGGTGGGGCATTTCAGGAGCAGTTCATCGGCATAAAAAATGCCATCTTCGCCCATTTTGCCAGTCATGATGGCCTGTGCTTCGTTACGCAACAAGTCGGGCTTGGGTCCGTGATATACGACCTGAATGCGCGGGCGGTTGGGGTCAATCGTGGCCTGGTATAAGACCTCCGCAAGCCCCCCCTGCGCCTCGATTTCCTGGTTATCGCCAGTGACATGCGCCACGGTGAACTTGAGCGTCAGCGATTGCGGGTCATATTCAATCGTCTCGCCAAGGACTGCGCCAGAAACGCGCACATTCTTTCCAATCATGTTTTCACCTTTCGCATTGAGTTCCTCAATGGTCAGGAAGTATTGGGCGCTGGCCTGGGTTGATGAAACAATCAAATAAACGACCGCCGCCAGGATAAGAACGCCCCCCAGGATGAATTTGATGCGCGGGGATTGGGCCATATTTCACTCCTTGTATCGTTATAAGTATTACGAATAATTAATATTCTACACAATTAGATTAAGGATTGCTGAAAAGAACCGCCTGGCTTGTAATGATAAATGTCATATAAATTCATCATCATTATCCCCTTTTGGGCAATCTGCGCTCATATGCGAAACGAAAATGACCCACAGGCTTACTAGTGGGTCATTTTGCCACAAGCTGATATGAACTATGGAAAACTAATGCGCATGATGCGCATCACCTTGGGGCCGTTGGAAAGGCAAATAACGCGCCGCCAGGGTGAATAAGAGCAGCCAGTAAGAAATCACCATGCCGCCCACAGCAAACTCTACCCAGGTGGGGGTGTAAGAGTTCAAAATAACGGTGGGGGTAAACGGGTCGTAGGAAATCGACGCAATCAAGCCGGAGAAGTTGTAGTTCCAGCGCATCAAGATGGCATTGAAAATTGGGATGGCCGCCACAGCCAGCAAGATGCGGAAACTGCGAATCCGCTTTGCGGCCAGGAGCAACGCGCCCGCAAGGGCCGGTAGAAGCGCCTGGCCCAACCAAAAGGTTAACGTGTAGGGCGCAATGGTATCGAGCAGTTGAGTTTGTAGAGCGATTTCGCGGTCGAAACTGTAATAGTTGGTCACCGCCCAATCCCAAACCCGCAGGTAGGTCAAAAGCAAGGTCGCCGCGCCGGAGATACGCGCCAGGTCATAAAACACATCATCCTTTACCTGTCCAGGACGCATAATGCGGAAAACGACGATGCTCAGGAAGAAGAGCAAGGCCACGCCACCGGCCACCGCTGACAAAACGAACTGTACCGGGGCTGACTGATTGAACCACAACCCGCGCCCGGAAAGCACCGAATATGTCGCGCCCAGCGAGGCTTGATGCAACAGAGAAAGTGAAAGACCAATTACCGCTAATGCGGGACTGACAGCATGCAACTTTTCGGCAAGCCAGGTAACGGCTGTGCGGACTTTACATAATATCGCAAATCGCTTGGTCAAAAAGTTGTCGCAAATGCCGGGATGTTCTAATACAATTGGCAACAGTTCTGCCATCAAGACCGTCAGGTACAGCACTACGCACATCGTAATTTCCCACAACAAAGAGTGCGGCTGCCAGTAAACGACGGGATGCCAGAATCGAAACGGCTTGCCCAGGTCAAACAATAAAACCATTCCAGCAGTAGAGTATCCTAAAAAGCCAAGCAGAATTGCCAGTTTGCCAACCACTTCAAAGCGTTTGATGCGCAGAAGATGCACAATCACGCCAAAGACAAAAGCACTGCCGCCAAGCGCAATGGACGAAAGGTCTATCGTAATCCACAAAGCCCAGGGGACTTTGTTCGACAAGCCGGTGACATACAAGCCTTCGGTCAAGACAACATACGCGCCTACCAGCCCAAAAGCAATCAAGGCAAGCAGGAGCCCAACCCAGTATGGGAAAATATCAATCGAAAACTTTCCGATTCGAATCTTCGGGTAGTGAATGATGGCTTGCATAGGTTAATCTCCCTGCTTAAAAGGTGGCTTATAGGCCGAATCGGGCGGGATATAGTAAACGCGCGGTTCAGTACTGAGTTCCTCGCGCAGGCGCAAGGTAACGCGGGCTTCCTCGCGTGCTTTTGAAATGGGACTTTGGGGGTCATTCAAGTCGCCGAAGACCCGCGCTCCTGTCGGGCAGGCGACCACGCAGGCGGGGGTTGCCTGCTGGTCCACACCAGGGGTCAGATTGCGCGCCAATCCATCATCGATACGATGCGAACAAAAGTGACACTTCTCCACCACACCGCGCTGGCGATTAGGTACCTCCTGCACCCCAAAAGTAGGAGACAGTTCGCTTTTTTGAATGGGTTCACGCCAGTTGAAAACGCGCGCATCATACGGACAAGCCACCTGGCAATATCGGCAACCAATACAACGGTTGTAATCCATGGCCACAATGCCATCTTCCCGATAATAGGTCGCTTCCACTGGACATACATGTACGCAAGGCGCTTCCGCGCATTGCATACAGGGTCGCGAAAGGAAATATTCGGTACCGTTTTGAGTCGTTTCTGTCGAAACCACGTTATAGAGCATATCATCGGCCAGGTTATTGACCGCCTGACAGGCATAGGTGCAATAGTTGCAACCAATGCACTTGTTGATATCAATCAACATGCCCCACTTCACGCCGCCTTCTGCGCCACCATCTGTTTTAAGTGGACGGGCCAGCGAGTTGACACTGATAAACTGGGTTAAACCGATGGTCGCGGCCAGACCACCGGCAATCTTGAGTAAATCCCGTCGCGATACAGAAGATTCACCTGAAGCCAGGGATGTTTCATCTTGGTTTTGCATCATTGACCTCCAAATAAAACAGAGAAAACGAGCGAGCGCATTGCTGCAAGAAATCAGAAAATCCAATCACGCATTGAATATCCATTTTCTCAGAAACTAGCCTTTACTTTTCGCCAGGTTCTTCTGAATTTTCTTTTTCCTTCTTGGCTGCGTTGCCGTTGCCGTTATTGACATCCAACTCACGCTCAATTAACACCCAGACCGCGCCCCCTCCTATGCCTATGCCCAAAACGAAGAACACCCAGGTGGGCAGGTTAATACCGCCTCGCTCAGGCTGAGCAGGTTCAACCACGCGCGGCTTGATTTCTGAAGCGACTGGCGTCACAGACGCGCCACGCACCAGGCTGTTGGCCTCATGGATGTTTGAGTGGCAAGACTGGCAGGTTGAGATTTCAGAAACGAAAGTATGCCCTACATTTGGACCCAAATGGCAATCAGCGCAGGTCAAACCAGCGGCTCCATGCGTCGAACCATGCGCCGCTTCAACCTGGGCGCGATGGCAATTCTCGCAGGTGCTTTTGTTTTCGCCCAACAACTTTTGTTGTTGTGAATGCGGCTCATGGCAGGTGATACATCCCATGCCACGCTCACCATGCTTACTGGTCATCCATTCATTTTTAATATCCACATGGCAGACATCACAGGTTTCTGCCTCAGGCAAGTTCAGGTAATTGACTTGAGGGTGCGCTCCTTCACCCTGGTCTAACTTATGACAGGCAAAACAATTAGTGGCTTCCGCGCCATGTTTGCTCTGACTCCAGCGGGTATACAGGTCCGCATGACAGTTCACGCAAGCATCCGCAGGGCCGCCTTGCTGCGCATCTGCTGCCCGAACCTGACCGCTGGGGGCCGCCAGCAGAATGCCAAGTCCGGCCACAAAGAACAACGCCAATCCCAAAAAAGCGACCGATTTCCACAATTCTGGTTTCTTCATTTCGCATTCTCCCATGTAAATTGAGATTTGGGTATCAGAATAGATGGTAATGACAAACAACCATCATCACAAGTGTTACCTGTCATAATCCAAACAGACTAAAGTAATCCGAAAGTATTAGCCAGACTTATCGATTTCCATATCCCCTGTTTATTCGAGTCAGGCCATCCAAATCAAAAACGTCCCCGACGGGGACGTTTTTGCAACGCGGAATACCTTCCGCCATAAACCGTGCCAAAGTTACTGTCTTATTTTTGTGCCGCATGCCCGGCAAAACCGGTCATTCGGCTGGGCGCGCTTGCCACATTGTGAGCAGTACGCCGAATCGCTGAGGACATCTTCCACCGGCGCAATGTGCCGTTTTCGCGCGCGGCTTGTTCCACCACCAGAACGGCCCGAAAGCCAGTACCAGGCCCCGCCACCCACGATAAGCGCCACCCCCAAGCCGCCTAAAATCCAGGGCAGAAGAGACATAAAAGGGGGAGAAGACTCCAAAGAAGCGCTCGGTTGGGGTCGGGCCGCAGAGAGTTCCGCGCGCGGGTTATCGTAGGTGACTTTGAGCGCAATCCGTTCGCCAAATTTGACGTTTTGAGTCGCGAGTGAGCGATATGCCAAACCATCTTCTCTGGACTCTCTGCCGGTCATTTCTGGTTCGGTTAAGATATTTGTTGCAGCAAGTGGCTCCTGCAAGACCATTTTGAACGAACTAACGGGGTAATCTCCCGGCCAGGTGTAGATGAACGTGCGCTTTTGCTCCTGTTGAACATACGGGATGTAAAACTCCACCCGGTAGGTCAGTCGGTCGTTGACCACAAATGTAACGACACTATAATTTCCCTCCTGAACAGGTGGCGCATGTTCTACATTCATCAATTCTCCGCCTTCAGTTCTCGCTACGGCAAATAGTTGCGCCCCCGCGGGCATTCGAATGTTGACCTGGGCCGGAAGAGGTGTTTCGGCAGAGACGACGAAATCATATAACACCAACACCGAAGGCTGGTCGAAATCCGGCCACAATTCAATCGTCAGACGCTCAAAAACAACAGCCGATTGAGCCCAAACCGGAGCAGGGATGGTCAACAGCAACGCCAGCGCCAACAAAAACACGATGCGACGCATTCAGAACCTCCGCAAAGGAAATGATGGGGATATTACCATGAATTGCGCCACTTTTATGAACCATACAGGGCGTTCACCAATTGCCACATCGTCCAATTGACGGGCGCAGGCACGCCGCGCTCCTGGGCCGCACGAGTGACCGCCCCGCAAATCGAGTCGATTTCAGTGGGCGCGCCGCGCTTTACATCCTGGAACATTGACGAACAATTGGCCGCCGTCCGCCGCGCCACCTCCTCCACGGCCATAACCGGGTCGGCAAAAGGCAGGTTCACCCCGCCCGCCGCCGCAACTGCCGCGGCTTCCCTTGCCAATGCCGACATCACCCGCCGCGCCGCCGGGCGATTAAGCAGCTCGCCATTTGACACGCGCAACAGGGCCGTCAACGGATTAATCGCTGCATTGATGACCAGTTTCCCCCAAACCAGGGCATTCGCATCGGGGACGATATCCACCCGAAACCCGGCCCCGCGCAACAGGCATTCCACCTCCCCAACCAGGGGGTGCGCTTCGAGCGACAGGACGCCTTCCCCACCGGAGCGTGCCAGCCCTGGCCCAAGCAAAGTCGCCCCATAAGTGCAGACGCCCAACAGCACCCGCGCCTCGCCCAGCGCCCGGGCAAGAATTTCTCGGTTGCCCAGTCCGTTTTGGAGCGTAACCGCCAGCGCCGAAGCAGGCAGACCGACCGATAGTTTTTGAGCGGCCTGTTCAGTTTGCCACGATTTGACGAGCACCAGCGCCAGGTCTATCTCAGTACAACTTGCCGGGTCGTCCGTCGCCCGAACCGGCAAGCGCATCTCGACTCCATCAGCAGTGACCAGCCTGGCGCCATCCCGGTTCAGGGCTTCGAGGGCGTTTTTCCACGTTCCCAGCATCATTACCTGGCTGCCAGCCGCCGCCAGCCGCGCCGCGAACAACGTTGCCAGCGCGCCCGTGCCAACTACCAAAACTTTCTTCATCTCACACCGCCCTGAGAGGCTCCATCTCGCCCAAAAAAGCCTGCCACTCCTCCTCGGCCATATCCACGGCATGTATTTCCAACGGAAATTGCTTTTTCTGCACATCGGCAATATAGGCAGTGAAAGCCTTCTGCATTTCGGCATGCAGGCTGGCATATTTCTTCACAAATTTGGGCGTAAATCGGTCAAACAGGCCAAGCAGGTCATGCGTCACCAATACCTGACCGTCGGTGCCGGCCCCTGCGCCAATGCCAATGGTCGGAATCGAAATCCGCCGCGAGATAAACTCTGCCAGCCGGGCCGGAACCGATTCCAGCACCAGACTGAAACACCCGGCTTCTTCCAGCAGGAGCGCGTCCTCGAGCAGTTGCCGCGCCGCCGAGGCGGTTTTGCCCTGAGCGCGGAATCCGCCCAATTGGTGAATCGACTGCGGGGTCAGGCCCAGGTGTCCCATCACCGGAATTCCGGCCCCTACAATCGCGCGAATGGCTTCCACGCGCTCACGGCCGCCTTCCAGCTTGACGGCGTCCATGCCGCCCTGCTGAAGGAATCGGCCTGCGTTGCGCACTGCTTCTGCCACTGAAACCTGATACGACATGAAGGGCATATCACCAACCAGCAGGGCAGTCTTCGCGCCGCGCGCGACTGCTCGCGCATGATGGAGCATATCCTCCATCGTCACAGGCAGGGTATTTTCATAACCCAGCACCACCATGCCCAGCGAATCGCCGACCAGGATGGAATCAACCCCGGCCTGGTCCATCGCCAGCGCAGTAGGATAATCATAGGCGGTGAGCATCGTAATCGGCTCGCCGCGCTCTTTTTTCTGGCGGAAGGTCAACGTAGTGACCTTCTTTCGCGCGGAAAGAATGGGAACGATATTTGGAGTAGACATGGGTACCCTCCGGTAAAATGGTAGAGTCCGTCCGGCAACATCCCCTGCGCCGGTGGCTAAATCAAAGTTGTTGCGCGCCGTCACGTTCTTGCGATACATGCGGCTGGACGTAAATTATACGACAGTTATAAAAATCCATCGGCAACCCGATGGATTTTTATAACGCTTCTCACCCAAACCGTTCTTCCTTCCAAACATCCGCCCGGTTGTGATAGCCAGCCTGCTCCCAAAAACCGCGCCGGTCGGCGGGCATAAACTCTAAGCCCCGCAGCCACTTGGCGCCCTTCCAAAAATACGGTGATTCCAAATCTGGCCTGGCGGGAATGTATCCTATCACCCCGCGCAGAGGATATCCATGGTCGGGCGTGAGCGGCTCACCATTGAAATGGGTCGCTAGCAGAAAATTCTCCTGCAAAACCACCTCCAGCGGCAGGTTCACTGTAAATCCATACTCGGCGTGCTGCATCACATACTTTGCCGTCGGCTTGAGATGGATGAGACCTTGTTCTACCAACGCACGCACCGAAACCCCCTCCCAGACGGTATCGAACTTACTCCAGCGCGTTACGCAATGAATATCCATCACCAGTTTAGTGCGCGGCAACTGATTGAACTCATTCCAGTTCCAGCGCGCTTCTGATTCCACCTCACCCCAAACACGGAAATCCCAGGTTGCAGGGTTGAAAGGCGGCACCGGGCCATAATGCAAAACAGGAAATTTGACTGTCAGCGACTGCCCGGGCGGCAATCGCCCTTCGCTGCGAATACGTTGTTCTTCTTTCCTTCGGTCAGGACCTTCAAACAGGAACATATCAGACTCCTTTAGTCTGATTTTAATTATACCGACATTCCCCCAATCACGGGATAAAACTTTTGTTAAAACGCGCGCAAAATTTTCTTTTGCTCTACGAGCATTTCTCCCGCGCGACTGTGTCAGGCTGAGTCTGGCTACCGTTTTTCGTCATTTCCTCGCCGAAGCCTTGAAACCCCAACCGATAGATTTTCCAATCCATTTTCCCTTCGCGCGCATCGACAATTTGCGCCCCCACCTTATGCAAAACCCGGTTCGAGGCAGGATTCGCAACCGTTGTCGCCGTAATGGCGCGGCAAGCCGGGTCTCTGAACGCCCAGGTACACAGGGCGCGCAGCGCTTCGGTCGTGTATCCCTGGCCCTGAAACTGAGGCGCAATACGGTAACCTACATCCACCTCGCCCCTGGCGTTCAGGTAGCCTTTAAAACCAATCAGTCCGGCCCCAATTTTTTCTGGCTTTAAAAGCACAATCAGCCAGTAGGTTTGCCAGGGATGCAATTCAAGGGGCAGGGTCTCCATTTTGGCGAGTTTCATGCCAATCGCGCGGGTCACATCCTCGGTAAAAATTTCTCGGGCAACCAAGAAGTGCAATTCCGCTTCTAAGCCCGGCAGGTCAGAGAGGCAATGTTCAAGATGGGTGAAACTCAAGGGCAACAAAAAAAAGCGCGGGGTCCAAATCATAGCAGCAGCTTCAACGCTTCTACCAACACTTGCGCCAGCAAAATTTTGAATATCAACGCCACCGGATAGGCGCTGGCATAAGCAATAGACGGCAAGTCCGTTTCGGTCTGGTTGTTGGCAGCAGCCAGGGCAGGCGGATTGGTCATTGAGGCAGTCAGCGCGCCCATTGCCGAGAGCAGGTTCAAGTTATACACTTTCACCATAACGACCAGCCCCGCAACCGCTGAGAAAGTGGTAATCACCGCGCCCGTCAGGAGCAAAACCCAGCCCTGGTCGGCCAGCACATCCAGCAGATGCGCGCCCGCATTTGTCCCCGCCCCCGCCAGGAAGAGCATCAAACCCAATTCGCGGGTCAGGTTTTTAGCAGCAGGCGGTACATAGAGCCGGAACGGGCCAATTTTGCCAAAATGACCGATAAGCAGGCTGGTCATAAACACTCCACCCGCCATGCCCAATTTGAGGCTCACGCCCTGTCCGAGCGGGACGGGAACCAGGCCAACCAACACGCCAACCAACAGACCAATGAGATACGGAACCATGCTGGTTTCCATTGCCTTACGCGGCGAGCCTTGCACCAGACGCGCAAAGGCTTCCACAGCGCTCTTTTCGCCCACTACGCGAATCCCATCTCCCCGCTCAAGGGTCACGTTGCCATGCGGCACAATTTCCAAACCCTGGCGGCGGATGCGGGTAATAACAACCGTGAACTGCTCCCAAACTCTCATTTGGGCCAGGGTCGCGCCAGTCAGGGATTCTTCCATCACTTCTACGTCCACGCTAACCACGCTGGCATTAAAATCCATGCGCTCATCGGTTTCTTCGCCCACCAATAAACGCATTTTTTCGAGCGACTCTGGGGTTCCAACGGCCATGACCACATCACCCAACCGCAAGACGGTTTCGGGCATGGCGGCATGGACTTCCTCGCCTTTTTTGATGCGCGAGATGTTGACCTGCGCCAGTTTGCGCGGGTTGAGTTGCGCAACCGTCATCCCATCGATGTTGGGATTAATAACGCGGAACTGACGGGCTTGCAAGGCAGGGGTCTCGATGGATTTTTCGGCCAGGTAATTCGCCTCTTCGGTTTTGAGGCTGCGTTTGAGCAGTTTGGGCAGGAATTGAATGAGCAGCACGATGCCAATCATGCTGTAAGGGTAGGCAATCCCATATCCGACGGAGGCCAGCGCGGCAGAATCGGGCAGGACGCGCCCCAGGGCATCGAGCGCAGCGGCCAGGGCCGGGGTGCAGGTGAGGGCCCCGGTGTACAGGCCAACGGCCAGAGCTGGCGGCAATTTAAGCAACCAGGCCAGTAAACCTGTGACGAGCGCTCCCGTGCCAACGATGACCAGGGCAATCGCAACGAATTGCATGCCACGCTTGCGAAAGGTGCGGAAAAAACTCGGTCCAGCGCTCAGGCCAACCGAGTAAACGAACAGAAGCAGGCCAAAATCCATGACCTCTTTTGGCACGCTCTTGCCATAATGCCCAAAAAACAGAGCCGCAAATAAAACTCCTGCCGTGCCAAGCGATATGCCGCGCCACGAAAGATGTCCCAACCATGCGCCCAGGGTCAAGATAGCGAATAAAACGAACATTTCTTCTGTGAAAGGATGCATACGCGGCCCATCTTACCGCAGAATTGAACGGTTGGATACGCTCGATAAGCGTTGCTTTTTAAAATCATCCAGTCGTTGTGAGTTGTGGTCGAAACGAGAGGCGCTACGGATTGAGCGTTGGCGTTGAGGTTGGCGTTAATTGGAGCATGTCGTTATCTCCTGGCTGCGGCGTCTCATTTTCAGGGGTCACCGTGGGAGTGCGCAAAGCCAGGATACCGCCCCGATCGACAATCTGACAGATATTTTCGTTTTCGGCCAAGATTTGCTGTACCACCGGGTCTGTGCCATAGCCGGCATCAATGATAAGTTTCATCACCCGGCGGGCATCAGGACATTTATTGTCTTGTGGACGACTGAGCGCAGCCAGGTTGGATGCGTAGGAATAATAATAGACCAGCGTATTCGGGCTAAGCGGTAACGGCTCAACCTGCACGCCTTGCTCGTTGTATTTAGCAATGCATTCACGCCCATAACGGCCCAGACAACTCTCTTCGGGATTACAACCTTCAATGGCGCACTTGAAAGCCATATTGGAACCCTCAAAATTGCGCGATTTACGAAAAACAATCCCCAACTGCCCATAAATATCCGGGTCATCGGGTCGATAATCCAGCGCCTTTTGGATGTTGAGGGCCGCCGCAAAGTAGTCGCCGGTCTGCGAATATGTCCTGGAAATTGACAGATATGGAAAAGGAATTTGCAGGCCCAGTTGTTCGTTAATGGCAGCAGCACGCGCAAAGTATTCAAGCGAGCGCTCATATAATTGCTCCTGCTGTGTTTTGATGGGACTGGAAAAAGCCAGCTGGCGATAGTTTGCGCCTGCATAAATATATAAAAAAGTCATATTGGGGGCCAGTTCAATCGCGCGGTCATACGCCTCAATGGCCCCGCTATAAGCCCCCAGGGTTTCAAGATAGTTGGCATACACGCGGTGCCAGTCCCATAAATCCTCGCCACTCTCACGCGCCAGGGTGAGGTATTGCTCCCCCTGACTCCATTTTTGCTGGTCAATAAGCACTTCAGCGTAGAACACCAGCGCCAGGGTATTGGTGGGGTCTAACTGCAAGGCGCGAGCAGCTTCCTTTTCGGCTTCGAACAATAATGACTGCTTTTCATCTGCAGAAAAGGTGGCGGATGCTTTCCAATCTAACACAAAAGCCCGGATGGCGGCCACCGTGCTGCTGTCGGGGTCGAGCTCTTTGGCGCGATTAACCGCGGATAACGCATTATCCAGCGCAGACATGCGTTCCGCATCCGTGGTGGTCAAGGCCGACGAATAGGTCTGAATGCGTGCCAGCCTGGCCCAATGCTCGGCATTGTTCGGTTCGACTTCGGTTGCGCGCTGATAAGCTTCGATGGCTTTTGGAATATTACCAGCGGCGAAATGTGCCTCTGCCTCGCTGGCGTATGAGGCAGAGGCACGCGTTGGGGTCAGCGTAGGCAACCCCATTGGCTGAACAGTCCCCCGGTCTACACCGTAGACAATCCATAATCCGGCAATCATCAGGATGGTGTAGAAAAAAATACGATAAATATTGTTCTGATTTTGGCGATGAAATAAACGCCGTCGCGGGTAAAGTTCCATATCACTCAAGGCGTGGGACTGGCCTCAGGAGTCACCTCTGGAGTAGATTCAGATTCAGGGGTACCAGCAGCCTGAGTACAGCGGTTGTAAATCTCATTTGCGTTAAAAACTGCAACTTCATTGCCCGGTATTCGGGTAAGGATTTGTTGGGCAATGGGCAGCGCCTCGGCGCACTGCGGCGGAATGAGTTTGGTCAGCGCCAGGCCATAAGTAAAATAGTATTCTATCACGCGCAGCGAATCAGGCGCCAGTTCTGTAGCAGGAATGACCAGACCCTCTTCCGTCGTTCCGCCATTGACAAACAATCCCAACTCTCGCACCGCTTCAGGATACTTAAAATTTTTGTAGTACATCAGCCCCAGGTTGCCGCGCAGGTTAGGGTCGCCCGGCGAATCACGCAGCGCCTGCTGGGCATATTGCTCAGCCTTCGTAAATTCACCGGTGGTGTAATGAATGCGGGAAATGATTAAATCGGGCGTTGGGTCTGACGGATTAAGGGTATCCGCGCGAGAAAGAGCGTCAACAGCCAGGTCATAGACTCCTGCCAGGCGATAGGAACGACCCAGCGCCAGATAAATCTTGGCAATATTTCCATTAATTGCAACGGCGGCCTGGTATTCATCAATTGCCTCGGGATAGTTCCCGGTTGCCTCAAGCACATAACCGCGCGCATAATGCGCTTCTACGGTGCCGCCACCCAGGCTAAGAGCCACCCGTGATTCCTCGCTCATGCGCTCAACAATATTAGGACCACCCTGGTTATTAAAATACTGGTCAACCAGCAACTCTGCGTAATAAGCGTGCGCCAGAGCATTGTTGGGGTCCAATTCAAGAGCGCGCTTAATAGCGGCCTCGGCATTCAAAAAATCCTGCTGATTCGCCAACGCCCAGCCCCGCACAGCATGCGCCATCGAACTGTTTTGGTTGAGCAGTAACGCATTCTCGGCATTGATTTGGGCATCTTTGTATTGCCCCGCCCAAACCTGGGCCCGCGCCATATTAATATAAATGACCACATTGCCAGGGTTGCTGGGGGCCGCCGCAATTGCCTGTTGATACGACTGAATGGCCTGGTTCACTTTCCCCTGGGCAAAAAGCTGCTCCGCCTCAGTCACATACGATTCCGGGGGGCGGGTAGGGGTAGGGGTGGGATTCCAGGGTGTTTCTACGGTTGCTACAAAAGGCGCAAGATACAGACTAATGCCAACCAGGACAGTCAAAACCAACAAATTAAAGTAATTAATCGGCCTGCGCCGCTTCGTCATCGTCCATTTACTTCCACGAAGGTACATAAATTCATCTTACCATTCCCGATGAAGCAGCGTCAAGCCGATTAGGATGGAGTTAACACTTCTCTTAAAGTTTTCCTCACAACTTCATTCTTTTTCTCTCCAGCGCGTTTATTGCGTAATCTGCACGTTGCCCGCGCCCATCTCAATCACAATCGTTAAAGACGGGCCTTCGCCTGTTTGAGTATATAAATCACCGCTTTGCGACCAGCCCGCAGGAAATTGAACATTCGACAGGCCGCCATTCACCTTAACGGTTGCCGCCACGCCTTCCGGGATGACCAGCGTCAGATTGCTCATGCCCGATTGGATAGAAACGCTGGCATCGCGCTGTAATTCGCCGCCAAAATCGAGTTTGTAATTGCCTGCTCCGCTATCGAACACCATCGAAACAAAATTGGCATTCGCCAGATTCTTGAGGGTGACATTCGACGCGCCCGTTTTATACGTCAGCAGACTCATTTTTGCAGGGTTGAGCGTCGAGAAATCGACCGTAACCTCCGCCGCGCCATCGCTGACCGAAAAGCTGGTCAGCCCCAAACCACCCAGGTCAAATTCTCCCTGGTAAGCGCCAGCCTTAATTTCCAGCGACATCGGTTGAGTGCCGAGTTGCAAATTCCATTCGTTCTTTAGCCCTTCAAAGTTGGGAATTCCGCTCACCTGATATTCACCCTGCTTAATCACCACATCCCCGCCATCCGTTAGGATTTCAGGCTTGAAGTCGGGGACGTTATATGTGGCTGTGCCGCTCACCAGGCTGTCTTGCGCGCCGGGAGAAAGGTACAGTTCTCCCGCCCCAAATTCCAGTGTCAGACGGACCGGCTCCGCATCGGACAAGGGGATGCTGATTTCGTCCGTCACTTCAGGCCCGGGGGCTTTGGCCTCGGGTAGATTGAGATTGATACCACACGCGCTCGCCGCCAGGGCCAGCGCCAGGATGGCAAAAAGGACAGGTTTGGACATATTGGACCTCCAGGATTTACCCCAATGGATGGGATTTGTTTTTAACTTTACGCACCCCTGCTCAAAAAGTTGCGGCATCCCACGCACCAACCGCCTGCCGTTACCGATACCCCCACGCACCCCGGGCATTCACTTGCGCCGGTACACTTCCATTCCATCTCCCAAATCCTTTACCCAAACATCTTCCGCTTCGCGGGCAATGCGCAGGCAAATGTAAATATCGCCAATGGCGCCTCCGGCATTCAGCACCATGCCCCAAAAGAACGGGGGTAACAGCCAATTTGGCAGGAAGGGAACGAACAGCAACCCCAAAACCGTTAACCCCACCAGCGGAGCCAGGCCAATCACGAGATACTGACGCCTGGGAAAGTACCAATCGGGCATGGCGGCGTAAGCATAGCCAGGGCCAAGGCCAAATTTGGGGGGATGTCTGGTAAACCACCAGAAAAACGCACCATGCGTCAGTTCATGCAGGCCGATGGAAATCACCATCACCAGCAGGAAGCCGCCAAGCAGATTGAAAATATCATCCGAGAAAAACCACTCCATGCCAGATGGACGCAGGAGCGAAAAGATATGCCATAAACCCAGGATGACCAGCCCCACCCAGAATATCCCAATGACCTGCAACAGGATATTCAGACGTATATCGTTCTTCAGGTCAACCTTCCAGGCCAGGGAATGGGTTGTGGGCAGGGTTGGGGTAGGGTTCATTTCGCCAACATTTGACGCGCTTGTTCGCTATCGGCCCGAATTTGGGCAATCAAGGCTTCGACCGAGGGAAATTTTTGCTCTCCGCGCAGCCGCTCGACGAATTCGAGTTTGAGAGTCTTGCCATATAAATTGCCGGAGTAATCTAACAGATGCGCTTCCACGCGTGGGGTGGCTTCGCCACCGGTGAAGGTAGGACGCAGACCAATGTTGGTCACGGATGGATGGTTTTGACCTTCGACCCAGGCCCAGGTGGCATAAACGCCATTGGCTGGCAGGGCTTTTTCGGTGGGGGTTTCGACATTCGCCGTGTGAATGCCAATAGTGCGCCCACGCCCATCGCCAGGGATGACGGGACCCTGCACGGAGTAGTATCGCCCCAATTTAGCGGCAGCCAGGCGTACCGCCCCATCCGCAATGGTCTGACGGATGAATGTCGAAGAGATGACTTCGTCGCTAAAACGGACGGCTTCAATCGCCTCAACATCATAATCCAACTCCCGGCCAATTTGACTCAATCGGTGGTAATCTCCCGCGCGGCCCCGGCCGAGGGCAAAATCGTAACCGATGAGCAGTTTTCGCAGGCCCAGGCGAGTTTTGAGTTCAGCCATAAAATCTTCCGCGGTGCGCTCGGCCAATTGACGGGTGAATTGCATGGTGATGACAGCATCCACGCCCAGCGAAAAGAGGATTTCAGCGCGTTCTTCGGGCGTAGTCAGGCAAGGGATTTCGCGCCCGGCAAGGACTTTGGCCGGGTGCGGGCTAAAGGTAAGCAAAACGGCAGGCGCGCCGCTCTGGTGGGCGCCTGCCGTCAGTTGGCGGATGATTTCCTGATGGCCGCGATGCACGCCATCGAAGACGCCAATCGTCAGCCAGGAACCGGTCAGCGAGACGGCTTCCAAAGAGTGGTAGTGGGGCATACTAAGAGAAGAAGACCTTTTTGGGCTGCCACTCACAGGTCGTGGAGTCTAGTTCCATCAGCGAGACCAGTTCTCCTGCCATGCTGACGCCACGCACCAGGTTGTTGATGCCGGGCCGGTCGGCGGGGTTGGCGGGAATGCGATGGCCGTGTTTGACGGCTTCTACTTCATCGGGGTTGAGTTCCACGGCGGGCCAGTCGCCGAGGGCTTCGGCGGCGGGGATAAGGTATTGGTACCAGTTTCCGGCGCGGAAGGCCTCTTGCAGTTTGCGAAGGGGGGTCGCGTCGCGCAGGCTGAAGCGTCCGCTTTTGGTGCGGCGCAGGCCAACCAGGTAGGCCCCCGTACCGAGGGCTTCGCCCAAGTCGTTGGCAAGCGAACGAACGTAAGTCCCGGAGGAGCAATGTACATCTACCACCACTTCGGGAGGCGCCCATTCCAGGACTTCGAGATGGTAAACGTTGATTTTGCGCGGCGGCAAAGCAACCGGTTCGCCGCGCCGGGCCATGTCGTAGGCGCGCCGTCCGCGCACTTTGACGGCGGAGTAGGGCGGCGGGGTTTGCTCAATTTCGCCGACGAAGTTTTTGAGCGTTTCCTCGAATTGCTGCTCGGTGACGTTGATGGATGGCTGCAACTGACGGGTGAAGCGTCCATCGGCGTCAAAGGTGTCGGTGGATGCGCCCATGCGGATGATGGCCTGATAGCGCTTATCCGAGGCCGAGACGTATTCGCTCAAACGCACCGCCGGGCCAACCAGGATGACCAGCACGCCCGAGGCGCGCGGGTCAAGCGTGCCGGTATGGCCGGCGCGGCGGATGCCTGTTCCAAAGCGAATCGCGTTGACCACATCATGCGAGGTCATGCCAATTGGTTTATCCACGACCAGCACGCCAGAAATCGCATTTTTAATATCTTGTTGGTCCATGTGAGCCTCCTGTGCCCCCTATAACTTGAGTTTTTCGCGCGTGGCGGCAAGAACGCGCAGTTGAATTTCTTCGAGCTTACCGGGAATATCGGCCCCGGCGGCGGCCTGATGCCCGCCCCCACCAAAAAATTGAGCGACTTTAGAAACGTCGATTCCGGGCTGGAGCGCGCGCCACGAGATTTTTACGCTGTCGCCCTGTTCAACGAAAACCATGCCGACGGCGTGGTCTTCGATGGCGGAGATGACGTTAATCAGGTCGGCGTCGTCGTTGCCGCCGTAGCCGGCATTTTTGCGGTCTGCAATGCGCAGCGTGCCATAGACAATGCCGTCCAGCGTGGTCAGGCTGGAAAGCCCCGCGCCCCAATATTTGGCGGCGGCGTAAGAGCGGCGCACCAATGAGCGATTATAGAGGTCGGGCATATCGATGCCGGTTTCCATCAGCATGGCCATCTGACGCAGGGAAGCAGGGGTGGTGTTGGAAGTGCGAAATCCGAGCGTATCAGTGACAATGCCGGTGGCCAGGTTGGCGGCTACGTCGCGGCTGATTTCCAGTCCCCATTTCGAAAGATGGTCGGTTAAAACGGCAGCGGTGGCTACGGCTTGCGGTTCAACCAGGTTCAACTGGCCGAAGCGCTCGTTCGTGACGTGATGGTCAATATTGATGTCAGGATGGCGGACAGTCTCAAATTGCTTGCCTACGCGTCGAAAATCGGCGCAATCAACGGTCACAAACAGGTCAAATCCGTCTTTTGGTTCTTTTTTGACCTGGTCACTGCCCGGAAGGTGACGGAAAGAGGCAGGAATCCCATCGCTCAAGACCATCTGAACAGTTTTTCCTGCCGCCTGAAGCGCCAAACCCAGCCCTAAAAGAGAGCCAATCGCGTCTCCATCCGGTCGGACGTGCGAGGCGATAAGGATGTTTTGGGCTGCCTCAAGTTTGGCTTTGATGGCGATGTCAATGTCAACAGTCATTCACGGTCCTCTATTCTTCCTTTACGTTCCTGATGCAATTGTTTGAACAACTTTTCGATATGGTCGGCGTTTTCGGGGGTTGGGTCCCAGTGAAAGCGCAGGCGCGGAAAAACACGCAATTCTATGCGCGCGGCCAGGGCGCGGCGCAGAAATCCGCTGGCCGATTCAAGCCCTGCCAGCACCTCCGCAGAACGGCTTTTGCCTTCTACGGCAGAAACGTAAATATCTGCATAGGCCAGTTCCCGGTCGACACGCGCGTCGGTCACAAAAATTTGGTGCAGGCGCGGGTCATTCATCTCCCGAATGAGCAGGTCAGACAGTTCTTCGCGAATGCGGTCCGCAATTTTTTGTAAGCGTACACCAGAGGGCATAATGATTGTAGATTGTGGATTGTAGATTTCGATTTTGGATGAAGTTGGAGCCCAGCGCAGTGCCAGACTCCAACCATAAATCTATGTTGAATAATCGTACCCGCTTTGATGGGTTTCGTCAATCAGGTATTTTTCTCAAGAACGTAACATTCAAGGATGTCGCCTACGAGGATGTCGTGGAAATTTTTGAGTCCTACGCCACACTCCAGGCCATTGCGAACTTCACGGACGTCTTCTTTTTCGTGCTTGAGCGAGGCCACCTCGCCCTCGAAAACAATGTCGCCGCCGCGCAGCAGGCGGACTTTACTGTTGCGGCGCAGTTCACCTTCCACCACGCGGCAACCGGCAACCTTTCCCACTTTAGAGATGGGGAACACCGCCAGGACATGTGCCTTGCCAACGTGCTTCTCAATGAATTCCGGCTGGAGCATGCCCTTGAGGGCTTTTTCAATATCTTCGGTGAGGCGGTAGATAATGTCATAAAGCCGAATGGAGACGCCCTCGGCTTCGGCCAGGCGACGAGCAGCCACTTCGGCCTGAACGTTGAAGCCAATCAGAATGGCTTTGGAGGCAGCGGCCAGCATGACGTCGTTCTCACCGATATTGCCAGTTTCGGCATACAGAATTTTGATGGCAATTTCAGTGCTGGTTTTGCCCAGTTCGTTGATTTCTTTGACAATCGGCTCCAGCGACCCCTGCACATCAGCCTTGAGAATCAGACGCAGTTCTTTGACTTCACCGGCCTTGAAGCGCGCAAACAGGTCTTCGAGTGACATCTTGGCCGCGGCGGCCTGGTTCTTAATGGCTTCCTGGCGCTTCAGCACAATTTCGCGCGCAGTACGTTCGTTTTCAACCACTTCAAAAATGTCGCCCGCCGAGGGGACATCTCCCAAACCTAATACCGAGACCGGCATGGATGGGCCGGCTTTTTGAACCGGCTTGCCGCGATAATCGAACATTGCTTTTAAGCGCCCTTGCGATGTTCCGGCTACGACCACATTGCCGTTTTTCAAGGTTCCATTTTGCACCAGCAGGGTGGCAACCACGCCTTTGGCCTTGTCCAGTTCTGCTTCAATGACCGTCCCAATGACTTTGCCCTGCGGATTGGCGCGAATATCGGAGCTATCAGCCACCAACAGGATGGAAGCCAACAAGTCATCGATACCGACTTTTTGCTTGGCCGAAACCGGCACGACAATGGTACTGCCGCCCCAATCATCGGGAACAAGTTCCAGTTCGGCCAGCTGGTTCTTGACCCGGTCTGGGTTGGCATTGGGCTTGTCAATTTTATTGAGCGCCACAATGATTGGCACGCGAGCAGCTTTAGCGTGGGCAATTGCCTCGCGGGTTTGGGGCATTACGCCATCATCGGCGGCCACCACCAAAACAACAATATCGGCGCCCTGCGCGCCGCGCGCGCGCATAGCCGTAAAGGCGGCGTGTCCGGGTGTGTCCAGAAAAGTAATCAGGCGGCCTTCGCGCTCTACCTGGTATGCGCCAATATGCTGGGTAATGCCGCCTGCCTCGCCGGCAGCCACATTGGTCTGCCGAATGGCATCGAGCAGAGAGGTCTTGCCATGGTCCACATGCCCCAGGATGGTAACTACCGGAGGCCGCGCTACCAGGTCAGAGTCTTTTTCATTCAAAATTTTTTGCCGCCAAAGCGGCACTTCCCCAACTTCTTTTTTCTCTTCGGATTCTAACTGTTCGGGAACGGCATCGAACCCAAATTCTGCGGCAACAATCGCCGCAGTATCAAAATCGATGGTCTGGTTGATGGAGGCCATCACCCCGTTGACCATCAGTTTTTTGATTGCATCAATGGGGCTGATGCCCATTCTCTGTGCCAGGTCGCGGACACCAATGGCTGCCGGAATTTCGATTTTTTTTGCACTCATGAGGATACCTCCTGCAATGAAACTTGCCCACCCAGGCGGGATGGGAGCCTGGAGGTATCCCATGCGCAAAAAATTACATGGCTTTACTCTCAGGCACCGTTCCCGCAGCGGGTTCGGCGGAGTCGTCCGGCAGGCTGGCCATATAGTCTTCCAGCCTCTGCCGATCTTCGGCTGTCAAGGAAACGCGCAGGGCATTTGCCAGCGCTCCTTTCAGCCCGCGTTCCCAACAGGTCTTGTGGTCGTGCAAATAGGCGCCCCGCCCGTTCATCTTGCCCGAAAGGTCAATGAAGACCCCATCGGGCCGCCGCACAATGCGGGTCAGTGAACGCTTGGAGAACACCGTGCGGCATCCGACACAAGTTCGTTGGGGAATATGCTTGACAGGTTTGACAGGTTTTTTCTTCACGTCAACACCAGATTGACGATGGTACCTTCCTTACCAATCTGAAAAATCACCAATCTTCAAACAAATCACCGCCGCGTTTATGCTTTTTGCGGCCAATCACTTCACCGCGGTCTTCATCGTACTCATATTCAAACGCTTTTTTGCCCTTTTTGCCCTTCTTGTCTTTCTTATCGACTTCATCTTCGGCGGCAGGAGTGAAGGATTCGGGTCGCAACTTGAACAACTCCTCAAAGCTGGTTTCTTCCATCCCTGTTTCTTCGTCAGCAACGACAACAGGTTCGGGGGAAACTTCGGCCTGCGCCTCAACAACTCCCTCGGAGACAGATTCCGCCAGCGCTTCCGAAGCCGGGGCTTCTTCCACTGACACAGGCGATTCGGCCCCGGTCTGAGCCAGGGCAGGTTCTGCAATCTGGAAGGATGCTTCTGCCACAGCAGTATGAATGGCCTGCATCGCTTTGGGACCAATGCCTGGTAGACCAAGTACCTTATCCGGAGACGTCTTCATCGCCAGCAAGAGGTCTCCGGCAGTGCGGTAATCAGCCTCGGTGAGGATGTTGTAAACATGTTCGGGCAGCCCTAAAACATCCAATGGCTGCTCAAAGGCAGCATCAGGGATTCCAGCGCGGGCTTCGGCCAGTTTTTCAGCGGATTCTTGTTCCATCACGCGCTGCCGCTCAATTACGCGACGTTCCACACGGTCAACAAACTGTGCCAGCGTTTGGTATTCTTCGGGGGTCAGCGGTCGGCTTTCGGCTTTCTTTGCCAGGATTTCGCTGATAAGCGGCAGGTTGTCTTTCTCGGCCTCTGCCGTCGCCGCCATCGAAGGTTCCGATTGCAGACGCGCAAGCGCATCTGCGGCAGCCTCGCTCACGCTCTTGATGTCAATGCGCCAGCCAGTCAGTTTGGCGGCCAGACGAGCATTCTGACCGTCACGGCCAATTGCCAGCGAAAGCTGGTCTTCCATTACAACAACCGTTGCAGTCTTTTCGCCTTCCGTGAGGTACACGCCGCTTACGCGCGCCGGGCTGATGGCTTTGGAGATATACACTACCGGGTCGGGATTCCACTCAATGATGTCGATTTTTTCATCGTGCAACTCTTTGACAATCGCTTGAATACGCACGCCCTTAACGCCTACGCACGCGCCAACCGGGTCAACCCCGGCCTGGGTGGCTGAAACCGCCACTTTGGCGCGCTGGCCTGGCTCGCGCGCAATTGCGCGGATTTCGACAATGCCATGATAAATTTCAGGGACTTCGTTTTCGAGCAAGCGGCGCAGAAAGTTGCGGTGCGCGCGGGAGAGAATGATTTGCGGGCCGCGCGAACCATCCTTAATCTCCATGATGATAGAGCGCACTCTGTCATGCACGCGGAATCGCTCGCCGGGGATTTTCTGGTTGGCAGGCATGATGCCTTCCGCCTTCATATCCAGCCCAATGGTGGTGCTTTGCGGGTTAGTGGCCTGCACCACGCCACTGACGATTTCACCCAACTGACGCTCAAAGTATTGCATCTGCGCGCCACGCTCCGCCTCGCGGATGCGCTGTTGGATGACCTGGCGGGCGGTTTGGGCCGCAACACGACCAAAATCACGCGGCGTAGTCTCGACAATCACCATATCACCCACCTGGCAAAGCGGGTTGACCTTACGCGCATCAGCAAGCCGCACCTCGGTGCGCTCATCCATCACGCTTTCCACAACTTCTTTTTCAGCGTAGACGGTCACTTTGCCCGTGTCGGGGTCTACTTTTGCTTCCACATGCTGAGCGCTGGAAGCATTGACCGCACGGCGATAAGCCGAGACCATCGCCGATTCCAACGCACCCAAAATGACTTCCTTGGGAAGTTGTTTTTCTTCCAGCACTTCATTGAAAGCCAGACTAAACTCGTTTTTCATACCTGCACGAACTCCCGCGTGAACGAACTCGGATAATTGTACCTTTTCAAGCAAAAAAGTGGGGGGCGCCCACTTTTCGGTGCTTGCGGTATTGGTCGAACGAGTGAGATTTTAGCACAAAGCCCAAAAACGTGCAAGATTGAGCAAGTTTGGATACAATCGGGCGCATGACGAACCTGACTGGCTCTGAAAAAGCCCATTATGTCCAGAACCTGTTTACCCGCATCGCTCGTCGTTACGATTTGATGAATCGGCTGATGACGGGCGGGCAGGATATCCGCTGGCGGAAGGAAGTCATCCGCCGCGCCGCTCTGCGCCCGCACGCATCGCTGCTAGACCTGGGAGCCGGAACAGGCGACCTGGCCCGCGAAGCCCTGGCCCAACAGCCCACCGCGCGCGTGACCGCAGCAGATTTCACTCTTGAGATGATGCGCGTTGGGAGGCAGGCTACCGATACCTTTACCTGGTCGGCAGCAGACGCATTGCACCTGCCTTTTCCTTCGGAACGCTTCGATGCGGTGGTCTCCGGCTTCTTGATGCGCAACGTGGTGGACAATATGGCCGCCCTGCGTGAACAATACCGGGTGCTGAAACCAAAAGGGCGCATCGTCATCCTCGATACGACGCGCCCCAAAAAGAATTTGCTCTCGCCTTTCATCTGGCTACACTTGCATGTGATTATCCCGGTGCTGGGAACATTAATCTCCGGTCAGCGTGATGCCTACACCTACCTGCCCGATTCGACCGAGGCCTTCCTGACCGCCGAAGACCTGGCTGCACGCATGGCTGCCGCCGGATTCAAACGCATCGGCTATAAGCGCGTCATGTTCGGAACGATTGCAATTCACTGGGGGGAGAAGTGATTACCAACTCACGACCAGGGAAATTCCAAACGCAAACACCCCAAACAGGAGCTGTATCCCAAACAGGACCGCAAAGACATAAGCGACAACCTGAATTGTAGAGGTTCCCGCTGAAACGCGAACTTCTTGACCTTCGGAGAGTTGCCGCACCATTTGCGCCGCTGCTGCGACGCCGTTACGCGGAAAACCGCCTGGCCAGTACCAGCGCGGTGTCTCAACCGGGACGATGATTTTATGCCCGCCGTACTCTTTCAGCCACAGACGCAAGGCTTCGGGCGGGTTGAAGGCCAGCGTGCTGGGCAGGACCACCGCCTGGGCCTCTTCAGCCCCATCGGGCAGGCCATCTTCCAAAGGTAAGGCTGCCAGTGGGACATGAGGCGCAACCTGTTTGATAGATGCCTGCATCAGCGAGGCAAACCCGCTGCCAGCCTGCTCGAAAATCAACACCGGGAACTGCTGCTGAAGAGCAGCCAACGCCTCGGCTTTATGTCCACTATCACGCCGCAGGACAAACCAATGGTAGGCAAGGAAAACCGTAAACAAAACCACCAGTTGTAACGCATTCAGTACGTCACGGGTAAAATTTTCTCCTGCCTCGCCAAACAGAGCATACAAAAGGTTGTAAAACAGCCCAATTGCCGAGGCCATTCCGCCAAGGACCGTGGCAAAAATCACCAGGTAGAGATACGCGCGGCGCACCAGTGAGCGGCGAGCATGCTCGCTGCTTTCGTCTTTGGAGAGCGATTCGGCCTGCATGGGCCGCCAGGCCAAAACCCAGAGCGGCAGGCCAATCAAAAGAGTGGCAAGCGCGGCGCTCAAGCGTTCGCGCAGGGTCTCCCCCCACAAGGTGGAGGAGCTAACGAGTGCGTCGACGATGAGCGATAATAACAGCGCCAGCCCGGTAAAGGAAGCCACCAGACCGATAAGTGAGAGAGTATAAAAGTAGAAACGCTTCAATCCAGCGCGGCGACCCGGCGATTCCTGCCGGTTGATATCATGCCGTAGCCAGGTTCCGTAATAGGCCCAAACCACTCCCAAAGGCGCGCCAATCGACACCGGGCCACCCAACTGCGAGAGCAGTTCGGCGAACGACCAGCCCTGTCCTAAAGCCAGAAGCAGCAAGACATCCATCACTGCTCCGGCTGAGGACAGCACGGTGACGACGCCCACCAGCGATAAGATGTACAAAACGCCCATCCGCAACAGCGAACCGGTTTCGCGCGGCTCTTCGAGCGCGCGCTGGCAAACTTGCCAGACCCAAAACCAGATGGGCGCGCCGACCAGGATAAGCGCCAGACCATTCAGGAAGGTTTCGCGCCCCGATGCGCCCAAAATGGCAGTGGGAACATAAAACAGAAAGCGAATGACCTGTTGGGCGCCGATGACCAGCATCAGCAGACCGTATAGCACCCAGAGATAGCGATACAGACGGCGCGCATCGCGGTAATTTTCCACGTCCAACAGGGTCAGCCAGTCAAACTGCGTTACGCGGTAAAAGTAGGCCGCCGCCGCCAGGTTGAAGAACAGGGCTATCAAATTATCTAACCAGGATTGAGAACCGCCAAACAAGGCGCGGTAACTCTCTAATCCGGCCAGCGTGATGAAAGAACGGTTGATGAGCGCCAGCAGATTTTGGACGACCGGAATCAGGGTGGCGAGCAAGATTCCATAGAGGAAAACCGCCCGCAGCATGGCGGCATGTTCTTCGCCATCCGACCGGGCGGCGCGCTGCGCCCATCCCCAATGCAGCAAGAAAATTGGGACGCCGACCAATATCAACGCCAGTGATTGGGCCAGGGTCTCAGCGCCAGGCAAAATTAAATTAGCCGCCAGGGTGGTACGCAACAGGCTGATGATGCCCCACAAAATGACTTCGGCGCTGATGAAAGTTACTGCAAAAAAGTACAAACGGCGAATGGCGCGCATCGAATCCTCCTATTTGCCCGGCTCAGGCGTGGGCAGATACCAGTCATAAGCCCAGAAATTGCCGCCGGGCAACTGTTTGATTTTCCACGCTCCATTCTGACGTACCAGACGCGCATAATCGAGATAACGGGAACTTCCCCCAAACGGGTCACGCTGATTATAGATGATACTCAAGCCAACCGTCGCCAGGTCGTCGCTCATTTCGGTCTCTAAAATCTCCACGCCAACGCCTGCGGGAGAAACCATGCCATTGAAGAATGTGTCACGAAATTGCTGGTAACCGGGCTTGTATTCCAGGTCAGCCAGGTAAGAATAGGCTTTCTCATAATCCCGCTTCTGAACGGCCACGATATAGTTTTGAATCACCCCCTGCGGAGTCGATTCGTCAACATAAACCAGTTCATCCTTGCGGATGAAAAATACTGCCAGGGCAAGCAAGACGAGGACGGCAATCCCAATCAGGATTCCGGTCAGGAAACGGTCCTGTTTCATAGACTGTTTTGTCCTTTCCAGGGAGGAGGGGCGGGCTATTTGCTGCTGTTGCGAAGCCGCAAAGAGCGTTTGCGCGGCCCAGGGCGGGCCGCAATGACAAAAAACGGGCCAAAAACTGGCACAAGCAAGGCCAACATCCCCCAAAGAGCAAACTCGGCGCGAGTCAAGCGACGGTAGCGCATATAGAACAGCGCAAGCACAAACGCCGAGACGGCATAAATTGCCAGCAGAGCCAACATGATGATTTGTATCATAGTGAAATTGTAAAGATGGACGAAAAAAAAGGCAATACCTGGAACACTTATTCGAAAATAAACAGAACTCCACTCGCTTCCAGCCAGGGAGGCACGAAGAGCCGTGGGGACTCGACATTATTCCAGTTCCACAGGCCAAGCCGGTCACATTCAGACAAGTAGATACCAAAGGGCAATTTAGATGAGCGGCATATCAGCGGGAGTTCTTCCTGACCAAGGAGACCGGTAGAGGCAAGTTGATTAGGCAGGCTGGGCGAGGGCTGGCAGCCAAAGGTCCAATTCGATTGCCCAGCGGCGATAAATTTTCCATCGGGATAACGGCACCAGGAGCGGTTCAGTTCTTTTAGCACGCCATAGGTAAAGGCATCGGCAATTTGCCCGTTGGACTTGAACAGGCGAACGCTATCGCCACCGTTGCTGAGTAAGATGCCCGTTTGGGATGAGAAAAAAGCGATGCGCGTGCCAGGCTGGAGAGTGATGCCGGAGATGGTATATGGAGAGGAGTCGCCTTGCTGGTCGTCGAGGCTGTAGTTATTTAGCGTGACAGCAACGCTGCCCAGGTTGATGATTTCGATGAATTCATCGCGATTGTTTATCTCGCCATCGCCGTTCCAATCAAAACTGGCATGCGGCAGGACTTCGTTAATCACAACCGGTTCGGGCGTGGCGCGGTTAGAAGCAGGGGTGCGGGTGCGGGTAGCAGTGCGGACAGGAGTGGCAGTGCGAGCAGGGGTGGGGGTGGGAGTTACATAAAAAGCCCAGTTAATATTCTTGGGCGTGCCACAAATGTCGTTGCCATTGGCGTCCTTGCCGTTTTTCAGTACCCCGCCATTTGTTATCCAGGCTGAGTCGCTGTCTTGCACGGGAAGGCCACCGACGGCTCGTCTTTCCATGGAACAATAGGAAGGCGAGGCCACGCCCGCCGGCCAGACGCCACCGTTTGCATTGGCAACATCGACAATTTGGTTGGAGGGCGAATACAACCGCAGCACACGCCCATCGTTTGACAAGGTTATCTGGCTGCCAGTGTAAATCTGGTCAGCAACAATGTCCGCAACTACGCTATCAGTACTGCGTTCGAGCAGGAAATAGCCCCCGGCAGGAACCGTGCCGTTCAGTGTGAAGGACAGGGAATTATCCGTGGTGGCCAGCCGCCAGCCAGTGATGTTAATATCGAGAGTTCCAGGGTTGTATAACTCAATCCACTCATGATTGGAATTGGCCATCGTACCAGCCCAGGCCACTTCGTTGATGACGATTGCCATGCTTGTTCCAGGCGTGGGGGTGATGGTGCGGGTAGTGGTAACAGTAGCCGTAACAGTGATGGTGGGGGTAGCGGTTGCCGTAGCCGTTGGCGATGGAGTTGGAACCAGGCCTGCGCCCCAATTTTGTTCGCCCGGCGTGCCATAGACAAAATAGATGCCGCTGCTATCGCGCACGGTTGGCGTGCCTGCAAATGTGACCCAGGTCTGGTCGGTTTCAGGGAGTGACCCAGTGCGTTCCATGCTGGCGTAAGGCAAAAAGCCCCCGCCTGACGGCCAGGGGCCGCCGTTGCCATTAGCAGTATCTACCAGGTCGCCAAAGGGAGATTCGAGGCGCAAGGTTTCGCCCGATATATCGAATGGCGCGGTAAACACCTGTTGGATGGACGGGGTAGAGCCCTGAAAGACATCGGCGCGGCGAGCCAACAAGAAATAACCAGAGGCAGGAATAACCCCGGTCAGCGTAATGGTTGGAGAACCGTCTGCAGCCACCAGCCTCCAGCCGGTCAAATCTTCGCCGGGGGGACCGTACAATTCAACCCACTGCCCGGCGGGGTCAGCCTGCGTGCCGCCCCAGGCGACTTCGTTAATGAGGACGCGCCGCAACCATTGCTGTGTCGCCGTGGGCGTAGCGGTTTGGGTTGGGGTTGGGGTTTCTGTTGGGAGAATAAACTGTGAATTTTGAGCCCTGGGAGAGCCGCAAATTGTATTAGGAGTGGGCGTTCCACCATCCAATCCAATGGTAGTAATCGTTGAAGTAATCCAGGATGCGGGCTGGTCCAACAATGGCCCCACGCGCTCCATGCTGCAACGAGTGGCGATAACACCCTCGGGCCAACCCGCCCCGCCATTATTGGCAGTATCGATGAGCGTTCCTCCGTCATCTCGAAGTTCCAGTGTTTCCCCTGCATCATTTAGCGCCCCCGTATAAATATAATCTGCCGGAATATTGCTTACCGTAGTATCCGATGTTCGTTCTAATAAAAAATATCCATTTGCAGGAATACTGCTACCGGTGGGAAAGGTAATGTCAGGGGAAGCGTCACCAGAGCGTAAAGTCCAATTGGTCAAGTCAATGGAAACAGTCCCCGGATTGTAGAGTTCAATCCATTCCGCGTTCACATTGGCAAGGGTTCCCATCCAGGCCACTTCGTTGATAATCACCGACTGCGTTCCTAATGCCGCCGGTCTCGCCCTCGCTGGTAGCACTACCAGCGAAACCAGCCCGCACAGTGCCAGGCACGAAAACGCGAGTCCGGTCAATAAACGCCGCAACCTGCGCATGGGGCCTGGGCGCGGCTGGAGGGAAAGGTTACAGGGCGACATCATCGGGACGTTTCCATGAAGAAAAACCGGGAGTGGCGTCCCGGCTCAAGCAAGGGAGGCAAGGGGGGGTTAACGCGGCTCGACGACCAGTTTAATGGCGGTGCGCACTTTTCCATCGATATCTACATCAACAAATTCGGGGACGCAGATAACATGGATGCCATCGCCTTCCAGGTATCCCTTGGCAAGTACAAGTGCTTTGACGGCCTGGTTGACCGCGCCTGCGCCAATTGCCTGTACTTCGGCGCGTTTATGCTCTCGGACCACACCAGCAATCGCACCGGCCACAGCAGACGTACGGGAGTTGGCTGAGACTTTAATCATATCCATAGTGATGCTCCCTTCTAGGTTGGAAGAGGGGCCAGCCTTGCTTCTAAAAAGATTGTACAGGATTCCTGGAATCAATACAAGCGTTCTCGATAATCATTAAGTTTATCCATTGGATAAAGATATGCTGAATCAGAAGTCGTAGTAGTACCTGTGGATATGTGGAAAAAAATTGGGAAGCAGCCATCATTGCCTTTTGTAAAGAGGATTTCCCCTAGATGTGGCGGTTGCCTGACCAAAAATCAGTCACTCATCTTGTGGATAACTTCAGCAGAGCGATTGCAGGTATTTTGGGTTGTTTGTTGGCTTTTCCAGGTCTGGGTGTGTGTAAAAAATACCCCCCATATCTGGGGGGCGCGGTTTTTGTTTTTTTTGGAACAAGTAAGCAGGTTCTCCACAGGCTGAGTCAGTTATCCACAGTTTTTGGGCAGTTATCCACAGTTTTGTGGAATTTCAGGGGCTTGTTATGGTTTTGATATGATTTTGCAATGCCTAGATGTGGCCGCTAGGGCTTGACAATTATCCAAGCCCGCTTTCTATCGATATACGCTCAAAGGTTTCTTCGATGGCATCGAGGAAGGAGTCCAGTGCTTCCAACCGGTCACCTGCTCCCGACGAATCCAGCCCTGTTTGGGCAAGAATTTCCTGCCAGGCGGATTGGCCTTCGGGCGGAATGAGTCCGCTCTGCGCGGAGAGCGCCCAGGTGTAGAGCAGCGGCCAAAACGCGGCGGCGGGCAGCCTGCCTGCCAGTTGAGTTTCGATGGCGGCTTTGTAGTAGCCAAGCCGGACAGGCTGGATGCGCAAATCGAGCGGCGCGCGCGCGGCGGCCAGAAAGCAGGCTTCCCACTGTGGCATGGATTGGCGGATGAGATTCACGTCTGGGTTGGTGGTGATGACGCGCAACAGTTGCGCAGTTAATTCGGGCTTTCCTATTGCTTCGGCGCGGGCCGGAAAGCCGGAGAAGAGACTCCGCTCGGGTAACGGCGGGCCGGACAGGGTGGCGAGGGCGTTGGCGGCGTTTTCGGCAGCGGTCAGAATCTTGAGCGGCGAAATGGCTTGTGGGTCGAATATCATCTCATTCCAGGCTGCGCGTGCCGCGGAGGAAAAGGCGCGGCAACGTTTGAGGATGTTTTCGGGGTCATCAAATTGCGCCCGGACGATGGATTGGGTGTACTCGAAGAAGCGGCCTTTCTGATGCAGCAGGAGCGGGTCCCACATGGCCCAGCCGCGCCAGGGGTCGCCGCGCAGTTCGCGGGGCTGGGCGTAGTCTCTGGCGTTTTCGTAGGTTACGTCGATGTGGATTTCGTTGGAGAGTTTGACAATTTCGCGGGTGCGCGGCGGCTCGCCGTTGTAGATGACCAGCAGGTCAATATCGAGGACGGAGGGCAGGGAGGCGTCTTCGGGACGGATAGAGCCAACGAGGAAAACGGCAGTCACGTTACGGTCGGAAGCCAGGCGTTTTTCGGTAAAGTCATGTGCTAGATTGAGTAGGGTATCGCGGGTGATGCGCATGTCAATCTCCATCGAGCAGGGTGGGCTGGTAGGGCGAAATCCCCAGCGCCTCGCGAATTTTGTTTTCAATCAGGTTCAGGTGTTCGGGGTGGCGCACAAAGTCGAGCAGGTTCGAGTCGATGACCAGTTTGGGGGTTTTGGTTTCGGCGAAGAAGTCATCGTAGGCGGCGGCCAGTTCGGCGATGTAGGCGCGTTCCATGCTGCGTTCGTAGGGCCGGTCGCGCAGGGCAATGCGCGCCATGAGGGTATCTACGCTGGCAGAAAGGTAAACAGTCAGGTCGGGCAGGGGGATTTTTTCGGCCAGGGCTTCGTGGACGCGGTGGTACATGGTCAACTCGTCGCCGCGCAGGTTGATGCGGGCAAAGAGCGCGTCTTTGGCGAAGGTGTAATCGGCCAGCAGGCTTTTTCCGCTGTTCAAAATGGCCGGGACGGTGCTATTTTGCTGGCGGTAGCGGCTGAGCAGGAAGAAAATTTGGGTTTGGAAGGCGTAGCGGGCGCGGTCGCTGTAAAAATCGGAGAGAAAGGGGTTTTCCTCGAATACTTCGAGCAGCAGGTCTGAATTATCGAAACGCGGCTGGAGCAGGCGCGCCAGGGTGGTCTTGCCAACCCCAATGACTCCTTCGATGGCAATGTACATGCGGTCGTTCTCCGGCAAAAGATAGTTAAGGATACCATAATTCGAGAAGTGGATGGAAAAACGGATGAGGCGGATATAATAGCCGCATGTCGTTCTATGAGCGTCTTGTGTATGCCCGCAAAAGCCGGTGGTTTGGCAAACTGGCGTATTTTTTGTTGAAGCTGCTGGGCGTGGAGATTCCGCGCTCGGTGGAAATTGGCCCAGGCTTTTTGCTGCATCATGGCGGGATAGGGGTGGTGATTCACCCGAAGACGGCCATTGGCGCGAACGTGGGCATTTATCCTGGGGTGACGCTGGGCCGGGCGGATGTGTACCGGGCCGCCGCCGAATCCCGCTTTGAGGGGATTATCGTTGAAGATGGCGCAATTCTCGGCGCGGGGGCGAAAATCCTGTGCGACAATGGCATTCTGCGCGTTGGGCGGGGGACGGTCATTGGCGCCAATGCCGTGCTGACGCAATCCACCGGCGAGAATGAGATTTGGGCGGGAATTCCGGCAAAGAAGGTGGGAGAACGGATGTGGACAACGGATGAAGCGGAGAAACGGATGTAGACAACGGATGAAGCGGAGAAACGGATGTAGATAACGGATGAAGCGGAGAAACGGATGTAGACAACGGATGAAGCAGAGAAACGGATAACGAAACGGAAATCATGACGAATTGCCAATCACCAATTCCTGATTACCAACCACGTATTTGCATCGTCCCCAAAGTTCGCGGCGTGGGGGGGATGGTGTCGTTTTTCCACAAGTTTTCGGCGGCTGTGGAAAAGCGCGGTGTGCAGGTGACGAATGACCTGAACGATACGCCCTATGACGCGGTGCTGGTGATTGGCGGAACGCGCGAGTTGGCGGCGCTCTATCGCGCCCGGCAGCGCGGCGTAAGAATCGTTCAGCGGCTGGATGGCATCAACTGGATTCACCGCCGCAAGCCGGTTTCGCTGAAACATTCCCTGCGCGCCGAGTATGGCAACTTCATCCTGAGCCTGATTCGGCGCTTTCTGGCCGAGCGGATTGTGTATCAGAGTGAGTTTTCGCGGGTTTGGTGGAATGATTGGTTTGGACGGCTGGAGAAGCCGTTCTCTGTTGTGCATAACGGCGTGGATTTGGATTTGTATCGTCCTGTTGCAGGACAAATTTCCGATTTGTCCTACCGTTTGCTGGTGGTGGAAGGTTCGCTGGGCGGCGGCTACGAGGGCGGGCTGGAGAATGCCGTGCGGCTGGCCGAGGCGGCCTCCTGGTGGGTTTCAAAACCGCTGGAGTTGGTGGTGGTGGGCGAGGTCAGCGAGGCGCTGAAGGCGGAATGGACGGCGAAAAGTGGCGTGCCGATTACTTGGGTTGGCCTTGTAGCGCGGAATGATATTCCGCGTTTGATGAACGAGGCGCACGCCCTGTTTTCGGCGGATGTTCACCCGGCTTGCCCCAATTCGGTCATCGAGGCGCTGGCCTGCGGCTTGCCGGTGGTGGCTTACGATACCGGTTCGCTGGCTGAGCTGGTGACGCCCGAAGCCGGGGTGGTTGCGCCCTATGGGGCTAATCCCTGGCGGCTGGAGCCGCCGCAAGTTGAGCCGCTGGCGCATGGGCTGGCGCATGTGCTGGAGAATCAGCAAGGGTTCCGGGCTGGCGCGCGCGCCAGGGCCGAAGCGGCCTTCGATGTGCGGGTGATGATGGAGAAGTATCTGGATGCGTTGACAGGTAATTCGTAATTGGTAAATCGTTATTCGATATTTTCTTGAAGGATGTTTTATGGAAACGGAAGTGACCGAATTCTTGTTGCGCCATCTGAAGGCGATTAATGAAAACGATGTGAAGGTCTATGACGAGACAACCCACCCCGATTTGACGCTCTACGAGTGGTGGGTCACGCCGCACCGAATTGACGGGCTGCCTTTTCATCGGTTTATGATGGAGTCCAATGCCAAACGCGGGGCAGTCTTTGGCGCGGAAGGCGAACCCGCGCCAACCCGCTTTGACCTGGCGAACCTGAAAATTCAGCAGTACGGCAATACGGCGATTGCCAGTTACACCCTGCTGGTCAGCACCGCCACGCCGCAGGGGGTGAAGGTCGCCGCCCATAACGAAAGCCGCGTGATGGTCAAGTTCGATGGCAAGTGGCAGGTGGTGCATGTTCACAAATCCCCGGCATATCCTGCGCCGCATGTGGCTGAAGAACGTTCATGAAAAAATTCTTGCTCTCGCTCTTTTCTTTTTTCGCCCGCATCCTGCCCCTGCCGGTCAAGCAGGCCGTTTATCGCTTCCCGCCGCTGGCGCGGCTGATTCGCCGCTCGATGAACTCGGCAGTAGAATCTGGTTTGAGCGAGGTTGAAATCGCCGCCGGGGACTTGAAGGGCTACAAAATCCTGCTCAATCTCAAAGCCGAAAAAAGCCGCTGGCTGGGGACGTATGAACCCGAACTGGCCGAAGCCGCGCGCGCCTTCCTGAAACCGGGCATGACGGTCTATGACGTGGGCGCGAACATCGGTTACGTTTCCCTGCTGCTGGCGCATCATGTCCGTTCCTCTGGCAGGTTGTTTGCCTTCGAGGCCCTGCCCGCCAATGCGGAGCGGATTCGCCGCAACGTGGCGCTCAATGCCCTCGAAAGCCGCATCACGCTGGTCGAGGCGGCGGTGGCCGACCGGGGCGGGGAAATCACCTTCCTCGTCCACGAATCGGTCGGGATGGGCAAGGCCGTCGGGTCCGCCGGGCGGCGCGAGGAGCGCTATCAGGCTGAAATCCGCGTTCCGGCGCTCTCGCTGGATGAATTCGTCTATCAGCAGGGCAATCCCCCGCCCGATTTGGTCAAGGTGGACATCGAAGGCGGCGAAGTGCTGGCCCTGCCCGGCATGAAGCGGATTCTCAACGAGCATCATCCAATTTTGTTCCTGGAACTGCACGGCCCGGAATCTGAACAGGCCGCCTGGCAGATTCTGACCGATGCCGGCTACACCCTGCGTGAAATGTCCTCCGGCTATCCGGTCATCCGCTCGCCCGAAGGACTGGGCTGGAAAGCCTATGTGATTGCGAGGCTGGAAAGTGGAAAGTAGCTTCCCTGGCCGCCTTGCTCTGCTTCAGCGCGTTCTCCCCTCCTACCGCGCCCCGTTCTTCGATGCGCTGGCTTCCGCCTGTTCCGGCGGGCTGACGCTCTTTGCTGGTCAGCCCCTGCCAACCGAAGGGATTGCCACGACCTCCCAATTACGAGTTGCCAGTTACCAGCCTGCCCGCAACCTGCACTTCTCCAATCCCCAATCTCCCTTCTATTTTTGCTACCAGCGCGGAGTTACTGCCTGGCTGGAACGCGAAAACCCCGCCGCGTTGATTGTGGAGGCCAATTTTCGCTATCTCTCTTCGCCCGCCGCCATCCGCTGGATGAAACGGCGCGGCAGGCCGGTCATTGGATGGGGGTTAGGCGCGCCCGCCTCGCGCGGATTCCTTTCCGAGTTGCGTAACCGTTTCCTTCGCGGTTTCGATGCGCTCATCGCGTATTCGGCGCGTGGGGCCGCGCAATATGCCGCTTGTGGATTTCCTGCCGAACGGATTTTCGTTGCCCCCAATGCGGTTGCCCCCGCCCCCAACCATCCCCTGCCCCGGCGGGATTCTTCCCCGCTGAAGCCGTGCGTCCTGTTCGTGGGGCGGATTCAGGCGAGGAAGCGGGTTCCCGCTCTGCTCAAAGCCTGCGCCGAACTCCCCGCGCCTCTCCAGCCCCGATTGGTGATTGTCGGCGAGGGGCCAGACCTTGAACCCGCGCTGACTCTGGCCCGCAGCATTTATCCCTCTGCCGAATTTGTGGGCGCGAAGCACGGCGCAGAACTTGTCCCTTACTTTCTCGCCGCCGACCTGTTCGTCCTGCCCGGCACGGGCGGCCTGGCCGTGCAGGAGGCCATGTCCTATGGCCTGCCGGTCATCGTTGCCAGAGGAGATGGCACGCAAGATGACCTGGTGCGCCCCGAAAACGGCTGGCAAATCCCGCCGGAGGACGATTTTGCGTTATTCTTTGCCTTACAAGAAGCCTTGAGCGACCTGCCCCGCCTGCGCCGTATGGGCGCGGAATCGTACCGGATTGTGGCCGAGGAAATCAATTTAGAGCGGATGATTCAGGTGTTTGTGGATGTACTGAACCGCTTCGAGAGGAGTCAGCGATGAACTTTTTGCAAAAATTCTTTGCCCGGCTCAACCCCAAGCCGGAAAAACGGTATTACGTCTTTCAAGTGCAATGCAAACGCTGCGGCGAATTCATCGAAGGCCGCGTGGATTTGGACAACGATTTGAGCGTGGAATACGAAGACGGGGGCGATGTGTACTATGCCCGCAAAGTGTTGATTGGCGATGGCAGCCGCTATTGCTACCAGCAAATCGAAGTCGGGCTGAAGTTCGATAAAAACCGCTCCTTGCTGGAGCGGCGGGTCGAATCGGGCGGGGAGTTTGTGTAACGCGAAATTAATTTCGCGTTACCTGGTCAACTCTACAATAAACGTATCCAGCGCCAAATCGAGCGGCATCACGCCGGTTTTGGCGGCTTCGTCCATGGCCAGCAAGCGGCGGTAGATGGATGTGAGCGTCTCCATATTGAACTTGCGGGCCTGATTCCAGGCTTTTTCAGCCACGAAAGGGTGAGTTCCCAGCGCGGCGGCGGCTTCTTCCAGCGTGCCGCTTTCATCCATCACTTCGCGCGCAATCGTCAGCAGGCGGAATTGTCGAATTACCATCCCAAACAACTCAAACGCGTCTTTGTCTTCCAGCAGGCGGTGCAGCAACTTTTGTGATTTCCTGCCATCGCGCGCGCCGAGCGCCTCCACCAGTTCGAACACATCCACGCTGACAGTGACAATGCTGACCGCCTCCACGTCCTCCAACCCGATGGGGTGGGCGTAGTTGACGTAGGTCAGCAGTTTGGTGATTTCCTGCGCCGCCTGGCGGGTATTTTCGCCGGTCATTTCGGCCAGGCGCGCCGCCGCTGCCGGTTCGATACTCCCGCCCTGGCGTTTGGTCTCAGCCGCAATCCAGCCGGGCATTTCGCGTTGCCTGGGCAGCAGGAAGGCTCTCGCTTCGGCGCTCTCGGCGTGTTTGGCCGACCATTTCACCATCCAGTGATTGGGAATGTCGCGTTCTTTGACTTCTTCCGGGTCAATGATGACCAGTTTGGTCGAAGGGGGAATGGTTTCGAGAAAGGCCGTGAATTTTTTGTGACCCTCCTGTCCGGTATATCGCTTCGAGACGTTTTCCAGAACTACCAGGCGCTGCGCGGCCAGGAACGGCATTGCGCTGACCGCGTTGTTGAGGTCATTTTCACTGACCGAGCGCGCATCGAGGCGCGAGGTGTTCATATCCGCCGTGGTGGGGTCACTGAACATCTTGCCGAATTTGCCTGCCTGTTGGCGGATGGCGTATTCGTCGTTGCCGAAGTAGTAGTGGATGTGCATCAGGAGCGCGTCACAACCCGGTGAATGTTCTTTGCAACCCGATAAATATCCAGGATGGCGAGTTCGCCGGGGTCGGGTTCGGTGGTAATTCCATTTTGCAGGGCCGGGCCAAGTCGCTGACCAAGGATAAACGCCAGCGCCGAAAGAACGACCAGCATGGGCAGGCGTTCCCAGCGCTGATGGTTGTTCTTCGTTCCGCTCATTCCAAAAAATGCAAACAGGGCTGCCAGCCCGCCGCTGACGACGTAATTCGTTCCACAGCCGGGATGAATTGCCAGGCCGCTTTCTCCGTTTTGCAGGCGCATCAGTGCCTCGTTCGCGGCATCGCGGACGTGTTCGGTTGGCACATTGCCCAGCAGAAAAAAGCCAGTTGGGTTAGAGTGACCAGCCAGCGGACGGTCAGGAAAACGCGCCGAAAGAATGTGGATGGTGGCATGTTCCAGCGCATGATTGCGCCGGGTTTCGCTAATGTAAGGAGCTTCCAAAAAGTTGTTCATATCTCTATTGTACCCAAAAACAAAAACGGACGGCAAACCAGCCGTCCCTTTTTGTGCGAGAGAGATTAATCGCCTGCCTGTTGTTGTACCGGGTGAATGGAGGGCGTGGTAGCGGCCAGCATGGCCCGATACCCGCCCCATATCAACAAAATGCCGAAAAATTCGGTGATGAACAGGGCTTCCACAAAACCAAAACGGGTAAATGCCCCGCCGATGCCGGGTAGCAACCCGCCGAGGGCAATCAGCCAGTTGCCAAGCACGCGGTTACCCACATCCTGCTTGCGCGCGTACTGGATGGCCGACCAGATTGCGCCGCCTACCAGGAAAATCAGCCCATAAGTGTTGGGGATGGGCGAGAAGGCGCGCACCCAACTCCAGGCCAGTACCTTGCCAGTCAATGCACCGGTCACGGCCTGCATGTCAATCGGCGAAAGCAGAATCAACACCGAGGCTATGACACAGTAGGCTGTCATCAGTATCGCCATGATGTCAGCCGTCTTTTTCTTAAACAGCAGATAGACCGTGCCTTGGGCTAGTGGAAAAGCCCCAAACAGCGCGCCAGAGATGTACCAGGCCTTTAAATTCGCTGCGCTCCAGCCGAAAAGGGCGTTGATTGCCTCGGTGCTGGTGCCAATCCCAAACGTCAGGACTCCAATCGCCCACCAAACCAGGTAGGTGGCTGTGCGCTTGCGATTCCAGTGTTGGAACAAGACATACGCAAAGGCAAGTGAAATAACGGTGGTAACAATCGGGATATAGTGTGTCGCTTGAAGCATCGAGGTTCTCCTGGTGGATATGTTTTGCGCTTGCTCGGCGAGAAAATTAGCGACTACGCTCCTCGAAAGCCTGATACGATTCGAGCAGATTGAGCAATACCTGGTCGGTAAAATAATGCAGGCGGATTAACAAACGTCCCCAGGCCAGGCCGGGCGGTACGCGTGCGTCCTCGTAAGCATTGACCAGTGCTTCCAGCAATCCATTCCGAAAGAACAGGAAGGCTTGCGTTGCGTCCACACTATTCAGTCCATAGCGGCGGGCGCGTGAAGCATATTCGTAGCCCAGGGCTTTGGCTTCTGTGTTTTCATCGTTCTCTGGGTTGCAAAGATGCGCAACCAGCCCTCGTACCAGTGCTCCACCGCTCATGCGATATTGCGTGCGCGCATCGGCATCCAGTTTTTGATACCAGGCTTCAGCCTCTAGTTGTCCCTCGCTCACCCGCATTCGAATTTTGCCGATGGCGTTTTGCAGGGCGTCGGTTGGCTCCACCACTTGCTTCTCGCGGGCAGCATTCATCCATAGTTCAACTTCGTGCAGCAGGTAGCGGCGATGTCCGCCCGAGGTGCGATGGGTGGGGAGGACGCCTTTATCAGACCACAACCGCACGGTGGATGGATGCACCCCCAGTTTTTCTGCCACGTCTGAAAGAGAGAGCCAATCGGCCTGAGGCTGGTTTGCCATGATTTTGACCTTTTCTCGGCTGTGAATTAATCCGCCAGCGCGGCGCGTTCCGCGATGGAGGGCGTTTCCACCTGTTGGTGGAATTTTCGCGCGTTGATGCCCAACAATAAAACAGAGGCGGCTGCCAGCATGGCCGCTTCAATGCCAAACACCATCAGGTATCCAAGAAGAGCATCTCCCGTCAGAAACGTCACTCCGTCTCGGACGATGCCTGCCATCAACGTGCCGGTCAGGCGCGAAAGCGCGTTTGAGACGCCCCACGCGCCGATGAACAACCCAACATAGCCGGGGATGGTCAGGTCAAACATCAGGGCCAGGTTCGCCACCGTCGAAAGGCCGGTTCCTGCGCCGAGCAACACAACTCCAATGTAGAAAATGCCCGTCGAGCCGGCCATTCCACTGATAAGGATGAACAGGAATCCGCCCAGGGCGGTGAGATTGCCAGTTTGCGCCACCAGTTTGCGGGGTAAACGCCGTTCCAGCGCTCCGGCCAGCAGGATGGTCAGCAACACCGCTACACCCCAAATGGACGTAATGCGTGTTGTCTGTTGTACGCTCATGTCAAAGGCTTCGGCGGCGAAGGGTTCGAGCAACACATCTTGCCCCAAAATGGCAGCCAGTAACAGGGTGAGATACCAGAAAAAGGTCGTTGCCTGGCGGCTTTTCAAGATGACGCCCGCCATTTCTCTTAACGAGTAATTCTCTGCTTCTGAAATTGCGGTCTGATGGCGGCTTTCCAGGCGAATCAGTCCCAGCAGACCAAGTCCCAGCGCAATCAGCCCCACTTCCCAAAAGGCAGTTTGTACTGCTTCAGGGGAGTACGGTTCTACCAGGCGGCTGATGGCAATGGCGGCGAAAATGATGCTGACAATCATCATAAACCACATGGTTGCAATGGTCTTGCCGCGTCCATCCTGACCGGAAAGTTCGGTTGCCAGCGACAGGTACGAAACAGAAGACAGATTATAGCCCATGCCCCATGCTCCGAAGGCCAGCGCAGCGACGAGATAACCCCAAACGGGTTGTTCGGCGAGCAGGAAGGCAACCTGCGGCGAGACGATAACCCCGGCGACGCATAATACCAGCCCGAGCAGGATGTACGGGCTGCGCCGAAATCCCAGGATGGGATGGCGGTCAGAGAACGAACCAATTGCTACTTGCAATGGGGCGAACAAGTAAGGCAGGATGGCGAGGAGAGCGACCGCAGTGGCGGCAATGCCCAGTTCTTTAATCATCACGCGGTTGAGGGTGCTGTTGATGGGGACGAGGGTCATGGCAACGGCCACGTGAATCAGGCCAAGTTGCAGGCGTTTTCTTAACATGCGCGTATCTTATCCTTTGGCTGGAATTTCTCCAAATTCTATAAGAGTTGGCCGAAAAGTCAATGTAATTTTGCATAGAATTTTTGGGTTGTTTTTATAGAAAATCATTAAAAACTACATGGCGCTGCCTGAGTTTTTCGTAGACAGCGCCATGTATACTTAAAGAATAGACGCCGGTAACGGAAGACCCCCTTCCTTTTGCCCGGCATCTATAACGTGGGCCCCAGTTCCACGTTTCAGTTTGTTATTGATATCATACTCAAAAGGCGTAGACAAAATGTAGACACTCTTTGCAAATTTGTCAGGTTGTCTGGCTCTGCTGTAAGGTTTTGTGTCATTTTTGTTAAAAACAAACACCGGTCGCGGAAGTCCCCCTTCCTGTGTGCCGGTGTTTGCAACGTGGGCCCCACCACGTTCTGATTTATTGCTTTTATCATACCGAACTGGCGTAGACAAATCGTAGACACACCTTGCAAATTTGTCAGGGATTTTTGCCCTCGTTAACCGTTTGTTGAAAGGTTGGCAACTCTTTGAGCGTAACCAGGGCGAGAATAATCAAGCCCATTGGAATCCAACCTGCAACTCCCAACGGATTACCAGCCAGGGCTGTATCCAGGCCTTCGGGGTTCAGGAAAAAGAGCGCTGCCGGGCCAATGGCGTTGAACGCGCCGTGCGCCAGCGCGGGAGCCCAGGGGCTTTTGGTCTTGAGATACAGCCAGCCGAAAATGACTCCTAGCAGCGTACATCCGACGGTCATCACCAGTATGCCCAGGTAGGGGTGCGCCGGGAAGTTGTGTCCGTGCAGGACGATAGCGGGCGCATGCCATATGCCCCAGATGACCCCGCTCAGCAGCAGTGCTTTCCACTCGCCGAGCGGCAGCAGTTTGGGCAGCAGAAATCCGCGCCAGCCGAGTTCCTCGCCCAGTGCAAACAGGACGTTGATAAAGGGCGCGAGAGTGAGTGCAAAGGCGAGTTGCATCGCGACCAAAATCTCCACAGAGGGAAGTACCTGTGTTTGTGGAGACTGCGCCAGCGCCTCGCGCATCATCGGAAACGATGAGTCGAAAGTCCCCGTGCCCAGCAGCACGGTTGTGACCAGGGTCAGCGCCGCCACCAGTGGGGCCAGCAGCCAGGCCCAGAAGTAGTAGCGCTTGGGGCCGAGCGTGTTCAGCCGCAAGGTCGAAAACGGTTGGCGGGCAATGAGCAGGGTGGCAGCAATCGCCGCAATCCCTGGCCCCCACATGGCAAGAGCCAACAGGCTGGTTGTCATCAGCGGATAGAGCGTTGGGGTGTCTTTGACCGCCAGCGGCGCGGCAAAGAGAATCCACGAAATAGCGAAGGTGATGACGATGAACCAGAAGAGTGATTTTTTGTCCAGCATGATGTTTTCCTAAAAAAGAGTATTTCAAATTATTTGCGCCCTGAGTATGAGGGCATTGAACGCGCCCGTTTGACCCGCTCGGTCAGCGGGCGTTTGGCGATGACATTGATTTTGTTCTCGTTTTCCTTGATGTGCGTGGAGACGACTTCCCAGCCATCCTCGCCCCATTCGTTGAGCAGGGCTTCTAACTCTTCGGCCTTCACGCCGCCGAAAAACGAACCGACGGTTTGCACGCGGTATTCCCATTGTTTAATCTCGTCAGGCATAATCATTCCTTTCGTAAGAGCGCAAGATTATTATCTTGCGCCGCCGCTTGCCCTATAACTTTGCCACCAGGCTGCTACGCTTGAAATTGCTCACGCTCAGGTAAATTAGAAGCGCATCCACCAGCCAGACCAACGTCCCAATCACCAATACCGTCCCGACGCCCAGGAACAGGACCCCGCTGACCTGTCCAAAAACCAGCGCCAGCACCAGCACCACCAGCGAAGCGCTCATCTGGTAAGCCTCCATAAAGGTCTTAACCCGGCTCGAAATCAGCACCGTCGCCGAAATTCCCAGCACCGCCAGGGCAGGCGTCAGCCAGAACATCATCGGCCACCACGAAGCCAACGGGAACCAGATTGCGCCAAAGAGCGGGAAACTGGCCACATTGACCACCAGCGCGTAAACCAGATACGTCAGCCACGAAATTCCGATGGCGGGCAGCACCGCCGCCAGCACCTTGCCCAGGAACAGTTCCAGGTCGCTGGTCGGCGCGTAGAGCAGAGCTTCCATCGTCTTGCGCTCGCGCTCGCCGACGAACGAATCGGACCCAACCACCGAGGAAAACATGAGCGGCATAATCAGGAACATCGGCGCCAGCATAAAACCGGCCATATATAAAACGAACATTTGTTCTAATGATTTGCCGTCGAAAATCGCCTTCAGCGCAGGCGGCATATTCCTGAGCAGCGTATCCATATCGCCCAGTTCGCGCTGCACATCCTCTGCCGGAATCACCTGCGGCAGGATGATGAACATCAGCGGCATGATAACGGCGAACACCAGCGGCACAATAACTGCTGGCGCCCAGGCCGCCTTGTTTTGCCGTACTTCTTTCAAATCTTTGCGGGCAATCGCCCAAATACTGCGCCAGTTCATGCTTCACCTGCCTGCAATGCAAAATAAATATCTTCCAACGTGTAAGCGCGCGGGCTCACTTTGAGAATTGGGAATTGATTCGTGGCGAGGGCCGAGACCACCTGTGGGATGACTTCCTCAGCCTCGACCTGAATCGCCAGCGACTCCTTCCCCACTGACACCTGCCTCACGCCACGAAGGGCCTGGATACTGGCTGAAGCAGATTCCGCTGACGCGCCGTTGAACAGGGTCACATCGACCCACGTCACGGGCCACAACTTGCGGGCCAGTTCCTTGAGCGACCCCAACGCCAGGATGCGCCCCTGGTTCAGGATGGCGACCCGGTCACAGAGTCTTTGGGCGTCGAGCAGGTTATGGGTTGCCAGGACAACCGTCTGCCCGTTGCGGCGGCCCAGGCTGGCAATCAGGTCGTTGACCTGCTGGGCGGCTTCGGGGTCGAGTCCGCTGGTTGGCTCGTCGAGGAACAAGAGCGGCGGCTTGTGAATGAGCGCGCGGGCCAGAGCCAGGCGCTGCTTCATCCCTTTGCTGAAAGTCTCGACCTTGTCGTTGGCCCGGTGAGCAAGTTCGAAAAACGAGAGCATTTCATCCACCCGGCGGGGCAGGTCGGCGGAGGAAATCCCGGTCAGCGTGCCAAAGAACTCCAGGTTTTCACGCGCCGAAAGCCGCTCATAGTGCGAGGGAGTCTCGGTCAGTACGCCGGTCTGCTGGCGGATGCGCTCGCCATCTGTTTCGGGGTTCAGCCCAAAAACGCGCGCGCTCCCGCCAGAAGGCGGCAAGATGCCGTTGAGCAGGCGCACGCTGGTCGTTTTGCCTGCGCCGTTTGGGCCGAGCAATCCAAATACCTCGCCCGGTTCAACGTGAAAGGTCATCCCATCCACCGCGCGGTTTGCGCCAAAGGTGCGTTGCAGATTGGTTACTTCAATGATTGGTTGGGTCATTCTCAATGCCATTTTTGCTTACTATACAACCGGTTGAAAGGTCGTGTCTCCATCACAAAGCGGGCAATTGACCTTTCTAACGGGCCAGTGTTTCACGTGAAACGTCAGGAGTTCTCCTGCCGCCACAGGATGTACGAATACACAATCGGAACGAAGGCGGCGACCAGAAGGGCGGCCATCATCAGCCAGATGCCGTTCTCGCCCAGAAAAGCACTGACCAAAACAACCACGCCGCTGCCCAGGAACATTTTTGCGCCCAGTCGGTGCGTTTTCTCCCAGACTGAATCGCTCGAAAGCGTCCAGGGGGTGCGAATGCCGATAAAAAAGTTACGTTTGGCGTTCTTTATCAGGAAACTGATGCCAATGAACAGAAGACCCATCGCCGGGAGCATCATCATCGTCATGTTGAACTGGTAGCCTAAAGAGGCCGCTAACGTCAGGCCATACACATAGAGCATGTAAGCCACAAAGCCAACGATGAAGGTATTGTACAGGTTCCGAAATTGGGCAATGTTGCTCCGCAGAGGGTCTATGAAGGGGATGAAGGCCAACAGCAGGGTAATTCCAGCCGTCATCAGGGGCAGCAGCCAGATGCCCCAGAATCTGGGCATATACCCATCCACTTCACCTGCCGCATTCCAGTGCGAGGGCATGGGGTCGGGAAGTTGGGATGCGAGCAGCAGCCCGGCAATAACGGCCAGGACAATCAGGATAAAAGAGATGGTGAGAGAAGTTTTGGTAGACATTTTTTTGCCTTTCTGGTGTAGCGCAAGATATTATTTACGCTGCGTTTCACGTGAAACAGTTTCCTTACGCCTGTCCTTCGACTGTGGGCGGCGCTCTCCGTTCAGAACTGTTCACTGATGACTGATGATTGGATACGGAGTGCTATTCTTTCGGCAGGTTCTGCTGCGCCATCGAGACCATCCCGCTGATTCCGCCCAGATTCATGGTATCTACCGCGGAACTGGGGACGATGACCATCGCGCCTTTTTCTTTCAGGCCTTCAAAGAGCATATTCATGGCGCGCAGGTGCAGGGCGGTGGGGTTGTTGATGTAGGCCTGAGAAGCTTCGGCAAATGACTCGGCAATTTGCTTTTCCGATTCGCCCAGGATGACGCGCGCCTGGCGTTCACGCTCGGCCTGCGCCTGGCGGCTCATCGCGTCTTCCAAATCCTGCGGGATGACAATATCGCGGATTTCGACCGATTGCACGGTCACGCCCCAGGGAGTGGTGCGCTCATCGATAATCTGCTGTAGTTCCTGGTCAATCACACTGCGTCCGACCAGAATATCTGCCAGCATCATGCGGCCGGTGATGTCGCGCAGGGCAGTTTGGGCAGCCCAATCCACTGCGGCGCGGTAGTCTTCCACTTCGAGGGCAGCTTTCTCGGCATCCCACACAACCCAAAATAGCACTGCGTCCACGTCCACAGGAACGGTGTCTTTGGTGAGCGTTTTTTGGGCCGAAAAGGGTGTCACCATCACACGATGGTCAATCCAGGCTGGAATCGTATCCACAATCGGCATAATCCAAAACATGCCGGGGCCGCGCAGTCCCTGGAATTTTCCCAGCCGCAGCACAATGGCTTTTTCCCACTGGTTGGCCACCTTGAGCGCGAACAGGACGTAGATGCCAATGAGCATAAGCGTTCCCACATACGCGCCAATCCATCCGTCTGATATCTTGCCGTCCATCAGGATTGCGCCAACCACTGCGACAACCAGGATGACAGCGAAGATAGCCCCGGCAATGGGCGGAATACGCTGGTCAAGTTTGGCTGCCGTCATGGCGTTTTTCGCGATAAATTTGGTGTTCATTTACATTCTCCTATTCTTTTTTCGCTGGGCTGTCTGTTTCCTGCCAGGTTTCAGCCGTTTCTTGAAAAATTTGCAGGGATTGTTGGCGGTCGAATCCGAGCCGCCGGGCCTCGTTCAGATAGCGCCGCGCCAGGTTTTCGAGCGACTCGCGGCGCAATCGCTCGCTTGGGATGGGTGGCGGCTGTTCCAGGATGTATGTGCCGCGACCTTGCTGGGTGGAAATAATCCCGGCTTCGTCCAAAATGCGATAGGCGCGCGCGACTGTATTAAAGTTGATGCGAAGTTCCTGAGCCAGTGCGCGCACGGTGGGCAGCTGGTCGCCGGGTTTCAATACACCGCTCGCCAGTTTTTGCTGGATTTGAGCAACAATCTGGCTGGTGAGTGGAATATCGGAACGGAAGTCGAGGTTGAGTTTGAGCATAGTTAGAATTGTATAATTGTATCTTTGTATCATTGTATATCAAATTTATGAGATGTCAAGAGGCAAACAAAAAGACCGGGCGAACCGGTCTTTTTGTTATGGATAGTCTCCCAATTTCAAATATAAATCTAAATCGCGTAATCCACTTCCTCCCAGGCCTCGCCGACCGGGGTGAAAAGCGCGGTATGCGGATGGGAATGACCATCCACCCGGTTTTCGAGTTCATCGACCCGCGCCAGTAAATCGCGGATAGCATTCGCAAACACATCCGGCAGGGCGGTGTGATTCAAGTCGGGAGCATCGTTGGCCTTGTGCGGCTGGGCGCGTTTGACAATCTGCCCCGGCACGCCGACCACCACCGAATTCTCAGGAACCGATTTGACCACCACGGCATTCGCCCCAATCCGGCTGTCGGCCCCAATGGTGATATTGCCCAACACTTTAGCGCCTGCCCCAATCGTCACCCGGTCGCCGATGGTGGGATGGCGCTTGCCCTTGTTGAGCGAAGTCCCGCCCAGGGTGACGCCGTGATACAGGGTTACATCATCCCCCACTTCGGCGGTTTCCCCAATGACGACGCCCATGCCATGGTCAATGAACACCCGCTGGCCAATGGTTGCGCCGGGGTGGATTTCGATGCCAGTGAGCCCGCGCGCCAGCTGCGAGAGCCAGCGCGCCGGGAGTTTTGCCCCGCGATTCCACAACCAATGGCTGATGCGGTGAATCCAAATCGCGTGCAGGCCAGGGTAGAGCAGAGCAATCTCCAGCCGTGAACGCGCCGCTGGGTCGCGTTGCAAGGCCGAGTTCAGGTCATCGCGCGCCGAAGAAAAAAAATTGAGTGATTTTGTGATTTTATGATTTTTTGATTGGGTCAGTTCGGCTTGCATAAATTCTCCGTATGAGAGTATCGGGTGTCAGGCGTCAGGCTTGGGTTTCGCCTGACACCTGATACGTTTCGACCTGAAACCTTAATCCGCCAAATGCGCGTACAGCGCCGACGACAGGTAGCGCTCACCAAACGATGGGATAATGACCACAATCAGTTTTCCGGCGTTTTCGGGGCGATGCGCCACCTGCAAAGCCGCCCAGGTCGCCGCGCCGGAGGAAATTCCGACCAAAATCCCCTCCTCCTTTGCCATGCGGCGGGCGGTCTCCATCGCGTTATCATCGGTCACGCGGATAATTTCATCGTAAATTTTGGTATTCAGCACCTCTGGCACGAAGCCCGCGCCAATGCCCTGAATTTTGTGCGGCCCCTTCACGCCGCCAGAAAGCACCGGCGAAGCATCTGGCTCAACCGCTACCATACGCACGGAAGGCTTGCGCTCTTTCAACACCTCGCCCACGCCGGTAATCGTTCCGCCTGTGCCGATTCCCGAAACGACAATATCCACTTTGCCATCCGTATCGCGCCAGATTTCCTCAGCAGTCGTCTTACGGTGAATTTCAGGATTGGCCGGGTTCTTGAATTGCATCGGGATGAAATATTTATCAGGGTCTGCCGCCGCGATTTCCTCAGCCTTGCGAATAGCCCCACCCATCCCCTCTGGGCCGGGCGTCAATACCAGTTCCGCGCCGTAAGCGCGTAATAACATTCGGCGCTCTTTGCTCATCGTCTCTGGCATGGTTAGAATGCACTTATAGCCCTTGGCGGCGGCTACCATCGCCAGCGCAATGCCAGTGTTGCCGCTGGTTGGCTCGACGATAGTCTTATCCTTCGTCAGTACGCCCGCTTTTTCGGCAGCGTCAATCATCGAAAAGCCAATGCGGTCCTTGACGCTCTTGGCCGGATTGTAAAATTCCAGTTTGGCGACCACTTCTGCCGCCGCGCCGTTGGTCACGCGGTTCAGGCGCACCAGCGGGGTATTTCCAATCAATTCTGTCACGTTGGCTGCAATTTTCATATCGAAAAATCCTCCAGTTCAAGTTGTTGAATGAGTTTTTCAGCCGTGGCAATGCCCTGGTTCACATAACGCGCCTTGCCGCTGGCATCCATCACAAATGTAGTTGGGACGGTCATTACGCCCCATTCTTGTGCAATCTCCGGCTGTTGGCTGGCATCCACCTCAATCACCTGGAACCACTTCCCGTAACTGGCCTTCATCCGCTCGATGGCCGGGCGCTGGACGGTTTTGCATGGCGTGCAGGTTGGGGTGGTGAAATACACTATCGCTGGCAAGCCGGATTGGTAGGATGCGAACTTGCTGACTTTGGTGGACACCCGCCCCAGCGTGTACCGGTTAAAGAACAGATACGCCGCCACCGCCAGACCGGAAATTGCTGCCGCTATGAAAAGCCGCTCCAACACTTCAGCGCTCATCGTTCACCGCTCCCTTGGGACGCATACCGGGGAAGGTTCCAGCCGGGGGCGTTTTCGAGAATCCTGGAAGCCCGAAGCGGGTCAGCCAGTAATAGACGAAACACCCCACGCAAAATCCGCCAAAGGCGTTCAGCGCGGCCAGGGCGGCTACCATCCATACCAATCCCCAGCCCAAAGCGCCCAGCCCGCCGAACAGCGCCAGCGCCCCGCCCAGCATGAACGCGCCGCCCAACCCTTGCGCAAAGCGATGCGGTTCCGGGTTATCAAGCAGAATGTGCGGCTTTACCCATCCTGCCGGTTTGAGCGCGAACTGATAGATGAAACCGAAGCCAGGCTTGCCCAACAGCGTTCCGAGCAGCATTCCGGCGGCCACCAGCGCAGCCAGCCAGGGCAGGTTCAGCACAAACGCAGTGATGTTGAGCGCAATGATGATGACCTGGTTGACGGTCATCGCGCTGTGGTCAATTTTCTTCAGGTTTTCCATATCAATTTTTCTCCAGGACAAATAAAATCACCTGACCCGTTTTGCCATTAGCGGACAAAACAAAAGAACGGCGGAATGTTCGCCATGTGAAAGGGGTTCACATGCGGGATTCGCGCGCCGTTCCTTCGGTCAGGTGAAGTGTTGCGTTTCTACGAAGGCGCGGCGGTTACGAACCCCGCGCCATACAGGAGCAAAGCAAGTTAAATTTCTTCATACGCGTAATTGTACGCATCTGCTTCATAAAGTCAAGCAATCTGGATAGTTTTTATCAAAATATTAACAAAAATTCTGCCAAAAATAAAGAGACAGCCACTTTGAAAAAGTGACTGTCTCCACCAATTTCTGCCGGTGTCTTACTCTTCCTTCTTGGCTTCCATTTCCTTTTTGTGCGCTTCCACAATTGGCTGGGCCAGGTGTTGCGGTACGATGTCGTAGTGGTCGAACTCCATCGTGAAGTGGCCGCGTCCGCCGGTCAGGGAGCGCAGTTGGGTGGTATAGCGCAACATTTCAGCCAGCGGGACATGCGCGATGATGGTCGTGTTGCCGCGTTCGGCTTCGGTACCCTGCACGCGCCCGCGCCGCGTGTTCAGGTCGCCCATGATATCGCCCATGCTGGCATCGGGGACGGTGACACGCACGGCCATAATCGGCTCAAACAAGACCGGCCCGGCATCCTGCACGGCCAGTTTGAAGGCCTCGCGCCCGGCGGTTTCAAAGGCCACCGGTTTCGAGTCTACCGGGTGTTCCTTGCCGTCATAAACGATGACTTTGACATTGCTCATCGGGTAGCCCGCAAAGACGCCTTGCTCCATCGCGGCGCGGATGCCTTTTTCAATCGGCGGCAGGTAAGAGCGGGACAGATTCATGCCCACCAATTCATCGGTGAACTCAAAGTCGCCGTCAGGATACGGCTCAATGCGCAGGTGAACTTCGCCAAACTGACCAGAACCGCCAGTCTGTTTTTTGTGGCGGTACTGCGCGGAAGCCTTGCGAGTAATGCCCTCGCGATATGGCACTTTAGGTTCCGCCGTTGTCAGCCCAACCTGAAATTTCGTCTGGGCGCGGTTTATGACCACGTCAATGTGCTGGTCGCCCATGCCTTGCAGGATGGTCTGACCGGTCGATTGTTCGTTGTACCAGGAAAGCGTCATGTCTTCTTCGCACAATCGGGTCAGGGTTGGCGAAATCTTGGCCGCGTCAGCCTGGGTCTTTGGCTGGATGGCAACGCGGTAAAGCGCGCGCGGGTAATTGGGAACGGGAATTGTGAGCGGGTGATTTTTATCGCACAGGGTATCGCCAGTGGCGGTGACGCTCAATTTTGTCACAACGGCAATATCACCGGCATTCACTACCTTGACTGGAATGGCTTCCTTTCCGCGCTGAATGTGCAACCCGGCCATGCGTTCGTCGGCGCTTTTGGTCTGATTCCACAGATGAACATCAGCGGCCACGCTGCCCGAAAGGACCTTGAAGTAGGTCATTTTGCCCACAAACGGGTCGGCAGTGGTTTTCCAGACGTACAAGGCCACCGGCCCGGTGTTGGCGGGTGATAATTTTTCCTCGCCGCTCTTGCCTTCAACAACCACTGCGGGGCGCTGAGCCGGGTTGGGCATCAGGTCCACCAGCGCGTTCAAGAGCGGGCCAACGCCTTTGGCGTGTCCGGCGGCAGAGACGAAAACGGGGATGAATGCGCCGCTCTGCACGATGGCTTTCAGCCCTTGCAAAATTTCCTCCTGGCTGAGTTCGCCATTTTCAAAGTATTTCTCCATCAGAGCATCATCGCCTTCGGCGGCGGCTTCCATCAGGGCGGTGCGGGCTTCCTCGGCGGCAGATTTGAATTCCGCCGGGATGTCTTTGGCGGTTTTGCCATCGCCTTCATACGCCTTCATCGTCACCAGGTCAATCACGCCGTGGAAATCCAGTTTCTCGCCGAGCGGCAACTGCGCTTTAATCAGACGCGCCCCGGCTGCCTGGGCATATCCTTCCACTGATTGATAGGCTTTCTCAAAGTTGGCGTTTTCGCGGTCCATCTTGTTGATGACCACGAAGCGAGGCAGTTTGAACTGGTCACAGTAATTCCAGGCCAGTTCCGTGCCTACTTCCATGCCCGCCACCGAATCGACCAGGATGACCGCGCCATCGGCCACGCTCAAAGCGGAAATCATTTCGCCGATGAAGTCGGTAAAGCCGGGCGCATCCAGCACGTTAATTTTGTGGTCACGATATTCGACAGGAATCACGCTGGTGTAGAGCGAAATCTTGCGGCGAATTTCTTCTTCATCATAGTCGGAGACGGTCGTGCCATCATCCGTCCTTCCCAGGCGAGTGGTGGCCCCTGTAAAATGAAGAAAAGCCTCCGCCATCATCGTCTTCCCGGCGCCGCCGTGCGCGACCAGGGCAATGTTGCGGAGGTACTCGGTAGTGTACTCTTTCATGGAGACTTACTCCTCGTATTAAAGATTGGAAAAAATAGCAGCGGGCTGAATTTTAAGAGAAGTCACCGCAATTGTCAAAGCGAAATGAATGTAATTGTACCTGCTTTCTTGCGCTTTAAGTCACAAATTTGGACGTATCAGGCCTTTAATCTATTCCTCACGATAACTCATGCTAAAATGAACTTACTATTTACATTCCCCATTTTTTCATCATAAAGCTACTCGCATGGATATTTTTCGCCGCCTGTCGTTTTTTTCTCCTACTTTCGCCGCCCGCCCTGGGACAGCGGCGTGACACCGCCCGAACTATTGTCTTTCCTTGAAGGCAGGTCGCCAGGCCGTGCCATTGACCTGGGCTGCGGTACCGGCACAAATGTTATTACCCTGGCATCCTATGGCTGGCAGGTGACGGGCATTGATTTCATTCCGGCGGCGATAAAACAGGCGCGCCAGAAAGCCAGACAGGCCGGGGTGACTGCCGATTTCATCCTGGGGGATGTAACCCGGCTCGACCGCTTGAGCGCGTCATTTGAATTGGTGGTTGACATTGGTTGTTTTCATAGTCTCTCTGAACAGGGGAAAAAGGAATACATCCGTCAGGTGGACCGGTTGCTTGTGCCGGGCGGCATCTGGTTCCTTTACGGATTCCTGACCGAATTTGCCTCGCCGGGCATCTTCCCCTCAGATTTGGATGCCATTCGCGGCCTGTTCCGGCTGGTTTCTTACCAGGAAGGCTTCGACCGCGGCGGGCGCGCCTCAGCCTATTTCACCCTTCAGAAAACCTGACAAAATGCGAGTCCTTTTCCTGTTCCTGGATGGCGTCGGGCTGGGAACCGATGACCCATTTCGGAATCCTTTTGCGCGCGCCGACCTGCCAAACCTGGCAGGGCTGCTGGAGGGGCGCAGGCTGTTGGCCGATTTGGCCCCCTTTCAAAACGAGCGCGCCACCCTGCTGGCGCTGGATGCCTGCCTGAACGTGCCAGGCCTGCCCCAATCGGCCACCGGACAGGCCGTTTTGCTCACCGGGCGCAACATCCCTGCCGAAATTGGCTACCACTATGGCCCCAAGCCCGATAAGGCCACTGCCGCAGCGCTCGAGGATGGCGGCCTGTTTGGCGCTTTGACCCGCGCCGGAAAGCGCACCGCGCTTCTCAACGCCTATCCGGCGGGTTATTTCCAGGCAATCCGCTCAGGTAAGCGGCTTTATTCATCCATCCCGCTGGCGGTTACAAAGGCTGGTCTCACCCTGCGCGGCACCGATGATTTGATGACCGGGAATGCCATTAGCGCCGACCTGACCGGGCAGGGCTGGCAAGAGCGGCTGGGGCATCCCGAAGTTCCGCGGCTTTCTCCTCAGCAGGCTGGCCGCCGCCTGGCCGATTTGTCGGCTGGGCTGGATTTTGCCTTCTTTGAGTATTGGCTGACCGACTATGCCGGTCATAGGCAGGAAATGGATGTCGCGGCGCGTTTGCTGGAACAGTTCGACGCTGTGCTGGGCGGATTGCTGGACGCCTGGGACGATGAAAATGGCCTGATTCTGCTCACCTCCGACCATGGCAACCTGGAAGACCTGTCCACCCGGCGGCACACAGACAGCCCGGTTCCGTTGCTGCTGGTGGGGAATGCCGGGGCGCGGGAGATGTTTTCAGGGATGAAAGATTTGACCGGCGTCGCTCCGGCCATTCTGGATGTTTTGCTGCGCAAATGATTGCGACATTAACAGAATGTATGAATAAACTAGAAAAATATCATAAATATTGACTTTTTTAGTCCGATTTGCTATAATGCGGGCGAAATAAAAAGCATTCCACCCCAGGCGCAACGCCGAAAAAGTAATAATCTCAGGAGCAGTTATGTCACAACTGGAAATTAAAAACCTTCACGTCAGCATTGACGGCAAGGAAATCGTCAAAGGACTTAGCCTGACCATCCATCCAGGCGAAATCCACGCCATCATGGGGCCGAACGGTACAGGAAAATCCACCCTTTCTTATGCGTTAATGGGACACCCGGCTTATGAAGTGACCGAGGGCGAAGTCTGGTTCAAAGGGCAGAACATCCTTGAGCTGGAGCCAGATGAACGTTCGCGGCTGGGAATTTTCCTGGCTTTTCAGTACCCGGTTGCCATTCCGGGCGTAACGGTGGCAAACTTCCTGCGCTCGGCCATCAATGCTCGCCGGCGCGCCGAAAACCCGGAAGATAAGGGCATTCCGATTCCTGAGTTCCGTAAACTGCTCAAGAGCAAGATGGAAATGCTCAAAATGGACCAGGCCTTTGCCGGGCGCTACCTGAATGATGGTTTTTCGGGCGGCGAGAAGAAGCGCGCCGAAATTTTGCAAATGGCTACCCTGCAGCCAAGCATCGCCATCCTCGATGAAACCGACTCCGGCCTCGATATTGACGCGCTGCGGATTGTCTCCGAAGGCGTCAATGCGTTGATGAGCGAAAACATGGGCGTGCTGGTGATTACGCACTACCAGCGTCTGCTCAACTACATCAAACCGCACTTCGTCCACGTCATGATGGATGGCCGCATTGTCGAGAGCGGTGGCCCTGACCTGGCTCTGCACCTGGAAGAACACGGCTACGATTGGATTCGTGAAAAAGTTGTTGAAGAAACCGCCTGATGTTTATTGGTAACGGAGTTAATTATGAGCGAAGATGCCCAGATTCTTGCTGAAATTGGCGAGTACAAGTATGGTTTTCGTGACCGTGATGACTATTACACTTTTAAATCTCGCAAAGGTCTAGACCGGGAAATCGTTGAGCAGATTTCTTACATGAAAGGCGAACCGCAGTGGATGCTGGATTTTCGCCTGAAGGCGCTCGACCACTTCCTGAAACGCCCCATGCCCAATTGGGGCCCGCAACTCAAAGAACTCGACCTCGATGATATTTATTACTACGTCAAACCGACCGAAAAGCAGGAAAAGTCGTGGGATGACGTGCCGGATGACATCAAGCGCACCTTCGACCGGCTCGGCATTCCCGAAGCGGAACGCAAGTTCCTGGCCGGCGTGGGCGCGCAGTATGAATCTGAGATGGTGTACCACTCCATCCAGGAACATCTTGAAAAGCAGGGCGTCATCTTCCTGTCCATTGAAGACGGCCTGAGACAGCACCCCGACCTGTTCCGCGAATACTTCGGGACGGTTGTCCCCATCGAAGACAACAAATTCGCGGCCCTCAATAGCGCGGTTTGGTCGGGCGGGTCGTTTGTCTATGTGCCGAAGGGTGTGAAAGTGGATTTGCCCCTGCAAGCCTACTTCCGCCTCAACACGGCCAATGTGGGTCAGTTCGAGCGCACGTTGATTATTGTGGACGAAGGCGCGCAGGTTCACTATGTAGAGGGCTGCACTGCGCCCCAGTACACCACCGACTCATTCCACAGCGGCGTGATTGAGATTATTGTCAAGAAGGGCGCGCGCTCGCGTTATTCCACCATCCAGAACTGGAGTACCAACGTCTATAACCTGGTCACTCAGCGCGCCAAAGTCTTTGCCGATGCCACGCATGAATGGGTGGACGCCAATCTTGGCTCGAAGGTCACCATGAAATACCCCTCCTGCTACCTGATGGAGCCGGGCGCGCACGGCGAAATGCTCTCCATGGCCTTTGCCGGGCCGGGACAGATTCAGGATGCCGGTTCCAAGATGGTTCATTTCGCGCCGGGAACCACCAGCAAAATCACCTCCAAGTCCATTTCCAAGAGCGGCGGACGCGCCTCGTATCGCGGCCTGCTCAAGGTGTATAAAGGCGCCAAGGGCGTCAAATCCAATGTGGTTTGCGACGCTCTGCTGCTTGACCCGCAGAGCCGTTCAGACACCTACCCCTACATTGAAATTGACGAAGACGATGTGACGATTGGTCACGAAGCTTCAGTCTCAAAAGTGGGCGAGGAACAACTCTTTTATCTGATGAGTCGCGGTCTGAGCGAAGAAGAAGCCACCACCATGGTCGTCTCTGGCTTCATCGAGCCGCTCGTCAAGGAACTGCCAATGGAATATGCCGTCGAAATGAACCGCCTCATCCAGTTGCAAATGGAAGGGAGCATCGGCTGACATGGAAGAGAAACCAAAGGTCGTTGTCGCCTCCCGCTCTCGCCGGGCCGAAGCGGTTGCCAGAGAATTCACTTTTGCGCAGGCCGATGTTCGTGCTGAAGGCGCCTTGAGCGCATATCGCTTGCGTGCCTGGAATCAATTCCAGAAATTGCCGCTCCCCGATACCTCGCTGGAAGCATGGCGGCGCACCGATATTCACCAGCTCCCGGCAGATAAATTCGCTTTCCCCAAGCCGGGCGCGCATGAAGACTTGCCTGCCGTGCGCGAGGACCTCTTGCGCCCTCTGGCGGATGGACAGCACGGCGGACAGATTCTCCTGCTGCCCGGCGGCGCAACCGTTGATTTGGATGAAAAACTTGCGGCGCAGGGCGTTATTTTCACCGACCTGCGGACTGCCGAGCGCGAACATCCAGAACTGGTTGCCCGCATGATTGGGCGGGTGGTTAACCCGGAAGAGGGTAAATTCGCTGCCCTGGCAGGAGCGTTTGCCCAAAATGGCGTTGTGCTATACATCCCGAAAGGACTCCAGGTCGAAGCCCCGCTTCACAGCATTTTGTGGGGTCCCGGCGGGTTTGCCCACATTTCGCATCTGCTGGTGCTGGTAGATGAAGGCGCGTCTGTCACCTACATTCACGAAGCCGCCTCGCCCGATGAACCCGGCTCCGACACCCTGCACGCCGGGCTGGTTGAAATCCAGGTTCTGCAGGGCGCCAGCCTGCGTTTTGTGGAACTGCAATCGTGGGGCCGCCACGTCTGGAACTTCAGCCACGAGCGCGCTCGCGTGGAACGCGATGCCCAACTGGACTGGATTTTTGGCGCCATCGGCTCGCGCCTGACCAAGAACTTCTCCGAACTGGACCTGGCCGGTCAGGGCGCGCAGGGACGCATGTCGGGCTTCTACTTTACCGATGGCAATCAGCACCTCGACCATGACACCCAGCAAAACCACCTGGCGCCCAACACCACCAGCGACCTGCTCTTCAAAGGCGCGCTCAAGGGTAAGAGCCGCTCGGTCTGGCAGGGCATGATTTATGTGGCCCCTGGCGCACAGAAAACGGATGGCTACCAGGCCAACCGTAACCTGGTGCTGGATGAGCGCGCCCGCGCCGACAGCATCCCCGGCCTGGAAATTTGCGCCGATGACGTGCGTTGTACGCACGGCGCAACGGTCGGAAAGCTGGAACAAGAACCGCTTTTCTATCTCAAATCGCGCGGCATTCCGCAGGCCGAAGCCGAAAAACTGGTTGTCGAGGGCTTCTTCGACCCGATTTTCCAGCGCATCCCTTTCGAGGGCGTGCGCGAACGCTTTCAGGAATACATTGCAGACAAGATGTCTGAGTAAACGCTGCTCTGTAAGCGCGCCGCGCAATCGGTTCTGGCATGGTTTCAACGACCTTTGCGCTCGTTGAAGATTGCCTGAAGGAAGGGCGCGGCGCGCTTTTTCTTGCGCTGCATTTGCATTTGCCTGCCAACCTGATGTACAATAATATGATTTTCGTCTTGCACTGAAAATCAGACCATCTTTTCAGAGGCAAATTTATGAAACAACCCACTCGTCCACCCGTTCTCCCTAAAACTGGCGAACTCAAGCGGCCTGTGCGCGGCGCTTCCTCGGCGTTTTCTTTTATGCGCTCTCCCGCAGCTCAATATGCTTTTGAAGTCGGCGATGTCGTCGAAGCTCTGTGCGACCATGAAAAGGGCAGCGACCGTGTGCGCGGCTGGCTGAAAGGGATTGTCGTCCAAATCGACAACAAAATGGTCGCCGTTCAGTTTCGCTCAAACGTTTTCCTGACAGACGGCTGGATGGTTCCCGACCGCATCCTGTGGTATCCCACCAATTCTGACCAGATTCGCCCGGCAGGCACCGGCAAAAAGACTCCCCCAATCATCAAAAAGAGCATTCCCAAAGACGACATTCCTGATTACTGAAATTGTAGACAGAGAAACAGGTATACAAGTAGACAGGGCAGCCCCATGACCTTTGATATTGCCAAGATTCGCGCCGATTTTCCCACCCTCCAGCGGGAGGTGCGCCCCGGCGTGCCGCTGGTTTATCTGGATTCAACGGCCACCTCCCAAAAACCGCTCCTGGTCATCCAGGCGATGGATGATTACTACCGCCGCTCCAATGCCAACATTCATCGCGGAGTCCATACCCTGGCCGAAGAAGCAACCGCCCTTTACGAACAGGCGCGCGAGAAAATTGCCCGGTTTATCAACGCTCCGGCCTCCAAACAGGTCATATACACCCGCAACACCACCGAATCCATCAACCTGGTGGCTTACAGTTGGGCGCGCGCCAACCTGAAAGCCGGTGATTTGGTCATTCTGACCGAGATGGAACATCACAGCAACCTGGTTCCCTGGCACATGCTGGAGATGGAGCGCGGCATCCGGCTGGAATTCATTCCCGTGACCGAAAACGGCCTGCTCGACCTGGACGAATACAAAAAACTGCTCGAACAAGGCCCCAAACTGGTCTCGTTTACGCACATGTCCAACGTCCTCGGCACCATTAACCCGGCGGCTGAAATCATCCGGCTGGCGCATCAGGCCGGGGCGATAACGCTGCTCGATGGGGCGCAGTCGGTTCCTCATTTTGTGGTGGATGTGCAGGCGCTAGAGGTTGATTTTCTGGCTTTTTCTGCGCACAAGATGTGCGGCCCGACCGGGATTGGCGCCCTGTATGGAAAGGCCAGCCTGCTGGAAGCCATGCCGCCCTTCCTCGGCGGCGGGGATATGATTCGGGAAGTCAAACTGCGCTCGTTTAAGCCCAATGCTCTACCGCACAAATTCGAGGCCGGCACGCCCGCCATTGCCGAAGCGGTTGGGTTTGGCGCAGCCTGTGACTACCTGTCCTCGGTCGGCATGGACGCCATCGCCGCGCACGAACACGAGATAACGGAATACGCCCTGGAGCGGCTGGAAGAAATCCCAGGCGTGAAACTGTTCGGCCCCGGCATACAGGATAAAGGCGGGGTGGCTGCGTTCACGCTTGAAGGGGTGCATCCTCATGATGTCGCCCAAATCCTCGACCAGGACGGCGTGGCCGTTCGCGCTGGTCATCACTGCGCTCAACCCCTGCACGAGAAATTCCACATCCCCGCCACCTCGCGCGCCAGTTTTTATCTTTACTCCACCAAAGAAGAAGTGGATAAACTGGTGGATGGGATTTATAAAGTCAAGAAATACTTTGGCTAAATCTACTGAATACTGGTTACTGACATGGACGACCTCTACCGCGAAGTCATCATCGAACACTACAAAAACCCCGGCTACCGGGGCTACCTCGACCCGCATGATTACGCTTTTGCCGACAGCAACCCCCTATGCGGCGACCACATTGAGATTACCCTGCGGGTGGATGGCGAGAACAAAATTAGCGAAGCCGCCTTTCAGGGGCATGGCTGCGCTATTTCGCAGGCCTCGGCGGATTTGCTGCTTGAATCCATCATCGGCAAGCCGCTCGAGGAAGTCAGGCATCTCGACAAACAATACGTTCTCGACCTGCTCGGTCTCGACCTGGGCCCGGTGCGGCTGAAATGCGCCCTGCTCTCGCTCAAAGTGCTGAAGGCAGGGGTTTACGGCCTGGGCGAGGCCCCCGATTCGCTTGTGGAGTAAGGCCTGTGTTCAATTACACCCCTTTGGATGAATCACGCGCCGAATTTTACGAAATTGGCCCGGCGGACCTGCCGAATGGCGAGCGCCTGTTCGTTGAAATCGGCGATAAGCCGATTGTCGTTTTCAACATCGCCGGGCAGTATTTTGCGATTGGCGATGTCTGTACCCATGATGACGGCCCGCTCGGCGATGGCGACCTGGAAGGCTACCACATCGTCTGCCCCCGGCACGGCGCGGAGTTTGACGTGCGGACCGGAAAGGTGATGAGCATGCCCGCCGTGGTTGATATCCCCGCTTACCCGGTGCGAATTCAGGATGGGAACTTGCTCGTCGGAATTCCAAAAGAGTGAAAAAGCGCGCGAAAAACGAGGAATGAGCCTGACAGGTTCATTCCTCGTTTTTTTGTTCTTCGCAAGGATTCTTACCAGTCTCCAGCGTAGCCGATAACGTATGGGCTGGTGAGATTTTCAGTCCGCGCCCGGCGCAGTTCGACCAACTGGCGGATGTGCAGACCATCGTGCGCCACCCATGAAGCAAACATATCTCCCGCTTTCATGGTTGCGCCCCAGGGCGTGATGGCGGACTGTTCCCAGGCCGGATTCTCCAGCCCGCGCAGCCAGGCCAGCGATTTCTGGCGTTCCTCCAGCCACTTGCGGCGCATTTCATCAAAATTGCGGTGGTTGTAGCCGCGTTCCGCCACCCATTCCGCCGGGCGGATGAGCGGCCAGGGGTCGGCGGGGCGGTGCAGGAGAATGTCGAGACGCTGGCGGAAGTCCTCGCGCTCTTCGTCGTACAGGTGGCAAAGTACCTCCAGCATGGACCAGGCCTCTGGCGTTGGCTTGAAGCGCGCCTCTTCATCAGAAACACCCTCCAGCAGGGCTGTGACCATCCCCATGCCCAGTTCCAGTTCGCGGAGGAAAGATTCAGCGTCCATGTTGCCTACTTCCCAAACGTTCCGACAATGCGCAGAATATCAAAGCCTTCGGCAAACGGCACTTCGCCCAGCGCGCCATGCCGCACCATGATGGAACGGGTCAGTTCGCTGTTGAAATAGTATTTATCGCGGTAGGTTTCGTATTGCGAGAGGGCCTCGATTTTTTTATGAACGCTCTCCTCGCTGACTTCGACGATAAAGTGCGGGAAAAAACCATACGAAGAGCGCACCACGTCGAAGCCCAGCACGGTAATGCCGCGAAAGGCGCGCAGAGATTCTTCGGTGATGGTGTTGTGGTCCTGGTGAACATCGGCGCGGGAGTGGACGAAAATCAAATCGGGGTTGAAGTCGCGGCGCAGTTTCAGGAAGTATTCCAAAATTTCCTGGCGCGAATCGGGAAAAATGCGCGTGGTGAAGGGTCCCAGGATGACATTTTCGCGCTTTACTCCCAGCACATCCATGCTGCGATAATGCTCCTGCACCAGATTTTTCAGCAAAGGATTCTTCTGGTTGTCCGAAAGCGTAACGCACAGAACCTCGGTGTGGGGCGCAATCTGATGAATCAGCGCGCCGCAGCCCAGTTCGATGTCATCGGGGTGCGCGCCAATGAAGAGAACGCGTTTGCCGTAAAAGTTCATGATGAAATCCACAGATTTCACAGATTACGCAGATTGGACGAGAGAAGAAAATCCGTGAAATCTGCGTAATCTGTGGATAGTTCTGGTGTTACTTGGTGGCCAAAATCCCGCCCACCACTTTGGTCATCACCAGTTTGCCATCGCGTTCGAACCAGCGGGTTGCGACGGCTTCGATATTGCGCAGGATTTCGGCGTACTCTTCTCTGGTATTGAACATGCTCGTCCACAGTTTACGGTCTTCGCTCAGCGAGGCGCGGACGTAATCCATGAACGGGCTGACTTCGGGAAAAGTAAGCGGGTTTTCAAAGACCAGCAATTCGGTTTTGGCAAAAATACCGCTAATCGTGTTGAAAATTTCGCCCTTGAAGCGGCTGGAACCGGGCATGGGTGGAATGGGCTTGCCAGTGGCTTCTTTGATGATGTCGTAGAACATCTTCTTATTTTCCGGCAGCGGGCCGGTGACAAACAGCCGTCCGCCGGGCTTGATGACGCGGCGCGCCTCGCTGAAAGTGAATTTCAAATCGGCGGCGTAGTAAATGGCAAAGGCGCTGGAGACAAAATCGAAAGTGTTATCGGGGAAGGCGAAGGGTTTGTTGAAATCGAGAAACTGGAAAGTGATGTTTTTGTCGCCGCGCTCAGCCTGTTTGGCGCGGGCTTTTTCGAGCAGTTCCTCCGAAAAATCGCCGCCCGTAATTTCGGCCTGGCCCTGGGTGTGGTCACTGTATAAAAAGCATTGCTTGCCCGCGCCACAGCCTACATCCAAAATCTTATCGCCCGGTTGGGGGTTGAGAACCTCAATATTCCATGCGTCAATGTTGCGCGCGCCATATTTTTCATGAATATCAATACGAACAAGCAGGTCTTTACTGGTTTCCTGATAGTTAATTTCCATCTTTCTCTCCTTTAATGTGGCGCGAAACGGTCTTTCGCGTGACAAGTTTTGCGATTATACCCAATCCTATTCCAAAATTCAACTGCTGAATTTTGAATCTACCTTGTTGGATAGGCGTGTAAAATGTAGAATAGACGCGCGCAGTACCGACATCCACAAAAATCTCAGGAAACTTCCGCGCTTTTGGCGCGAGTCCGCATTCTCAAAAAAGCGGCGAGGGGTGAGATTTTTTGAGCAAGCAGAAATCTTAACTTTTTCCCGGAGCAGCAGCATGGCATCCAAACCCATCATCCAACCCGTCAAAGGCACGCGCGAATTCTATCCCGAAGAAATGGCGCAGCGCAACTTCATCTACGAAAAAGCGCGCCAGGCCTCCCAAACTTTCGGCTACCAGGAGTGGGACGCGCCCTTCCTCGAAACCATCGAACTCTACGCCGCCAAATCGGGCGAGGAACTTGTCAAAGAACAGTCTTTTGTCTTCCCCGACCGGGGCGGCGACCTGATAACCCTGCGCCCCGAACTGACCCCCTCGCTGGCGCGCATGATTGCCCAAAAACAGAGCGAACTGGCCTTTCCCGTCCGCTGGTGGTCGTTTGGCCCCTTTTGGCGCTACGAACGCCCCCAGCGCGGGCGCTCGCGCGAGTTTTTTCAGTGGAATGTGGATATGCTGGGAGTCAACTCGCCCGAGGCCGATGCCGAACTGATTGCCGTTGCCGCCACCTTCCTGAAACTGGTCGGGCTTACGCCGCAGCAGGCCGCCATTTTCGTTAACAACCGCCGCCTGATGGATGCCCAATTCGACGCACTCGGAATCCCGCTCGAAAAGCGCCTCGAGGTCTCAAATGCCGTTGACCGCCGCTCCAAAATGGACCCCGCCAAATGGGACGAATACGTGCTGGAACTTGGTCTCAGCCAGGAGCAGCTGGCTGGCCTGAAGCAGATTCTCAGCGACTATAAACTCTGGCAGAAATCAGACGAATTGGCGCGGCTGTTCAAAGCGCTGGAGGCGCTGGGGGTGAGGGAATACGTCCAATTCGACCCGAACATCATGCGCGGCCTGCTCTACTACACCGGCACGGTCTTCGAGGCTTTCGATGTTTCTGGCTCGGTGCGGCGCGCCATTTTGGGCGGAGGCCGCTACGATAATCTGCTGCGCGACGTGGGCGGCGACCCGCTTTCGGGCGTTGGCTTTGCGATGGGGGATGTCGTCATTGGCATCATTCTCAAAGAAAAGGGGCTGATTCCCCCCTTCGTGCCAACTCCGGCCCCGGTGCTGGTGACTATTTTCGACGAATCCCTCTGGATGGAAAGTTTCGCCCTGGCCGCCGAACTGCGCGCTGCCGGAATCAACGTCACCAGTTACCCCGAACCGGCCAAACTGCCCAAACAATTCAAATTCGCCGACCGCATGGGCGTCCGGGTGACCCTTGTCATTGGCCCCGATGAGGCTGCCGCGGGCAAAGTAACCGTTAAAAACCTGGCCACTTCAACGCAAGAGACGGTTGCTCGCGCCGAAGTCGTCCAGACCATTCGCAAAATTCTTGCCGCCTGAGAATAGAAAGCCCGATATCATGGGCGGTTGGATTGCCGCCATAATCGAATTTCGGAGTAAAAGGTCATAATATATCGGTGACGATGGTCACTTGTGAAAAACATCATCTTCTCTGAAAATATGGTATATCCAGGTGAAAATTACCTTTTTTGGAGAAGACGCTATGCAGATTACCCGCCAGGCCGACTACGCCATCCGCGCCGTTTTGTACATTGCAAAGCTGGGGCCAAATCAGCGCGCCGCCACCAGCCAGATTGCGCAAGAGCAGCACATTCCGCCTTCCTTTCTGGCAAAGATTATTTCGCAATTATCCATTGCGGGCCTGCTCCAAACCTCGCGCGGCGCGCGTGGCGGTGTCACGCTGGCCCGCTCTCCCGAAGAAATTACCCTGCTGGAAGTCGTCGAAGCCATTGACGGGCCGATTGCGCTGAACGAATGCGTTAATGACCAGGGGGCCTGCACTTTCGGTGAGGAATGCCCCTTGCGCCCTATCTGGTGCGATGCGCAAGAAGACCTGGTGAAGCGGCTGAAGGCGACGAATTTCGCCCAGTTCGCTTCGATGAATTAAAAAACACTTATCCGGTCAGGATAGACCGGTTGTCTTGAGGGAGACACCACTGATATTCCCCTGTCTCGCCTGACAGGGGATTTTTTTTCAAGGAGATTTGTATGAAAAAGAAGAATTTGAAAATCCTGGTGGGGGTCGAAGTCGCCGTGCTGGCGTTCTTATGTTTGTGCGGCATTGCGGGCATTGTCTATTACGCTGGCAGATTACCCGCAACAACAGAAATCAGTCAACCGACTATCCAGCCAGTCGCAGAAGCGACAGCTACTCCGCCGCCTACCGAAACTCCTGTCCCGGTTTTGCTCGGCACGCAACTGGAGCGGCAGCCGAATGGCGCAAGCACATTTACCGACCTGGATGGCGGCTTTGAAATCGACATCCCTGTCGGTTGGCTGGCGGCGCGCCCTGATAATAACGATGAAATCAACGCTGTGCTGGCAGGCGAAGGCGCGAAAAATCAGATGTTGTTCGACCAATTGACGGCTGACCAGGCTGCTTACGAGGCGGGAAAAGACCGGCTGCTCATTTATCCTCTCCGGCCAGATATCCAGAAAGATGTATTGTTCGGGTTTTCAAAACTGGTCTGGCAAAGCCCTGATACCCAGCCGATAGACAACGCAACGATGGGACAATTGGTGCGCGAATTAGAGTCTTCTGGCGTACTGCCGGGGCTTCGGGTCAGGACTTCCAGTATTGAGGAGAACCAGAACGGAGTTCCAGTGATGGTTATCAAGGGCCGCTTTGGCCTCCCCGATGGGCAGGGTGGTTCCATCCCTTTTACTGCAATCCTGGTATTTTTCAAACCAACTCCTACGAGCGTCACGCGCATTACCTTTACCTATATGCAAGATTTTGAAGCCCAGATTGAGCCAGATGTCAACGCGATGATAGCGTCTATCCGGTTGAGTAAATAGGAAATGCCAGCATTTCGAGTAAAGGTGACAGTCACTTTTGAAGCGACCGTCACCTTTTTGGTTATGCTCCTGGCGTATAATTGCTTTATCGGTAAGTGATTCCCCAAAGCAATTTCAATCAAGGAGAAGCCCATGTCTGGCCCTCGTGTTGTCCGCGCGCCGCGCGGAACAGAACTGACCTGCAAGAATTGGCTCATTGAAGCCGCCTACCGCATGATTCAAAATAACCTCGACCCTGAAGTGGCCGAGAAGCCCGAAAACCTGGTCGTGTATGGCGGGCGTGGGCAGGCGGCGCGCTCGTGGGAAGCCTTCGACGCGATTCTCGACAGCCTGAAGAACCTGGAAGAAGATGAAACCCTGCTGGTTCAATCGGGCAAACCGGTTGCCGTGTTCAAAACGCACCAGGATGCGCCGCGCGTATTGATTGCCAACTCCAATCTGGTGCCGCATTGGGCTACCTGGGAGCATTTCGACGAACTGGCCAAGAAAGGCCTCATCATGTACGGTCAAATGACCGCCGGGAGTTGGATTTACATCGGAACGCAGGGGATTTTGCAAGGGACGTATGAGACTTTTGGGGCGCTGGCAAAACGCAAAGGCTGGGGGTCGCTCAAGGGCAAATTCTGTCTCACCGCTGGGCTGGGCGGCATGGGTGGGGCGCAGCCGCTTGCCATCACCATGAATGAGGGCGTGGGATTAATCGTCGAAGTGGACCGCGAACGAGCCGAGCGCCGCCGCGCCATCGGTTACGTGGACAAGGTGGTGGATGACCTCGAAGAAGCGATGACGCTGGTGGAGGAGAATCAGGCCAAAGGGCGCCCAATTTCCATCGGGCTGATTGGAAATGCCGCGGATGTTTATAGCGAACTGGCTGCGAAAGGCGTCATCCCCGATGTCGTCACCGACCAGACCTCGGCGCACGAGGCGCTGATGTACGTTCCCTCCGGGCTGACGGTGGAAGCCGCCAACCAGCTGCGCGTTTCAGACCCCCAACAATACAAGAAAATGGCAATGGCCTCCATGGCAAAACACGTTCAGGCCATGCTGGCCTTCCAGCGCGCGGGCGCGGAAGTGTTCGATTACGGTAATAATCTGCGCCAGCAGGCCTACAACTACGGCGTGACGGACGCCTTCGAGTTTCCGGGCTTCGTCCCGGCCTATATCCGCCCGCTGTTTTGCGAGGGCAAAGGCCCCTTCCGCTGGGTGGCGCTCTCCGGCGACCCGCAGGATATTTACACCACCGACCAGGCCATTATGGAGTTATTCCCGGAAGATGACCACCTGCGTCGCTGGCTGGTGATGGCGCGCGAGAAAGTGCCGTTCCAGGGTTTGCCCGCGCGCATCTGCTGGCTGGGGTATGGCGAGCGCGTCAGGGCGGGGCTGAAGTTCAACGAACTGGTGGCAAGCGGCAGGGTCAAAGCCCCCATTGTGATTGGGCGTGACCATCTCGATAGCGGGTCGGTGGCTTCGCCCAACCGGGAAACCGAAGCGATGAAAGATGGGTCGGACGCCATTTCAGACTGGGCGATTCTCAACGCGCTGATTAACGCCGTCGGCGGGGCAACATGGGTCTCCTTCCATCATGGCGGCGGCGTGGGAATGGGATATTCCCAGCACGCCGGGCAGGTTATCGTGGCCGATGGCACGCCCGAAGCCGCCAAACGGCTGGAGCGGGTGCTGACTACCGACCCTGGCATGGGCGTTGTGCGGCACGCCGACGCCGGTTATGAAATTGCCATCGAAGCCGCCAGACGGCATGGTATCAAAATGCCCATGTTGAAATGACCCCACGTTCGCCCGCAGTTACGCTGCGGGCGTAACTTCAGGATACAATCAGGCTATGACGACCAACCCCAAACCACACATCCTGTTCCTGTTTTCCGATACCGGCGGGGGGCACCGCTCGGCAGCCGAGGCCATCATCGAGGCCATTCAACTCGAATTTGGCGATGCAGTGACGACCGAAATGGTAGATTTTCTGAAAGAACACACGCCGCTGCCCATCAACCGTCTGCCGCAATGGTATCCGTATATGGTCAAACTGCCGCAACTGTGGGGCGCCAGTTTTCGGATAAGCGATGGGCGCGCCCGCGCCCGGGCCATCACCGGCACTTTATGGCCGGCGGTCAGCCGCTTTGCGCGTGGCATTGTCAACGCTCATCCGAGCGATATGATTGTCTCGGTTCATCCGCTGGCAACTTCGTTCATTCTGCGCGCTTTAGGAAAAAACCGCCCGCCTTTCATTACTGTTGTGACCGACATGGTGACGACTCATGCCCTGTGGTTTGACCAGCGCGCCGACCTGATTTGCGTCCCGACGGACATTGCCCGTTTCCGCGCCATCGAATATGGCATGGAGCCAGACCAGGTGGTGACGGTTGGACAGCCCATTGCGGCGCGCTACTGCGTGCCGGTGGGCGATAAAGCCGAATTGCGCAAAAAATTGGGCTGGCCGGTGGATAAATTCACCGCCGTGCTGGTGGGCGGCGGCGAGGGCATGGGGCCGCTGGCCCAAACTGCGCGCGCCATCAACGAATCTGGACTGGATTTATCGCTGGCGGTGGTGGCCGGGCGCAACGAGCGGCTCAAACACAGCCTGGAAGAATACGATTGGAACATTCCTGCAAAAATCTACGGCTTTACGCGCGAACTGCCCGATTTCATGCGCGCCGCCGATGTCTTGATTACCAAAGCCGGGCCGGGGACGATTGCCGAAGCGTTGAATGCTCACCTGCCGATAATTCTGTATGCCAAACTGCCCGGGCAGGAGGATGGCAACGTCACCTATGTGCGCGAAACGGGAACAGGCGTTTGGGCGCCTACCCCGCAGCGCGTGGTCGGCACCCTGCGCGAATGGGTTGAACAGCCCGCCAGGCGCCAGAGATTCGTAGAAGCCTGCAAAAAAGCCGCCCGCCCCGATTCCTCGCGCGCCATTGCCCGCTTAATTGGAGAGAAGTTGGGGCTGGAGACCAAACAGAAAGCGTAAACCCGGGCCGCCAGCCTGATTTATTTCTCCCGTTTGGGCTCTATCCGGCTGATGCGCGAGGCAGGCATGACCGTTGCGCGCTGCGTTGCCCGGGCGATTTGTTCATCCTTGATGACGCGCGCCAGGTGTTTAACCATTACAGCCTGGCGCTGGCTGGCTGTCGCGCCCAGGTCGGCGAGGGCAGGCTCCAGCCAGGCCTGGTAAGAGCGGACGCACAGGTACACGGGCCGGTTGCGCCGGTGGGGGAGGTGATTGAGCAGTCCGGCGATTTTCTGCGGAACATCTGTCGCTTCGGGGTGGATGAGCGGCGTCAGCAGGATGCCGGCCATGCCTGATGATAGGCTGATGTAACAGCGCGCGCCTTCCGGGCAAATCAAACCGCTGGCGCGGCGTGGCGCGGGTTCGATGGGTTGCAAGAGCGGCGGGACGATTTGATGATGTAGAGATTGGATGGAAGGCAGGTTTACCGATGATATTTTGCGCCAGCGCTCAGCAGGTTCTGGGGTTTTAACTGTGCTCAAATCCCAGATGCGTTGCCAGGCATAGACCGAAAATCCCGCCCTGCGCAGGGCCGGGAAGGCTTCACTGGTTTCGTCTACCTCGGCCAGAATGTGGAAACTGCCCCACTCTCCGGCTTCGGCAGCAAGGTGTTCCACCAGCGCGGTCAGGCCAGGATGCGCCAGTTGCGTTGCGGGGGTCAGGTAGAGCAGTTTGGCAAACAAATCGCCGTTGGTTTGGCTGATTCCGCCCAGCAGGATTTCCCCGTTTTCGCTGGCGATGGCGGAATAAATGTGCCGGTCAGGATTGAGATAAGCCATCAGCCCGATTGCGCCTAAGGGGTTGCCGCGCGTCAATTGCCGGGCGGTATCCAGGCTGATGACTTCGCTGCGATAACGGTAGAGCGTCGGAAGGTCAAGCAGGTCGAGGGGGCGGATGTTCATAAGACCAATTTCCCGGTTATCCAGTCAGCCGGTCACTAATCGTACCACAACTGGATAACCGGTCAACTGGTTAACGTGCCAGGGAGATGAAGTATTCGTGAAACCGGTCATCCGCGGTCAGTTCGGGATGAAATGAGGTAGCGAGCAGTTTACCCTGAATGGCGGCCACGATGCGTCCATCCGGCAGTCGGGAGAGAATCTGTGCCTTGCCGGAGACTGATTCGATTAACGGGGCGCGAATAAAGACAGCGTGATAGGGGGCTTCGCTCTGGGTGGCGGCTTTGAGTTCAGGAATGTCGAGGTCAACCTCGAAGGAATCGACCTGGCGCCCAAAGGCGTTCCGTTCGACAGTAATGTCCATCAGGCCGAGCAGAGGCTGGTCACGCTTGGCGTCTTTTGAGAGAAAAATGGCCCCGGCGCAGGTTCCCCAGATGGCCTTCTCGCGTCCAAAGTCGCGCAGCGGCTCCATCAGCCCAAAGGCAAGGGCAAGTTTGGCAATGGTGGTCGATTCGCCGCCAGGGATGATGATGCCATCGAGGTTATCGAGATGTCCGGGCAGGCGCACTTCAGCAGTTTCGACGCCCAGCCGTTTGAGAACCGCAATGTGTTCGGCGAAATCGCCCTGGAGAGCTAGGACACCGATTTTCATAGTCAGTTACCAGTTATCAGTTATCAGTGGTCAGCAAGACGGATGACTGCTCACTGATAACTATTCATTAAATCACCAACCCCGCCCGGCGATTTTTTCCACCTCGGGCATGGTTGAGACGTTGCGGCCTACCATTGGCTCGCCCAGGTTTCGGCTGACTTCGGCCAGGATGACCGGGTCGTTGAAGTGCGTCACCGCCTTGACGATGGCGGCGGCGCGTTTGGCCGGATCGCCGCTCTTGAAAATGCCAGAGCCAACAAACACGCCATCCACGCCGAGTTGCATCATCAGCGCGGCATCGGCTGGGGTTGCCACTCCGCCAGCGGCAAAATTGACCACAGGCAGGCGCCCCAGTTCCTTCACTTCTTTGACCAGTTCCACCGGCGCGCCGATTTCTTTGGCATAGGTGAACAGTTCTTCTTCGGCCATGCTGGTTAGTTTGCGGATTTCGCCCATTACCGCGCGTGCGTGCTTCACGGCTTCTACCACATCACCTGTTCCGGCCTCGCCTTTGGTGCGAATCATGGCCGCGCCTTCGGCAATCCGCCGCAGGGCCTCGCCCAGGTTGCGCGCTCCGCAAACGAAAGGCACTTTGAACTTGTGCTTATCCACATGATGCGCGTCATCGGCGGGGGTCAACACTTCCGATTCGTCAATGTAGTCCACGCCAATCGCTTCCAGAATTTGCGCTTCGACAAAATGTCCAATGCGGCACTTGGCCATGACCGGAATGCTGACTGCCTTCATGATTTCTTCGATAAGGCCGGGGTCGCTCATGCGCGCCACGCCGCCATGGGCGCGGATGTCGGCGGGGACGCGCTCCAGGGCCATGACCGCGCACGCGCCCGCATCCTCGGCGATTTTGGCATGTTCGGGTGTGACCACGTCCATGATGACGCCGCCTTTCAGCATCTGCGCCAGTCCTTTTTTGACAGCAAAACTACCAGTGATTGATTCCATAAAACTCTCCTTAAAGATAGGGCAGAATTGAGGTTGCCCCGAATTGGTTGGAATAAACTCCAGCCTGCATGATTTTAGGCAAAAATTGGAGTATGTTAAGAGCCAATAAAGACGAATAAAAACCAGTCCAATTTGGTGAATTTGGCGATTTTTGCGCTGATTGGCTCTATTGTTTTTGGTGAAAAAATGATATATTGACTATGCCGCTTAATGTGTATTCTTTATGCTTTTACGTTCCTCTTCATGCGTATTCCTCTTGACCGCAACTCCCCTGTTCCGCTCTATGCGCAAATCGAACAACATTTGCGCCAGGGCATTCTGAGCGGCAGCCTCGCGCCGGAAACCCGATTGCCCGCCAGCCGTCAACTGGCGCGGGATTTGGGAGTTAACCGCATCACGGTGGAAAACGCCTATGCCCGGCTGGAGACGGATGGTCTGGTCTATTCGCGGGTCGGAAGTGGCACTTATGTCTTGCCGCCTCCGCCGCTTCCTCAGCGCTTGCCAAAAAGCGCCGAAATCACCTGGCCGTTTTGGCAACAAACCCTGCCCGAACGCAGCCTGGGCGCGCGGGCCATCGTCGAGCAGATGCGCCTGTCCGTTGGGCGGGCGGACCACATTAGTTTTGCGGGCGGCATTAGCGATTCGCATTTGTTTCCCGTTGAGGACTTTCGCAAAGTCTTGCAATCTGTTATGAGGCGTGATGGCATGGACGCGCTTGATTATGGGGACCGGCGCGGCTACGCCCCTTTGCGCGAAACCATCACCCACATTCTTGCCAGCCAGGGACTGCAAACCAGCCCCGACCACATTCTCATCACCGCCGGGTCACAACAGGCGTTGGCGCTGGCCGCACAACTCTTGCTCGAACCAGGCGACACCATTCTGGTCGAAAGCCCCACCTATTCCGGCGCGCTCGACTTGTTTCGCGCTCTGAACTTCAGGATTATCAGCGTCCCGGTTGACAGCCAGGGAATGCAGGTTGATTTGCTCGAAAAGCAATTACAGCAACACCACCCGAAACTGATTTACACCATCCCAAACTTTCACAACCCAACCGGAACTTGCCTGTCTGGAACGCGCCGCCATGAACTTATCATCCTGGCGGACCGTTATAACGTTCCCATTTTGGAAGATGATTTCGTCGGTGATTTGCGTTACGAGGGCCGCGCCCTGCCTGCGCTCAAGGCGCTTGACCCTGGCGGGCGGGTTATTCATATTAGTACTTTCTCCAAAATGCTTATGCCTGGCTTGCGGGTCGGGTTTTTGGTGGCCGATGGCCCGGTTTATGATGGACTGGTCAAGTTTAAGCGGGTGAATGACCTGGCAACCTCCAGTCTCATCCAGCGTGCTCTGCATGATTACGTCACTGTGGGTCGCTATCAGGCCCACCTACGCCGCTCTAGCCAAATTTTCCGCAAACGGCGTGATGCGATGTTTTCCGCCATGCAACGCAACCTGCTCTCCGGCATCCAACTCGAAATACCACAGGGCGGCCTGTTCTTTTGGATGAAATTGCCCGAGGGGCTTTCGGCGGATGAACTGTTGCCCGTAGCCATCCGTGAAGGGGTTGATTTCATGCCCGGAAGCGGGTTTTTCTTGAACCCGGCGGAAGGCGCGGGTTGGCTGCGATTGAATTTTGTCGTCCAGGATGAAAGAAAGATTGAGATGGGGATGGAGCGCCTGGGACGGGCAATGAGAACCTGCGCCTGAATGTATTCACCCCTCTTGTGGTAAATCACCTGTTCGCTCTTGCCATGTCCAGGGTCTTTCATGGCGCGTTCGGAGCAGGCGCTGTCGAAAACCTGTCTTGGTGATAACGAAACTTTTTTCATCATTTCGCCGTTTATAATAAGAAAACGAGGAGAAATCGCATGTCCACTTTATCTCTGAATACCGGTTTGTTTTTTGAGGATTTCCAGCCCGGTCAAAGATTAACTTCCGCCGGGCGCACCGTTACCGAGCATGATGTGGCCGCTTTTGCCGGTCTTTCTGGCGATTTCAACCAGATTCACACCGACGCTGAATTTGCCAAAACAACTCCTTTCGGACAGCGCATCGCGCACGGCATTCTTGGCTTGTCCATTGCTTCTGGCCTGGCTGTACAGACCGGCATTCTGGGCGCGAATGTGCTGGCCTTTCGCGAAATCAACGAGTGGAAATTCGTCAAACCCGTTTTCCTCGGTGATACCATCCATGTCGAGATGGAAGTGACCGAGGTTAAAGCCCTTCCGCGCATCGGCGGGGGCAGCGTCACTCTTTTCGTCAAGGTAAACAACCAGACCAACGAAACCGCAATGAAAGGAACCTGGACGGTGTTGGTCAAGTCAAAACCAGCCTAAAACCATGCCTGAATCCAAATATCAGCCTGACGACTATTTTCCTGAAGGAAAGTCTTCTAAAAAACATCCTGAGGACGAGCCAAAGCCTTCTGCTTTTGCGCCCAGGCAGACTGTTCCCGAAGAATCGCCTGCCTGGAACGACTTTACCGGCCCGGTTTTGCCCGATTCGGATGCCCATCCGCTTCCTCCGGCGCCGCTTCGTTCTTCCGAAGAGCCGCCCGTCTGGAACGATTTCACCGATTCGCTGATGCCTGACCGGCCCGAAAGTGAGCCCGCCTACCCTAATTGGCGAGAAGAAAACCCACTCGCTGGCGCCGCGTCCGTTAACTCTGACTATTATGACGATTATTTCACGGGGCGCATTCAGCCCCAGGAACGGTCGGTTCCTGATAAGACGAGCGTCTCGCCGGTTCAATCGCAGACCATGCTGCCGAACGGTGGAATGTCGCAGCGGCCCAGTCCGCCACCGCTTTACCCGGAACCGAACTTCCCTGGAATGGAACCGGTCGAAGCCGTCGACCTGAACGCCACCCGCGTTACTCCGGCGGCGCTGCAATCGACTACCGGGCGCAGGCGCGTCGGGAGCGTTGCCAGACGCATGCCCACGCAACCCAGCCGCAAGAGTGGTTGGGGTTGCCTGGCGCGTGGATTAGTTATCAGCCTGTTCACGCTGGTCGTTCTTGGAATTTTGGGGGCAATTGCCGCGGTTGCTGCCTATTTTTCCATTGCCGCAGACTTGCCGACGGTGGATGATTTGCGGGCGCGTTCCTCGCAATTTGAAACCACCCGCATCCTGGACCGCAATGGCAACAGTCTGTATGAAATTCTCGACCCCAATGCCGGGCGACGCACGACTGTTAATCTGAGTCAAATCTCACCGTATGTCGTTGCCGCCACCATTGCTACCGAAGACAAAGAGTTCTACAATCATCCTGGTTTCGACCTGCTTGCCATTCTGCGCGCCCTATGGGCCAACACCGAAACAGGTGGGCAGGGCGGTGGCGCATCGACCATTACCCAGCAATTGGCGCGCGCCCTGTTGCTCTCGCCCGAAGAGCGCGCCCAGCGCACCTACATGCGCAAAGTCCGCGAAATCATCCTGGCGGCAGAAATCACCCGCCGTTATAGCAAGGATGAAATCCTGGAACTGTATCTGAACGAAATTTACTACGGCAACCTGGCCTACGGAATCGAGGCTGCCGCCGAGACGTATTTTGGACCGGCCATTGATGGTCAGTTGACCGGGACCCCCAACGGCATTCTGGCTGATGACCTCAACCTGGCTCAGGCATCCTTTCTGGCTGGTCTTCCGCAATCTCCGGCGGTCTATGACATTCACACCAACCGCATTGCCACTCTCAATCGTCACCGCGATGTTATTGTGCTGATGTATACCCTCAGCGCCGATAAAAACTGCATCGAGGTCAGTAACAGCTCGCAACGGGTCTGTGTTGGCGTGGATGAGTCCCTTGCCGCTGCGCAGGAGATTGAAAATTACATTTTCCCCGCTCCCAACATCCAGATGCGTTACCCGCATTGGGTTCAGTATATCCGCTCGCAGTTGGAAGCAAAGTACGATGCCCAGACAATTTATCGCTCAGGCTTTACCGTCTACACCACGCTTGACCCCGCCCTGCAGGATATTGCCCAGCAACTGGTCACAAACCAGGTGAGCGCGCTCTTTGCTGAGGGCAAAAACGTTAAAAACGGCGCGTTGGTTGCCATCCAACCGCAGACGGGTCAAATTTTGGTAATGGTTGGCTCGCCCGATTTTTACAATGAAGAGATTGATGGTCAGGTCAACATGGCGATTAGCCCCACCCGACAGCCAGGTTCCTCCATCAAGCCATTGACCTATGTTGCCGCCTTCGAGAAAGGCTGGACAGCCTCCACGCTCATTTGGGATGTCCCGACCGGCTTCCCACCATCTGGCGACCCCAATGACCCCCGTGAACCTTATGTCCCCGAGAACTACGACCGGCGCTATCATGGCCCGGTGACGGTACGCAGTGCGCTGGCGAACTCTTACAATATCCCAGCGGTAAAGGCTCTCTATCATGTGGGGATTTATGATGACCCAAATACGCCATCGAAAGAAGGCCTGATTGGGATGGCCGAAAAATTGGGCATCACCAGCCTGACCAGGAAGGATTACGGCCTGGCTTTGACCCTGGGCGGTGGCGAAGTGAGCGTGTTGGAAATGACCGGCGCGTTTGCTGTGTTTGCCAATCGTGGCGTGCGTGTTCCGCCGGTTGCCATTTTGAAAGTGGTGGACAGTGATGGGAAGGTCGTCGAAGAATATAACCCGCCGCCGGGTGAACAGGTCATCCGACCCGAACATGCTTTTATCATTTCTTCCATCCTGTCTGATAATAACGCTCGCCGGCCAATGTTCGGCTCAAACTCGGTGCTGAACCTGCCTTTTCCTGCGGCTGCCAAGACCGGCACGACCAACGACTTTCGCGATAACTGGACCATAGGTTACACGCCTGACCTGGCGGTAGGTGTATGGGTAGGCAACGCCGATTACACCCCCATGCAAAATACCACCGGCCTGTCTGGCGCGGCGCCCATTTGGTCGCAATTCATGCAGCAAGCCATCCCACGCATAACCAACAACCCGACTCCGTTCAACCGCCCACCCGGAATTGTGGATAAGGTTATCTGCGCTGTCTCTGGAACCGAGCCTTCGCAATGGTGTCCGCAACAAAGCAGCGAAATCTTTGCAGCCGACCAGCCTCCTCTGCCCGCCACCGAAGACCTGTGGAAAGAAGTTATTCTCGATACCTGGAGCGGCCTGATTGCCAATGACTCGTGCAAAGACTTTGTTGAGAAGAAGATGACCATGAACGTGGCAGACCGCGAAGGGCGTTTCTGGCTGCGAAAAGTGGATGAAGGCCGCGCCTGGGCCGAGCAAATGGGATTTGATAGCCCGGTCTTCTTTACTCCCGACGAAGAGTGCAAAGCCGACTCCCCGCGCGCCACGCTCTCCATCGAAAATATCAGAGACGGGGACGTATTGACCGAGGAAAAGATAGATGTTGAAATCATTGCAGATGCCACTGATGGGTTTACGGTTTGGAGGTTGGAATATGCCGAAGGCGACGACCCTGCCGATACAGACTGGAAACTGCTCATGGAGAGCGACCAGCGCGTGCCCAGCCGGATGAAAGTGGTCAACTGGAACCTCGAAAAAGTTGGCAATGCTCGCTTCATTCTGCGCCTGCGCATGGAAAATCGTGATGGCGGCTACGCCGAGAAAATGATTCATATCAAAATTGATTACCAGCCGCCCACGCCTGAGCCGACTCTCGTCCCGCCTACCGAAACGCCCACGCCTGTTCCGCCGACGGAGACGCCCGTTCCCCTTCCGCCCACCGAAACGCCCACTTCGCCCGCGCCCGAATCACCGACCCCGGAACCGACTGCCACGCCATAGCAATCAATGCGCCGCTGCCCGGGTTTTCGTGGGGCAGCGGCGCGTTGCTCGTTCAGAAAATTTAGCGATTCGTGCCAGATATTATGACGATTCTTCGGATACTCTAAAAAATTCCACCAGCCGGGCCGAGACTTCTTCGGCTTCGTCATGCTGTACCCAGTGAGTGGCCTTCTCAAAATAAACCAGTTGACCGTTCTCGCAATATTTCAGGCTCTCGGCGGCCATTTCGGCGCTGAGGGCCACATCGTTTTTACCCCACAGGATGAGAACCGGCATCTTCAGGCGCGGGTTGCCCGGCAGGGCAGGCCGTTTTTGCGTCAGGGCGCGATACCAGTTAATCATGCTGGTCAGCCCGCCAGAGGCGCGCCAGGCTTTTTTGTATTCTTCCAGTTCCGGGCGGCTAAACGTGCCTTTTTTGCCGCTGGAAATCAGCAAACGCGCGGCCAGAGCAAAGTCCTCGCGCGCCAGCAGCCAGTCGGCCAGGCCGGGAATCTGGAAAAAGGCAATATACCAGGATTTAAGCATTTGGCGGGGCGATTTTTTCAGGAAATCGAACATCACTGCCGGATGGGGAACGTTCAAAATCGCCAGTTTTTTGACGCGCTTCGGCCAGGTCATCCCCAGTGACCAGGCGACCACCGCGCCCCAGTCATGACCGGCCAGGTAGACGTTTTCATAGCCAAGCGCATCCATCAGCCCAACGATGTCGTTGGTCAGTTCGGACAAGGCGTATGCCGCCACGCCGCGCGGCGCGTCAGATTGTCCGTAGCCGCGCTGGTCGGGGACAATGACGCGATACCCGGCCTGCGCCAGGGCCGGGATTTGTCGTTTCCAGCCGCCCCAATACTCTGGAAAGCCGTGCAGGAGAATGACCGGCTCGCCATCCGCAGGCCCGCAAAGGACGATGTGCAATTGAATGCCATTGGTTTTCAACAAAGCGTGTTCAAGGGTGGTCATGACCGGGTTCTCCGCTTTTGACAGGGCGAAATAAATTCCGCGTTACGGGGCTGTTGAAAAATATTTCGTCACGAGGTCGGAATAATCAACCGTAGCGTGGGCTTGCAGGATGCTGAAGAAGTCGGCAGGCTGGGCGATTTTGCCGCTCATTTGAGAGTAGTAGTCTTTCAGAAAGGCAAAAAAGGCTTCATCGCCAATGCGTCCGCGCAATTCGTGAAGAAAGCGCGCGCCCTGGCGGTAGGTGGCGTTGGTGTAGGGGGTGAATCCGCCGTAACTGGGGACTGTGCCATCAATTTTGCCTTCCGGTTGGAAGAAGTCAATCCGCGCCGACTGCCACCAGGCAAGAGATTCGGGGTGGTTTTTCTCGTAGAACAACCGCTCGCAATAGGTGGTGAGGGCTTCATCCAGCCAGGGATGGTTGGCCTGGTCGTTGGCAACCGACCCAAACCACCATTGGTGACAGGTTTCGTGGGCGGCGACCATGACCAGGTAGTTATTGGGCGTGCCATCATACAGGTTGTAAAAAGCATTGCTCAGGTAGTAAAGACTATCGAACTCCATGCCATCGTTGAAATCGCCCTGCACGGCGGCCAGCGTTTTATGGCGCGGCGGCCCAAGGAGTTCACTGTAGGTTTGGATGGCGCGCAGGGTGGTTTCCAGCACGGCCTGACCAGGAACCTCAAAGCCAGGGTAAAAGTAGGAGGTTACGGTAACGCCGTTCGTTTCGCCGGAGAGGGAGGTCATGGTTTGTCCCATCGCAAAAGCGAAGGTGCGGCCTTCCTCAAGGGTATAGTGAGTGAAGTTCTCCCCTGGTTGCGCAGACCCGCCGGCGGCAACGGTTGGAGCCGAAAGGGGGTTGGCAAATTGCAGGCGGATGTCAAAATCGGCCAGGGGATAGGTGAGGTGTTCGCCATAGTACCAGGGGTCGGCCAGAAGCCAGCCGTTTTGCGGGTCGAAGGGAACAAGCATGGGGTACCAATCGGTGAGATTGACCTGTCGGGTGGTGTAGCCAAAGATTTGTGGTCGCACCTGGTTGGGGTCGCCCTGTTCGATGAGCGGTAAAGCCAAAAGATAGTTGAGTTCAATTTGCGCCGATGCGCCGTGCGCAATGGGAACGGGCGGGCGGAACGTGAGACGATGGCTTTCGAGGGTGTAGTCGTTGAGGGTTACGCCATCTACGCTCAGCCGTTCGATGCGAAAAATGCCGCCGCGCCGGTTGGGTTCAACCGCCAGGGTGATGGTTTCGAGTGGCTGTCCACTGAAATTAGCGAAGGTGATTTTTTGTCCGGCCAGGAGGGTTTTGTTCTCGTAGTCGAAGAGAACTTCAATGTCGTAAGTAATTTCTTGCAGCGCGATGGAAAGGTCTGGCGCGGGAAGCGGGGGGATGGTGCTGGTGGGAGAGGGGGGAGGTTCGGGGGGCAGGAGAGGGGTAGAAAGCACCGGAAGAGCAGTCTGTTGCGAGAACGGCCCTTCGCCTGCGCTCAGGACAGGCAGCGGGGTGAAGGTGGGCGGGGCGGATGGAGCGGCTGGGGTGACGGTGACAACGCCAGGCAGGCCGGGGCCGCATGAGCTCAGAATCCAGAGCAGAAAGAAGAAAAAGGGGAGATGTTTTTTCATCATCGGTAGGTGAAATAGGCGTGAACCAGGTCGGAATAATCAGCGGAGGCGTGTTCAGCGAGGATGGCGAAGAAGTCGGCGGAGGTGACGATGCGTCCGCGATTGCGGGCATAGTAATCTTGCAGGAAGGCCAGAAAAGCGGCGTCGCCCATGCGGGAGCGCAAGTCTTCGAGAAATTTCGCTCCCTGGAAATAGACGGCGTTGACGTAGGTTCGGAACGAGCCAGTGTCATAGATGCGCCAATCCACATAGCCGGTGGGGTTGTAGTAGTAAATACGAAAGTTCCACCACCAGTTGAGCGAACCGGGGTAATTGTACTCGTAAAAGATGCGCTCGCTGTAGGCGCACAAGGCTTCATCCAGCCAGGGTTCCAGGGCCTGGTCATTGGCGACGCCGCCATACCACCACTGGTGGGCAGTTTCGTGAACGGCAATCACCGTCAGGTTGTTGCGCGCCGTGCCATCAAAAGCGTTGTAGAAGTTGGCCGCCAGAAAGTATAGCCCATCGGATTCCAGGCCATCATTCAGGTCGGTTTCGACCACGGAGAGCGCGTTATGCGGGTAAGGGCCATAGACGCCGCGGTAGGTCAGCACAGCCTGACGGGTCATTTCCAACACGTGCGCGGCGGCAACAGCATGTTCGGCAAAGTAGTAGTTATAGAGGGTGATGCCATCCGCGTCGGCGGTTTGCACCAGGAAGTGCGGGCTGGCGCTGATGGTGAAGTTACGGGCATTGGGAAACTCGTACAGGAAAGCGCCGTTTTCGTAACGCGCCGGGGCTGAGGCAGCTACGACTGGCGGCGCGGAATCGACAAAGGTCAGGCTGACGCGGAAATCGGCCAGTGGATAGACGAGATTTTCGCCGTAGGGATGCGGGTCGCGCAAAATCCACGCGCCATTGCCTGCGTAGGGGACAACGAAGGGATACCAGTCAATGAGATTGGTTTGCCGCCAGGTGTAACCGAAATTCTCGTGACGGGTCGAACTGTAGGGCAGGTTCAAGCGGTAGGCGATTCCGAGTTTGACGACCTGCCCTGGCGGGAGGGCCGGGTTGAGGGTGACAGTCAGCCACTGACCATTGAGGCTGTAGTCGCCGGGGGTATCGTTGACGGTTAGGTTATCGAGGAGGAAAACGCCTGTCCACAAATTGGGGTTGACTCCCAGTACCAGGCTGGAGAGCGTTTCGCCGGTCTGGTTGGGGTAGAGAATCACCTGGCTGACGGTGACGGCGTGATTGGCGTAGTCCATCAGCGCGGATAGGGTGTACTGGGGCTTGTCACCGCTGATGGGCGGCGGCGCGTCGGTTGGATGGGGAGTGGGTGAAGGCGGACTGGTTGGAATGGGGGTGAAGGTTGACGTGGGCGAGGGTTCGATGGTTGGCGAGGAAATGGGTGTTTCGGTATTTGGAGAGGGCTGGAAAGGAGTGGCGGTGGGCTTCGGGTTGGCGGTGACGAAGACGTAGGCTTCCAGTGGGCGCGGGTCGGTGGAGGTGGAGAGCGGGGCAGCCAGGCAGGAGGCAAGAATCAAGGAAAGAAGAAAGATGGCGGCACGGAAAGGGCTTGGATGGGCGGGCATTGCAGGGAATTATACCTTTGTCTTAAAACGAAGCCGGGCCGGATTGGTTCCCGGCCCGGTTGCCCTACTCCTGGCTGATTTCCAGCAACGCCTGGCGCAATCGCTCCACTTCTTCCAGCGTGTTGTAATGCACCGCGCCAACGCGTACCATGCCGCCTTTGTCTTCCAGGCCGAGCCGTTCGGTAACGTTGATGGCGTAGTAGTTGCCGTCCCAAACGTAAATGCCGCGTTCGGCCAGTTTTTGGGCCACGCGGCGCGGATGGATGTCTTTCAGCCGGAAGGAGAAGGTTGCCACGCGCTGTTCGAGTTTGCGGGGGTCGGTGATACCGTAGAGTTCGAGTCCCGGAACCGATTGCAGGGCGGAGAGCAGCGCGCGGCTCAGTTCGAATTCATAGGCGCTGACCGCCGTCAGACCTTTTTTGAGTTCCAGCCGCCGCCCTCTGTACCCTTCTTCGGCGAGACCCTCGACATGTTCGCCGCCGAACTCTTTTCCCAGCCACTCATAATATTCGACCGCGCCCAGAACCCCGGCAATCCCTTCGTGGTTTTGGGTGCCGGTCTCGAATTTGTAGGGTAGGGCGTTGGAGGCCGGGCGCACTTTGTAGGCGAACAATTCTTCCAACAGGTGCTGTTTGCCGTAGAGAATGCCGCAATGCGGGCCGAAGAACTTGTAAGATGATGAAACCAGAAAGTCGCAATCCAGTGTTTGCGCGTCAATGGGGCCGTGCGCGGCGTATTGGACGGCGTCCACATAGACCATGGTCCCGGCGGCGTGAGCCATTTCGATAATTTTGTGGAGCGGGTTAATGGTTCCGAGGGCGTTCGAGGCATATCCCACTGCCAGTAAACGGGGTTTCTGCGCGAGAGCGCGTTCCAGGTCATCGAGTTTGAGCGTGCCATCTTCAACATCGAAATCTACCCATAAGACGTTGACGCCCCTGTCCTGCGCGGCCAGCACCCAGGGCGTGACGTTGGCGTCGTGGTCGAGGCGAGTGACGACAATCGAATCGCCTTCACGCCAGTTGCGCGAAATGGAGCGGCTGATGTGCAGGGTGAGAGTGGTCATGTTGTTGCCGAAGATGATTTCATTGGCGCTGGATGCGTTGTAGAAATCGGCCATCGCCTGATGGGCTTCTTCCAGAATGGCGTCTGAAGCGATGCTGGTGGCAAACGCGCCCTCGTGGTTGGCGTTGCATTCCAGCAGGTAGCGGTTGATGCGGTCGAGCGATTGGCGGGCAATTTGCGTTCCGCCGGGGTTATCGAAAAAGACGACGGGACGATTGAGAGAAGGGAACTGACCGCGAACGAGCGCAAGGTCGAGTGACATGGGAAGCCTCCGGGGTAAATGTTGACGATGAATCAATCATACTGCTTTTGTATTGACTTCTAATCCAACAATTCTCAATGCGCAAGCGTTTATCCACAGATTTCACAGATTGCACAGATTGCACAGATAAAACCGTTGAAATCTGCGTAACCTGTGGATGTTTCCGCCAAGTTTAATATAGGCGGCATTGACTTCAAAAAGTTGGATTTTTCACAAAATCGTGCTATTCTGAAAATACAACAACAAGGAGGTGTCGTATGTTTCAAAACATCCTGCTCGCTGTTGACGGGTCAGAGCGCGCCTGGAAAGCTGCGCAACTGGCCGCAGAAATAACCCACTGCGCCCCCGCGCCTGTTACATTACGAATTGTGGTTGCGTATGACCCAATTCCGGCTTATTTGGGCGAACCGAACCTGCAAAAAGCCATTGATGCGCGCATGACAGATGCAGAATCTGTGCTAATGCAAGCACTCAAGGTCATTGGCGAAGTTCCGGCTGATGTTCACACCGAAATTCTGGAAGGCCCGGCGGCGGATGCCATCTTGCGCGTGGCCGAAACGCGCGGAAGCGACCTGATTGTGATGGGGTCGCGCGGCCTGGGGCAGATGGCCGGACTGCTGCTGGGCAGTCAGTCGCAGAAAGTGGTCAACAACGCTCGTTGCCCGGTGTTGATTGTGCGATAGAACGGATTTTGGCACGGATAAACGGAGAAACGGATTAGGATGCGCCGTATCTCCCCGATTCATTCACTGTCTGCCGCTGCGATTGCTTCGGCGCGATGGAATTCTTCGGGGGTGTTCAGATTCCAGAACACCAGGCCAGCCGGGTCGTAAGGGCGAATCTCATCCGGCTGAAGCATTCTCACCCTAACTTGCGGAAACCACGAGATGAGTTTCCATTGGTCGGCCAGAATCGCGCTTTCGCAGGCTGGCAGGCAGGTTTCGCGCCGGTACAGGCTGTGGAGCGGCTCCAGACCCTCTGCTCCGCTGGAGATGACGACATCCACGTTTTCCGCGAGCAGGATTTGCTTTTGTAAATTAATCAGTTTGGGGCTGACGAAGGGCATATCGCAGGCCAGCACGGCCACCAGCGGATGCGAGGCGCAGGCCAGGGCGGCATGCAATCCGCCCAGCGCGCCGCGCTGCGGGTAAATATCCGTAAAAAGCGGCAGGCCGAGAAAACGATACGATGGCGGGTCATTGGTGGTGATGATAATTTCATCGGCAACTGTCGCAATTCGCGCAATGATGCGCTCGATGAGCGTCTGGCCCAAAAACGGCATGAGCGCTTTGTCTTGCCCCATGCGCGAGGATTTGCCGCCTGCCTGAATCGAAATGGTTAACATTGTTGTATTATATAGGTGTATTGACCCGTTTTCCAGTTTTCTGAACGAGGCGTTGCCATGCAAAACCTGGGAACTTTTCTTGATTCGCTGACTTCTCCGGGAGAACTTTATCAAAAATTAGAAAACGACAACCTGCGTTGCACAGCCTGCGCGCACCGCTGTCTCATCCGCCCCGGCAAGCGCGGAATTTGCCAGGTTCGGTTCAATCAGGAGGGGGAACTGCGCGTCCCCTGGGGCTATGTGGCGGCTTTGCAGGCCGACCCCATCGAAAAGAAACCGTTTTCGCATGTGTTGCCCGGCGCCACCGCGCTGACGTTTGGGATGTTGGGATGCGATTTGCACTGCGATTACTGTCAGAACTGGCTCACCTCCCAGGCCATGCGCGACCCGGCTGCGGCGGTGGCCGGGAATCTCGTCCGGCGGGTGAATCCTGACGAAATCGTTAAACTTGCCAGACGGTATGATGCCGATGTGGTGGTTTCCTCTTACAACGAACCACTGATTACCAGCGAATGGAGCGTCTCTATCTTCAAAAAAGCCAAATCTGCCGGGCTGATGTGTGCTTTTGTCTCCAACGGCAACGCTACGCCCGAAGCGCTGGAATACCTGCGTCCCTGGCTCGATGCATACAAAGTGGATTTGAAATCGATGCAGGAGAAAAATTATCGCCGCCTGGGGGCCGTGCTCAAGAACGTGCTGGAGACCATCGAGCGCGCGCGCGCGCTTGGCCTGTGGGTGGAGGTAGTGACGCTGATTGTGCCGGGCTTCAACGATAGTAATGAAGAACTCTACGAAGCGGCGCGCTTCCTGCGTTCGGTCTCGGCAGATATTCCCTGGCATGTGACAGCCTTCCATCCGGATTACAAAATGACCGACCGCGACCACACCTTGCCCAAAACGCTTATCCGCGCCGCCGAGATTGGGCGCGAAGCCGGGCTGAATTATGTCTACGCTGGCAACCTTCCAGGGCAGGTGGAAGATTACGAATCGACACACTGCCCCAACTGCAACCGGCTTCTAGTCAAACGGCAGGGATATGTGGTAATGGCCTATCACATCACCGGGGAAGGTCGTTGTCAGTATTGTGGTACACGGATTGCCGGTTTGTGGCCAGGCAATCTGAACCAGGTACGCTTGCATGGGGCAGGAGTTCCATTTTCTGTTAAGTAGCTGTTAACCTGTTGTATAATACAAAAGCATGGTATTCGCCATGTCAGAGGGAGTGAAAAGCATCCTCTTTCTGTAATTCCAATTCTCTAGGAGGAGAATATGAAACGCTCGTTGTACGTCTTGCTGTCTCTATTTGTGCTGGCAAGCATGGTTCTGGCGGCTTGCGGCGGTGGCGCGACGGCTACCGAAGCACCTGCTGAACCGGCTCAGCCAACCGAAGCCCCGGCGCCGACCGAGGTTCCTCCCACGGAGGCCCCCCCTGCCTCGTCCTTTGTGGGTGATATGCTGGCCGCCCCCGATTGCGAATATGGCGGCATTATCAAGTCCATTGAGGCGGTCGATGAGTTTACCGTGAAATTCACGCTCTGCGTTCCCGACCCGGCCTTCCCCTCGAAAATTGCTTTTTCGTCCTTTGCCATTCAACCCAAAGAACACCTCGAAGCCACCGGCGGTTCACCGCTCGAAAACCCGGTGGGGACGGGCGCATATAAGGTTTCCGAGTGGAAACGCGGCGAAGAATTGGTCTTTACTCGATTCGACGACTACTGGGGCGAAAAAGCCCTTGTGCCTACTCTGGTCTTCCGCTGGCAATCGGAAGCCGCCGCCCGCCTGCTTGAACTTCAGGCTGGCACGGTCGATGGCATTGACAATCCTGGTCCCGATGACTTCGCAGTCATTGAAGGCGACTCGAATTTGAAACTGGTTAAGCGCCCTGCCTTGAACATTTTCTACATCGGTTTTAACAACACCTACGCCCCGTTTGACAACGAACTGGTGCGACAGGCGATTGCCATGTCGATTGACCGCCAACGGATTGTAGATAACTTCTACCCGGCTGGTTCTGAAGTCGCCTCTCATTTCACCCCCTGCTCTATCCCTGGTGGCTGTGAGGGCGAGCCGTGGTACGAGTTTGACCCTGCCAAAGGCAAGGAATTGTTGGCCCAGGCTGGCTTCCCCGATGGCTTTGCAACCAAATTGTACTATCGTGATGTGGTGCGCGGCTACCTGCCTCAACCGGGTGTCGTCGCTCAGGATATCCAGGCTCAACTGAAAGAAAATCTGAACATCGATGTTACCATCGAAGTTCAGGAAAGCGGTACCTTCCTGGATAACGCCGATTCGGGCTTGCTCGACGGTATGCATTTGCTTGGTTGGGGCGCAGACTATCCCGACCAGACGAACTTCCTGGACTATCACTTTGGCGCTGGCGCTTCCAAGCAGTTCGGCAACAAGTTTGATGACCTGACCGCCGTTTTGAAAGAAGCTGCTTCGCTGGCAAAGGACTCTGAACGCGCTCCACTGTACGCCAAAGCCAACAACCTGATTAAGCAGCATGTCCCGATGATTCCGGTTGCCCACGGCGGTTCAGCAGTCGCCTATAAAGCCTCGGTGGAAGGCGCGCACGCCAGTCCGCTGGGCAATGAATACTTCGCCGTAATGAACAACGGCGCTGACACCTTCGTCTGGATGCAGAATGCCGAACCTATCTCGCTCTATTGCGCCGATGAAACCGATGGCGAATCGCTGCGCGCTTGCGAGCAAGTTACCGAATCGCTCCTGCGGTATGCAGTGGGAGGCACTGCGGTAGAACCAGCCCTGGCCGAGTCCTACGAGGCAAATGCCGACCTGACCGAATGGACCTTCAGCCTGCGCAAGGGCGTTAAGTTCCACGATGGTTCCACCCTGGATGCCAACGATGTCGTTGCCTCTCTTGTTCTGCAATGGGATGCGGCTCACCCCCTGCATAAGGGTAACACAGGCGCTTTCTCCTATTGGAGTGGCTTGTTTGGTCCGTTCCTGAACGCTCCTCCGCAGTAAATCTCCTGATTTGACCAGCCCCCGGGTTTTCATCCTTCTGTGGAGGAAAACCCGGGGGCCTATTTCGTGAAAAGATGACCACTTACATTTTACGCCGAATATTGTCCAGCTTGCCCGTCTTGGTTGGCATCCTTTTTGCGACCTTCGCTCTTGGACGTCTGATTCCGGGCGACCCCTGCCGGGCCATTCTGGGTGAAAAAGCCACCGATGCGGTCTGCGATGAATTTATCGCTCGCCATGGTCTCAATGAACCTATTCCCACCCAGTTTGTAATCTACGTCAACGAGATTCTGAGAGGTGATTTCGGAGTTTCTTTTCGTTTCGGCAAACCTGTAACCGATTTGCTGATTGAACGTTTACCCACCACCCTGGAATTGAGTCTGGCGGCTTTGCTGGTCAGCGTTGTGATTGGTATTCCCCTTGGCGTATTGTCGGCCGTCAAACACAACTCCTGGATTGATGTGGTTACTATGATATGGGCCAACATCGGCGTTTCTATGCCGGTTTTTTGGCTTGGATTGATGCTGGCCTATGTCTTCTCACTCACCTTGCGAGATACTTTTCTATGGTTGCCTCCCTCGGGGCGATTGACATCCGGGGTGATTTCTACTTCGTTTGCCGACGTGTGGGGGTTGGAATTGACCAAAGGAACTTTTACCTGGACGTTGGTAAACTTTCTCAGTCGCCTGAACATCCTTAACGCCATTCTTAGCCGCAACCCTGAACTTTTTGTAGATGCCATTCGCCATCTGATTCTGCCTGCATTTGCGCTTGGCACCATTCCCATGGCTCTGATTGCGCGCATGACCCGTTCCTCCATGCTTGATGTACTGGGCCAGGATTACATCCGTACTGCCCGCGCTAAAGGTCTGCGTCACAATGTCGTCATTTTCAAGCACGCCTTTCGGAATGCATTGCTGCCACTCATTACCGTGATTGGCTTGCAACTTGGGACCTTGCTTGGCGGAGCGGTTTTAACAGAGACGATTTTTGGCCTGTCGGGCGTCGGCCGCATCCTGTATGATGCCATTACCGCTCGTGATTATTCGATTGTCCAAGCCTTTACAGTGGTTATTGCTATTTTCTTCGTTTTCTTAAACCTGTTGGTAGACATCTCCTATGCCTACGTTGACCCTCGCATTCGTCTGGACTGAATTATGACTGCCGAAACGAAAAACACCATTGCCCAACTTGACGCAGAACAAATCAGTTTCAAATCGGTCAGCCTGTGGCATACAACCTGGCGGCGACTGTTCCGCCGCCGTTCAGCGCTGGTTGGCTTATGGATGATTGTCATTTTAGTCCTCATTGCCATCCTGGCCCCGTGGATTGCGCCTTACGACCCCTTACAGCAATTGGTAGGGCTGGAGCCGATTAAGTCCCGAGAAGCGCCTTGCATTCATTTGCTAGGCTGTCCTGCAGACAAGCCGCAACACCTGATGGGCATCGACGCGAACTTCCGCGACCAATTTAGCCGGGTGCTATATGGAACGCGTCTGAGTCTCTCTATTGGTTTTTCAACCGTAGTTTTTGCAATTATCATTGGAACTGTGTTGGGCGCTCTGAGTGGCTACTTTGGCGGCTGGTTGGATATGAGCATCATGCGCCTGATGGATGTTCTGTTGGCTTTTCCATCCCTCCTTCTGGCAATTGCAATTGTGACTGTACTGGGCCCAGGGCTGGTGAACGCACTGCTTGCGATTGGCATCGTCTCTATTCCAGCCTATGCGCGTGTTGTGCGCGCCAGTGTACTATCGGTGCGCGAAATGGATTTCGTCTCCGCTACCCGCGCTCTGGGCGCCAGCACCACCCGAATCTTGTTTGGACGGATTTTGCCCAATGCCCTCACGCCACTGATTGTGCAAGGGACGCTTGGCATCGCTACCGCGATTCTGGATGCCGCTGCGCTTTCCTTTCTTGGATTGGGAGCCCAACCGCCAACGCCTGAGTGGGGCGCGATGCTTGGCTCGGAGCGTAACCAGGTTTTCACCGCGCCACACCTGGTTTTTTATCCTGGCCTGGCGATAATGTTAACCGTCTTGGCCTTCAACCTCATTGGCGATGGCTTGCGTGATGCACTTGACCCGCGCCTGGTGAATAAAGTGTAATTTTAGAGTATAATTCAACCACCCGGGAGGAGTAGGCGACCGGAACGCTGATAGAGAAGGCCGGCCACAGGCTGGAAGCCGCCGCAGCAAACCCCTCGCCGAATGTCGCCCGGAGTAAATGCCGAAGAAAGTCAGCGTTCGGTTATCCATGAACAATGACCAGTAGAACGGCACGGAAGTCTCCGTTAGCAGACAACCTGATGATAGTCAGGGAAGCGCGTTATCCTGAGCAACGTCGAAGGATAGCGAATTGAGGTGGTACCGCGGAAGGAATGCGCCTTTCGTCCTCGCAATGGACGAGGCGTGTTTTTTTTTGCGCCAATGCCCTCAACTGAAAAGCGAATTATCAACCCTCATCTGGAGCAAGAATGACCTACGAACTTCCTAAAACCTACGACTTCAAATCCACCGAAGAGCGCATCTATGCAATGTGGGAATCGGGCGGTTACTTTCAGCCACATAACGACCCGAACCGGCCCGATTTCGACCCAACCGTCAAGCCGTTTGTCATCTCCATCCCCCCGCCCAACGTGACCGGCGAACTGCACCTGGGCCATGCCATGTTCGTCAGCATGGAAGACCTGATGATTCGCTATCACCGCATGAAAGGCTGTTCCACGCTGTGGGTGCCAGGCACCGACCACGCGGGCATTGCCACCCAACTGATGGTAGAGCGCGCGCTCGAAAGAGAAGGTCTCTCCCGCGAACAGCTGGGCCGCGAAAAATTCCTCGAACGTACCTGGGCCTGGAAGGAAAAATACGGCGGGCTGATTACCCGTCAGATTCGCCGCCTGGGGGCTTCCTGCGACTGGACGCGCGAACGCTTCACGATGGATGCTGGCCTCTCCAGGGCCGTGCGCGAGGCTTTCGTACGCCTCTACGAAAAAGGTCTCATCTATCGCGGGCCGCGCCTCATCAACTGGAGTCCCGGTCTCAAAACCGCTGTTAGCGACCTGGAAGTGGAATACTCCGAAGAACCCGGCACGCTGTATTATTTCAAATACATGCTCACCAATTCGGAGGAGTTCATTCCGGTCGCAACCACTCGGCCAGAGACGATTCTGGGCGATACCGCCGTGGCTGTTCACCCCGAAGATGACCGCTACCAGAAATACATCGGCAAAAAAGTGATTGTGCCAATGCTCGGGCGTGAAATTCCGGTAATTGCGGATGAATATGTGGCGCGCGAGTTTGGTACAGGTGCGCTCAAAATCACCCCTGGGCATGACCCCAATGACTACGAAATCGGCCACCGGCACGGCCTGGCGGTCATCTCCATGCTCGATAAACAGGCCCGCGTCAACGAAAACGGCGGCCCCTATGCCGGGCTGGACCGCTTTGAAGCGCGCAAAAAACTATGGGCCGACATGAAAGCCGCCGGGTTGGTCTTGCGGGAAGAACCCTATACTCTTAACGTGCCGCGTTCGCAGCGTGGCGGCGAAATTGTCGAGCCGATGATTTCTGAGCAATGGTTCGTCAAAATTGGCCCGCTGGCCGAAAAAGCCCTGACCGCCGTCCGCAATGGCGATATCAAAATCGTGCCAGAGCACTTCGAGAAGGTCTATTACAACTGGCTCGAAAACATCGAAGATTGGTGCATCAGCCGCCAGCTGTGGTGGGGACACCGCATCCCAGTCTGGTATTGCGCCGATTGCGGCAAGGAAACCTGCGCTCGCGAAGACCCCTCCGCTTGCGCACACTGCGGTTCGACCCGTATCGAGCAGGACTCGGATGTGCTGGACACCTGGTTCTCTAGCGGTCTGTGGCCTTTCAGCACGCTCGGCTGGCCGGAAGAAACCCCCGACCTGAAATATTTCTACCCGACATCCTACATGGAGACCGGCTACGACATCCTGTTCTTCTGGGTGGCGCGGATGATTATGAGCGGGCTGGAGTTCACCGGCAAAGCGCCCTTCCATACCGTCTATCTGCATGGTCTGGTGCGTGACGAACACGGGCAGAAGATGTCCAAAACCAAAGGCAACGTGATTGACCCGCTGATTGTGATGGACGATTTCGGCACAGATGCGCTGCGCTTTGCCCTGCTGGTTGGTTCAACCCCCGGCAAAGACACCAACCTGAGCCTGAAGAAGGTGGAAGCCAACCGAAACTTTGCCAACAAACTGTGGAACGCCGCCCGCCTGGTGATTGCTCTGCTTCAGAAAGCCCCCACCACGCCGGTTTCACCAGAAGCGAAGTGGACTTTGGCAGATGCCTTCATCTTTGCGCGCTTGAAAGTCCTCACCCGTGATGTGGAACGCCTGTTCCAGACGTTCCAATACGGCCAGGCCGGGCAAATGCTCTACGATTTCTTCTGGAGCGACTTCGCCGATTGGTATCTCGAAATTGCCAAACTGCAAATTAGCGAAGGCGGTGACCGCGCCTTCTACACTGCCGACCTGCTTGTGCGCGTTTTCGAGACGACCCTGCGCCTGCTCCATCCGTTTGTTCCCTTCGTCACCGAAGAAATCTACGGTCATCTCAAAAAGGCTTGCAACGAATATTCAGCGTATTTCAAGCCGCAAGATGGCCGCTGGCGCGAAGTGCTGATGATTGCCCGCTGGCCTGAGCCGCTGCGCGATGAAGGTTGGGAAGAAGAAAATCTGCGTGAATTTGCCCTCTTTCAAGAGGTGGTGCGCGCCATTCGCAACCTGCGGGCCGAAAAGAACGTCAAACCGGGTCTGAAATTGGGCGCGGTGGTGGTGGAAGGAGAGGAACGCAAAGGTCTATATGACAGCCTGAAGCGCGACCTGGCCGCCCTGGCCGGGTTGGATGAAAACCGTATCGTCGTCCATGCCCGACTGACCGAAAAACCTGCTGGTCACGTTACGCTGGTGGCAGGTTCGATTGAAATTTTCCTGCCACTGGCAGAGATGGTAGACCCGCAAGAAGAGCGCGCCCGGCTGATGAAAGAATTGACCGAAACCGAATCGCAGATTGCCCGTCTGGAAAAACTGCTTGCTTCTGATTTCGCCAGCAAAGCCCCTCCTGCGGTGGTGCAAAAAGAGAAAGAGAAACTTGCTCTCTATAAAGAGACCGCCGAGAAAATCAGGGCGCAGTTGTAAAACAGCGTCCCGAAGGGTTCAAACCTTCGGGACGCTGTTATTTGACCACCATCGGTATTCCGGCCACCATGAACAGGACGCGGGCGGCCTCGCGCGCCAGGCGTTGATTGGCCCAGCCGAGCGCGTCGCGGTAGATGCGCCCCAACGGATAGGCCGGGACGATGCCCAACCCGACTTCGTTGGAGACCATCAGCCATTGCCCGCCAATTTGGGTTTGCGCAGCCAGGAGCGATTCAATTTCGACTTCTACTTGCCGCATGACCTTCTCGAAGGGAGTATCTTCAGGCAGGGAGAGCAGGACGTTGCTGATGAGCAGGGTGATGCAGTCGAGCAGAATGGTCGCCCTCCCCCCTACCCCCTCTCCCGATGGGAGAGGGGAACGCAGGATGTTTAGCACGGCTTGCCCAACTCCCTGCTGGACTTCGAGCGTCTGCCAGGCGGCGGGGCGGGCAGCGCGATGGTTGGCAATGCGTGAACGCATTTCAGCGTCAAAGGCGGTGGCGGTGGCGATGTAGAGAACCGGGCGGCCCGTTTCGCGGGCTATTTTTTCGGCGTAAGAGCTTTTTCCGCTGCGCGCGCCGCCCAAAATCAGGGTCATGCCAGTGGCCGGAATGTCAGGAGTCATGCGTAGCGGCCTCCAGGGCTTGAAGCGAGGAGAGAAAATCTTCTTCGGAGAAAACTTCTATTGTAAACACGCCATCATACCGGGCGTGGATGAGTGCCTCCAAAACGGCGCGCAACTGACCGGGCGCGGCAAAGGCCAGCGAACGGTGGTCTCGTTCGGCCAATCCGTGAATGTGGATGACCCGGGCGCGCGGCAGGGCGCGGCGCAGGTAGGGCAGGGGGGCGTGGCCGTCCAGCCACAGGTGGCCGACATCTACGCAGCGGCTGACAGGGACGCGCTCAAAAACCGGTTCGTAAAAATCGAGCGGGTAGCCTTCCAGGTTTTCGACGGCCAGTCGTTCCAGCCCGCCCGCCCATTCGCCAACCTGCCGCAGCGAGGTTTCGGCCTGTTCTAGCCAGCGTTGGTACGCTTCGGGCGAGGGATGGTTACGGACGGCTTTACCATCCAGGTGCAGGACGTAGGCCCAGGGGTTGAGCGGACGGGCGCATTCGATGACGCGGCGGGCTTTTTCGAGCGAAACATGGCGCAGCGAGCCGTCCTCGGCCAGGCGCAGGTCGAGCGGCAGGTGGACGGTGTAGGTCAGGCTGTGTTCCAGCGCCATGCGGTTCATCTCGTCCACCTGAGCAGGGGTAGGCAGGTTATTGGGGCCGTCATCCACTTCAAACAGGACGAGTTCCACGTCTTGTATTTTTCCCGCCAGGTAACGCAGGTTGGGGATGATATCGGCGGGGATGATGTAGGAGGTTGTGCCGAGGCGGAAGGGAAGGTTCATTCTTGGGGAGAGAGGATGTGAATGGGTACAGGGGGAAGCATTTTTTTCCGCCAGCCGGAATAGATGCTGGTCTTTAGAAGCGCCTCGCCCGGTTGAACCCCGCTGAACCACAGTTTCACCCGGAAGGTGTCGCCGGGCAAGAGTGTCATGTTCTGATATTCGAGAGTCGTTTGCGGCCCGTAGGTGTGACTGCTTGATGCGGGCGGTACGGCAAGGGCAAACAACAGTTTTTCCGAGACGACCGTTTCGTTTGGTTCCCAGGCGGTCGTCTGAATGCTGGTCACAAACGCTTTTCTCGCGCCAATGTTTTCGATAATTAGCGTGACGGGAAACGGTTGGTTGAGTAGCGCGGTTTCTGGCGCGTATTCCAGGCGGGTTGCCAGATATTCCGGTTCGCGCGTCAGCCACAGATACCCTGCGCCCGAAAGGCAGGTCAGGGCGCAGGTGGCAATGAAGAGCAGCGAGAGACGGAGGATGGCTTGTTTCAGGTTGGCCCGGTGGGCGCGGCGCGTCAATTCAGGGTCGCTGCGTAACCCGGCGCGGTTTTGGAAGTAAATGTAGAGCAACCAACTGATGAGCAGAACGAAACTCAACCCCGTTTGTAAAAAAGTGACCAGGGGCGTAAGGAAAGAACCCGCCGGAAGTACCTTCATCCATTCCAGCGCCAAAAAGAAGCGGTCGAATGGCATGATGAGCGGCAAAACCAGCCACCATACGAAACGGTAGGAACGTGAAATTTTGAGATGTTCCGTTTTTGAGAAGTATGTCCGCCCTCCGAGCGAGGCCCAAAGGAATTCGAGGAGTGACTGCGGACGCATGGCGAGCAGGGCGGCCTGGTAGAGCGGCAGATGACGCGCAAACGCGGCCCACAGAGCGCAGGAAATGACGGTCAACAGGAACTGCGCCACAAAACCCACAAGGTACTGAATCCAGAGCGCAAAGCCATTCTCACGCAAGAAAATGATGATGGCATTGCCTTCGCGGGTCATATCGGGCGTGTTGAATACCGTTGCCAGCACATCGCTCCAGATTGCGGCGACAATCACCAGCACGCCTGCCCAAACCAGCGGCATCAGGCTGGTTTTCGGCCCGTTTCGCAGGAGCAGAAGCGCGGAAACTGCCAGCGCCATTTCTAACAGGAGCGCAAACCCCACCCATGTCAGCACAATTCGGGCGTCATTTTTGTCCATCCCGCGTTGCAGGATGGGCAGGGACAGGAAATACAGCAAGGTCCCCAGAACAAGCAGGCGTGTGAACGGGCGGCTCTTGCGCAGAATTTCTAATGCTTCGGCTGAAGAAAACATGGTAGTTCGATTTTATCCCACAGGGTTGGGAATCTGACTCCAAAGGCAGGTTATCAGCGTGACGACTTCCACGCTCTCCACGACCAGACCGAACACATCGCCAGTAACGCCGCCGATACGTTTTTTTGCCAGGGCCAGCACGCCGAAGGCGGCCAGCAAGCCGAGTGCGGCAGCCAGCAGGCCGCTCCAGCCGAGCAAGAGCGTCAGCCCAAGCGGAAGGAACGCGCCCCACAGCAGGGAGATTTTCCGCAATCCGGCGGCAAAATCCGCGCCCATGCCGCCGGGCTTTGCCAGCGGCAGCAACCCGGCGGGCAAAATGCACCACCGCGCCAGCGAAGCCGCGAGCGGCAGGGCAGGCAGCGCGGCTGGCGTAAGCGAGGCCAGGGCAGAGAATTTGAGCAAGAGCGCCAGGCCAAGTCCGATTCCGCCAAAGGCGCCCAGGCGCGGGTCGCGCATAATTTCCAGGCGTTTTTCGGGGCTGCCGGGGTAGAGCAGTCCGTCGGCGCAGTCGGCCATGCCATCCAGGTGCAGGCCGCCGGTGAGGGCCACCCAGGCGGTGAGCGCAATCGCGCCGGTGATGAGCGGCGGAAAGACCAGGCCAGCCAGCCAGTGAATGCCCGCCACGAGCAGGCCAATCACCAGCCCAACCAGTGAAAACCAGCCTGCCGCCCGACCGCTGTCGCCCGGCTTCCAGCAGGCAGGGGCAGGGAAGGGCAGAGTCGTGAGGAGCGAGAAGGCCAGGCGGAGCATGGGGAAAAGAATCAGCCTTTTTCGCTTACGCCTGCCTCGCCAAAGGTGGCCATTTCGCGCAGGATGGCGAGCGAGGCTTCCAGAATCGGAAGCGCCAGCGCGGCCCCGCTGCCTTCGCCCAGGCGCAGGTCGAAATCGAGCAGGGGATTCAGGCCCAGCCAGTCGAGCATCAGGCCGTGTCCATTTTCCTGCGAGCGGTGCGCGGCAATCAGGTACGGTTTCACATCCGGGCAAAGCGAGACGGCAATCATTGCGGCGGCGGTGGAGATGAACCCGTCCACCAGGACCGGCCTGCGGTGGGCTGCCGCGCCAATCATCACCCCGGCCAGGCCGCCAATCTCGAACCCGCCGACTTTTGCCAGCACATCCAGCCCGTCTTGCGGATTGGGCTGGTTGATGGCCAGGGCGCGCTCGATGACCGCGACTTTGCGCCGCAGACCGGCGTCATCCAGCCCGGTGCCGCGCCCGGCAATTTGAGCGGGGGGATGCCCGGTGAGCGCGGCGGCGATGGCGGCGGAGGGGGTGGTGTTGCCGATTCCCATATCGCCGGTGGCAACCACGTCCAGCCCGCGTTCGATTTCCGCTTCGACCACTTCGATGCCTGCCTGAATCACCTGCTCGGCCTGGATGCGGGTCATGGCCGGGCCAGTTGCCATGTTCCTGGTGCCGGGCGCGACTTTTCGGATAAACAAGCCCGGCAGGCAGGGCATTTCAACGGCAACTCCCATATCCACGACCACCACGCGCGCCCCAGCCCTGCGCGCCAGCACGTTGATGGCCGCGCCGCCATTGAGGAAGTTCAGCACCATCTGCGGCGTTACTTCCTGTGGAAAGGCGCTGACGCCCTCGGCAACCACTCCATGGTCGCCGGCCATGACGATGACGACTTTCTCTTTGATGGATGGAATGGGTTGGGCGTAGATGCCCGCCAGTTGGATGGAGAGTTTCTCCAGCCGCCCCAGGCTGCCCTGGGGTTTGGTGAGGGTATCCTGCCGCGCGCGGGCGGCTTGCATGGCGTTCGTATCGAGGGGTGAGATGGTGGGGATGTTCATGGATGCTCCGGGAGAATGATTGCGAAGTGAATTTCATGCAGCTGTTTGACTAGAATTCGATTCCGGGCTGGGCTTTGATGCCTTGCTGAAAAGGATGTTTGATTTCGCGGCTTTCACTGACCAGGTCGGCATACTCCAGCAATGCGGGCGGGGCATTGCGCCCGGTGATAACCAGGTGCAGGCTGGCGGGTTTGTTTTGTTTCAGCCAGGCCAGCGTTTCGGCAGGGTCGAGCCAGCCGTAGGCCAGTGGGTAGGTAAATTCATCCAGAACCATCAGGTCGTAGTCGCCGCTGGCGATTTTTTCCTGGGCCAGTTCCCAACCCAGTTGGGCGCGGGCAATGGTGGCGTCCATGTCTTTTGATGTCCAGGTGAAGCCATCGCCGCTGATGTGCCATTCGATGCCGAGTTTTTGGGCGGCCAGCACTTCGCCCCATTTGCCGCTCTCGTTTTTCAGGAATTGGATGACGCAAATGCGAAAACCGCGCCCCCAGGCGCGCAAGACCATGCCAAAGGCCGCCGTGGATTTGCCCTTGCCATTGCCCGTGTGAACGATGGTGAGACCATGTTTGACGATGCGAGTCATGTCGAAGGCTCCTCAAGGGGAAGAACGTCCGTAAAATAAAAATCATCCCGCTGAACGCTTTTGCCCATTCTGAAAAGGATGGGATGCTGAAACATTGGCCCATCGAAACAAAAGGTGTGAAACTCGCCGCGCTCACCACATGGGTCAACCGTTTCGGGAAGGTCGTCCAGCAATTGCTGGTCATAGAGCCGACCGGCGAAAGCGGGGTCGAGCTGTTTGGGGTCAATGGTGACGAGAACGGCGCGTAATCCGCTCTGAAGCATGGCGCGCGCCAGGGAGGGCGTTTCGGCTGCGGAACACCAGAGCGGGAAAAGGGGCTGAATTCCGCTGCCGCTCATCATTTTTTCCCGATAGGCGCGGATGTCCTCCAGGAACAGGTCGCCAAAGGCAACGTGCGTGATGTTTTCGTGGCGGGCGCGTTCCAGCGCGGCGTTCATGCGGGCTTCATATTCATCGTTTGGGCAGGGAAAGGGCAGGGGAATTGGCCATAGCGGCAGGCCAACAGAGGCGGCTTGAGCCTGTACCAGTTGGCGCCGAATGGCGTGCATGGCGGCGCGGTTGTTGCTCGCGTTGAAGGTGGTGAGCAATCCCACCACTTCGATATCTGCCTGTTGTCTGAGGAGATGCAATGCCCAGGCGCTGTCTTTGCCCGAAGACCAGGAGAGTAAAACGCGCTTCATGAGTTCTCCTGAAGCGCCCGTCTAATTTCGCCATGCAGCCAGCGGGCGGCGGTCATCATGGATGGGCCATCGTGGATGATGTTGTGGGCGGGGGAAATATTGGCCTGGATGGTGGGGATGTTCCAGCCGCGTTCGCGCGCCAAATCGGCGGCCTGAACAGGGAGTTCCGGTTCGGAATAAACGAGGAACAGGTCGGGCTGGCGGCGCTGCGCTTCGGCCAGGTCGAGTTCCAGGTAGCCCTTGCGGACATCGCCAAAGATGTTTTCGCCCCCGGCGGCCTCAATGAGGTCGTGAATGAATGTCAGCCCGCCCGTCATGCGGACATGCCGCCCAAACCAGATTTCGGCATAGACGCGCGGGCGGGGCTGAGGGGCCTGAGCGCGCAGGGCGGCGAAGGTCTCCTGCCAGCGGGCAATCAGCGCGCGGGCGGCGGGCAGGGCGTCGAGCAGGGCGCCTAAAATCAAGATGTTCTCAAAGATGCCGTGCAGGCTGTTTTGCAGGGGCAGGACGTAGATGGGCAGCCCGGCCTTGTGCAGTTTGCGCGCCAGCCCGCGCTGAACGCCGGTGGTGATGAGCAGCAAATCGGGTTGAACAGCGGAGAGTTTTTCCTCGTCCACGCTCAAGTAGTCGCCCACGATGGGGGCATTCAGTTCGGGCGTGAAGTTGGGACACCAGACTGAAACGCCCGCTATCAGATTGCTGAAGCCCATCTGGACGAGCGCTTCGGTGAGACCGGAGGCCAGCGAGACAATGCGGCGCGGTTTTTCGGGGATTTCTATAAACGCGGCGAGGGGGTCACAGTAGATTCTCATGGCGGTCGTTGTTCAGTATTCGATATTCAACGTGCGGGGCTTGCAGTTGTTGGAGGAGCGTTTCGAGAGAGTGGTGTTCGCTTTGACCGGAGGGCGTCACCAGCCGCCAGCGGGATTCAGCGAGAACTTCGACCCGCACGGGATGACGGCTATTTCCGTTATGGACTTTGTAGCCCAGCCGTTCCAAAGCGCGCCAGGTCCAGGCGTTGGTTACGCCGTATCCGTTTCCCTCCAGGCTGACGGGGCCATGAACGGGCTGATGCACGCGGAACGCGCCAATGGCGTGGTCGAAATGCGCGCCCTCGCTCTGGAAAACGCGCGCAACGGCGCCATTGAGAGCCAGTTCTTCGGGCAGGCCAATTTCCATGCTTCCCGCCGAGGAGAGCAGCCACAGCCGGTCGGAGAGGCGCAGGGCCAGGTCGAGGTCGTGGATGGAGAGCAGGATGGCCGCTGCGGTTTCGCGCGCCAGGCGGCGCAGGAGTTGTAGCAGTTCGACGCGGCGGGGCAGGTCAAGGAAGGCGGTTGGCTCATCCAGAATCAGTACCTTCGGTTCCTGCGCCAGGGCGCGGGCAATCATCACCTTTTGGCGTTCGCCATCACTCAACTGCGCCAGCGGGCGAGAGGCAAAACGCAGGGTATCGGTCAACTGCATGGCGCGCTGAATGGTCTGTTCATCGCGGGGGGTCAGGCGTCCCAGCCAGTCGGTATAGGGATGCCGTCCCAGACTAACCAGTTCACGGGCGGAGAGCAGGGGGCTTTCTACCCGGCCGGTGAGGACGATAGCGAGGCGTTTTGCCAGTTCGAGCGGCGGCAGGCGATGGAGGTTTTCCCCTTCCAGCCAGACCGTTCCCGCCAGGGGTTTTTCCATGCCTGCCAGCGTGCGGAGCAGGGTAGATTTGCCCGCGCCGTTGGGGCCAATCAGGCAGACCAGTTCCGCCGGGCGCAGTTCCAGATTGAGGCCGGATGCCAGCGGGTGGTGGTAGCCGATGGAAAGGGATGCGGTGGTGAGCATTTCAGTTATCAGTTATCAGTTATCGGTTATCAGTGAATAGTAAATGGGGAATGGAAAGTGGTGAATGGTGAGTTTCTCATCTTCCAACTCGCAATTCGCTACAACTGCCGCAGTTGTTTCTGGCGCAGAATGATAGAGAGAATGACCGGGACGCCAAAGAGCGACATGACGACGTTGAGCGGCAGGACGCGCTGGCTGCCGGGCAGTTGGGCAATCAGGTCGGCCAGCAGGGCAAAGGTCGCGCCCATCAGTAAGGATGCGGGCAAAAGGACGCGATGGTTGGCGGTTTTGAGCAGAGAACGCGCCACATGCGGCACGGCCACGCCCACGAACCAGATTGGGCCGCAAAAGGCGGTGGAAACGCCCGCCAGGAGCGAAGCGCTGACGATAATCCAGGCGCGGGCACGGCGCACGTTCAGCCCCAGCGAGCGGGCGTAGTCATCGCCCAGCAGGAGGACGTTGAGCGGTTTGACCATCGCCAGGGCAATTCCCAGCCCAAGCAGGGCGGCAGGCGCAAAGACGGTCATCTGTGGCCAGGTGACGCCGCTGAAACTGCCTGTTGTCCACAGGCTGAAGACCTGCACCCGCTCCGGCTGGCTGAAGTAGATGAGCAAACTGACCACCGCGCTGGCAAGGTAGCCGAACATTAGACCGGTGACGAGCAGGGTGAGAGTGTTCTGTACGCGCCGCGCCAGCAGCAACACCACCCCCAGCACCGATGCCGCGCCCAGGCTGGCCGCCAGTGCCAGGGTGAAGTTGCCAAATGTTCCAAAGCCGGAAACGAAGGTCAGGGCTGTCTCCCCGCTGCCCAGTCCTAGAATGACCAGCGCCACGCCCAGGCTGGCCCCCGAACTGACGCCCAGAATGTACGGGTCGGCCAGCGGGTTGCGGAAGAGGGTTTGCATTTGCAGGCCAGATGCCGAGAGCGCCGCGCCCACCAGGACGGCGGTCAGCGCTTTGGGCAGGCGGAATTTGAAGAGGATATCGGCCCAGGCGGCTTTTTCGGGCGTCCCGCCTAGCAGGATGCGCATCACCTGCTCGAAGGGAATCGAAACTGAGCCAAAGGCCAGGCTGAAGCCAAAAGCCAGCAGGAGGAGCAGGGCGAGGAGCGGAAAAAGCCAGCGGGACATAGATGAAATGATGAATGATGAATGCAGAATGCAGAAGCCCGACTTCTGCATTCTGCAGTTCAAGTTCAGGCTTCTATTTTACCTGCCGATAGTACACCGGTTGATGGTCCGGGAGCAAATCGGGGTGGAAGATGAAAACGAGGTCGGCCAGGATGCGCTCTGGGTGCAGGACGGCGCTTTCGTAATAGTCGTTGCCGCCGCTGGGGCTGGTTTTGGCGTCGTTGTTCCAGATGTTGCCTTTCTGGAAGGCGGCAAAGTCGGCGTAGCGGGCGTCCATAGATTTCAGGTCGTCGAGTGAGCCGACGAATCCCACGTTGAGCCAGTAATCGGCATCTTTTGCTTTCTCGAAGACCGCCTCAATGGAAAGCGGCAGGCTGCCAGTGGAAGTGTCATCGCTCCAGAGATATTCCGCGCCGGCATCACGCAGGAAAGCAGCGGCGAAACTCTGTCCTCCGGGCATGTACCACGTTCCCTGGTAAGCCGAGCCGGTGAAGACGGTGGGCTTTTGGCTGACGGAGGCTGTGAGGGTGGTCAATTTCTGGTAATCCTGTTCGATTTGGGCGAAGATTGCTTCGGCTTCGGCTTCTTTATTGAAGAAGACGGCGATGAACTTGAGCCATTCGGCGCGGCCCAGGGGGGTGGTGTCCATCCATTCGGCGTTGACGACCACTTTCTGCCCCACCTGGAGCAGGACGGGATGGGCGTCATATTCGGGCGCGCCGGAGCCGTAGGTCATCACCAGGCTGGGGGCAAGTTCTAAGACTTTTTCCACGTTTACGCCCGAACCGTAGCCGATGGAGGCCAGTTTGCCCTCTTCGGCCATTTTTAAGACGGTGGGGTTGTTGACGTAAGTGATGTCATCTACGCCAACCAGCCGGTCGAGCAGGCCCAGTTCATCCAGCGCGGGCAGGTAGGTGGTGGACATGGTGATGATAGTTTTGGCGGGGACTTCGATAATCTGCTCTTCCAGAAAGCCTTCTGGTTTGGGCGCGCCGCACTGTACCAGGGCATACTCCATTGACTCGTTTGCGCCGGGCCAGGGGGTTTTGACGGTGACGACTTTGTAGGAGTTGTGGTACTCAATGCTCAACCCGGCGGCGTATTCGATTTGCGCTTTTTGGGGGAAGTAGTCCATGCCAGGGTCGAACTGCCCTTCAGCAATACAGCCATCGGTCAGGTTTTGGGTGGGGGCTTCAATGACCGGCGCGGGCTGGGTGGGAGCAACGGTGGGCGCCTGGGTGGGGGCTGGGGTCGCCGTAGCAGGGAGGGTGGTCGGTGCGGGGGAAGGCGCTGCCGCCGGGGCGCAGGCGGCCAGCAACAGGGCAAAGGTCAAAAAGATAAAAGGAATTTTTCGATACATGGTTATCTCCGTTATTGGTTATTCGTTATTCGAGTATTCGTTATTCGAGTATCTAACATCGATTATCGAATACCGAATCAAAATCCCCTGCCTTTTCAGGTCAGGGGAGGAGGGAGGGCCAATCCGATGGTAGATGCGCCGTTCCCACCTCCTTTCAGCGAGAGAGTGGAGAACCAACGACCAGGGCGGGCGACCTGACTTGTTCGGACGATATTCGAATACTCGATTATCGAAGGGCGAACTTACAGTTGCGCGACAGCGCCGGACTTGCACCGGCTTCGCCTTTCAGCCTTCCCATCCGGGGGGTGAGGCACCCTGGGCGGTGAAATTGTGGGTTGATTTTATGACACGCACACTGCGCTGTCAATTGACAAATGTCATCAAAAAGCCGCTCAGTCGAGCGGCTCTCGAAAATCATAGATGCCATTTCGAACTGCCCACTTGCGCCTGCAAGTGGGACAGAGCAGATGGCTGCCCCGGTCATCGAGCGGATGCGCGCCGCATTCGGGGCATTGGAACCAGCGCAGGGTGTCAGCTGGCGTGTGGCGCGGGATGGAATCCTGCGTTGCCGATGCTTTGACAAAAACGCTTGGCGTGAGTTGAAAGAGTTCCCCGGTCGGCTGGAAGATGCCATCGAGCGCGGCCAGCAAATCAGCAGGCAGGACGCGCTTGAGCAGGCCAAGCCGGAAGTGCGAGACGGTCAGTGTTTTCTCGATTTTGAACCCCAATTCTCCCAGCCATTGGCGAATGGCCTTTGGATGAAAGTCGAAGTTGAGTTTGACAAATTCAACCGGTTCAAGGCTGAACGGGCTCCAGGATTGCCGCTTGAGCCAGTAGCGCAGGATGGCTTTCAGGTTGCGTTTGTTGGCAAATTCCAGGATGAAGACCGCGCCGGGAGCCAATATGCGCCGCGTTTGCGCCAGGGCTTTGGGGGCGTCAGCCATGTGGTGCAGGGCGCGAATCATGGTCGCGCCATCAAACAGGCCATTGACGAAGGGCAGTTTGTAGATGTCTGCGGCGACGTAGATGTAGCGGGGCGAATCGCCCAATCGGGCGCGGGCTTGTTGCAGTTGGGTGCGCGAATAGTCGAGCAGGACGATTCGGTCGTAGCCGGTATAGCGAGGCGTATTTCGCCCGGCGCCAGCGCCCAATTCAAGCAGGAGATTGCCTTTAACGGGTAACATCCGGCGCAGGGCAATTTCCTCTGCTTTATCTTCGTATTCGCGTCCGCCCTGTTCCCAGAAGGAGGTCTGGTAATCGGAGCCTTCGTAGTCGCAAACGGGGGTTTCAGTCATCGTCCAATCGCCCGATAGGTGAAGCCCATTTCCTTCATACGGGCCGGGTCGTAGAGGTTGCGGGCGTCCATGATGATGGGGGTTTTGAGCAGGCTTTTAAGCTTTTCGAGGTCAATTTGTTTGAATTCGTTCCATTCAGTGACGATGATGACGGCATCGCAACCAGAGGCGGCTTCGTAGGGGTCGTGGCACATCTGAACGGCAGGCAAAATGCCGCGCGCGACATCCATTGCGACCGGGTCGTAGGCGCGGACGGTGGCCCCGGCAGCGGTCAGTTCGTGAATGATGTCAATGGAGGGGGCATCGCGCATATCGTCGGTGTTGGGTTTGAAAGCCAGCCCGAACAGCCCGATGGTTTTGCCATTCAAAGAGCCAACCATCTTTTCAGTCCAGCGCACCACCTGCTTGCGGCGGTCGTAGTTGACATTCATGACGTTGTTGAGAATGCGCGGTTCGATGCCTTTTTCCTCGGCCATGTAAGCCAGAGCTTTGACATCCTTGGGGAAGCACGAGCCGCCCCAACCCAGGCCGGCATCCAGAAAGTGACGGCCAATGCGGGCATCGTAGCCCATGCCAGCGGCCACTTCTTTTACGTCCGCGCCGTAGGCCTCGCAGATTTCGGCGATTTCATTGATGAAGGAGATTTTGGTCGCCAGGAAGGCATTGGAGGCGTATTTAATCATCTCGGCGGTGCGAAGGTCGGTGATGACGATGGGCGCGCGCAAGGGCAGGTGCAGTTGGGCCACTTTGTTGGCGGCTTCGCGGTCAAACGAGCCGATGACGGTTCGGTGCGGATTCATGAAGTCACCAATGGCCGAGCCTTCGCGCAAAAATTCGGGGCAGGAGACCACCGAAAAATCAATCGGCTGCGGCTGAGCGCGTTTGACGATGTCGGCTACCCAGTCGCCGGTGCCAATTGGCACGGTGGATTTGTTGATGATGATGAGCGGGGCGGTCATGCTGTGGGCAATCGATTCCGCTGCGGAGGCAACATACTGCAAATCGGCCTCGCCGTTTACGCCGGAGGGCGTGCCAACCGCGATGAAGGCAAATTCGGTGCCGTTGAGCGCCTCGGCATAGTTCGTAGTGAAAGAGAGCCGCCCGGCTTTGACGTTACGGCGTACCAGTTCTTCCAGCCCTGGCTCGTAGATGGGCATAATCCCCTTGTTGAGATTCTCAATGCGTTGTTGATTGACATCCAGCGCAATGACCCGGTTGCCCAGGTCGGCAAAGCAGGCGCCTGTTACCAGCCCAACATAACCGACGCCAACGACGCAAATTTGTTTCATAAAGTATCCTCGTGAGTTTTTACAGATTTGTGGTTCTTCCGCGTCAGGCGGAAATCATCCACCGATTTCACAGATGATGCAGATGAGGCTTTGAAAATCAGTAACTGCCTGCCCATCCTGCCCAAAGGTGTTCTCGAAACACGAGCGGTTTGACAGGATAAAAGGAGGTAAGGATGTTTTGGAGCGTCAATTTCGACTTTTTATCCTTGTATCGTGTTTGGTACTCTCCGGGGCAGGCTGTTACGAAAATCCGCAAATTTTGCGGATTCGTGGATAGTTTCAGTCCAGCACTTCCATCAGACAACGCTGGATTTCATCGTAAGTGGGAATGCCCGCCGTTCCACGACGTTGCACGGAAATGGCCGCAATCTGATTGGCAAAACGCGCGGATTCCCAGGGGTCGCGGGTGTTGAGCAGACGAACGAAGAAGGCTGCTGCAAAGACATCACCCGCGCCGGTGGCGTCTACTTCTTCTACTTTGGGAGCCCGAAAGCGGCGGCTATCACCATGCCAGAAGACCCTGGCTCCGGCAATTCCTTCGGTGACGGCCAGCAACCGCCCGGAATGCGCGTATTGTTCAATGGTTTCTTCATTGCTGCCCACGTCTTCCACGCTGAAGACAACCGCCCCGGCTCCTTGCAGCGCGGATTCAGCCCCTTCCCATGCGCAGGGATGGACAAGACCGCTTTCGTCCCAGGCGCGCATCCAACCCTGAGGGGTAAGGCCCAGCAGGGAAGGGCGAAATTCGGCAGGCAGAACAGGCTCAACTTCCTGCGCCACCGGGGCAATATGAATGATTTTGGCGCGTTTCCAGGCTTCGGGGACGATGGCGAAGTTGATTTTGGGCGCAACCCGGCGGATATATTGAATCCGCCCGGAGGGGGTGTAGATGTTCTCGAAGGTGGTGCTGGCTTCCGCCTCGCCCGACACGACCGGGATGCCTTCCAGCCCATCGAGCGGAATCTCATCCCCGCGCATGGTCACTATCCCCACGCGCAAACCGAGCGCGCGCGCGGTGAGGGCGGAATACACCGCCGAGCCGCCTAACGCAGGGCCAGAGGGGGTTAAATCAGTCGTAATGTGGCCGATGACAAGGTAATCTACCGGCTCTAAAGAAACCATGTGCAGCATTATGGCCGAATTATACTGCCAGTTTCCCCGCTGCGCGCGCCCGGGCCAGCACCTTTTGGGCGTTCTTCAGAAGCGGAAGGTCAATCATTTTGCCGTCCAATTCATACGCGCCTTTTCCCTCGCCCTGATGCGCCTCAAAGGTTTCGACTACCCGCCGGGCGTAGGCAATGGCTTCGTCGGACGGGGTAAAGGCCGTTTGCACCGGTTCAACCTGCGCCGGGTGGATGATTTGCTTGCCCGAAAAGCCCAGTTTGGCCCCAAATTCCGCTTCAGCGCGGACAATTTCAGGATTGCGGAAGTCAATCGTCACGATGTCAATGGCTTGCAAGTCAAAGGCGGCGCAGGCCGTCACGACCGCCAGCCGGGCATAGAGTAGTTCGGTGGCTTCGGGGGTGCGGACTGCGCCCACGCTGGCGGCAAAATCTTCGCCGCCGAAGATGATGGCCTCCAGGCGCTTATCGGCCCCGGCAATTTCTTTGAGATTGAGAATGCCTCGCGCGGTTTCGACCCCCACCAGCAGGTGGATTCCTCCCAGCGGCAGGCCGCGCGCCAGCTCGTAGGATTCGATTTCTCCGCTCACCCACCGAACCTGTTCGGCCGATTCCACTTTGGGGACGACAATTGTATCAGGATGGGCTTCCAGCGCGGCAGTCAGGTCATCCCGCTCGAAGCCAGAACCGATTCCGTTGATGCGGATGCAGCGCTCGGAACGTCCGAAGTCCAGTTCGCGCATGGCCTGCAGGATGACGCGGCGCGCTTCGGCTTTCTTGCTCAAGGCCGTGCCGTCTTCCAAATCCATGCAGATACAATCCACGCCGAGCGTGGTGGCTTTTTCGATTTTGCGCCGGTCATCGCCGGGCATATAGAGGAGAGCGCGTCGAGAATGCATAGGGAAGGGAGAATGCAGAGTGATGAATGAGGAGCGAAAAACCGCCAACGGATAACGGCTTACTGATGATTGAGAGCGGGTCGTTTGAGAAACAAGACGGTCCGCTCGAATTCTATCACGACCGTGCCATCCGGTTTCTTGCCCTGGTGTTTGAGCCGGACAACGCCCACATCAGGCCGTGATTTCGATTCGCGCTTTTCCAGCACTTCGGTTTCGGCGTAAATCGTATCGCCGTGAAAGGTGGGGTTGGGACTGACGACTTTATCGTAGCCAACGGTGGCGAGAATCGTACCTTCGGTCAGGTCGGGGACGCTCATGCCCGTCACCAGGCCGAGGATGAAAATGCCGTTGACAATCCGCTGGCCGAATTGGGTTTTGGCGGCGAAATCCTCGTTGCAGTGCAGGGGTTGGGTGTTCATCGTCAGCATGGAAAACAGCACATTGTCCATTTCGGTCACGGTGCGGCCATTGGCGTGCTTGATTTTCTGGCCGATTTCAAGGTCTTCGTAGAATTTTCCGGGCATAAACGCTCCTTGTTCAAAAATCTGCGCTCATCACTTCAACCAGCAATTCGTCTTTTTCAACGGTCTGACCGGGCTGGACTTTGACTGTTTTCACCACGCCCTCGAACGGCGCGGTGACTTTGATTTCCATTTTCATCGCTTCAAGGATGACCAGCGTTTGGCCTTTCTGCACCGCTTCGCCTTCCGCCACCTGCACGGCACGCACCAGCCCCGGCATGGGGGCGGTCAACTCGCCCGCCGCGTGGTGCGCATGACCGCCGCGTTTGGCTGGGCCGGTTGTTTTGGTCAGAATGAAGGTCTGACCGTTGATAGTGACCCAACGCTTGGGGCCGTCAACGGAGATGACAACGGATGAATCGGAGTTGACAACGGATGAATCGGAGAAGCGGAGGTTGGAAGCGGAGTTGACAACGGATGAAGCGGAGTTGACAACGGATGAAGCGGAGAAACGGAGGTCGAGCCAGCCATCCCCGGCGCGCAGGATTTCAACCGTATAGGTCTGGCCGTTGAGCGTGACGATATTCGTTTTGCCGGTCTGCGCCAGGTCGAGGGTGTAGGTTCGGGAGTTATGGTCGAGTTGGATTTTCATGGTCAATTCCTGAACCCGTTCCCACTTTTCCAGGGGCTGAAGGGGTCAGGCTCATATCGATTTTCGATGTTTGATTTTGGATTTTGGATAGCTGTCTCCGCCAGCGCCGCCGCCATCAGGGCTTCGAGCGGGGGTTCAGGCGGCTGCCATGCGAATTCTGTTTCCACCCAGCGGGTGTGGATTTTGCCTTCGGCAAACTCCGGGCGCGCCAGGATGGCCTGCAAAAAGTCCAGGTTGCTGCTCACGCCGTGTAAAACGGTCTCTCGCAGGGCCGCGCGCATGCGGCGGATGGCCGCCGGGCGGTCTTCGGCATGGACGATAATTTTCGCCAGCAGCGGGTCGTAGAAGCGGGTCACGTCCGAGCCGGTTTCAATCCCGGAGTCCACGCGAATGCCGGGGCCGCGCGGTTCGATGAACCGCAAAATGGGCCCGGTGGAAGGCAAAAAGCCGCCCGCCGGGTCTTCGGCGTACAGACGGCACTCAATGGCGTGTCCGCGCTGGGTCAGGTCGGCCTGCTGGTAGGGGAACGGCTCGCCCGCCGCCACGCGAATCTGCCACTGGGCCAAATCCAGCCCGGTGATGGCTTCGGTGACGGGATGTTCCACCTGCAAACGGGTGTTCATTTCGAGGAAATAGAAACTCGCCAGTCGAGGGTCGAAAATAAATTCGACCGTCCCGGCATTGAAATAGCCAACAGCGCGGGCGGCGGCAACGGCGGCCTCCCCCATCTGTTCACGGATTTCCGGCGTCAGCAGCGGCGAGGGGCTTTCTTCGATAATTTTCTGGTGGCGGCGCTGGACGGAGCATTCTCGCTCGAACAGGTGAACCAGGTGGCCGTGCCTATCGCCAAAGACCTGAATTTCGATGTGGTGGGCGTTTTCGATGTATTTTTCGAGGAGCAAACGGTCATCGCCAAAGGCGTTTTGGGATTCGCGCCGGGCGGCTTGCAACGCTTCGGGCATTTCCCGCGCGGAACGGACGACCCGCATCCCTTTTCCGCCGCCCCCGGCAGCCGCCTTCACGAGAACAGGATACCCGATTCGTTCCGCCGCCTCGAGGAACTCTGCTTCACCCGCTAAATTCTCCGCGCCGGGAACGGTTGGCACGCCCGCCGCTTTCATCGTGATTTTAGATTCGGCTTTGTCACCCATGGCCCGGATGGCCGAAGCGGGCGGGCCGATGAACGTTAATCCAGCGGCGGCAACGGACTCAGCGAAGGCGGCGTTCTCGGACAGGAACCCGTAGCCAGGGTGGATGGCTTCCGCGCCGGTGATTTTCGCAGCCTGGAGCACCTTTGGGATGTTGAGATACGACTCTCGCGGCGCAGAATCCCCAATTTCCACCGTTTCATCGGCAAAACGGACGTGCGGCGCGTCTCTATCCGCCGCTGAATAGACCGCCACCGTGCGCAGGCCCAGTTCGCGGCAGGCGCGCAGGATGCGGATGGCGATTTCGCCGCGGTTGGCAACCAAAATCTTATGGAACATGGTTGAGCAAATTGAGCAATTGTTTTTCGCGCGCTTCGGTTAGCCCTGCCCGCCAGGGGTGGTCCGCCGGGCGGGTGGCGGCCCAGGCCAGCGTGTCACGAACGGTTTCGGCCAGCGGGCGGAAGGTCAGCCCAGCGGCGATGGCTTTGGAAACATCTACTTTGGAAAAACCGGCGTTTTCAGGGCTGTCGGGTACCCAGACGGGCAGGTCGCTCCAGGGGTTCACCTGGTTTTGGAGGAGAAATTCAACCGATGCCCAGCGGAACACTGCGTTGGAGTTGCTGACCTGCTTGCAGGTTTCAAGCATCAGCCCCAGGGTCAGGTCATAATCGGGGCCGGTGGCGTTGTACACGCCGGTTGCCTTTTGTTCGATGAGTTTGAGGGTAAATTCGGCCAGGTCGCGCCCGTCAATGATTTGCACCGGCACTTCTGGTTTTTCAGGGGCCAGCACTTCCCCGCCGCCCGCAATGCGGAAGGGCCAGTAGGTGAAGCGGTCGGTGGGGTCGTGCGGCCCGACAATCAGGCCGGGGCGGATGACGAGCGCCCGACCGGGGAATTCGGCTTCGACGGCTTTCTCGCACAGCACCTTGAGCGGGCCATAGGTTTCACCGGTGATTTCCTCCACGGTTTCATCGGGCATGGCTGCCAGCGGGGAGTTTTCGGTGATGCCAATCTGCGCGAAATCGGCATAGGCCGAAATGCTGGAGATGAAAACGTAAGAGTCGACAGCCTCCCTGAGCGCCTGCGCCGACAGATGAACGATGCGCGGCAGATAGCCGCAGGTGTCAATGACGGCGTCCCAGCGGCGGCCAGCGAGTTTATTCAAGTCCGTTTCACGGTCGCCGGTGATTGTTTCGATTTGTGGGTAGAGCCCTGGATTGGATTTGCCACGATTGAAAAGGGTGATTTGATGTCCGCGTGAGAGAGCGGCATCAACGAGGTGTCTGCCAAGAAAACGGGTGCCGCCGAGGATAAGAAGTCTCATTGTATGTATGCTCCAGTTTGGCTTCGGTCGCTTTGGCCTGGCTGCTATCACGAATTCATGGGAGTGGCCCACCATCATCGGCCAGATTTCTGTTTTATAGTTCCAGTACCAGCAAGGGAATTTCCATCTCTTGCGGGGTTAAGCCGCCATGATGACCGTAGAATTTTTGCTCGAATTTGTCTTTTTCGTACCACCAGACCGATTCGTAGCGATAGGGCAGGATGACCAGGTTGCCAATTCGGTCGCGCAACTGCTCCGAAACGGATGGGCCGAAATATCCGGCGGTGACCAGGTCTTCGGTCTTGACTACCTCCGCTTTGCCTTCCAGCCCTTTCGAGAGCATTTCCTGCGCTTCATCGAGCAGCTCGTCTTTGACGTATAGGAACATATCGCGGCACGAGCCGCCAGGGATGAGGTATTCGCCTTTTCGGTTGGTCTTCAGGAATTTTCCGATGCGCGGAAAAGCCAGGTTCAGGTACACGGTGGTGGCGGGATCGACTTCGGACTGGCCGTGGTCGGCAGTCAGCAGAAGCAGGGTGCGGCCTTTGGCGGGCGATGCGGAGAAGAAGAACCGCTCCAGAGTGTAGAGAAACAGTTCGATTTCGGCTTCCACCTGGCGCGAGGCCGGGCCGTAATCGTGGCTGACGGAGTCGATTTTGTCGTAGTAAAAAAAGAAATAATTCTTGCCGCGCGTTTCCTGGAGCGCAAGCGAGAGATTGACGAACATCTCCGCTGGAGATTTGAACCCGCGCGCCTGCGCGCCATCGAAGACGATGTTTGAATAGGTGGAAGGGGTGTATTCGCGGTGTTGGAAGACCGTGGAGCGCACCCCCTGCGTTTGGAGTAGCCGGTAGAGCGTTTGGGTGGGGTAGAGCCGTTTGGGGTCTATGCCGGTGGCTTTGAGCTGGTCTCGTTCTGCTGAGCCGGAGAACGAAAATAGGAGTGGCACAATCATCGTATCGAGCAGGGGTTCATAGTAATTCCACTCGAACACGCCGCTTTGCCCCACATTCAGGCCGGTGTGAATGCAGGTGACATGCCCGGCAGTGGTGGATGGGAACTGCGAAGTCCATCTGGCGGCCAGCCCGTGCCGTGTAAAGCGGTCGAGCGTTGGGTGGGTGGCAAACTTCTCAAAATGCCGCCAGCCGAAACCGTCAATGAAGCCCAGAATGACAGTATCGTAGCCGCTCTGAAATGATTCGAGCGGCTGGCGATTCTCGAACAAGCCGGTGATGACTTCGGGCAGGCCGGCAAATCCGCCGGGGCCGTAGATGGGTTGGGTGAAGTTGGGGTTCATGGCAGGGATTATATCAACAACAAGGCGGGCAAACGCCCGCCTGTTTCTGGCTATTGTCCGAACCACATTCGACCGAGCAGCCCATCTTTGCGAACCAGCTGATGGTAGAACGCGGCGCCAATATGCAAGGCAATCAGCCCGAGCAGCAGGCGTGCCACCCATCCATGCCCAATGCGCGGCGGGTAGACCATGAAATCCGCCGGGAGCGGAATTTCACCACCCCCTAATAACGGCAAAATGCCCGATTGCACCGCAATTCCCAACCCACTGAGGCCCATTCCCAGCGCGCCGAGATAGAGCAGCCAGTGGGTTGCCCTGCCGATTTTATCGAGCAGGGGATGTCCTGCGGTTGCTGGGGCTGGTTTCTTCGAGATAAAACGCACCACCAGCCGGATGACTGTCAGGGTGAGAATGGTCAACCCCATCGTCATGTGGGTTGCCAGCATGGGCGCTTTTTGGGGTGTGTTGGGCATATCGCCCAACATGCCCAGTCCGGCGAACAGAGTCAGGAGAATCAAAAAGGCCGAAAGCCAGTGCAAAATGACCAGCGCAGGGTGATACCGTTTGGGTGTTGCCATCATGCTCTCCTTATCAGATTGAATTTTATCTTAATTCGGATAAAACAAATGAAAAAGCGCAAATTTTCAGGGTTGCCTGCCGCTGAGTTCGCGAGTGACCTGGCTGGTTATGATGTTGAAAGGGTAAAGTAAAATGTTGCGCCCTGGTTGGGCCGGGCTTCTGCCCAAATGTGTCCGCCGTGTCGCAGGATAATGCGTTTCACAAGGGCCAATCCAACGCCAGTGCCTTCAAATTCGCTGTCTGCATGCAGGCGTTGGAAGACGCCGAAGAGTTTGTCAGCGTAAGCCATATCAAATCCGACGCCATTATCTCTGACATAGTAGATAACTTCCCCGACATCGCTGCGCTGGCTGCCAAGTTCGATAATTGCCAACTCGCGCGGGCGGGTGTATTTGAGTGCGTTGGCGATGAGGTTCACCCAGACCTGTTGCAACAAAACGGGGTCGCCCTGACAGGCAGGTAATTCCCCTATCCTGATTTCCAGGTTGCGCGCGTCTCGTTCGGATGCGAAGGTTTTCAGTACATCGGTGACCAGCGCCGCTGGTTGGACGGTTTGTTTGTTCAGGGGTTGGCGGATAAGCCGCGAGAAGTTGAGCAAATCTTCTATCAACCGGTCCATGTGTTGGGTGCTGGCGCGGACATAGCCGAGCAGGCGGGCGGCTTCTTGGGGCAAATCCTGGGAAAAATCGCTCTGGATGATGCGCGAAAATCCATCAATGGCGCGCAGCGGGGCGCGCAGGTCGTGCGAGACTGAATAACTAAAGGATTCCAGTTCCCGGTTGGCGGCTTCAAGTTGAGCGGTGCGCTCGATAACACGCTGTTCCAGTTCCTCGTTGAGCAAGCGAATGGCTTCCTCTGCGCGTTTCCGTTCAGTGATGTCGTGGAAGAACGCCACCATCTGGTTGGGGCCGAATTGAATTGCATGGACTTCAAACGCCCCTCGGATTTTCCCGTCTTCGTAATCAATCTGGCTGGTTTGATAATTTTCTCCCTGGGCAGCCACCCGCCGGTATGCTGATGGGATTTCGGTTGTGGCCAGGGGTGGAAATGCTTCTTCGATAGATTTGCCGATAAATTGACGATGGTCGACGCCCAGTATCTGGTCTGCTGACCGGTTTGCGCCTGTAAAAACCAGCCGTCCATCGGGTTTGAGTTCGTAGAGGTGCGCGCCAAACGGGGCCGAATCAATCACTGCGCGCAGACGATGTTCGTTTTCTTCTAAAGCAAGTTCTGTCAATTTGCGACTGTGGATATCGCGCGAAGAAGCCTGCAACTCAATCACATCTCCGGTGGCTGTATTACACACGGCATAACTGGTGGTTTCCAGCCAAACATATTCACCATTTTTGCGCCGCGCGCGGAATTGCACGGTTGTTGCGGTCAGGTTTTGCAGGATGAAATGGTGAGATTGGCTGATTTCTGGCAGGTCATCCGGGTGGATAAAGTCAAATGCGCTGCGGCCTATCATCTCGTGTGGCTCATAGCCCAGCAGGGTTCGGCAAGCCGGAGAGACATAAACGTAAATTCCTTCGGGCGTATGACGTGAAATCATATCGGTCAAATTCTCGGCCAGCAGCCGGAAGTGTTCTTCGCTTTCACGCAGGGCAATTTCCATTTGTTTTCGCTCAGTGATGTCTTGGATGACGCCTAATATTTTTGTGGGTTTTCCCTGGTCGTCCAGCACCAACTCTGCTATTGAATGGATGTACCGAATTTTGCCGTCATCTTGCCTTCGTATCTGAAATTCCTCATCGTACTTTCCCTGGCCGCTGATAAGCTGCTGTAATGCCTCGTTCAGTTGCGGGCGAAATTGGGGCAAAACAACTGCCTGAACCATTGCCAGCGGCAGATTGGGAGAGGTACGCGCAAGGCCATAAATCCGAAAGGCCTCTTCGGAGCCCCAGATTTGACCGCTAACCAGGTCAATTTCCCAATTTCCGACATGAGCCATTGCCTGCGCTTTGCGAAGGCGGTCTTCGCTTTTGCGCAAGCATTCCTCGGCGCGTTTGCGTTCGATGGCCATGGCTACCTGGCTTGATACAAACACAAGCAACGCCTGGTCTGCTTCCGTCAATCTTTGAGCCGGGTCGTAGGTTTGCACCGTCATGACGCCGATGATGTCGCCCGTTTGTGTCTTGAGTGGTACGCCGAGCCAATCAACGGAGGGTGTGCCTGTGCTTTCTACCTGCCCGGATTGTTTCAGGCGTTCAAATATTTCCGGCGTGGCGAGCAGCGGCTTGCCAGTCCGCAACACATATTCTGTTAGCTTCTTGCCTGGTGTCTGTGGAGAGGGAGCGGTATCAAATTCATCGACGTAGTAGGGAAAATGAATCAGATTGCTGGCCGCATCGAGCAGCGCCAGGTAAAAATTCCGGGTAGGCAGAAAATCTTGTATCACTGCATGGATGATGGCGTAGAGTTCTTCCAGGTTATTGGCGGTCTGGGTGGCTTCGGAAATACGATAGAGCGCGGTCTGTATCATTTCGGCTGGTTTTCGTTGCGCCAGTTCGGGTGGTAGATTTTGCAATAACGGCTTGCGTTGGCCTGGTTGGGCCGCCGGCTTTGTCTTAAAGGGTTTCTGTGCGGTCATAATACTACCTTTTTTTTAGCCTCATGAATGGCATAAATAAAATCATTATACGTTATGCTGAAATAGAAAATGGTCGTTCCCTTTTTGAAATCACCCCAGATTTGGGCTTAACCACACCAGATTGGTATAATTCCAGTTTGCCTTTTTGAGTTTGTAAATAAAACATTTGTGCTATAATTGATGGTTGACTTTTCTTTTACAAAGAATCGAGGCAAAATGTCTCAAAACGTTATTCGCGTGGTGGGCGCCCGCCAGCATAACCTGAAAAATATCACGGTCGAAATTCCCCGCGATAAATTTGTCGTCATTACCGGGCTTTCTGGCTCCGGAAAATCTTCCCTGGCTTTCGATACCATCTTTGCAGAGGGTCAGCGCCGTTATGTCGAATCGCTTTCGGCCTATGCGCGCCAGTTCATTGGGCAGATGGACAAGCCGGATGTAGATTACATCGAGGGGCTTTCTCCTGCAGTTTCGATTGACCAGAAATCAACCAGCCACAACCCGCGCTCGACCGTGGGTACTGTAACAGAAATTTACGACTATCTCCGGCTTTTGTACGCCCGGGTTGGCACGCCGCATTGCCCGGTCTGCGGGCGGGAGGTGGTCAAGCAATCGGCGCAGGAAATTGTGGACGCGATTGAACGGCTCGACGAAGGCACGCGCATCCTGGTTCTGGCGCCGGTCGTGCGCGGGCGCAAAGGCACCTACCAGGCCGTGTTTGAGGAAATCCGCAAGGCTGGATTTGTACGCGCCCGGGTAGATGGGAAAGTTGTCAACCTGGATGATGAAATTGAACTCGACCGCTACAAGCAGCACAACATCGACGCCGTCGTTGACCGGCTGGTTATCCAACGCCCTGCCAACGAAGAAGATGAAAAACAATTTCGCACCCGGCTCACAGATTCCGTTGAGACGGCGCTCAAGTTTGGGGAGGGATACGTCACAGTTTCAGTCATCAGTAACCAGTCATCAGTGGATAGTGGTCAGACGGTGGGAGATATGTTTTTTTCAGAGAATCTCTCCTGCCCCGAACATGGTGTATCGCTGACCGAAATTGAGCCGCGCACCTTTTCGTTCAACACTCCCCAGGGAGCCTGTCCCGAATGCCAGGGGCTTGGCTCCAAATTAGAAATTGACCCGGAGCGGGTCATTGACCCGGAAAAATCCCTCAATGATGGCGCGTTGGTGGCGATGGAGTGGAGCAATGTCCGCGAGGATGGCAATTCTGGCTATTACTGGCAAATGCTGGAGGCCATGGCGCATCACTATCACATTGACCTGAACAAGCCCTTCAAAGATTTGACGCCTCAACAGCAGGAACTCATCCTGCGCGGCACGAAAGGCGAGCGTGTGCGCGTCCATTATCGCAATCGGGATGGGCGCACTGCCAGTTTTGATGCTGCCTTTGAGGGCATCATTGGCAACCTGGAGCGGCGCTATCGCGAAACCAACTCCGAGTATATTCGGACGAAAATCAGCGAATACATGAGCGACCGTCCCTGCCCGTCCTGTGGGGGCAAGCGTTTGCGCCCCGAAGCCCTGGCAGTGACGGTGGCTGATGTGAACATCCTGGAAGTGACCGACTGGCCGATTAACAAGTCGTTGGAATGGGCACAGAAACTGGCCGGGGCTGAAACCCCCCTCAGCCCGCGCCAGCAGGCCATCTCCGAGCGGATTTTGAAGGAAATCGTCGCCCGACTGGGCTTTTTGGTGAACGTGGGGTTAGATTATCTGACCTTGCGCCGCTCGGCGGCCACCTTGAGCGGCGGCGAGGCGCAACGCATTCGCCTGGCCACTCAGGTTGGTTCGCGGCTGGTGGGTGTTCTATATGTGCTGGATGAACCATCCATTGGCTTACACCCGCGTGATAACGACCGGCTCCTGACCACTCTCAAAGGATTGCGCGATTTAGGCAATACGGTTCTGGTTGTGGAACATGACGATGAAACCATCCGCGCGGCCGATTGGGTGATTGACCTTGGCCCGGCGGCGGGCGCGCACGGCGGCGAAATCATCGCCGAAGGCACTCCGCAGGATATTCTGGCGCATTCCCAATCGTTGACGGGCGCGTATTTATCGGGACGCAAATCAGTCCCAGTTCCGAAACAGCGGCGCAATGGTAACGGGAAGTGTTTGAAAATCATTGGCGCGCGCGCCAATAACCTGAAAAATATTACGGTCGAGATTCCGCTCGGTAAATTGGTCTGCATTACCGGCGTGAGTGGCTCTGGCAAATCAACCTTAATGACTGAGATTCTCTATCACGCTCTCGCAGCCCAGTTGAACGGAGCGCGCGTTCAGCCTGCCGAGCATGACCGCATCGAGGGCATCGAACATCTCGACAAAATCATCGAAATTGACCAGTCGCCCATTGGCCGGACGCCGCGCTCGAACCCGGCTACTTATACCGGCATGTGGGACGAAGTCCGCAAGCTGTTTGCTGAACTGCCCGAAAGCAAAATTCGCGGCTACAAACCGGGCCGATTCTCGTTTAACGTGCATGGCGGACGCTGCGAAGCCTGTCAGGGCCAGGGGATGTTGCGCATCGAAATGCAATTTCTGCCCGATATTTACGTCCCGTGCGATGTCTGCCATGGCACCCGCTTCAATCGCGAGACGCTGCAAGTGCATTTCAAGGGCAAATCCATTGCTCAGGTGCTGGATATGACGGTGGACGAAGGCATGGAGCTATTTAGCGCCTTCCCGGCCATGATGAACAAACTTAAGTTATTGCAGGAAGTGGGGCTGGGATATGTCAAAATCGGACAGCCTGCCACTACCCTGAGCGGCGGCGAGGCTCAACGCGTCAAACTCTCAAAAGAGCTTTCGCGCCGGGCTACTGGGCGGACGCTCTATGTGCTGGATGAGCCCTCGGTGGGTCTGCACGCTGCCGATGTGCATAAACTCATCGAGGTATTGCAACGCCTGGTGGATGCCGGGAACTCGGTGCTGATTATCGAGCACAACCTCGACATTATCAAAGTCGCCGACTGGATTATCGACCTGGGGCCAGAGGGCGGCGACCGGGGCGGAGAATTGATTGCGCAAGGCACGCCCGAACAGGTGATGCAAACGCCCCACAGTTACACCGGGCAATTTCTGGCGCAGCACATGGCAAATTACCAACTAAATGGCTCGTAGCCTTCTGCCTGGGTGTTTCGCCAAACGGTATGGTGGGTTGATGCGCTGTGTCTAAATTGACACAGCGTTTTCTATCCAAAAAACGTCTATTTTTCAGGTAGAATAAACATGTTTACGGGTGATGGTTTCCATCATCCGCACTACTGAAAGGGAAAAACCTTATGTCGCAGAATACTCCTCCTTCAGATGACAATGCGGAAACCGGTTCTGCCGAACCCAAGCGTTCTCCAAAAACCACGCCGCCGCCTGTGGTCAATCAGCGTCCCCCAACTCAGATGATGACCAACTACCGCAAGAAACAACAGGTTGGGCCGTTTATCGTTTGGGGGCTGGTTGTTCTCTTGATTGTGGGTGGGCTGATTATTCTGGGAACCTGGTTATTTGGCACGGGCGGCCCAGTGCAAACCATGCTGGCCACCGAAACCCCTACCGTTACGCCCACCTCCACCCCGACCAGCACCGCCACCCTGACCAGTACCCCGACCGAAACAACCACCCCAACTGAAACGTTGACCCCCACGCCTTCGATGCCATTCAATTATGAAATTCAGAGCGGCGATACCTTATATGGGTTGAAAGAAAAATTTGGCCTGGGCGACGACTTTCTCTGTACGATTCAAATCCTGAATCCAGGGATTGATATTAATAACATCAGCCTTGGCCAGTCCATCGTTCTGCCAAACCCCGACTTGCGCTGCCCGACCCCCACGCCTATTGATTTCACCACCCTGCGAAGGGGCACCGAAGTGGAATATACCATCCAGGCTGGCGATACCATTGCCGCAATTGCTGCGCGCTTCAATAGCACGATTGAAGATATTCTTGCCACCAATAATATCACCGACCCGAATACCATTTTCGTTGGGCAGGTGATTAAGGTGCGCGTCAATCTGGTGACGCCAACGGTCACGCCTAATCCGACCATTACGCCCGGGCCAACGGTCACTCCCGGCTTGCCGTCCATCCTGCAATCACCCACGCCAGGGGCCGCTGCCACGCCAACACCCTGAATTCAGTCTGGACAAAACGCAGCCCATCGAGTACAATCTTGCCCCGCTGTACAAGGATAGTTTTTTTGGAGGAAGTACTTTGGCTAATATCAAGTCCCAAATCAAGCGTAATCGCCAGAACGAAGCCCGCCGCCTGCGCAATCGCGCATTTCGTGGTTCGGCCCGTGCCGCCGTACGTGCCGCCCGCGCCGCCATTGAATCGGGCGCTCCTGACAAGGCCGCCGTGCTCGAGGCCATCAGCCGCCTGGATAAGGCCGCTGAAAAGGGCGTCATTCACAAGAATAACGCTGCCCGCCGCAAAAGCCGCCTGATGAAGGCACTTGCGGCTGCTGAAGCCAAGTAAGCCCTGGCTTGTGACATTGTGCATCAAGCGGGAGCGCCACACGGTTGCTCCCGCTTTTGTGCTTGTAGCAGGAGGCTTGGGGAAAATCGAGAAGCGCCGCCAGCGATTGTGCGACTGGCCACTAATTATGTGCGGGGATAGGGAAGTTGTGCCATAATGACCTGAAGTTTGATTTTATAAAGTAGTGTGAGATAGCCTCTCGCATCACGACAGGCCAAAAGCGTTGGAATGGTATAATCCCGCAAAGTTCGCGGGCTTTTCCGCCAACGCTATTTTTTCTTAAGGTGAAACCATGTTTGAACGCGAACAACAAGCCATCGAAGGCCAAATCAAAGCCTATTGCACGGCCAACGACATTCCGCTGGTGGAATTGAAGTGGATGCCCATTCCGTTTAGCGGAGAGTGGGGCATTTCAACCTCGTTTTTTGCCACCGCCGCAGCCGAGGCAAAAGCAGGAAAAGGCAAAGGGGCGCCCGTTCCGGTCCGGGCGCAGGAAATTGCCGAAGCGGTGCGTAACAGCCTGGGACAAATTCCGGGCATCTCGCGCGGCGAGGCGGTCAGAGGGTATCTCAATCTCTACTTCTCCGCCGCGGAGGTAGCGCAACGGGTCGTGGAAGCGGTTTTGGCGGACGGAAGCCGGTTTGGAGCCGGGAGTCCCAAACATGAGCGGGTGATGGTAGAGTATGCTCAGCCCAATACGCATCACTCGTTTCACATCGGGCATTATCGCAACACCATTTTGGGCGAATCCTTGGCCCGAATTGTGGAATTCGCCGGGTTCGAGACGATTCGCGCTTCGTATCCTGGCGACCTGGGCCTGGGTGTGATTACAGTAATGTGGGCCTACGAGAAATTTTACAAAGGCCAGGAGCCAACCGATATTCACGAGCGCGGGCAATGGCTTTTGAAGATTTACGCCGAAGCGACCAACCTGCTGACCGAAAAAGAGAACGAAACGCCCGAAGAGAAAGCCCGCCGCGAACAGTACGAAGCCGAGCGGCGCGAAATGTATCGCAAGTGGGATGCGGGCGACCCAGCCGTGCGCCAACTGTGGCTGGAAACCCGCGAGTGGAGTCTCATCGAACTGCGCGACATTCTCGAGATGATGGATGTCACAATTGACGTGTGGTTTTTCGAGAGCGAGGTGGATGAACCCTCGAAAAAGATTGTCGACGAATTGATTGCAAAGGGAATTGCCGAAGACGAACGACCAACCGGCCCGGTGATTGTTAAAATCGACGAAAAACTCGGCCTCACCAAAGAAAAATACCGCGTAGCGGTGATTTTGCGCTCGGACGGCACAACCCTTTACCTGACCAAAGACCTGGCGCTGGCAGAAGTGAAATTTGACCAATATCATGTTGACCGCTCGATTTATGTGGTGGACAACCGCCAGAGTCTGCACTTCCAGCAGGCCTTCAAAATTCTGGAACTGTGGGGCTTCAAACAGGCGGAAAAATGCTATCACCTGGGGTACGGCTTCGTCAGTCTCCCGGAAGGAGCCATGTCGGCCCGGCGCGGGCGGGTTGTTTTATTCAAAGACGTCTATGACGAGGCCATCCAGCGCGTGCTGGCCACGATTGCCGAGAAAAACCCGACCATGCCCGAGAACGAACGGTTGGGAGTTGCTAAAAAAGTGGGGATGGGAGCATTGGCGTATTCGATGCTCTCGGTGGATAACAATAAGGACATGGTGTTCGACATCAACGATGCTCTCAGTTTCGACGGGCGCACCGGGCCATATATTCAAAATGCCTATGTTCGCGCTAACTCGATTTTGCGCAAAGCCGCAAGCGAACCTGGCGCAACCGGCACTCGAATATTCGACTACCCCTTAGCCAGCCACGAAATTGAATTGATTGAGCAGATGTCGCGTTTTCCAAATGTTGTCCAACAGGCGGCCAATGAATATCGCCCGCTATTGGTCGCCGCTTACGTTTATGACCTGGCGACGGCCTTTCACAGTTTCTATCACGCCGTGCCAGTGCTGCAATCGGAAAGCGAAGCCATCAAAATGGCGCGTCTGCAACTGGTGGCGGCGGCCAAACAAGTGCTGGCAAATGGCCTGCGCCTGTTAGGAATCACTGCCCCGGAAATGATGTAGCCTGTGCTGCCAGGGAGATAGCGCATGAAGCTGACCGGCATCTACGCCCCCATCGTCACCCCCTTTGACGCCGAAGAAAACATCAACTACGCCGTTCTCGAACAACTGATAGACTTCCTGCTTACCAGCGGAATCAGCGGCCTGGTTCCCGGTGGTACCACCGGCGAAGTCTACGCCCTGAGCAATTCTGAGCGGCTGGAACTCTTCCAGTTCGTCCGCCGTCAGGCCGGAGATAAAACGACCCTCATCGCCGGAGTCAACGCCGGGGCCACGCGCGAGGTCATCCGCTACGCCCAGGCCGCCGAGCAGATGGGCTACCATGCCCTGATGGTGGCTGTGCCACCCTACTCGCGCCCCAGCCAGCGCGAACTGCTGGCCCACTACCGCGCTGTCGCCGCCAGCACCAGCCTCCCCATCATCCTTTACAACTTCCCCTGGCGAGCCGGAACGGAAGTCGGCTACGAAGTCATGGACGGCCTGCTCGACCTGCCACAAGTGGTCGGCATCAAAGAAGCCTCCAGCGACATGAGCCGCGTCTATGAGTTCCGCCTGCGTTATGGAGCGCGTTACCAGATGATTTGCGGCTCCGATGACCAGGCGCTCGATTACTTCCTGTGGGGCAGCACCGCCTGGATTGGCGGCGGAGCCTCCTGCGCCCCGCGCCAGCATGCCGCCGTCCTGGAAGCCGCTCTCCGAAACGACTTCATCGCCGCCCGCTCTGCCATGGACAAACTCATGCCCTTCTTGCGCGCCCTCGAAAGCGGCCAATATACCCAAAAGGTCAAGCGCGGCTGTGAACTGCTTGGCATTCCGGTCGGCCATCCGCGCCGCCCGCTCCTGCCACTGGATGACGATGAGCGCGCTGCCTTCGACCAGATTTTCCAGGCCCTTTAAGACCTTTTTGGGAAAAAAGCGATGAAGCGCATCCCGTTTCTCGACTCTCACACTGGCGGAGAGCCGACCCGTTTCATCGAGTCTCTGCCTTTTCCGCTGAAACCTGCTCCCGTTTCGCAACAATTAACCCAACTAAAGCGCGAGTTTGACCACTTCCGCCGGGCAATCCTTAACGAGCCGCGCGGCTCCGATGTGCTGGTTGGCGCCTACCTCGTCCCGCCCGCCGACCCAACCTGCCAGTTGGGAGTCATCTTCTTCAACAACGTCGGCTACCTCGGCATGTGTGGACACGGCACCATCGGACTGATGGCCTCGCTCTCTTACCTCGACAAAATCACGCCAGGGACGTACCGCATCGAAACCCCGGTAGGAATTGTCGAAGCAACGCTGCATTCCCTCGCCCCTAACCCCTCTCCCAAAGGGAGAGGGGAACTCTACCCAAACCGCGTCTCCGTCCGCAACGTGCCGGCCTACCGGCTCCTGAAGCATGTCGCGGTTGAAGTGGACGGGCGCGTCATTCATGGCGATGTGGCCTGGGGCGGCAACTGGTTCTTCCTGTGTCACGACCATGACCTGGAAATCTCGCCCCACAACCTGGAGCAATTGACCGATTTCGCCTGGCGCGTGAGAGAAGCCTATACCCGCATGGGCCTGACCGCTCCCGATGGTCACGAGATTGACCATGTGGAATTGTTCGCATCTCCCGACCCTTCGTCTTCGTTCGTGGCTGACAGCCGTAGTTTTGTCCTTTGCCCTGGTCGGGCTTATGACCGTTCTCCCTGCGGCACCGGCACCAGCGCCAAACTGGCCTGCCTGGCGGCGGATGGAAAACTGACGGAAGGCCAGGTCTGGCGGCAGCAATCTGTCGTTGGCAGCGTCTTCGAGGGTTCAATACACTTCGAGGGCGAGAACATCATCCCCACCATCACCGGCGAAGCCTGGGTGATGGCCGAAGGCAGCCTGCTGATAGACGAGCGCGACCCGTTTGGAACGGGGATTGGCAATAAACCATCCACAGATTACGCAGATTTCATAGAAAAATCTGCGTAATCTGTGGACAAAAGAGTTTCCCATGACCCAAAAAACCGACATTCTCATCATCGGCGGCGGGCCAATTGGCCTGCACTGCGCTTACTACTTGCTCAAATCAGGCCGGAGCGTGACCCTGCTCGACCAGGCCCAGGCGGGAATCGGGAATGCTTCGGGGAACGCCGGTCATATTGTGCCAAGTCACATCGTCCCGCTGGCCGCGCCGGGTGTCATTTCGACTGCGCTCAGGTGGATGCTCGACCCGCCGCGCAGTCCGTTTGGCTTAAAAATCAGCCTCCATCCGGCCTATCTCGTCTGGCTGATTCGGTTTGCCGCCGCCTGCGCCGAAGCCAATGTGACTCGCGCCATCCCGCCGCTTAAAGCATTGGGGCTGTTGAGCGCGCGGTTGTTCAGCGAAATTATCGCCGCGGAAAATTTCGATTGCAGTTACCGCCAAAACGGCCTGCTTTTTCTCTACAACACCCAGGCGGCCTTTGAGGCGGGCAAGCACGAAGCAGACCTCCTGCATCGGCACGGCCTGCCCGCCGAGGTGCTGGAGAGGGCTGCCGTTCACGCGCGCGAACCCGCCGCGCGGGAAAGCGTGCTGGGCGGGGTGGATTTTACCAGCGATGCCTCGCTCAACCCGGCGGAATACCTGCGGCAATTGAAAGAGCGCGTGCTTCAGATGGGCGCGGAAGTGAGAGAGCATACCCCCGTGAGCGGTTTCGAGACCCAAAACGGGAAACTCACCCGCGTCATCACCTCTGCCGGGGCGTTCCAGCCCTCCCAGGTCGTTCTGGCTGCCGGGGCCTGGTCGCCGCGCCTGGCGCGTGGGCTGGGGCTAAACCTGCCCATTCAACCGGCGCGCGGCTACAGCCTGACCGCGCGCGCCGCCAAAAACCCGCCGCGCGGGGCCTTGCTGCTGGGCGAGCGCAAAGTAGCCGTCACGCCTTTCGAGGACAAACTGCGCATCACCGGGCGGCTGGAAATTGGCGAAATGTCCACCACGCCCCACCCGCTCTGGATTCGGCGCATCGAATTGGCGGCGCGGGAATATATTCATTGGGACGAACCGCTGGAAATCGAGGAAACCTGGGCCGGGCTGCGCCCCACTACGCCCGATGGTTTGCCGGTCATTGGCGTTTCGCCCCGCCATGAAAACCTGATACTTGCCACCGGTCACGCTATGCTCGGTCTCTCGCTTGCGCCGGGAACGGGGCAGGTGGTGACAGGGCTGGCAAGTGGCCTGGAGCCGGAATTCGACCTGCGACCGTTTGGGCTGCGCTGGTAAAGAATACAGCCTGCCCAATCTGTTCAATTTGCGTAAGGAGATTGAAGTGCCAAAACCCAAAGTATTTGTCACCCGCGTCATCCGCGAAAAGGGATTGGATTTAATCAGAGAATTTTGCGAGGCCGAAATTTGGCCGGGAGAATTGCCGCCAGGCCGTGAAACCCTGCTCGAAAAGGTACGCGGCGTCGAGGGGATTTTGTGCCTGCTGACCGACCGCATTGATGGCGAAGTGTTGGACGCTGCCGGGCCAGGTCTTAAGGTGGTGAGCAATCACGCGGTTGGGTTTGATAACATCATCGTTTCTGATGCCACCGCGCGTGGGATTCCGGTCGGCAATACGCCAGGGATTCTGACCGATGCCACCGCCGATTTTGCCTTTGCGCTGCTGTTGACCGCCGCGCGGCGCGTGACCGAGGCCGAACGCTACCTGCGGGCCGGGAAGTGGGTGACATGGGGGCCTTCAATTTTGCTGGGGCTGGATTTGGCGGGCAAAACGCTGGGTTTGGTGGGGTTCGGGCGCATTGGGCAGGCGGTTGCCAAACGCGCGAGCGGGTTCGACATGCGCGTTTTGTACTATGACCCCGCTGCCGCCCCGGCCTGGAATGCCTCGCCGGTCGGCGCGCTCGATGACCTGTTGCGGGAGTCCGACTTCGTCTCGATTCACGTCCCGCTGACGGAGCAGACTCGCCGGATGGTGAACGCCAATTTTCTTTCGAAGATGAAGCCAACTGCCGTGTTGGTGAACACGGCGCGGGGCGGGATACTTGACCAGGATGCGCTTTATGAGGCGCTCAAAGCGAATCGCATCTTTGCCGCCGCGCTGGATGTGACCGACCCGGAGCCGCTGCCGCTCGATTGCCCGCTGTTGACGCTGGAAAACTGTCTCATCACTCCGCACATCGCCAGCGCTTCGACCTATTCCCGCGATAGGATGGCCTACCTTGCGGCCCAAAACCTGATTGCCGGGCTGAAGGGCGAGCGTCTGCCGCACTGTGTCAACCCGGAAGTGTACGAGCGGTAGTTATTCAGTTTTTTCGACCACAATGGTCGCTTCGCTAACCAGTGCGGCCACCGCGCCGACCGCCGCCAGGGTGGGCGCCAATGCGACTCCAATTACGCCAATCGTCAGCGGAAATTCCATCAACACCTTGCCAGATTTGTCCTTGATAATGACCCGGCGAATGTTACCCTGCCGTAACAATTCTTTGATTTTGGCAAGCAACTGCTCGCCGTTGACCGAAAATTCTTCTGTGCGAAATGCTTCAGACATCTCATCTCCGTTTTTTCATTTGACCCGTTCTCGAATGTATCGTACAACTTCCCCGGCGACATCGAAACCGGTGGCGCGCTCAAAGCCCTCGAAATCGGGCTGGCGGTTGACCTCCAATATCATTGGCGCCTGGCCCTTCATGCGAATATCAACGGCGGTGATTTCACGCCGCAGGGCGCGGGCGGCTTGTTCGGAAAGCAACTGAAAGCCGGGAAATTCATCCAATCGATGGGGCGCGAACTTTCCCCCCAGTGAATGGTTGGTACGAAAGTCGCCATTGGGCGGCCTGCGGCTGACCATGACCGGCAGGGCGCGGTAGCCAATCACCAGCACGCGGTAATCTTCTTCGGCGGGCAGGTATTCTTGCAGCATCAATTCGCCATAGGTGTAGTGCCACAGGCGGCGATGCAACTGTTCGGTGTTGTGAATGAGATAGGTGTGTTCGCCGCGCGCGCCATGCACGCCTTTCAGCACGCACGGATACCGCAATTGCTCGGCGAGCGTCTCCACCTGTCTGGGGTTGAACAATTGCCAGGTGCGCGGGCAGGGCAGGCCATGCTCAACCAGTACCAGGTAGTCGTGCATTTTGCTGACGGCGTAGCCTTCGTCGGTCAGGCTTTCGTCAATCACCACTTTGCCCGCGTCGTGGAACAGGCGGGCAACGGTCAGAGCTTCTGAAATGTAGGGGTAAAAGGTTCGCACGACCAGCCCATTGCAGGTCTCTAACAGGTTCATGCCCAACCCAAACAGGCCGGCCTTTTGGCCTTCGATATCGAAACTGATATCGTGAATATTGCAAACGATTAAGTCCAGTCCCTGTTGCCGGGCGGCTTCCTGTACCCGGCGGGTGGTGTACACTTCTTCCCATCCCAGCCAGACGACTTTCATCCATATCTCCTGGAAACTTGGAGTGCAGGAGCAACCTCCTGCACTCTAATCTTAACGGTATGCCGTTTGACTCCATTGTTACATTGGGAAGCGGCTGATGACGACCGCCGGGGTGGGCAGGTTGACCTTATCGCCGCTCTTCAGGTCGGCGGGGGCTTTGCCGGTTTCTTTGGGGGCCGATTGGTAAATGTAAATCGGCGTGCCTTCCGCGGCAGATTTAATCTCAACATACGCCTGGCCGGTGAGATACCCTTCGGAATCCACCGCGCAGGAAGTCACCCAGCCAATCACCTTGCCGCGTTTATCCAGCACCGGGTCGCCGTTGTGAGCCATGCGTACGCCTTTTTCGGCAAAGCGGAAGCGTACCACCACGCCTTTGCGGGTCGGCTCGCTGGCGAGCAACGCCTCGCGCCCGATGAACCAGGGTTTGTAAAATTTAACGTAGCCGATGAAGCCGCTTTCGCCAATGCCCAAATCAGGGTGTCCGAGTTTTCCAGAGCCTTCGCCCATTTCGTGACCGTAGAGTGGAAGACCGGCTTCGGTGCGGAGCGAATCGCGCGCGCCCAGGCCGACTGGCTTCAGGCCAAACTTTTCGCCCACTCGAATCAGCGCCTGCCAGAACTCTACCGCTCGTTCCGGGTGAACAAAGAGTTCGTAAGCCACCTTCTCACCCGTGTAACCGGTGCGCGAGACAATCAGGTCAAATGGCTCGTTGACTCCGTTTTCCCTGGTGCCCAGCCGTGCGTCGCACAGGTGGGTGCGTTTAAGAGCGCGGACGCGCGCCAATTCTGCGGGTTCGCCACCCAACGCCAGCAGGATATCGGTGCTGCGCGGGCCTTGCAGAGCGATATCAATGCGCATATCGTTGCCAGCCTGCGGGTCGCGCAGGTTGCGGATGAGGGCGTTATAGCCGAAGGCGCGCGCCCAGGGTCGGGCGGCATCTACTTTCACCGTGCCATCTCGCACGGCTTCGAGCCAGGCGCGGTCTTTATCATCGTTGGAGGCGTTCACGACCATCAGATATTTATCGCGCGCGCGACGATACACCAGCGTATCGTCAATTACCTTTGCGTCGGGAGTCATGAAATGAGTATAAACCGAAGCGCCGGGGTTGAGTTTGCCGATGTCATTGGCGCAAACGCTGTCCAGGAACGCGGCAGCATCTTCCCCTTCGATATGATAAACGCCCATGTGCGAGACATCGAACAAACCCGCCGCCTGGCGCGTGGCGAGATGCTCCTCAAGCACCGAACTGTACCAGACCGGCATTTCCCAACCCGCAAAGGGGATGAGTTTTGCGCCAGATTGTTTATGGATTTCGTACAAGGGGGTGCGGCGCAAGGCCGATTCTTTTACCTGCCATTGGAAATCGGGCAGGGGAGTCCCGTGGCCACCATTGATGCCGATATAGAAGGGTTTGTTGTCTGCAATAGGATTGCCCTCGGCGCTGACCGCTTTTTCGGTTGAATCGGCCACAATGACCAGCCCAGGGATGTGGCGGGGTGTGTAATCGGGCGTGCCATCCAGGTTCAGGGAGGTATAGCCGTCCGAGTGTCCGCGCAGCCAGGCGGCGGTTAGCCCGGCCTGTTCGGGCGGCACGCTGAGACGGAAGTGCGTCAAATCGACGCAGGTCAAGGTGCCTTTTACCACTCCGCGCGGGGTGAAGAGTTGTGTTGGTTGGCTTTGGCCCGGTTGCAGGGCCGAAATATCGCTGGCGAGGACATAGTTCAAAAATTGGCGAACGCGGAATCCATAAATCTCGAACACGCCGCTCGATTTATCATCAATGTAGAAGAAGTGGGGATAGCCATGCTTGGTTGGCTCGAAGTCGACTCCGGCGGATTCTGCGAGAGCGCGTACTTTCAGGCGGGATTCTTCCAGCACGTTGAAATCCACTTTGGCGCGGCGCTTGACCCGCTTCGGGTTCGGGGTATCGATGCGATGCGGAGCCGCGGCCAGCAACACGTCGGCGATGATGTCTGCCAATTGGCAGCTTTTCTCTTCGTCGAAACCGCGTTGGGTAATCCAGGGCGTGCCAATTCGCACGCCGGAGGGGTCGTTGGCCACCAGGTCGCCGGGCATGGTGTTACGATTGGCAACAATGCCTACCAGGTCTAAGATGCGCACAGCCCGGTCGCCGGAAAGGGTTGTGCCATCGGGGGCTTGGATGGGACGACAGTCGATGTTGAGCAGGTGCGAGTTTGTGCCTCCATAGGCGATTCGCAGGCCGCGCTCGGTCAGGCGGTCGGCCATGGCTTTGGCATTTTTAATGGTCTGCTCTTGCAAGATTTTGAACTGAGGCGTTTGCGCCAGTTTAAACGTGAGCGCCAGGGCGGCGAAGATGTTAACGTGCGGCCCGCCCTGCTCACCAGGGAAGACGGCGCGGTCTATTTGCTTTGCCAGGTCTCGGTCGGTGGTCAGGATGATTGCGCCGCGTGGCCCGTGCAGGGTCTTGTGCGTGGTTGATGTGATGACATCCGCATAGCCTACCGGCGAGGGGACAACTCCTGCGGCCACCAGGCCGCCGATGTGGGCAATATCGGCCAGTAAATAGGCACCTGCAGCATCAGCTATTTCCCGGTATTTTTTCCAGTCGGGAATCCAGGGATAGGAGGAATACCCGGCAATCAGCATTTTTGGCTTATGTTCTTTCGCCAGCGCCATCATCGCATCGTAATCAATTTGCTCAGTGGCAGGGTCGATGGTGTAAGAGACAATATTGAAGTATTTACCGGAGCGGTTGACCGGCGAGCCGTGCGAAAGATGCCCGCCGTGGAACAGACTCATGCCCATGACCGTATCGCCCGGTTTAACCAGGGCATGATAGACCGCATTGTTCGCCGGACCGCCTGAAAGCGCCTGCACGTTGACGAAAATTTCATCGGGGCCAATGCCGTTGGCGGCAAAGGCTTCGGCGCAGCGGCGGCGCGCCAGGGCCTCCACAATATCGGCATATTCAACACCTTTGTAGTAGCGCGGGTCGGCATAGCGGCGGTAATGCGCGAGTTGGTTGACATAATCTAAGATTTCGGATTCGCTTTGGGTGCGGGTCGATTCGTTGGGGTATCCTTCCGCATAGATATTTTGAAACGATGAACCCATTGCTTCACGAACGGCAAGTGGAGCCTGGCTTTCGGATGGGATTAAAATCAACTTACGAGCCTGGCGTTCTGACTCTAACAGAGTCAGTTCATATACTTCCGGGTCGAGGTCGGCCAGGGAGCCGCGGAACAAATAATCGGACATGCGAGTCTCCTTGTGGGGATGGTAGGTTTTATCGCGAATCGTCCCAAAAGGTTTTGTGGGCGGCGTGCGGGACTTTCCGGAGGATGACAAACTGTGAACAGATGAATTGTAGAACCGTTTGACAGGGACGGCAAGAGCCAAACGTCATGCCGTCTGCTTGAATTTAGAGGGGTTTTGTTCTATAATGAGACTATAAAACCTTACAAAAATGTAAGGAGCGTGCAAAGCCTGAGGGGGCGGCTTTGTGGATTTTAATCTGCATCCTGAGGGAGGGAAACATGAGAAGGCAACAAATTTTTTTGAATCACCAAAGATTTTTATTCTCCTTGCTATTTATCCTGTCTTTGTTGAGCTTGCCTGTCTTGGGGGTCAACGCGCAGCCTGCCAGCAGGAATGTCACCGCTTCGGGGAGTGGCCTGTATGCTGAATATTTTGACCTGAATGGGAATCCATATCTATTCGAAGGTCAGCCGCTGGTGGTCAATGGTGAAGGCCCGCTCGACCATGGCTGGTATATTCCTTGTGGGATGGACAATCTGGAGTCGTACTATCAGGGTGTTTGCGCCCGCTGGGCCGGGGCTTTTGGCGCCAACGGAACCCAATTTCAAGAAATCCTGACTGGTTATCTCGAAGCGCCGCAAACAGGCAGTTATGTATTTTATGGAGATATTGATGATGTCATTGAAGTCACCTTGCTTGGGCAAACCTATGCGTTTGACCTGCCAGCAGGCGGCCCTTACGCGCTTCCACCCCTTAACCTGACTGCCGGGGAATTGTATCCCATCAGCATCAAGTTCTTAAATCGCGCTGGCGTTGCCAGGTTTAACCTGTTCTGGACATTGCCCGATGGAACCAAAGAGGTGATACCCCGTAAATATCTCTACACCCGTTTGCCTAACTTGCCCCCCAGCGCGAATGCGGGCGGTCCGTATGCTGGTCAGGAGGGCGGGTCAGTCGTCCTCGATTCTTCCGGCTCATCGGACCCTGATAACAACATTGTCGAGTATGCCTGGGACCTGGATAACAATGGCAGTTACGAAACCATCGACGTCAGCCCACAAGTCACTTTCGACGACAACGGCACATTCCAGGTCGGGCTGCGCGTGACCGATGCTTATGGCGAGAGCAGCACCGATACCGCCGAGATTGTGGTTGCCAACGTTGCGCCAATCATAACGACCCTCAATATCCCCTCAACCGTGCAGGCCGGTTCGCTCTTTGCGGTTGAGGCCAATTTAAGTGACCCTGGCTTGCAAGATACATTCACCGCTACCTGGGATTGGGGAAACGGTCAGACATCGCCAGGAACAATCTCGAACCGCAACGTGACGGGTTCTTATGCCTACCCTGCGGCTGGAACGTTTACCATTAGGCTCATCGTCACCGATAAAGATGGCGGGCAGGGCAGCGGCGCAACTGCTATCGAAGTCACCTTGCCGGTGGTGGTTGCCAATGCTGGCCCTGACCGTTCTGTCAATGAGGGTGAAGTGATTACCCTGGACGCCTCTGGCTCTTCGGACGCAGGCGGTGGCGCGTTGACTTTTATGTGGGATTTTGATACTGATGGCCTTTACGACGATGCCAGCGGCGTGGCGCCCTCGGTGAGTTTTTCCGATGATGGGGTTTATGAGGTCGGGTTGCTCGTCACCAGTTCAACAGGCGCCTCCGCCACCGATACCGCGCTACTGACGGTCAGCAACGTGGCTCCGGTTGTGCTGTTGGGCGGGGCAAAGGTCAATTCTGATGGAATGCTTTCCGCTTCGGGCAGTTTGATTGACCCTGGCGCAGATACCTGGACTGGAACGGTGAACTATGGGGATGGAAGCGCCATTCAGCCTCTCACGTTGCAGGCTGACAAAACCTTCGCCCTGCAGCACGTCTATTCTTCTTATGGGACTTTTCTGGTACGAGTTTGTATTAAGGACGATGATGGCGGGCGGGGATGCGCTCAAGTGTCCATTGAATATCTTTCCAATCGACCTCCCGTTGCCAATGCAGGCGGCCCCTACCGGGTACGCGAGGGCCGGACGATTCGCCTCGACGCCTCCAATTCCTATGACCCCGACGGCGACCCTCATCTGGTGTATGAATGGGACCTGAATGGAGATGGCGACTTCAGCGATGGTTCTGGAAAGAAGGTGGCTTTTTATGGCGAGGACGATGCGGTTCAGACCATTTGGCTGAAAGTCACCGATAGCCAGGGCGCAAGCAGCATTAGCAGCACGACCGTAACCACCGCCAACACGCCTCCTTTTCTGTTCAATCACTATATCAACCGGGTTGCCCGCGTGGACGTGCCTATCTATCCCTGGGTCGAATTTCGCGACGGGGGATTGTTCGACACGTTCAGTGCAGTGTGGGACTGGGGGGATGGCACGCAAACCGAAGCAGAAATGATTGATTATTCTGCTTTTGGTGAGCATAGCTACACCCGGCCAGGCCGTTACAAGGTAACTGTTACTATCCATGACGATGACGGTGGAAGGGTTTCCTTGACCCGTTGGATATTCATCTATGGAGGCTGGAGGCGATAACCAGCGAAATGGCCTCTTCATTTATTCAAATTGTAAAGTTGACGCGCTTTTTCGGATGTGGTATTATCGCGCCACAACTTAATAGCCCCTAAACGGCACTCTTATCCAGAGAGGCGGAGGGAACGGCCCTGTGAAGCCTCGACAACCGGTCGGCGTTTGCCGAACACGGTGCCAATTCCGACAGACGGATGTTCTGGGAGATGAGAGGGCAGCCGCGCTTCTTGCAAATTGCCCTTTCAGTATGTCCGAAGGGGCAAATTTTTATTCAAGGAGAAAACTTGCAATGAGCAATACTTTTATGAACTCGCCCAAACTCTTGTTCACGTCCGAATCCGTGACGGAGGGGCACCCTGATAAAATGTGCGACCAGATTTCGGATGCCGTGTTGGATGCCTGTCTGGAGCAAGACCCTTACTCACGCGTGGCTTGCGAAACTGCCACCAAGACTGGCTATGTGATGCTGTTGGGGGAAATTACCACCCATGCATTTGTCAATTTTGATGAACTGGTTCGCAAGGTTGTAACCGAAATCGGTTACGACCGCGCCAAAAAAGGCTTCGATGGTAATACCTGTGGCGTGCTTTCGGCCATTGCCAGCCAAAGCCCTGATATCGCAATGGGCGTTGACCATGCTCTTGAAGACAAAACTGGCGAGATGAAAGACAAGGACATCGAACATGTTGGAGCAGGTGACCAGGGCATGATGTTTGGCTTTGCCTGTAACGAAACCCCCACCCTGTTGCCTATGCCCATTTACCTGGCTCATAAACTCAGTCGTCGCCTGAGCGAAGTACGCAAAGATGGTACGCTTGAGTGGCTGCGCCCGGATGGCAAGAGCCAGGTGACGGTAGAATATTCCTACGGCAAACCCAAGCGAATTGATACTGTGCTGATTTCTACGCAACATGCTCCCGAAATCTCTCAAGAAGAAATTCGCCGGGCGGTTATCGAACACGTTATAAAGCCTGTTTTGCCCGCCGAAATGGTCGATGCTGACCTGAAGGTTTACGTCAATCCGACCGGACGATTCGTCATTGGCGGCCCAATGGGTGATGCCGGCCTGACTGGGCGTAAAATCATCGTTGATACCTACGGCGGCATGGGGCGCCATGGTGGCGGCGCATTTTCAGGGAAAGACCCCACGAAAGTCGACCGTTCCGCTGCGTATGCTGCGCGTTGGGCCGCCAAGAACGTCGTGGCAGCCGGGTTGGCCGACCGTTGCGAAATTCAGGTCGCTTATGCGATTGGCGTAGCACACCCGCTCTCGGTGAATGTCGAAACTTTTGGCACGGGCAAAATCGGCGACGAAAAAATTGCTGAGCTTATCACCGAACACTTTGACCTGCGCCCTGGCGCCATCATCCGTGACCTGAACCTGCGTCGTCCCATCTATCGCAAGACCGCCGCTTACGGCCACTTTGGTCGCGACGATGTGCAGTTCCCCTGGGAATCGACGGACAAGGCCGAATCTTTGCGCAAGGCGGCAGGGCTTTAGACACTCCATTTTCATCACTTTGCTGTCACTGGCTCGCCGCGCAACCATTCGTTCTCTCAAGCAAACAGCGACCGCCCCGTTTGGCGGTCGCTGTTTGCTTGAGAGAATGGATTGGCGAGACAAACTCTCGCCCGACTCATTTTACTGCCCGGCAGATGCCAGCGCAGTGTCAATTTCTTGCTGGAAGGTCGAGAATGGCATGTTGCCGGGAATTAACCGCCCATTGATGACGAACGATGGGGTCGAAAGCCCACCGGAAGAATATTGCCCGGCGGCGACCAGTTCAGCATAATTGGAAGTCGATGTAATATCAGCCGCAGCATTTTGCTGGTCTTCGAGCAGCCGGTTCTTATATTTTCCATTATTGAAGCAGTCTTTGAACGTGTTCATGTCAATATCTAGTTTTTCCGCGAAGGCAATCAGGCGGGCATCACCGAACTGGCCTCGGTTTTGGCCTTCCAGCAAATTTGCAAAGATGATGTCGTGCATTTCCCAGAATTTGCCCTGGTCTCCGGCGCAATACGCGGCTTCCGCTGCCCGGCCTGATTCAGGACTGAGGAACTGTCCCACTGAGCGATATTCAAAATAGACCTTACCGGTGGCAATATACGCTTCAACCAGCTGATGTTCCGTTGTAGTAGCGAAACGTCCACAATGGGAACATTTGAAATCAGAATATGCAATGATTTTTACGGGAGCATTGGGGTCGCCCATTGCATTGAAGTTTGCCTGGGGTCGGGGTTTTAGTTCAGGCATCACAATCTCACCCACTGGCTGATTGGCCGAGACGATGAAAAACAAGGCAATTGCAATCACCACCAGCAAGCCGCCCCCTATTAACATTGTTCTCTGCATTTTTTTCTGTCGCGCGCGCCGGTCGCGCAATTCTTGGCGTTTGCTCATCTCTTCTCTTTCCTTTCGGTTTCAAACAAATTAACTGAAATTTTCCCATGCCCAGGGCGTTTTGTCCAGTAACCGCAGATGAGAGTTGTATTAAAGGTCGTTGGGGCAGCCGGATGATTGCTGCCCCAACGACGTGCCGGTGGATTGCTGCCTCAGGCAGGCAGAGAAACTTGCGGCAGGTGTTGCATGGCTTCTGCGACAGCCTCGGCGGGATATTCGTAATCTTCCAGGCCATTGTGCAGATATTTTTCGTAGGCTGTCATATCAAAATGCCCATGACCTGATAGATTGAACAGGATGGTGCGCTTTTCACTCCTGGCTTTGGCATCTAACGCTTCATCTATGGCGGCGCGGACAGCGTGCGCGCTCTCAGGCGCCGGGATGATGCCTTCCGCTTTGGTGAATTGCACCGCCGCTTCAAAGGTCGCGCGCTGCTTGACTGCCACCGCCTCCACCAAACCGGCATCGTACAATGCCGATAAGGTAGGCGCCATGCCGTGATAGCGCAACCCGCCTGCATGGATGCCAGGCGGCATAAAAGTGTGGCCGAGAGTGTGCATTTTGACGATTGGCGCCATTTGAGCGGTGTCGCCGTAGTCGAAGGTGTAAACGCCCTTGGTCAGCGAGGGGGTTGCGGTTGGTTCAACGGCAAGCAAGCGGGTGCGTTGTCCGTTTTTGAGATTCTCTCGCAAGAAGGGGAAGGCGATGCCCGCAAAGTTTGAGCCGCCGCCCACGCAGCCAATGACCACATCGGGATATTCCCCGGCCATGTCCATTTGCTTGAGAGCTTCCTCGCCAATAACGGTCTGGTGCAGCAGGACATGGTTAAGCACCGAGCCCAGCCCGTACTTTTTCTTGCCGCCAGAGGTGGCGGCCGCTTCGACTGCCTCCGAAATGGCAATGCCCAGCGAGCCAGAATTTTCGGGGTCTTGTTCGAGTAGGGAGCGCCCGTAATTCGTCTGATTCGTGGGGCTGGCATATACTTTTGCGCCAAAAGTCTCCATAAAGATGCGGCGGTAAGGTTTTTGGTTGTAGGAGACTTTGACCATGTACACTTCCAGGTCAAGGCCAAAATAGTTGCAGGCCATTGCCAGCGAAGTCCCCCATTGCCCGGCGCCGGTTTCGGTGGTCATGGCGTGCGTGCCGCTAATTTTGTTGTAAAAGGCTTGCGCAACAGCGGTATTAGGTTTGTGGCTGCCCACCGGCGAGGAGCCTTCATACTTGTAGTAGATATGGGCAGGCGTGCCAAGCACCTTCTCCAGCCGCGCGGCGCGAATGAGTGGAGTAGGCCGCCATAGTTTATAAATCTCGCGCACTTCCTCAGGGATTTCAATGTAACGCTCGGTGCTGATTTCCTGCAAAATCAAATCCATTGGAAACAGGACCGAAAGAAAATCGGGCGTGACGGGTTCGAGCGTGCCAGGGTGCAGCACCGGCGCGGGTGGCACAGGATTATCGGCATTCACGTTGTACCAGAACTTGGGCAGGTCGGCTTGCGAGAGCGTGAAGCGGGTTTGTTCAGACATGACGAATTCTCCTTCGACAATCGGTGAGGCAAATGGACAGTTTGACTTACGGGACAAAGATTGGGCCGGGAACCTGCCCATTGGACAGGTTTTCAGCAAGGCGTTGGGTATAAACCTGCTCTGCTGATAGCACGGCGAGAACCTCCCCGGCTACGACTCCTTGCTCCTGGGCGGGAATCTCCCTCGTGCGTTCTTCCTCAAAAGAAGATGGAGTTTTTGGGTTCATTCATTCCTCCTTATGAAAATAAAAAAACGCGCTCATCCCATTACCGGGACGAACGCGAAGTCCGTGGTGCCACCCGAATTAGACTGTTGCTTATCCCGCTGTGCGGGACTTACAAAAAATCCCCGCGGTGTTGCGGAGATAGAAAGCCAGCCTCACTCGTTCCGGGTACGCTCTCAACAAGAGTTATACCCTGGCCCTGTAACGGAGGCCTTCCGGCGCAGGCTACTTCTACCTATCCGTTTACCATCCGGTGATACGTTTGGTATCCGTTATCAGGTTCGCCCTGCAACTCCGAGGTCCATTCCGCGCTGTCGTTTCGGGCAGGACTCTCACCACATGCTGCCTGCTCTCTGAACCGTCGTGCTGCGCGTACTCGTCCTCATCACAGTTTTTACTATAAATATTGGGCGTGATTATATGCCCCTGGCGCGATTTGTCAAGGAAATGTTTGGCAGACGTTACAAAAAGATGCCAATTCCAGGTCGCTCGTTTCTATCCGCTGTTATAATTACTTTTATGATTGAGTTAACCATTCCTGGGCGCGGCAGCCTGCATATTGAATATTTGGTGATGGACGTGAACGGCACGCTGGCAGTAGATGGGATGCTTATGGATGGCGTCTCCAAACGGATTGGCGCGCTGCGTGACCGGCTGGAAATTCACCTGTTAACGGCGGATACGCACGGGCGCCAGGCCATCATCGACCAACAGCTTAACCTCGATGCAGTTCGCATTCGAGGGGGGCGCGAGGCCGAGCAAAAAGCCGAATATGTTCGCCGTTTGGGCGCGGACAGAGTGGCGGCCATTGGGCAAGGGGCGAACGACGCCCTGATGTTGCGCGAGTCTGTTTTAGGAATTTGCATCATGTCTGTCGAAGGGCTGGCAACCGAAACCCTGTCCGCAGCCACCTTGTTGATGCCTGATATTTTGAGCGCCCTCGACCTGTTCGAAAAACCTCTGCGATTAATTGCGAGCCTGCGCAAATGAGCCTTCCAGAAAGTAACCGCATTTCCAACGGTCAAGAACCGTCCGGCGAAATTACGCCGCAACCTGAATTGCCAGCCGAATCTTCGGAACAGAACTCAACCCATCAGGCAAAGATGGACGAGAGGCGCGTTCCATCTTTGCCTGCGCCAGATTCGCTGCCTGACTTTGATTTCGCGCGCATGGAAAACGATGTAGATGCCTTTCGCCAGCAGTTGCCTGAGTTTGACTTCAAGCCTGCCGCCATGCGCCTGCCAGAGGAACGCCCGACGCGCCCCGAACCTCCACGCCGTCGCCGGCGCAGCAATCGCCTTCTCCAACGGCCAGAAGCTGGTGAGTTGGGAGACCGGCTGGAATCGATTGCCCATCGTTCTGCCCCCACCATCGACTTTTTCATCTTTGCTTTTTTGTCGGGCTGTATTCTGGCTGTTGGTTACATTCTAAATGCCCCGGCCATTTTGCTGTTAGGGGTCATTGTGGCTCCGCTGATGTCCCCCTGGGTTGGGGCGATGCTGGCGGCCTCCACAGGGGAAACGCGCTTTCTCAGGCAAACCCTCGGCGCCTTGTTGACCGTGATTCTGATGGTTTTTCTGATTGGCACATTGGGCGGCTTTGCCTCGCGCCTGTTCCAGCCCATGGATTCGACACAGGCCTTGCTCCATGCACGCCTGTGGTGGCATGACCTGTTGTTGGTTATTCTCGGAACAACCCTCCTGGTGATTTCCTTCATACAAAACGAGGACAAACCTGTTTTAGCCAGCCTGATGGTGGCTTACGAGTTTTTCCTGCCGGTGAGCGCGGCGGGATATGGTCTTGGTTCTGGGGTAGATGGATTGTGGCCGCAAGCCGGGCTGGTGTTTCTCATCCACCTGGCCATCTCACTCATCATCAGTCTGATGGTTTTCTTCTACATGGGCTTCCGCCCGTTTGAACCAGCGGGGTATATCGTCACAACCGTGGTGGTGGTGCTCAGCCTGTCTTTTGTAGGTGGCTTTTTTGGATTGGGGACGCTGTTGAACGCGCGCGGCGAAGAAGAGGGGGCAATCTCTACGCCTTCTCTCACCCCCACACAGACTTTTCTGCCCAGCCCTAGCCTGCCGCCCACCAAATTAGCGACCATTACCCCCTTGCCTCCCACCGAGCCGCCCACGGTTACGCCACAGGCGACCGAAACGCCTGCGCCGGGCACCAACCCCACCCCGCTTCCCACCCCGATTTATGGACGCGTGCAGGCCAATGCAAACGGGGATGGGGCCGTCATCCGCACTGAACCAGGAGGCTCGGCCATCACCACCGTCCAAAACGGTTACCTGGTAGAGTTCTTGCCGGTCGACCCGGTGGTTTTACAGGGAGAAACCTGGGTCAACGTCCTGATACGCACCCCCTCGCGCGACATCGAGGGCTGGGTGCTGTTGCGGCTTATTGTGACCGCCACGCCCTCCGGGTCACCGTAGAGACGGATAGCAGATTCCAAATTTTGCAGGGAGTTGAAGAATATGCCTATTCATTTTGGCACTGACGGCTGGCGCGCCGTCATTTCAGATAGTTTTACTTTTGGAAATTTGCGCATGGTGGCCCAAGCCATTGCCGATGCTGCCGCTTCGGAGCATTGGGACACCAAATCGACGCCGAATGTCAACCCGAATAAGTTTGTGGTTGGGTACGATACCCGCTTCCTCTCTGACCGTTACGCGGCGGAGGTGGCGCGCGTATTGGCTGCCAACGGTTTTACCGTGATGTTGGCCCAGTCCGATGCGCCCACGCCGGCCATCTCGTATGCTGTTAAGTATAATAACGCGGCCGGGGGGGTGATGATTACCGCCTCGCACAATGCTCCGCGCTATAACGGCGTCAAACTCAAGGCGGCGTATGGCGGCTCGTCCCTGCCAGAAGACTGCCGCAAAGTTGAAATCTACATCAATGATAACGAGGAACGGGCGCGCGGCCCTAATCTGATGGACTTCGACAAGGCCCGAGAGATGGGCCTCATTCAAAAATTTAATCCACTCCCGGCTTATTTCAACCACCTGCGCCGACTCATTAATACTGACATTATTGCAGAGAACCCGCAGCGTTTTGTCGTTGATTCGATGTATGGCTCGGGGCGTGGAACAATTCGGGCCTTTTTGCAGGGAACCGGCTGTGAAATTACCGAAATTCGCGGCGAGATGAATCCTGGATTTGGCGGAGTGCACCCGGAACCAATTGCCAGGTACCTTGCCCCACTGGCAGGCGCAATTGGGATTGGTCAGGGCAATTTTGGCCTGGCAACCGATGGGGATGCCGACCGTATTGGCGCGATGGACGAGCGCGGGAATTTTGTAGACCCGCATAAAATTATGGCGCTTTCACTCAAATATCTGGTCGAACAACGAGGTTGGACGGGTTCCGTGGTGCGTACCGTTTCCACCACTCGCATGATTGACCGGCTGGCGAAACGCTATGGCCTGACCGTGCATGAAACGCCGGTGGGATTCAATCACATTGCCGATTATATGATGAACGAAGATGTACTAATTGGCGGCGAAGAGTCAGGCGGCATTTCGTTCAAAGGCCATATTCCCGAAGGCGATGGCCCTATCATGGGCTTGCTGCTGGTCGAAATCATCGCCAAATCGGGCAAAACGCTTGGCCAACTGGTTGAAGATTTGCTCAATGACGTTGGCCCGGCTTTCTACGAACGCGCTGACCTGCGCCTTTCGCGCCCGGTTGCTAAAAAGGAAATGACCGATATGCTCGTCAACCAGGCTCCGGCAGAGATTGGCGGGTTGAAAGTGGCCGAAATCAGCAGTCGAGATGGCGTTAAATATGTGCTGGCTGATGATTCGTGGCTGCTCATTCGACCCTCTGGTACCGAGCCAGTGTTGCGCGTCTATGCCGAAGGGCGCAGCCAGCCTATTGTCAAGGAATTGCTTGGGTACGGTCAGAAAGTGGCCGAGAGTGTAGTGTAAATTGGGTGATAATAAAAAGAGCTGTCCAAAAAGTGGGTGAAGTGGTATTTCGGCTGTGCAGCGCGTGGTAATCAAACAGCGACTACCTTATCTGGCGGTCGCTGTCTTGCTTTAATGGTTTTTTTCATTCCTGGCAGACCCGATTGCCTCCCGCCGCTTTGGCCTTCTGGAGCAAACGCTCGGCTTCTTTGAGTAATTTGTCAGCAGTAGTAGATTGCTCTCCTGCGATGTGAAGGAGAGCGATTGAGACGGTGATATGGAAAGTACGTCCGTCGATTTCGATGGCGACATCGGTGAGTTTCTTTTGCAGCCGCTGGGCAGCTAGCAGGCTGCTTTTGGGCGTGGTTTCGAGCAAGAGAACGCCAAATTCATCACCGCCCAGGCGTCCAACAATATCGACTTTGCGCAGCACGCCCTGAATGACTTCTGCCGCCGAACGCAGAATGACATCTCCGGCGTGCAGGCCGTGATTTTCGTTGACCATTTTGAATTTATCAATATCAACCAGCAAGAAAGCCGGAGAACGTCGATAACGTTCTGCTTCGCGCAGTTCCTCTTTTAATCGTTTGATGAAATGCCGCCGGTTGTAGAGGCCGGTCAATGAATCAACCAGGGCCAGTTCATAGAAATCCTGACGGGCGCGTTCCAGTTCCTGGCGGGCGGCTTCCAATTCTGTTGGCGGGCTTTCAGGTTTTGGAAAGGGAGTCAGTGTTTGGGCGGTTTCAGGTTTGACGACTTCCAGACGCGATTTCAACTGTCGGGTGACGACGCGATGTTTTTTTTCTTCGGCGGCTTGCTCGGGCCGCTGCCCGGCTTTGGTAAGCGCAAAGGCAAACAGTTTTTCGCGAATTTCGGCGGTTTTGGCCGCGACAATGACAAATTGATTGCCGGTTTTTAACCCGGCGAACACAATATTAAGAGGGCCCCCTTGGGTTTGGACGGTCAATTCCCGGTCCGAGACTTTGCGGTTGATGCGCAGGTCGGTCAGGAAGGCCCGCGCCTGGTCCAGGCTGTCTCGCTCGACCAATCGTAAGAAAACCGTCTTACCCTGCCTGTTCGTATCGGTGGGGAACAACCCCAGGCTATCCAGTGGAACCTGTTCGACTTCACCCAGGTCATTACAAATCAGGATAAGTCCGGCAGGGGTTTCGTTCATATCGTTATTTTATCCCATAAAGAACGACAATGCACCCAGGTCTTTTGCATCAGCAGCCCCGTCCGCCAGAAGGCGACGGCGGCCATGCCATGCGCGAAGATGGCGAACAGGGGCGGCGTTTCGGCCGTGTAGTAGGTCCAACATTCGCGGGTGGTTCCCCACAGTTCGAGGAAATATCCTAACGCTGACCCGGCAGCAAAAGTGAGAACGGCCAGGCGGTGGTTGGTGGGAGTCACAATCATCAGCGCGCAGATGAGCAGGGCCAGGACGGTGTAGGATTTGTCGAAGGTGGGGGCAACGTACCAGGCCATGAGCGCATAAAATCCGCCGAAGACGAGCCAGTACAGCGCCCGGAATGGGGATTCTGACCATTGGGCGGTGAAATGGCGGAAGGCGCGGGTGATGCGGTCAATGCTCAGGCTTGCAATTGGCCAGGCGGGGATAATCCATAAGGGCGGACGTTCCGCGGTGTAATAGCGCCAGAGTTCGGTTTGCGTTCCCCAGCTTTCAATGACCAGCCCGCCGAAAACCCCCACAAAGATAACCAGACTGTCGGTTTGCAAATTTGCGCGCGCCATGATGGTGATGGACATAAAGGCAAAGATACCAAGCAGCAGCCAATCCACCAGCGCGTGCCAGGGATACCCGGCCTGGGCATAGACCTGGATGATGTGCCAGTATTCCACTGCCAGCGGCCACCAGATGTAGATGATGAGCAAGCAGGTCAGCAGGAAGGCGCTGAACAGGTAGGAGGAATGACGGGTGAGGCCCAGCGCGGCGCGGACTTTGCTCATCATGGTTCGATAATCTCTCCCCGCAGGCCATCGGGGGTGAGGGCGGTGAGTTTGACCTGGTTGACCACGTTCCAGCGTGGCGAGGATGCATGGGCGCTGACGCGGATGTAATTGCCGGTCAGTCCTTCCATTTGCCAGCCCCACTCATCCAGTTCGCTGGTTGATTCCCACAGCACGGGCAGGGTTTGGCCGAGGAATTGTTGGCGGTAAGTCTGGTTCAGTTCGCTGAAGAGCGCGCGCAATTCGGCGCTGCGGTTTTTTTTGACCTCGCCCGGCAGGTGGTTTTTCATGCGCGCCGCGGGCGTGCCAGGGCGCGAGGAGTAGGAGAAGACATGCCCGCCTGCAAATTCTAGTTCACGAACAAAATCGAGCGTTTCGCCGAATTCGGCTTCCGTTTCGCCAGGGAAGCCAACGATAACATCGGTGGTGATAGCAACCTGAGCGATGGCCGCGCGCGCGGCCATCGCCAGTTGACGAAAGGACTGCGGGGTGGTTTTGCGCCGCATTCGTTTGAGCACGGCGGCGCTGCCCGATTGCAATGGCAGGTGCAGATGTGGCAGCAGGCGGGGATTTTCCCACAGCGAGAAGAATCCTGCGTCTAAATCCCAGGGTTCGAGCGAAGAAAGCCGCAGGCGGGGGGCATCGGTATCGGCCAGGATGGCGCGGATGAGGGTGGTCAGGCTTTCGCCAAAATCGTGCCCCCAGGAGCCGAGATGGACGCCAGTCAGGACGACTTCTTGCGCGCCGCCGGTGAGGGCGGCGCGGATGTCAGTCAGCACCTCCGCAATGGGGCGCGAGCGGCCAGCGCCGCGCGCAATGGTGGTGACGCAGAAGGTGCAGGCGTTATCGCAGCCATCTTGAACCTTGATGAAGGCGCGGGTACGCTGGCGCAGGCCGGGCAAAATCTCGCGGGCGAGCGGTTCCAGGTCGAAGCGTTCTGCTGGAAGTCCCAACACTTCTGTTACCAGGTGGTCTTTGCGCTCATTGGGGATGATGCGCCGCACGCCCGGCAATTCGGCGGCCTGGGTGGGCTGCAAACTGGACCAGCAGCCGGTGACGATGATTTCCCTGGCGCCAGCGCGGGCGGCCTGGCGGATTTTCTGGCGCGAATCGGCGGCGGCTTCGGTGGTGACGGCGCAGGTGTTGACGACCACCAGGTCTGCCCCGGCGGGTTCGGCGACGAGTGTATGTCCTTCCGCGCGAAACTGGCGCGCCATTTGTTCAATTTCTGCCTGGTTTAAGCGGCAACCAATGGTGTCGAGGTGGATTTTCATGCGTTTACCTGTAAAAATTTATCCTGCGTTAGGGTTTGATGACGAAAAAGTTGTCGAAATAAACATCCGCGCCGGGTTGGGCAAACGTTCCGGCAAATAATCCCACGTCTCCCACGGAAAAATCGCTGTCTTCGGCAGAATCGACTCTCTGGTTATTAACATATAAGGTGAGCGTTTTGCCTGCGCAGTCGCCGCGCACCTGGTTGGGAACGGCGCCGGTGTGGATAGTTTCGGTCGGGAGCATTACTCCGTTGCCGGTCAGGATGGTCACCTGGCTATCTTTCATTTTGCCAATGCCGTAGAACCCGTCGGCGCTGATGGCGAAGAAGTAGAAGTTCCGGTCATCCGCCAGGCGGCAGATGACTCCCATGCGGCTGTCCGCTGGCCCGGCGGCGGGGAAGACCGCAGCTTCGACGCGGACATTTTCAAAGGAGAGACCAGGACGCGACCACACATGCGAATTGGGCAGGTTGACCAGGATGCGGTAGGCGCCATTGGTGTAACCGGCGGCCCCGGCCTCTATGGCTTTTTCTCCCCATTCGCCGCCAGGTTCGGAGAATGTTGCCTGGTATAGGAAGCCTCCGGAGGGAGTGAATGTCTCGGTGATGGAGGATGCTTTGCAGGCCAGCGCGGTGACGAGCAGGAGCAAGGGCAGGAGGGATGAGATTCGTTTCACGTTTTGATTTTACCTGATAATAATGGAAGTAAACGCCGAGAGCCGGGGAAGGGGTGGAGCCTGGACATGGATTTCAATGGACCTTATGACTCAACCTGAATCGCTCATTGCTATCATATCCTCGGTTTAACTTTGGGCAGGCAACGACTATGGAAAATACCGCGCCAGAATTTCCTGAGCCTGTTGCCCATAAAGACCGCCAGGGTCGAGGCGAAGAATGTCCTCCAGGGCCTGCCGGGCAGGGGCGCGTTGACCGGTTTGCAGATAAAGCAAGGCCAGATGAAAATGCGGGGCGGGGTCCTTGGGGGCCAGCGCAATCGCTCTTTCATACATCGTCTGCGCTATTTCTGGTTCGCCGGTGAGGGTCAGGGCGCGCCCCAACAAGTCCAGTATTTGTGGGTTTTCTGGTTCGAGCGCGTAGGCGCGCAGGGCCGCTTCGAGACCAGCCTCTTCCAGGAAGGCATCGTGTTCGACGCTGAAAGCCGCCAGGGCCAGCCAGGCCGATGCATCATGGGGGGCCAATTGGGTGGCGGCCTGGTAGTGTTCGAGCGCGGCGGGCAGGTCGCGTCGGGCGAGGAGCCTCCCCAGCGCCAATTGCCAGGCCGGGTTTTGGGGTTCGAGTTGGGCGGCGCGCAAGTAATGGGCCTCGGCCAGCGAATCATCCCGGATTCGTTCGCGGTATAGCCCTGCCATGGCCTGAATTCCGGCGGAATTGGGGTTCAATGCCAGGGCTTTTTCGTAAGTTTCTTCGATTTCGCGGCTCTCTGCTCCTGTTTGGTAGAGGGCCTCGGCTTGCCAGGCCCAGGCCTCGGCGTAGGCAGGGTTTTCGGTTGCAGCCGCGCGAAAGGCTTCCAGCGCGAACTGCCATTCGCCCAGGCTTGCCAGCGCGCGGCCCACCAATATGTTTCGATAAGCGGGGTCATTTTGGGCGAGCGCGTCGTGCAGCGCAGCGCGCAGGAGTTCCGATTTGGAATCTGTCGATGTTGCCAGAATGTCGATGGCGGTTTGTGGGTCGTCGTCGGCGAGCAGGAGCGCCAGGCGATAACGCGCTGGGGCGTTTTGGGGTTCGGCTTCAAGCAGTCGGGTGAGGTACAGAATTTCTAAGGGGGCATCTTGCTGGCTGGCAGCGTACTGCGCCAGGCGGGCAAGCAACGTTGGAGATGCAAAACCGGTTTGATATAATGGCAGCCAGACTTGTGCGTAGGCTGAATCGCAATCTCCGTTTTGGCAGTAAATTTCGCCCAGCGTCAGCAATCCCTCATGCGAGAGAGTCTCCCGCTTTTGAGCCTCCAATAAGAGCGAGGAAGCCCGCTTCATCTCTCCGGCCTGGAAGGCGGTCAGCCCGGCTTGTTCGCGCAGGCCGCGCTCCCAAAAGAGGAGGCGGGCGGCGGTTTCGAAATGGATGGAAGCTTGCGCTGGAGCGTTTTGCTGCAGGGTTCTGGCCTGCAATCGGTTAAAATATCCAAAACCAATCGGTGGGAGACCAACCATCAATAGCAAGGTGAATAAAATCGTGATATTTCGTTTCATGATGGTTACTATTATACGTCCCTCACTTAGGTTTCTTGTAAGCCGTGCTATAATCTCAAAAAAGCCATGGAACTCATTCATCAACTTATCACATTCCTTGCCAACCCGCCGGGGAATTTCATCTACAATCTTGCCGTTCCGGCCATCCTGGTTGGCGCGCTTCAGGGGGCAATCAGCCAGTGGCGAGCGACGGGGTATCCACAGTCGCGGCGCATGGTGCTGGGCCTGGGGCTGGCGCTGGCTGCGCAGGTTTTGTTGCTCTTGCTCGGCATTTTGATGTATCAGAAAATCTTGCCGGGGATGGGTATCTTGCCGGTGATTGACCGGGCCGTCCTGCTGTTTAGCATGGCCTGGATTTTGTGGGTATGGGCCTTCCCGGAACCTTCACGACCGGCTGATGCCACCGTAACCATTTTGAGTTTGCTGTTATTGGTGGCGCTATTGTTGGGGGCGGTCGAACGTTCGATGACCCCTCTGGCTGCGAATACGTTCAACGCATCCACTCAATCCATTTTGTGGAGTGTTGGCGGGTTGGCCATGATGATTTTGGGCGGGTTGGCGCTTGCCTTTCGCAAGCCGCAGAGTTGGGGAACTGGCCTGACGGTGGTGGTACTGGGAGCATTGGGGTTTGCGCTCGACCTGTTCTTGACGCCGGCCCAGGGCGATTTTTCGGGAATTGTGCGCTTTTTGTGTTTGGCAGGGTATCCGCTGTTGCTGACGTTGCCAATGCGTTTTCCGATGCCGGTTAACCTGCCTCGGACGCGCACCGTGGCAACCTATCAGGAAAAGGTAGCCGAAGCGCGCAAGCAACAGGCCGCCAGCGGGGAACAATCTAGCCAGCCTATTCGTGAACGCCGCCGTTACAGTACCGACCCTAAGACGTTGCAATCGCTCCTCACCCTGGCTGCCGAGACCGACCCGGCGAGCATCAATCAGTACATTGCCCGTTCGGTCGCCCAGGCTATGCTGGCAGATTTATGCTTCCTCCTCTATTTGGGTGAAGACAAAAATTCGATATATATTGCCACCGGATATGACCTGATACGCGAAGAAAACCTGGATGGCGGGATTATGAAAAAAGACGATGTGCCGATGCTGGCAAATGCCGTCTTGCGTGGCAAGCCGCTGCGGCTGCCGGCCAGCACCACCTCGTCCGATTTAAAAGGCCTGGGAGATATGCTGGGGCTTTCTAATGCCGGAAACCTGCTGAATGTACCAATTAATTCTGAAAAGGGCGTTGTAGGCAGTATCCTTTTGCTTTCCCCGTATTCCAACCGCGTGTGGAGCGCTGACGACCAGACCTTTTTGGCAAATATTGCTTCTTCCTTCGTTTCAATTGTTGAGCGCGGAAAGCGTATTGACGAAATCCAGATGGAACGAGAGCGCGCCCGCCACTCTGCTGAAGATGCCCAGGCACAGTTGGCGCGTTTGCAGGCCACCAACGCCGACCTGAACAACCAGATTGAAACGATGAAGAGTCAGGCTGAGCAGGCCGTTCGGCTGGCGGCTGAACGCAACGAGGCTTCTGCGAAACTGGAAGAGTTGAAACTTGAAAACCAGAGGCTGCAGGAGCAAATTGCCGCGTTTTCAGGCGGTGCGGCCCCGGCTGCGGTTGCCAATGCGCAGTTGGAGAATGAACTTCGCATGACTCTGCGCGAGATGGCTCGTTTACAAAACGCCCTGGCAGAATCTAACATGAAAATCCTGGAATTGGAGAACCGCCCGTCTGGCAGCGCCAACCTTACCAATGACCAGGCCGAGGTCATTGCCTCCATTTCGCAGGAATTACGCCAACCGATGTCATCAATTATTGGCTATGCCGACCTGTTGCTGGGAGAATCGGTCGGTATTTTGGGCGCCTTGCAGCGCAAGTTCATTGAGCGCATCCGCGCTTCCACCGAACGGATTGGCAGTCTGATTGATGACCTGATTCAGATTACCACATTAGAAACCGGTCTGATGTCGCTTAAGCCAGAAGCGGTAGACTTGAACCTGATTATCGACAATGCCATGGCGTATACATCCAGCCAATTGCGCGAGAAGAATATCACCTTGCGGATTGATATCCCTGAAAACATGCAGCCGATACATACCGACCGTGAGGCGCTTCAGCAAATCCTGATTCATTTGTTGCAAAATGCCGGAGCAGCCTCCTCGGTGGAAGGGGCTGTTACCCTGCGGGTACGAACTCAAAAGGAAAATGGGAACGAGTACGCCCTTCTGCAGGTGACCGACACCGGCGGCGGTATCCCCTCCGAAGACTTGCCGCGGGTTTTTTCGCGCTTGTACCGCGCCGATAACGTTTTAATCCAGGGCGTAGGCGATACAGGCGTTGGCCTGTCGATTGCCAAAGCTTTGACCGAAGCGCAGGGGGGGCGCATTTGGGTAGATACAGAAATGGGGTCGGGTTCGACCTTCAGTGTCTTGTTGCCGCTTAAACATTCGGAAGGCTGACAATGGAATCGCTGCGGCAAGTAGGTTCGGGGTTGTTGTTCGGACTGGTATGCCTCGCCATTGTGCTGGGAGGCTTTGCGCTTTCTATGGCCGAGGGCGGGATGGGCGCAGTGGTGGCTCCCTCTGCAACGTTTCCCCAATCTACCCCTGCAACGCGCGTTCCGGCCATTTCTCCTGCTTTGCCGCTTGAAACTTCTACTCAGGCACTCAACGCGGTCACCGATACCCCCGCTCCTACCACAACGGCAACCTTTACCCCTCCGCCGCCGCCCACCAACTGTCCGCCACCTGCTGGTTGGGTGGCGACGGTTGTCCAGGTTTACGATACTCTGCCCGGTCTGGCTCAAACCTACTTTACCAGCGTTGATGCCATTCGTCAGGCGAATTGCCTGGTGAGCGACCAACTGGTTCCGGGGTCATTCATCTACGTTCCGCCTTTGCCGACTGCTACGCCTATCTCATGTGGCGCGCCTGCAGGTTGGGTGAATTACATCGTCCAGCCGGGCGATACCCTGTTCTCGCTCAGCCAGAAGTTCCGGGTGAGCGTGGCAGAACTTCAGCGTGCCAACTGCCTGGGGCGCTCAACCTTCATCCAATCGGGGAAGGTTCTAAAAGTTCCCAACGTGCCGACCAGCACGCCGTTGAATTCAGCCACCCCCTCGGCGACCTTCATTGTCATCAAAGAAGAAACGCCTACGCCCACCCTGACGCTGTTCGCGCCGACGACGGAAGCACCGTCCACGACAGAAACTCCATCGCAAACCGCTGTACCGCCGTCCGATACGCCGCTCCCGCCGAGCAACACGCCAGCCTCCACCGCCACACCCTCGTCAACCGCGACACCCTAGCGTGAAAATGACCCAAAAAGCCTGGCAAATGCCCGGCGTACGAAGTTTCCTGTTGTTTGTTTTGTGTTTGTTCCTGTTGGCGGCCTGTGGGGTTACGCAGTCGGTGCCAGAGGTTTCTCTTCCATATTACTTTGTCAGTGTTCCAGCGAACGCCACTCCCACACCTACCCCATTTCAGCCTTTTGTTCCAATTCATTCCAATCAGCCATTGGCAGGGCTTCCTGGTCAGCCCCCAACTGAGATTTTGCCTGCCCTGCCCCCGCAATTGGTGACAGCCACGCCGTTCCCAACGGCCACGCTTGCACAAGCGCCGGCCCAGACATTCGTGACCACGCCTCCACCTTTGCTCGACGCACCCAATACCATTACATTTTTGTTGCTTGGCTCCGATTTACGCCCTGGCTCATCATACCGCACGGATACGCTGGTGATTGTGATTGTCCGTCCGCACGATGGACAGGTTGCGCTGGTTTCCATCCCGCGCGATTTATGGGTGAATATTCCCGGCATCGGAATGAACCGCATCAACACCGCTTATCAGAGCGGGGAGATTTACCATTATCCCGGCGGCGGCCCTGGCTTGCTCAAAGACACCATTCTCACGAACCTGGGATTGCAAATTGACCACACCGCGATGGTTGATTTCGACGGTTTTCGCCGAATTATAGATACCCTGGGCGGTATTGACGTGCCAGTTGCCTGTTCGTACACTGACTGGCGGCTGATTGACCCATCTTATGACCCCTACGACGAAAACAATTGGATGCTGTTTACCACCGGGCAGGGATTGATACACATGGACGGCGATTATGCCTTGTGGTATGCCCGCTCGCGTTCTAAATCGAACGATTTTGACCGTGGCCGCCGTCAGCAGGAAGTTTTACGCGCTATCTACAGCCAGGCCCTGCGCACCGATACCCTCTCGCGCATTCCACAATTGTATGCCGACTTCAGTTCCAGTATCAGAACTGACCTGGGCCTGGGCGAACTCCTCCAACTCTCCCCGCTGGCCCTGCATCTGACCAATGCAGACATCCGCAGTTACTACATTGCTGGTGATTTGGTCACCGCCTGGATGACTCCCGGTGGAGCCTACGTTTTACTCCCCAACACAACGCTGATACAAGATATGTTTCAGCAGGCCATGTCCCCCTCTCCGCGCCAGCAAGAGCGCCAGGCACTACGGGTGGAAGTCCGCAATGGAAGCCCTTTCGACGGCTGGGATGCCCTGGCCGCAGAACGCCTCAACTATGCCGGTTATGAGACTGCCATTCAGGCTTCGGACCATCGCGCTTACTCTCAAACCTTGCTCTACGACCTGACTTCCGACCAGGACCGGACGCGCTCTGCCAGCCTGCTTGCCGTGCTGGGATTACCCGATTCGGCTCTGGTTGCGGTGCCATCTCCCGGCGCCCCAACCGCCTATGTCCTGGTGATTGGCAGCGATTATGACCCGTGTTTTCGGCCGCAAGAATTGACCCCCTGAGTTAAAATGGTTGTAAATTCATTTCAACATGGTCTTAATATAGGGTTTTGCAAAGAAATATGCTACACTATGCGCATAGCGAATTATTGCAAAGGAGAGTAGCATGGCGACCACTACATCTGTTAGCGCGCACATTACTGCCAATACCACGATTCTTCCCGCTATTAGCGCATATGAAATTTTTCTCACCGACCAGGCGCGTTCCCCTTACACCATCAAAGCCTTTTTATCTGATTTGCGGCTGATGGCTTCTTATTTCCCCTCTGACCGGACACTGGGCGCGCTCACGACAACGGACCTGAATAACTACTTTGAGTGGATGCAAAACGAGCGCGGCGTGCCGTGCAGCCCAAAGACCCTGGCCCGGCGCATTACCACCACCAAATCCTTCTTTCGCTGGCTGAATAAAAATGGCGTGCTGATGTTAGACCCGGCAGAAAAGGTCGTTCAGCGCTCGGTCATGTCACCATTGCCTGTCATCTTGACCGATGACGAAGTTCAGTCCGTCATGTTAGCCGCTGACCGTTACCGTCGCAAATCCAAGCCGGATGCACGCCCCTATGCCCTGCTCTACCTGTTGCTTTCGACCGGAATTAAGAAGAGCGAGTGCCTGGGGATTCACCTGAACCACATCGACCTGGCTGCGCCAGATGGCCCTCTCTTGTTCGTCAAGTATGCCAGCCCGGTCAACCGCTATAAGGAACGCAAACTTTCCCTGCCCGATGACTGGGTTCCCGTTTACGAGGAATATGTTGCCCAATATAGGCCGGTTGACCGGCTCTTCCCCTGGTCGCCGCGTCGCCTCGAGTACCTGCTCGAAGACATCGGCAATGATGCCGGGTTGGAAAAACATCTATCCTTCGATATGTGCCGCTGGACTTATGCCCTCAATGAATATCAACGCGGCATGGATGGCGATAAAATCCGTCAGAGTCTGGGTGTCTCTAAAATCCAATGGCGCGAGTTGAACATGAAACTTAAACAACTGGCTGAACATGCCTAGTACATCGAGCGAGACATCCTCGCGCCAGTGGATGAAACCAAAACTGATTCAATCCTGCAAGGCCAGAGACCTTGCAGGATTTTTTTGCCAAACGTAAGAAGTTGATAAAACTGTTTCCCCGTGGTGTATTCCTGACAGGCGTGATGTACTATAATGCAATTACCAACTCAAACAAGGAGCAGACTATGATTAGCAAAGCAATGCAAGACGCCATTAACGACCAAATCAACAAAGAAATGTCCTCTTCTTATCTGTATCTCTCAATGGCCGCTTACTTCGAAGACATCAACCTGCCCGGCGCAGCCAACTGGATGTACATTCAGGCTGAAGAAGAGAATGAACATGCCATGAAACTCTTTCAGCACCTGGTCGACCGAGGTGGACGGGTTCACCTGAAGGCAATCCCCGCACCCCAAACTGAGTGGGATGGGCCGCTGGCAGCATTCAAAGCGGTCTATGAGCATGAGCAGAAGGTGACGAAATCTATTCACGACTTGTACGAAACCGCTCTTCAGGAAAAGGACTATCCGGCACAGGTTATGTTGCAATGGTTCATCGATGAGCAGGTCGAAGAAGAGAAGAATGCTTCGGCGATTGTAGCGAGCATGGAACGCATCGAAGCGCATGAAACCGCCGTTCTGCAGCTGGACCACCAGCTCGCCAAACGCAAGAAGGAAGAAGACTAATTTTCGCCCATGGAGACCCTGAAGGCTTTTGCCTTTGGGGTCTCTTCTTATTTTCAGAAAGGAGTAACGTATGGAATATGCCCAATTGGGACGCACGGGCCTGAAAGTTTCGCGCCTGTGCCTGGGGACAATGAACTTTGGCCCCTACGCGACGGAAGCCGAATCCTTCGAAATCATGGACAAAGCCCTCGAACTGGGCATCAACTTCTTCGATACTGCCGATGTCTATGGCTGGAAACTTGGCGAAGGCGTGACCGAACAAATCATCGGGCGCTGGTTTGCCCAGGGTGGCGGGCGCCGCGAGAAAACGGTTCTCGCCACCAAAGTTTACGGGCGGATGGGCGACTGGCCTAACCAAAGCCGCCTTTCGGCCCGCCATATCCGTGAAGCGGTAGAAGGTTCGCTCAAACGGATGCAGACGGATTACATCGACTTGTACCAGTTTCACCATATTGACCGCCAGACGCCCTGGGAGGAAATCTGGCAGGCTTGCGAAACGCTGGTGGCGCAAGGCAAGGTATTGTATGTTGGTTCCTCAAATTTTGCGGGCTGGCATATTGCCAGGGCGAATGAAACTGCCAGAGCCCGCCATTTTATGGGATTGGTCAGCGAACAAAGTCTGTACAACCTGAAAGACCGCATGATTGAACTGGAAGTCATCCCGGCCTGCAAAGAGTACGGCCTGGGGCTGATTCCCTGGTCGCCGCTGGCAGGTGGACTGCTGGGTGGTGTGCTGGAAAAACTCGAAAAAGGCCGCCGCGCCTCGGAGGATAAGCAAAAACAAATTGAGCAGCATCGCCCACAATTGGAAAAATGGGAAGCCTTCTGCCGCGAACTGGGCGAACAGCCCGCCAACGTGGCTCTGGCCTGGTTGTTGAGCAATTCAGCCGTTACTGCCCCCATCATTGGCCCTCGCACGCTGGGGCAGTTGACCAGCGTGCTGCGCGCGCTCGAACTGAAACTCGACGAGGCTGCCCTGAACAATCTCGATGAAATCTGGCCTGGCCCTGGAGGCGAAGCGCCCGAGGCGTATGCCTGGTAAATCTGACAGAAACCCATGAAACGGCCACTTTTACTGATACCCTGGCTCTTCAGCCTTATTCTGGCGTATTCCTCCAGCGTAAGCGCAATGGCCGCGCTGGAAACGCGCGCCAATCAGGCGGTGCTCGACTTCCCCAACACAATTACTTTCCAGGCGCAACTTTCTGCCCAGGTCAACATCCAGTCGGTGGTCTTGGAATACGGCACCACCCAACTGACCTGTGGCGAGGTGATTGCCAAGTCTTTCCCACAGTTTACCCCTGGCAGGAGCGTCTCTGTTGAATGGACCTGGGATATGCGTCAGTCTGGCTCCGTTCCGCCCGGCGCAAACATCTGGTGGCGCTGGCGGGTGATAGATGCCAACGGGCAGGAAAGCGTCACAGAAGTGAAAAACATCACCTGGCTCGATGCTGTCTACCCGTGGCAGACCCTGGCTGAGGGTGATTTGCAGGTTCATTGGTATCGCGGCGACCAGGCCTTTGCCCGCCAGGTTCTCGCCGCCGCGCAGCATGGGCTGGCCCTCAACCAGCAAAGTGCTGGCCTGAAGCCGGATGGCATTATCGATATTTACATCTACGGAGATTACGACGCCTTGCGCAGCGCCGTTCTTTATTCTCCCTCCTGGACCGGCGGACAGGCCTTCCCCGAATTTAACATCGTTATCATTGGCATTGCGCCAGACAATCTCGAATGGGGACAAAACGCCGTTGTTCACGAACTGACTCATGTCCTGGTAGGACATCTGACTTTTTCCTGCCTGGGCGATGTGCCGACCTGGCTGAACGAGGGTCTGGCTGTCTATAGCGAAGGCGGGCTGGATTCGACCTCCCAGCGCCAACTTGACCAGGCCATCCGACAGGATACCCTGCTGACAGTACGCTCCATCAGCGGTGGTTTTTCTGAAGTGGCCGATAAGGCCAACCTCTCTTACAGCCAGTCGTACAGTATCGTCAAATTCCTGGTTGAGACCTATGGTCAGCCTAAGATGAACGAGTTGTTGCTCTCTCTGCGCGATGGCACGCCTATCGACTCTGCGCTCGTCAAGGTCTACGGTTTTGATGTAGATGGATTGGAGGCTGCCTGGCGGGCGGGAATCGGTGCTAAAGCGCGCGCAACTGCTTCAAGGCCGACTGCCATGCCCCAGCCGACCTCCGTCCCAACGATTGTTCCAGTGAGCGGGCTGCCGCTGGCCGTGACCCCCACGCCATTCGTCATACCGACTTCCTCTACTGCGGGAGGGAACGCTTCTGAGCCTGACCTTACCCCGCCAGATGTGCCGCAAATGCAGGTCGAGATGTATGCCTGGGTGTTTATTGGGCTGGCATGTCTCTGCTTGCTGTTGGTATTGGCGGTGATTGCAGTGATTGTTTACTTTATCCGACGCAGACCGAAGGAAGGCGCGCATGCGTAAAGGAGTGTTCATTTTCCTTGTTCTGGCGTGCATGCTGGCCTTGCTCGGCATGGCTGGGGGTGGGCCGGTCTACCAGTACGGTATTCCGCTTAACCAGGCGCTGGTATTGGAGGGTGGTGAATCCACCAACCCCCGCAATTATGACCCGGCCACCACTGGCTCATCGGGCGACAAGCGCATTTTTAGCGGACTGGTTTCCTTCGACCCACGCCTGAACCTCGTCCCCGACCTGGCCGAAACCTGGGATATCAGCCCAGATGGTACCGTCTACACCTTTCACCTGCGGAAAAATGCCAGATTCCACAATGGCCGCCCCGTGACTGCGCAAGATGTGGTTTACTCCTGGACACGCGCCGCCAACCCAAAACTGCAGTCTGCAACCGTGATGACCTATCTAGGCGATATCGTCGGCGTCCGCGATGTGGTGGAAGGGCGGGCCAACGCCATCAGTGGTTTGAAAGTGATTGACGACTACACCCTTCAGGTCGCGATTGACGCACCCAAGCCCTATTTCCTGATGAAGCTGACTTACCCAACGGCCTTTATCGTCGATAAAGCCAACGTTGAATCCGGCCCAGATTGGTACCGCAAACCCAATGCGACCGGCCCTTACCGGTTGAAAGAGTGGCGGCCTAACGAGGTGATGATTTACGAGGCTTTTCCCGATTTCTACCTGGGCGCGCCCTCCATTCGCTATGTGGTTGTAACGCTTTACACTGGCGACAGCGTGCGACTATACGAGGCAGGTGAAGTGGATATGACTGGTCTCTACACTTATTATGTGGACCGCTTTACCGACCCAACCGAGCCTCTGCACCGTGAAGTGGTGACGGGTGTTGACCTTTGTACCAGTTATGTCGTTTTCGATGTTGCCCGCCCGCCCTTCGACGATGTTAAAGTCCGAAAGGCCTTCAGTCTGGCTTTCAATCGACGCCAGTATATTGACGTAGTTCTGCGCGGACGCGCCTTGCCCGCTCTTGGCATCTTTCCGCCCGGCCTGCCTGGATTCAACATCGAACTCAATGGGTTGACCTACGACCCAGATGCCGCCCGCCAGATGCTTGCGCAATCAAAATATAAAACAGCCCAGAGTCTGCCGCCAATTGTCTTCACCAGCGCGGGGTTTGGCAGTGACATTAATCCAGGCGTGGCTGCCCTGGCCCAAATGTGGAAGCAGGTCTTAGGGGTCACGATTACGGTCGAAAACATTGAACCGAATTTTTATTATGACGCTTTGTATGCTGGCAAGCACGGCCAGTTATTCAACTATGGGTGGTGTGCCGATTACCCCGACCCTGAGAATTTTGCCGATGTCCTGTTCCACTCCGGTTCGACCCAGAACAGCGGATATTATAGGAACGCGGCCCTGGATGCTTTGCTCGAAGCAGCGCGTGTCGAGCGCGATGTGTCTAAACGGATTGCGATGTACCAGCAGGCCGAGCAGATGATTGTGGATGATGCCCCTGTCCTGTTCCTGACGCACAGCCTGTCGTATGAACTGGTCAAGCCGTATGTGAAAGGCTACGTTTACACCCCCATCTCCATCCCCATTGAGCGATATATGTGGTTGGAAGGAAAATAGTTCAAGCAAACCAGACCTTCGCTTCTCAAAGAGTGCGGAGGCCTGGTTATACCCCCCTCGACTTTGGCTTTTTGGGGTGGAGTGACTTGAACAGTAAACCCCTTCTGACAACGCGCGCAATGGATAAAGAACCGGGGTTCACTTTTGGGGTAAACCGTATCCAAATCAACATTTTCATTAATTAAGGAAGGTGGAGCCAATTCAAAAACATGTCGCAAGTCGAGCATACGCGCCATCGCAGTCCAATCAACTGTTTGATAAACATGCTGACTGGTTTGATTGCTGATGTATGGCAGCCTGAAAAAACAGATTTGAACTTCGTTTTCACATTCTTCCACCTGCTACATGACTAACGATGATTTCAGATTATCATAATGAGCGAAAAAGATTATCCCCGCGCTGAGAAGCGCGGGGATAACCAAAACCAGGAAGAGGAGAAACAAACCCTGTAAATTTTTGACAAATTAACAGGCTATGGCATCAGTTTGATTTCGTCAATGTAGAATACTGGCTGGGTGCCGCCTGTGTTTTCCTGGAAGTTGATGCGGGCAATGGTCGAGGGGTTGCCAACCTGGCTCAAGTTAATCGTGACTAAAGTCCACTGACCGGCGGGCGCGCTGACACTGACCGAAGCGCTTTGTCCGCCCGAATCGCTGGTATTGATGTAGAAATTGAACGTGCGCGTGCCGCTGCTGCCGCCGTGAACATAGAAAGTGATTTTGTTGTAGCCTGCCGTGCTTTGACCGCCTGCCTTGCGCAGCGAGAGACCGGCCCAACCCGATGTATAAGTAACCGCAATGGATTTGCTGCCCGCTTGCACCGGAGAGGAATTGTTCAGGTTGACAGTTGTATTCCACGACCAGTTTTCCCAACTTGTCGAATCGCCGTAAATGGTCAGCCCACCAGCGGGTGTGTTTGTAGGTGCTGAAGGCGTATTGGTACGAGTAGGAGTGGGGGTTGCAGGAACCGGCGTATTGGTGGGAGAAGAAGAAGCCGATGTAAATTTTACCCAATTGACATTGAAACCATCCTGCTCCATGACCAGCCGCATCACCTTTTGACCAGCGGTCAGGTTGACATTGTTGATGGTGACGGTTATCCAATTTTGCCATCCGCCTGTGCCAGAAAAGCTTTGCGAGCTAACCACCGTTGCGCCATCCATCTCAATGCGGAATTTTCCGCCCGATTGCGCGGAAGCAACCCGCACTTCGACTTTATACGCACCGCCGGATGCAATATTGACGGTATATTCCAGCCATTCGCCATTGGCAATCCAGCCCACATTTTTGCCGCCGCCGCTATCGGTGGTGTTTTCGATGTCTACGTCATCAGAGCGGTATTGTCCGCCGCTATTGCCAGACGAAGTGTCGTAGTACGCAACATTCTGCCCACCGGTGTCGTAATCCTCCGCCTGAATGGTTCCCGGAATTGCCCAGGCCGAGCCGCCATACGGGTTTTGTGCCGCTCCGGTGGCAGTCGGAGCCGGGGTATTCGTGGGACTGCTTCCGCCGGAGGGGAAAACCAGGTTGTAGTGGTTATCGCGGAAAGCGCGCGTGGCAGGCGTCAGTTGGTCAAAACCGCCGTTTGAATCCACGCCGTTCGAGGTCCAGGGCATCACGCCTTGCCAGCCGTTATTGTAAGCATTCTCATAATCTTCGGTCAGCGAGTGATTGGTGGAGCCATTCGCCGGCCCTTCTCCCACCAAAACAGGTTTGCCAGCACTTTCGCCGTAATATTGTAGGGGCGTTTTGTAGTAAGGGATTCCCCAATATGGGTCTTGCCAGCCGTAGTAATGGGAAGAGTAGAAGTCAATGTAAACATCCGAATCGTTAACTTTGGCTTTCAGGGCGCTGTCGGCAATTTTGTTACCTGCGCACCCACTACAACTGCCACTGTTGTATTTGGGCATTGCCAGGCCAACCGTGACGAGAATGGGGCTATTCTCGTGAATAGCGCGTGAGGCGCGCGCAAAGTACGACTGCAAGCGGTCCCAGCTGATGTTGGAATTTTCGTAAATCCAATCTGGCTCGTTTACCAGGTCAATCGACCACAGGTAGGGATTGTTCTTGTAGCGGTTGACAAAAGGAATCAGATAATTATTGATGTATGAATCGATATTACTATCACTGTTAATCCAGTTCTGCCAGCGCTGATAGGTAGTATAGTTGCTGCTAAAGTGGTCAAACGAAATCAGCGTAGCCATGATGTAAATCTGCTTTTGTTGGGCAATCTGGAAGAAGCTATCCAGGTCTTGCCAATGTTTGTCGGTTGCGCCAGAAACGTAGCCATTTTCGTCAATCAGGATTCCGACTTCACCGCTGCATGTAATCCAGACCCGCGCAGCGTTCACGCCGTTATCATGTAAGGCTTGAAAGTGATTGCTCCACCAACTGGCGTTGTAACTGCCCCCAAAGTCGTTCCAGTTGTTCCAGGGGGTATTTGCGCCATTTATCCAGATTCGCGTATTGCCGGCAAAAAACTGACCGTTCGAAATACTAATTCTATCCCCAAAAGCGGCTTGCGCCTGATAGGGCGGCTGGCTGGTAACTAACACGGCGCTTATTACCAGCGAAACCATAAACAGATAAAAAAATTTGGTTAGGGTGTGAGAAAACATGCGGAACTCCTTTTAGAAACGAAAAGTGTTAATTCATTGTAAAAACAAATTGAATCAATAAAGCCCCAACACTGTCCCATCTTCGTCCCATGTCGCCGATATGTTATACTTGTCGTACTCAAGCAACCTGTTCACGCCCGGCCGGTCGGGGGCATCGAGACGCGCTTGCTCAGCGAGCGCGTTTTGATTATCCAGGACGCGCCTGATTCTCCCGCAAAAGAAGCCCTGCAATGTCACAATCTTTTGTTTGGACCGAACCCCTCCTGAAAGCGCTGTTGCAACTGCCGCGCGCGCCGCTCAATTGGTTGAGCGAAAGCCCGGCTCAGGCCTGGTTTCATGAGCGCGGGGGCATGGGCCTGGTGCTGGACTATCTGCAACAATGCGATTCGCTAACAGAGCGCGAACGCGCCCTGCTTAATGAGGTTCTCAAACACCCCAACCAAACGGCAGAATACTATGCCAGGCAACTTTCCATTGGACGCAACACCTACTTTCGCGCGCTCGAACAGCTTCTACCCAAACTGGCGGCATATCTGAATGCATGGAAGGTGCGCCCTCTCGAATCTGACTTTACCAGCCATCTTCCTTTGCCAATTACATCGTTCATTGACGCGCATGGAAGCCTGCAAGCCGTGATTGAATTGTTAACGGTTCGTCAAGCGCGCCTGCTCACTCTCCTGGGGCCAGGGGGGGTCGGCAAAACTCGATTGGCGATACAAACTGCCAGCCTGCTTGGTGATTTCTTCGAGCGTATCACCTTCGTTTCGCTCTCGTCTATCAATGAGCCAGAACAACTACTCAACCAGATAGCATACGCGCTCAAAATCGGCCAAATCTCCGAACGCGCGGTAACGGACATCGTTGCAGCCAACTTACAGGCTGTTCGCACTCTGCTCATTCTGGATAATTTTGAGCATCTCATGGGAGCGGCGATACAAGTCAGCGACCTGTTACGGGCTGTCCCCCATCTAACTGTGCTTGTGACCAGCCGTCAGCGATTGAATCTCTATGGCGAGCATGAATACTCTGTACCATTGCTTGGCCTGCCCCCAACCAATGCCGTTTCTCCTGAAGAGTTGCTCAACTCCCCCGCCGCGCGCCTCTTCGTAGAACGCGCCCAGGCTGTTCGCTACGACTTTGCGCTTACGCTGGAAAATAGCGCTGAGGTCGCTCAAATCTGCGCCTGGCTCGATGGCTTGCCGCTGGCCATTGAATTGGCAGCCTCCCAGGTCAGGCGAAATTCTCCTCGTCAGATTTTGCAACAATTGTCGCGCAACCCCACTGCCTTAAGCAGCGGCGCGCGCGATGTTCCCACGCGCCACCGTACCTTGCGCAACGCTATAGAATGGAGCGTGCAGCAACTTGACCCGGCAGAAGCAGCAACTTTCTTTCGGCTTGGATTGTTTGCCGACACATTTTCTATTGAAGCGGCCCAGGCCGTCTGTGAGCAGGACGACATTGAATCAGTTTTACAATCACTAACCGAAAAAAACCTGTTGCGATTAGCGCCATGCCAGGAAGAGAACGCCGCGCCCCGATATGAAATGCTTCATATTCTTCGTGAATATGCCATCGAGCAAATGCGCTCTAACCCGGTGAACGAGTCCGCTCATCATATTTACGCAACCTATTATTTGCGCAAAATTGCCTATTTGGAAACGGAATATTATCGCTCCGGCTCAAATGCTTTTGAGCGGCATCGCGCTTGTCTCCATTGGATTCAAAGAGAACATGCAAATATCCAGGCGGTTCTTCAATGGGCGCTGGAGGGCCATCAGAGCCGCCTGGGGGCGCAAATATTGGGTAGTTTATGGCGCTTTTGGCAGACCCTCGGCTATTTGAGCGAAGCCCGCTACTGGCTGGAACGCGCGCTGACCCAGGCGCATCCCTCATCTGATGAAGTATATCTGCGTTTATTGTGGGCTGCGGGCTGGGTACATCGTCTGACCGAAAATGAAGATTTCTCGCAGGCGCAGAGTTGTTTTGAGCAGGGACTTGCCCTGGCAGAGAAAGCCGCCAACCCCTTCTACATCTGCCTGATGAACCAGGGCTTGGGCGATGTTGCCAGTCGAAACCGCCGCTACGAACAGGCGCAAACCTTCTTCCGCCGCAGCCTGGCCCTGGCGGAAGAAATACCCAACGAAGAAGAAACCGCCTGGACGCTTGTTGGCCTGGGGCGCGTCCTCAGACACCTCCGCCATGCGGAAGAAGCACAGGCCTGTCTTACCCGCGCGCTGGTCATCTTCGAGCGAATTTCACATCACACCGGTTTGTTAAACGCCTATGGACATCTCAGCCGGGTGTTGCTCTTGCAGGGTGATTATCTGAATGCCCGCCGCTATATCCAAAATGCTTACGAAACGGCCTGCGCTCTGGTCGGAGAAACTGCCATCATGCCAGCGCAGTTTTTGGACGGGCTGATTTACACCTCCCTGCACTTAAATGACCTGAATTATGCCACCGTCATTCTCAAGAAACAACTGCGCCTGTCTAAAACCATTCGCGTGACAGGCACGGTCTATGCCCTGGAATGTTGCGGCTGGCTCGCTCTTCGATATGAACAGCCTAAACTAGCGGTTCGCTTTTATGCTGCCGCCAATGCCTTTTACACCCGCCCACACAGTGGTTTTTTGCACGGCTCGATGTTTTGGGAACTCCAGGCACAATATCAAAATATGCGCGAGTCGGCGTTAGACGAATTGCGTCAGCAACTCTCTATCGCCGATTTCGAAGAGTGGTGGCGGCAAGGCTACAACAGTTCCCATCATGATATGCTCCAACAGGCTGTGGAATGGCTCGAAACCAACTTCGGATAAACGGAACGCTCTTCTGTGCAAATCATTCCCTGCTGTTTAATCAGCGCGTTTTGTGCCAGCGGCAGGTTTAGCGCTCTCAATTCCACGCCTGGCTCGCCTTGAACGTCTCAATGACTCGCCGGTCATGCGTAGTCGCTGTACCAGACAAGAAAATGCGTTTTGTGCCATGCGGATGGCGCCGCGGTGCTTCCGGCCTGCTTTTCCACCTGCGCATCTGGCCTGCGAGAGATTCCCCTGCCCGGCTCATTGACCATACCGCGCCGCGTTCTGAGGCGCCCCTCAATTTCGGGCATGTTAACACGAACTCTCTGCAACTGCATCAAAAGCAGGCTTTCCTCTCCGGTCTGGCCAATTCCGCTACTCTCAATGCCAGAATCTAAACAAAAAAGGGCGCTGCAAGCGCCCTTTTTTATGGATTTACTTTGCTCAACTTTGCTCAAGGAGTCAAAGTTGAGGTCTCCGCGTTACCGTAGAAATTACAGGCTGGCGTTGATGGTGGAGAAGACGTTGCGGACCAGCGGGCCCATGATGGTGAGGGCGGCGATGACGACAACGGCGACCAGAACGAGGATGAGGGCGTATTCGACCATGCCCTGAGCTTTTTCTTTGAGTGAGAACAACATGGTGGTTTTCCTTTCTGAATGAATGAGAAGAGATGTCTTACAAAAAAATATTTGAAAGTAACAAGCAGATTACAGGCTGGCGTTGATGGTGGAGAAGACGTTGCGGACCAGCGGGCCCATGATGGTGAGGGCGGCGATAACGACAACGGCGACCAAGACGAGAATGAGCGCGTACTCAACCATACCCTGGCCCTTTTCTTTGAGTGAGAACAACATGGCTTTTTCTCCTTTCTTTAGAATTTTTCTTTGGAAGTCCCAAAGAATTGGAACTTACAATCTCTATTCTAACCATTTTTTTTAAAATTCCAAGTGATTTTAATTACAGACAACTATCAATAGACCTATTGGGGGACATAGAAACTAACAAAACGGCAAACCTGTGACGAATATCACTTTCTTAGCCACTCAAATTCCCAGCCAAGCCCAATTGTGGCGCAATACGGCGCATGGCCTGAATAACGTTTCCCACATGCTCGTTCCACAGGTCAACGCCAAATTCTTCAGCGGCTTTTTCCATTGCTGCCCGGTCGGTGCCAGCCGCAAAGGCTTTATCTTTCCATTTCTTTTTAACAGAAGATGGTTCCAGGTCGTAGAGTGACCTGGAGGGCCGCACCAGCGCGACTGCGGTAATCAGCCCGGTGATTTCATCACAGGCATTGAGTGCTTTCTCCAGACGGGATTCGCGTGGGATTCCGGTGTTATCCCCGTGGCTGAGAATCGCGCGTACAATTACTTCATCCACGCCGCGCTGACGAAGAATTGGAGCGCCTTCGGCGGGATGTTGCTCGGCGGTGGGGTGAATCTCCCAGTCAAAGTCATGCAACAGGCCAGTCATGCCCCACAGTTCAACATCCTCACCGAACTTCTCAGCATAAAATCGCATGGCTGCCTCGACGCACAGCATGTGCTTGACCAAACTTTCGCTTTTAACATATTCCCGCACCAGCGAGAGTGCTTCTTCTCGATTCAGCATAAGTTATGTTCCCACCAGGGGTTGCTGGTGTTTTCTAAATTATTACCCTGCCAGGCAGACTTTGTCAACCCATTTGAATAAAACCACCCAGCAGGGCGAATTGGGTGATTTACGGTAGTCTTTGGGTCGGTTTTGAACCAGGTGGTGCTACAATTGAACTGCCTGGATTTGACAGGATTCCACTGCTCTACGCGCTCGTCGTGTATTTGTTACGACCGTCAAAAAACACGGAATCAAGGAGACACCCTATGCAAATCAAATGCCAATTCTGTTCCACGCCTTTTGCTCTGACCAACGAACAAATCGCCGAGGCGGTTGAAATCCTCAAAAAGGATGCCCAGGCACACTATGATGCGCATTGCCCAAAGTGCCGCCGCTCGACCAAGCTGGCGAAAAAGGTGTTCGAGTTGAACCCGGTTGCCAGGAAAATGCTGGAGCAGTCATCCGTAGCCAGTCATTCGTAAATCTTCATTGCGAAATGACCCAATCGCCCAACCACTCAATGACCCCATGATTAAAGCCATCTACTTCGACCTCGGCGGGGTGATTGTCCGCACCGAGGATAAAACTCCGCGCACCCACCTGGCCTGCGAGTTCGGCCTGACTTATGACGAAATCGACAAAATCGTATTTGGCGGCGGCTTGAGCGGCACCGCCGCTCGCTCATCGATTGGCGCTCTAACGGAGGAAGCCCACTGGGTCAGTATCACCCGCCGCCTGGGCCTGCCGTTAAATGAGCGTCCACGCATTCAGGAGCAGTTTTTTGCCGGGGACAAAATCGACTGGAAGATTATTGCTTTTCTGCGTGAAATGCGAAACACCCATAAAGTCGGTCTCATCTCCAATGCCTGGGACGGCCTTCGCCCCTGGATTCGCAAGGAAAAATTCGATGACGCCTTTGATGTTCTGGTTATCTCCGCCGAGGTAGGGATTGCCAAGCCCATGCCGGGAATTTACCATCATGCCCTTGATGCGCTCGGCGTTCGACCTGAAGAAGCTGTTTTTGTCGATGATTTTAGCGAAAACATCGAAGCCTGCCGCAAATTGGGTATGAAAGGTGTTCTTTTCCGTTCTGCTGAACAAGCCCTGGCAGATTTGAAAAACATACTGAACGCTTAACGTTATATCCCGGCCCTCCTCATAAAGGGGCACCGTTGATGCTGGGCCAAAAAGAGGCTATGTGCGGGAGGCCGGTGACGATGCCCGGAGTGCTTGATATGAGCAATCTACTTTCATTGACATCATTCCGTCGCTGATATTCCTCACGCTTCCTCTTCATTCCGACATTGGGCGATGATGAACCGGGAGAAATTCTTTTTGTTGGCATGATTGCCACCCCTTAGCGCAAGCACTAATTCTTGCGGCGATTTCCGCGCCCTTTACGGTTAAAATCCTCTGCGCAAATTCATCTTTCCGCTTTCATCATCCTACCTTCCAGGAGACCTCCCTTGCTCACCCAAACCTCCCTCGCCAACGAATTCCGCGCCCTGGGCATGACCAGCGGCGACACAATTTTCGTCCATTCGGCCTACTCCACCCTTTCGCGCGCGCCCGGTGGCGTGGAAGGCGGCCCACAGACCGTCATCGAAGCCATCCTCGATGTTCTTGGCCCCGAAGGTACGCTCATCATGCCCACCTTCAACTACGATTTCCTGCGCGGCACGCCCTGGGATATGCGCACCACGCCCTCGCAGATGGGCGTCCTGACCGAAATCGTCCGCACCGACCCCAGGGCAAAGCGCATGTTTCACCCAATCTACTCGATGGCCGCCATCGGTAAACGCGCCGAGGAGGTAGCCGCGCACCGTTCCAACGACTGCTTCGGCGAAACCACCATCTTCAACAAATTCCGCGAGTGGGACGCCAAAATCCTGATTCTTGGTCTGCCCTACAGCAAATCCATCACCTTTTTGCACCACTGCGAGCAAATGGCGGGTGTCGATTACCGCTTCCTGAAAGAATTCAAAGGCACAGCCATTGACCTGCAAGGCAAACCGCACGAGGTGGCCGTTACCATGTTCGTGCGCGACGTGGAGCGCGGTGTCGTGCTGGATTTTGAACCGATTGGTGCGCTGCTCGACAGCCAGGTCGTCAACAAACGCACCATCGGCCTGGGTGAATGCCGCCTGATGAAGTGCAACGATGTCTTCCGCGTGGCCGTGCAGGCCATGAAAGACCATCCCGGTCCCGGCCTGACCTACATCCTCGAGACTCCCGAACGCGCCAAAGACTGGATTCCGCCCATGAAGCCGATTTCTTCGCTGCGGGATGTATTGGGCGAGATTCTGCCCCTGCACCGCACACTCGCTTCGGATGGAATGGATACCGCCCTGGAGATTATCGGCTCGTACCTGCCGGAAACTGCTCATTACAAAATCGAAACCTACGCCCCCCTCACGCCGGTCTGGACCTGGTACGTGCCGGAGCGCTACGTTGTCCACGAAGCCTACCTCGAAACCGAAGACGGCCAGCGGATTGTGGATTTCAAGGACAACCCCCTGCACCTGGTTTCCTACTCTCTGCCGATGGACGCGCTTCTGCCCTGGAGCGAACTGGAGCCACATCTGTACTACAACGAAAAACGCCCGCACGCCATTCCCTGGAAGTTCAAATATTATGACCGCTCGTGGGGCTTCTGCCTGAGCAAAAACCAGTTCGACTCGCTGCCGCGCGATAAAAAGTATCGGGTGGTCATCCGCTCCGAGTTCCAAACTGACCCGGCCCAGGGCGGGTTCAAGGTCGCCGAGGCGGTCATCCACCCCCGGGGAGGGAAATCCGAATCGGCGGGTGAAATGTTCATCATGGCGCACGTCTGCCACCCCAACCAGGCCAACGATGACGCGGCGGGCGTGGTGACGGCCATCGAAGTGGCCCGGCGGCTGGCGGCCAATCCACTTCCGGCGGGTTCGATGAGCGTCCGATTCTGGTTCGGCGCGGAGACGATTGGCACAATTGCCTACCTGGCCCATCACGAGGACTTGATTCCCGGCTTTAAGGGCGGCATTTTTATTGAAATGACCGGCAACGACAACACCATCGCCCTCCAGCACACCCGCCAGCACAACTCGGCGCTCGATAAAGTTGGGCAGTATGTTCTCAAAAAACGAGGAATAGAGTTCCGCGAGGGGACGTTTGCCGACATCATCGCCAACGACGAGCGCGTCTTAAATGGGCCAGGAATCAACGTGCCGTGTCTTTCCATCAGCCGCTACCCGTACCCGGAATACCACACCACCGATGACAACCTGGACATTATGCGCGAGGACAAATTGCAGGAAGCAGCGGATGTCATCGAGGAGATTATCCGCGTCTATGCCACCGACTACCTGCCCAAGCGCAAATTCCGGGGGCCGGTTTTCCTTTCGGGGCATGGCCTGTTTGTGGATTGGCAGGTCAACTGGAAACTGAACCGCGCCATCGAAAAGATGATGATGCGCTTCGAGGGCAAGCAATCGGTCTTTGAGATTGCGGATGAGCTGGATTTGGACTACTGGGAAACGCGCGAATACATTGAAAAATTCCGCGTGCGTGGATTGATTGACGCACTTCCGTTGCCGGAGGTGGCGGAAAAGGCGTAGTTGACGATGCTCCTAATTTTTAGATGTGGAGGCGCGTTTAATATCCGCATGCCTTTTCTGAAATCTGGTTAGATGTTCCCGCTGACGGTCACGCGCGCATTGAGAGATTGCGTATCTTCACTGTCTTCACTCAGTTTGGACCTTCATATATTTCTACTTATCTAGTAAAATAACAGTTCGGGCAATCCAGACCTGCGGGGGCGTCCTTTCGCGCACCCCTCACCCGCCGGACTGACTGGGCCTGCCGAAACCATCGGAGGGCATGCACCTCGGACGGAGTCACCCGTCCTCAGTCATGCTCATCAAATTTCATTCAGTTCAAATTAAAAGGAGCAAGTCAATTCCATGGTTCGCATTCGTCTTCGCCGTGTCGGTCTTAAGAACCAGCCGTCGTACCGCATTGTCGTTCAGGATAAAGAAAGCCCTCGCGATGGGCGCTTTATCGAAATTGTTGGCTTTTATAACCCGCGCACGGAACCTGCCACTATCACCATTGACGAGGCCAAGGCTTTCGATTGGATGATGAAGGGCGCCCAGCCCACCGACTCAGTAGCCGCTCTGTTCAAAACCTCCGGCACACTCGACCGCTTTGCCCGCTTCAAAAAGGGTGAGGCACTCGAAACTCTTGTCGCCGAGGCCCAGGCTGCGGAAGCCAAGCGCAACGCCCCCAATAAAACCCGTAAGGATTAAGTTCAACCCCGCCAGCCTGACAGGCTTAAGATGCCTGCCAGGCTGGTTTTCCGAGAGGAGCCAATGAAAGCCCTCACCGAGTATATTGCCAAATCGCTTGTGGAACACCCAGAATCAGTAGAAATCACCCAATCCCGTCAGGGCAACCGCGTGCGGCTGGAAATGAGAGTCGCAAAAGACGATATGGGACGGGTCATTGGGCGTAACGGGCGTGTCGCCAACGCCATTCGCGTTTTGTTGCGGGTGGCCGCCGAACGCGATGGACAGCAAGTCACGCTCGATGTGGTGGAGCCTTAATGCCCACTGAACAAGCGCCAGCCCAGGCTGGACACCCAGGCTCGCCCACCGCTGGCGAGCCTGTCTATTTAGCGGTTGGTTTGCTGCGTCGTCCACATGGCGTGCGCGGCGATATCCTGTTTACCATCACAACCGATTTCCCAGAGCGGCTACGTCCCGGCACGCTGGTTTACGTTGGGGATGAAAAGCGGAAGGTGAAAATTACACGCCGCCGACCGCACAATGATGGGATTCTCTTTGGCTTCGAGGGCATTTCTACCCCCGAACAGGCCGCCAAATATACCGGCAAGATTGTTTTTGTCCTGGCACAAGACCGCCCTCCTTTGCCGGAAGGCGAATACTATCATCATCAAATTATCGGTCTGGACGTGTTTGACGAAGCCGATACACACCTCGGCGTGGTCAGCGAAATCCTGGAGACAGGCGCAAATGATGTCTATGTGGTCCAAACTTCGGGGGGGCGCGAACTTTTGCTCCCGGCGCTCAAACAGGTCGTATTGAAAATTGACCTGGAGCGGAAGACGATGAAGGTTCATCTTTTGCCGGGGTTGGATGAGAAAGGTGATTCGTAACTCGATATTCGATATTCGATATTCGATGTTGGATATTTGATGAGTGAATATTCGGATAACGAACAATAAGCAACGCATGGACGACAAGCGTTTCTGGGTTGGATTTACCCTGGTCAAAGGCATTGGAGCGGTGCGATTGCGCGCTCTGCTTGATTATTTTGGCGATGCTGAAACGGCCTGGAATGCATCTTTGTTTGACCTGGTCGGCGCTGGGTTAAGCCCCAAACTGGCTGAACGTATTCTTCAGGTTCGCAGCGTGGTCAATCTTGATGAATATATTGCTCAGACAGCCAAGCAGGGTATCCGCATTCTGACCTGGAATGACCCCGAATACCCCTCTCATCTCTATGAAATTGACCAGCCTCCACCTGTGTTGTATTTGCGCGGTGAAGTGACCCCCGAGGATGCATGGGCGGTGGCCATTGTTGGCACGCGCAGCGTAACCCCTTATGGCCGCCAGGTCACTGAGGAACTGGCAACTGTGTTGGCGCAGAACGGCGTAACAATTGTCAGCGGGCTGGCGCGTGGGGTGGATGGGATAGCCCATCGCGCAGCTCTTAAGGCTGGTGGACGCACCCTGGCAGTCCTTGGCTCTGGCCTCGATAAAATCTACCCCCCTGAACACCGCGCTCTGGCTGAACAGATTGCCGCGCAGGGAGCGATTCTGAGCGATTACGCACCTGGCACTCCGCCCGATAGCGCCAACTTCCCGCCACGCAACCGAATTATCAGCGGTTTGTCGATGGCGGTGATTGTAGTAGAAGCGGGGGATACCAGTGGGGCGCTGATTACGGCAGAATTTGCCATAGAACAGGGCCGCGAGGTTTTCGCCGTACCAGGCAGCATTTTTGCCCCGCAATCCCGAGGCCCCAACCATCTCATTTCCAACGGCGCAAAAATATTGCTCTCCCCTCAGACCGTGCTGGAAGCCCTCGACCTGACTCGCAATGTAGAGCGGCGTGCCATTCGCAAGGCCGTCCCCGCCGACCCAACCGAAGCCATATTACTTGAGGCTCTCGGCGCAGAACCAATCCATGTGGACGATATTCGCGCACGGGTTGCGCTGCCCATCGAAACGGTCTCCGCAGCTCTGGCCATGATGGAGTTGAAAGGCATGGTGCGGCAGGTGGGCGGCATGAACTATGTGGCAGTACGAGAAGTACAGGCAGAATATCGCCTGAATCATCCATAAAGAGGTGGACATTTATGAACAGCACCTATGCAGTTATTATGGCGGGTGGGGGCGGGACGCGGCTCTGGCCGCTCTCGCGCAAGAACCGCCCCAAACAGCTTCTGCCGCTTATTGGCGAGCAAACCCTTTTCCAAAGCACGGTGGCGCGTCTCGAAGGCTACCTGCCGCCCGAGCGCATCCTGGTTGTGACTGTGGCTGAACAGGCGACCGAGATGCGCATTCAAGTTCCTGAAATTCCCGAAGCAAACTACATCATAGAACCGACTCCACGTGGCACCGCGTCTGTGGTAGGACTGGCCGCAGCCATTTTGCACCAACGCGACCCGCAGGCTGTCATGGCGGTTCTGCCTTCTGACCATTTCATTCGTAACCGAGACCTGTTCCACTATCTTCTCAAGGCTGCAGTTGAGGTGGCGCGTCACGATTATCTCGTCACGCTCGGGATTACGCCGACTTTCCCCTCCACTGCCTACGGTTACATTCAGCAGGGCGCGCCCTTGCCAGGAGATTACAAATATCCCACTTACGCGGTGGCGCGTTTTATTGAAAAACCCGATGAACAAACCGCTCAAAAGTTGTTACGCGCTGGCGACCATTCCTGGAACAGCGGCATGTTCATTTGGACAACGGAGCGAATTCTGGCCGAGATGCGTCTTCAGATGCCCGAACTCAACGTTGCGCTGGAGAAGATTTTGGCGGCGGATTCTCATCAGCAGGCTGCTGTTATCAAATCCGTATGGCCCGACCTGAAAGTGGAAACTATCGATTATGGCATCATGGAAAAAGCCGAGCGGGTGGCTGTATTGCCCGCCGGTGGTTTAGGCTGGAGCGATGTTGGCTCCTGGGATTCTCTCTTCGAAGTGCTTTTACCCGATATGAGTGGTAACATTGTCACCAATGGACATCATTTGGCGTTAGAAACTCATAATACCCTGGTTTATAGCCTGCCCGGCACAGAGCGGCTCGTCGTGACCATCGGCGTAGATGATATGGTGCTGGTGGATGCGGATGACGTCTTGCTGGTTTGCAAGTCAGACCAGTCTCAAAAAGTCAAACACGTGGTTGAACACTTGCGAAAACACCGTCAGGAAAGATATTTATAAATTTCCCATTAAACCTTTGCCCCAGGAGGTTCCATGGAAGCCTATTGCATGAAATGTAAGGCCAAGCGAGAAATCCTCGAACCCGTTGCCGCTTTTAATGTGGCGGGTTCGCCAGTCACGCGCGGTAAATGTCCGGAGTGTGGTACCGTGCTATACCGGACCGGGCGTACCGAAGCCCACCAGGGCCTTACCCCGCCATCCTCTGAAGAAAAGCGCTCTGGAAAGTTGGTGATTGTTGAATCCCCGGCCAAAGCCAAAACGGTTGGGCGATTCCTGGGCAAAGGCTACACGGTGCGCGCCTCGGTCGGTCATATTCGTGATTTGTTGCGTTCTCAAATGTCAGTGGATATTGAGAACCATTTCGCCCCCAAGTACCGTGTACCGAACGAAAAGAAAGAAGTGGTCAAAGAACTCAAGAAACTTGCCAGAGAACATGCCGAAATTTACCTGGCAACCGACCCCGACCGCGAGGGCGAGGCCATTTCGTGGCATTTGATGGAAGCCGCCGCCATCGAGCCGAAGCGCGCCAAACGGGTGGTTTTTCACGAAATTACCGAACCAGCGATTAACGAAGCCTTCAGTCACCCGCGCGAAATCAACATGGATTTGGTGAATGCTCAGCAGGCGCGCCGCGTGCTGGACCGGCTGGTGGGTTACTCCATCAGCCCCATCCTGTGGGAAAAAGTGCGCGGAAGGCTCTCCGCCGGGCGCGTGCAATCGGTAGCCATGCGACTGATTGTGGAACGCGAGCGCGAAATTGAAGCCTTCGTCCCCGAAGAATACTGGTCTATCGAAGCCGAGTTCAAGCCGGATGGCGGCAAGGTCAAATCGGCTTTTACCGCCAAACTCTCCAAAATCGATGACCAGGATTTTGAACTCAAATCGGAAGCCGAAGTCAGGCCGCTCCTGCTCGACATGGAAAAAGCCGCTTATACAGTGACGCGCATCAAGCGCGGGGAACGCCGCCGCAAGCCGTCGGCGCCTTTCATCACCTCCACTCTCCAGCAGGAGGCCTCCCGCAAGTTGGGATTCACCGCCAAGCGCACCATGGGTCTGGCGCAGGGCTTGTACGAAGGTCAGGATGTAGGCGAAGGCGGAACGACCGGCCTGATTACCTACATGCGCACCGATTCCACCAATATCTCGGAAATTGCTCGCAACGAGGCGCGTGGTTACATTGCCAATCGCTACGGCAACGACTTTTTGCCTGCCGCCCCGCCCGAATACAAAACCCGCGCAGTAGGGGCGCAAGAGGCGCACGAGGCCATCCGTCCCACTTCGGTGCTGCGCGACCCCGAAAAGGTAAAGCCCTACCTTGAACCGGCCATGTTCAAACTCTATCAGTTGATTTGGCAGCGATTCGTGGCCTCGCAAATGGAAGCGGCGGTCTATGACACGCTCTCGGTGGAAGTGACCGGTGCGGGCGAAAAGAACTACCTGTTCCGCGCGGCGGGGTCATCGGTCAAATTCCCCGGATTTTTAATTGTCTACGAGGAAGCCAGAGACGAAGACGCCAACCCGGGCGGCGAAGAGGACGAGATGAACGTTCGCATCCCAGCGGAACTGGTTGAAGGGCAGAAACAGGAACTTCTTCGGCTCATTCCAGCCCAACATTTTACCCAGCCGCCGCCGCGCTATTCCGAAGCGACGCTGGTGCAAACCCTTGAAGCGCACGGCATTGGGCGGCCTTCCACCTATGCTCCCACCCTCTCCACCATTCAGGAACGTGGGTACGTCACCCGTGTGGATAAACGCCTCGAACCAACCGAAACCGGCATCCTGGTCAACGACCTGATGATGCAGTGGTTTCCCGAAATTATGGACCTGAACTTCACCGCCGAAATGGAGGCCAACCTCGATAAAATCGCCGCTGGAGAAGCCAACTGGGTCAGGGTGATGGATGCCTTCTATAGGCCGTTTTCGGTTAAAGTGCAGAAGGCCCAGGCCGAAATGCCTGTCACCAAGACCGGGCCGGAGCCGATTGGACGCGCCTGCCCCAAGTGCGGCAAGGAACTGGTCATTCGCTTTGGGCGCTATGGCAAATTTATCTCCTGCTCCGGCTTCCCCGACTGCCGCCACACCGAACCCTGGTTGGAGAAAATCGGCGTGACCTGCCCTAAGTGCAGCGGCGATATTGTGGAGCGTAAGACCCGCAAAGGGCGCATTTTCTACGGCTGCAACCAGTACCCCGCCTGCGATTTCACTTCCTGGAAGCGCCCCATTCCTGCACCCTGCCCTCATTGCAAAGGCATGCTGGTGATTGCCAATAAGCGCGAAGCATCCTGCATGAACTGTCAGGAAACTTTCCTGCTCGAGGATGTGCTGATAGAAGTTGCAACATAAAAAGCGTGATGGGAGTCGATATTGACCGACTGCGGTTGTTTCTCCAGGTTGCGGAATAAATTCCGCGATATGTTGCATTTTCTTGTATAATAGATTAAATGTTCGTTGACGCCGAAAGGAGCATCTATGGGCATCGTCACAGACTTATTCAAACGGCCATTGGTGGCAGGCATCGTGGGAATGATTGCGGGCTTGATTCTTGGTCTCATTTTTGCCTGGGTTATCTGGCCTGTCCAATGGACCGACTTGCCGATTTCATCCACCCGAGCCGATTTACAGGATGATTTCCTGAGAATGGCCATCGATTCCTACAGCGTCAACCGGGATGAACCACTGGCGGTCCAACGCTATAACGAGACCGGGCCAAATGCCTACAATCTCTTCCAGCAAATCAAAGCAGCGCCTGGCAAACTGTCCCAGGAATCTATCCTGGCTTATGAACAGGTTTTGCAAAAAAATGGCGTGTACGTTCCGGGCGGCACGCCGCCTGAGGTACCTTCAGGCGCAGGCGGGCTGGGTGCGATTGCGGCGGTTTTTGGCGGGTTGTTTGCCATCGGCGTGGTTGCTGCAGTTGCCTTTTGGCTGTTCCGTCGCCCACGACAAACCGGCGAGCTGACCCCTGCTCAACAAGCGCGCGAGTATGCTCGCGCTGTGGAAAAAACAGATTATGCTGCCGCCGGGCAAGAGCCACCCATTGCCCAATACGTCACCAGTTACGTGCTTGGTGATGACCTGTTTGATGACTCATTCAGCATAGATGCTCCCTCCGGCGAATTTCTGGGCGAGTGTGGCGTTGGTATTTCTGAAACCATTGGCGTGGGAGACCCCAAGAAAGTGACCGCTTTTGAGGTCTGGATGTTTGACAAAAACGACATCCAGACGGTGACGAAAGTGCTCATGACCCCACACGCCTTCCGCGACCCAACCTACCGCGCCAAGCTGGAAGCCAAAGGCGAACTCTTCGAACTCGGCCCGCAGCGCCAGGTGGTGCTGGAAACCCAAACTTTGCAAATGGTCGCTACCGTGGCGGATATGCAATATGGCGATGGCCCGCTGCCCCCTCAAAGCTACTGCGACCGCCTGACGCTTGAACTGGCGATTTGGAAGAAGTAGTTCGTAATGCGCAAATTATTCTGCGGCCTGACCACAACAAAGGTTTTCGTATTCAGATTGTCATAAATCTATCAACAAAAGCCCGCCTTAAGCGGGCTTTTGTTTTAAACCAGGAAGCAATTGCGCCACGATGCGTAACGACTGGATACTGATGATTGCTGACTGTTGCTCATTGCTCTTTAGTCACATCTGAAGGCAGGTGAACAATATCAATTACCGGGTCATCGCAGAACAGCATGGCGCGTTCGATGGCGTTGCGCAGTTCGCGGATGTTGCCTGGCCAATCGTAGGCGCGTAATGCGTCCACTGCGCGGGGGGTGATGTCGGTGATGTTCAATCCCATGCGCATATTATTGTGGCGCACGAAGTATCCGGCCAGTTCGAGCAGGTCGCCTTTGTGTTCACGTAAGGGCGGAATATGTAAATCGACCACTTTCAGTCGGTAATACAAATCCTCGCGGAATAATCCATCGGCCAGTAGTTTGGGCAGCGGACGATTGGAAGCCGCCAGTACCTGCACATCCACGCGAATCAGGTTGGTGCCTCCTACCCGGCGGAAAGCGCGTTCCTCCAGCACGCGCAGCAACTTGGCCTGGATATCGAGCGGCATGGAGGCGATTTCGTCGAGGAAGAGTATGCCGCCGTCAGCCACTTCCAGCAGGCCGGGTTTGCGCTTGTCGGCCCCGGTGAAAGCTCCAGCCTCATAGCCGAATAATTCCGACTCTATCATGGTGCTTTGAATGGCCGCGCAATTGACAGCAATGAACGGCTTTTCGGCGCGTGGCCCGCTGGCGTGGATGAAATGCGCCAGCACCTCTTTGCCCGTCCCCGTTTCTCCGGTAATTAATACCGAAACTGAGGCTTGCGCCGCGCGGCGTGCCTGACTGAAGAGGGCATTCATTTCCGGGCTGGAGCCGGTCACAAAGTCGCTCCCGGCGCGGCGTTGGGTGCTGCGCAGGTGGGTCAATTCGCGCCGCATGGCAACCACTTCCTGCGCGCGCAGGATGGATTGCTCCAGCCGCGCCAATTGGATGGGTTTTTGTAGAAAATCGTGCGCCCCATTTTTCATCGCGTCGACGGCCATGTCGATATCGCCGTAAGCGGTAATTAGAATGATAGGTGGACGCAGCGCCAGGCGTGCGGTTTCCTCCAGAAGGGAGGGCCCGTAGCCATCAGGCAATTGCACATCAAGCAAGATGATGTCGGCGCGTCCGCGCGCAATTTGTTGGCGGGCCTCGCCTAGCGTGGCCGCGCCAATCACTTCGTAGCCTTTGGGGGCCAGGAAGGAGGTGATGATATGTCGGGCGTTCTCTTCGTCATCGACGACTAAAATAGTGGCGCTCATGCTGTCTCGCTTTCGATGGCGGGCAGAAGCACAGTGAAAATGGTCCCGCCGGGGAAACTGTTGACTTCGATTTTTCCTTTGTGGGCAATCACAATCCGTTTGGTAATAGCCAGTCCCAGCCCTGTGCCTTGCGGGTTGGTGGTGTAGAATGGCTCGAAAACTTTTTCATGGGCCTCCGGTGGAATGCCGGGGCCAGTATCTGAAACGCTGACGCTGACCCATGTTTTATGTCCTGCTCCTTCAACTTTCTCCACTTTGACCGCCAGCGTGCCGCCTTGTTCTTGCATGGCAGTGAGAGCGTTGCTGACCAGGTTGGTAAATACCTGGTCGAGCGCGCGTCCATCGGCCAAGACCAGTGGGGTTGACTCCCCGGTATGAAAATGCAAGGAGACGTTCAGGCGCGACATGCGCGGATGCCAGCGTTCCATCAGTTTTTTCAGCAGGTCGCCCAGGTCGATGGGGATGAGTTTGTATTCCATCGGCTTGGCGAAAGTCAATACCGATTCCATCAAGTGCGTCAGACGGTTGCAGTCGTTTTGCAGACGTTCCACCAGGTCGCGGTTGGGGTCATCGGGGGTCAGATTCATTTCCATCAACTGCAGGCCGGTACTGATGTTGTTGATGGGGTTGCGTACCTCGTGGGCAAAAATGGCAGTCACTTCTCCAAGCAGAGCGCGCTGTTCCAACTGCTGAGTGCGGGCGCGAATTTCTTCGCGTTCGCTGATGTCGCGGATGAGCAGAACGATGCTGCTGCGCTCCCCGCCAACCTGTACTGGAAAGACCTGCAAATGAGCAGGGAAGGCCTGTCCGGAGCGGCGGTGCAATTTGACATTACCCAGGTCGGGCGAGACCACGCCCTGGTGTGCCAAACGCAGCGCAGCGGGCAGGTTATCCACCCCCACCAGAATGTTCTCGATGCGCTGCCCAACCACTTCACGGGTAGCATAGCCAAGCATCAGTTCTGCTGCAGGGTTCAGGTCTACCACGCGCGAGGCCGGGTTGAGCACGATGATGCCTTCAAGGGAGTTGGCCGCAATTGCATCGCGCATCGCCAGCGCCCGGCTGTGTTCCCAGATGGTGCGGCGCAGGCTGGTGAGGGTAATATAGTGATGGAGTGCTGAGGCGATGTACGCCGCCAGCAATTCCAGGTTTTCAATCATCTGGCGGGAGTTTTGCGGGGGCAGATTGGCTGCTGCCAGCAACCCTAAGCGATTGCCGCTCATCTCAATGGGCACTGAGACGAGCGAATCCAGCCCCAATCCTCGCGCAGCCTGTTGGATGTTTGTTAAGGGTCGCTGGTTTTTGAGCCAGAGCGCAGGCGCGTATACCGATGCTGGCTCATCGAGCGGCAGAAGTTCTGGTAGCGCAACCACCAGTTCGCCGCGCGTTTTAACCAGAGCCAGATTACGCTCTGGTACATTGGTGCGGTAGACGCACAACCCTTGCGCGGCCAGCATCCGCGCGCCAACCCGTAGCACCAGTTCCAGGGCGGCATCCAGGTCGGGTTGGACGTTAATTTGCGCCAGTTCTTCCATGTAATCCAGCAAGTCCTGCTCACGGCGGCTCTGCATTCCACGCCACTGATACACATTGAGTGGCACGATACGGAGTAACAGCCAGTGACCAGGTTTATCGAGCCAGGTTACGCTCACCCAGACGGCCATTTTTCGCCCTGCCGGAAAATTGATTTCTGTCTCGTTTTCTTCGCCTGAAGACCAGCCTGTACCGAAGTCAGGCAGGAGCGTATCGATGGAGAGTGGTTCGGGGTTGAGTGGGTCCAGTCCTGCCAACTCAAAAAAGCCCTGATTTCCCAAAACTACCTGACGGCTGGAACGGTTCAATACAATCGCCGCATCGGTGATGGTGTTCAACAGGGTAGTAAATTCGCCAATGCCGGGCAGTGGCCCTTGCCAGGCAGGCAAATAAGTTACAGATTGGGGGGTGAGCGGCTGCGTTCCCATAAAACAATATTATCGCCGGCGCAGATGCGCAGGCAAAATCCCTTCCATCGCGCGATATTTGGAGACCGTGCGCCGCGCAACGACGAAACCGGCCTGGCGTAGTGATTCGGCCAGTTCATCATCGGTCAGAGGATAGCTTTCGCGCCGCACCAGTTCGCGCAGGATGGTGCGGACATGGAGGTGTTTCTCAAAAAACATTGCCATTGGTACGATGCGTCCGTTGGGTAGTTGAACGCTTTTTTCAGAAACGGCGCGCGAAATGGTTGATTCGTGCAGTCCCATGTCTTGCGCCAGAGCGGCGCGAGTGAGCGGATGTAGTTTCGTTTCACCATGCAAGATGAACTCGCGCTGATATCGCGCCAGCCTGGTCATTATCCCCTCCAGTGCCCCAGCGCGTTGGGCGGCGCATTTAACCAGTAAGCGGGCGCGCTCCAGGTCGTTTTGCCAGGATTCCAATTTTTCAGGGTTGGCCTCGCGTAGCGCCTGCCGGAAGAGCGGGTTGACGCGTAGACTGCCTGCAAAAGGTTGGGCGATTTCCACCACCAGCGTTTCTCCGCTCAGGCGTATAACCACATCGGGGGTACGGTAGAGGGGTGGCGGGGTTGCTGCGCCCCAGTGGGCTCGCGCCGGGTATGGGTTCAGGTTTGCGCCAATAAAATGGGCGGCTTCTTTTATTGCGTCTTCCTCAAAACCGGTTTGTTCGGCCAGGGTTTGGAACTGCCGGTGGGCCAGCAAGTCGAAATGCCACAGGCAAGCCTCCGCTGCGGGAGGGATGGCACGACTTTCCTGGATAATTTGGAGTTGGATGAGCAAGGATTCTTTTGGGGAGGTAGATGCGCATCCGAACGGTTCTGCGCGCTGAATCAACTCCCGCACACGTTCAACCTGTGCTCGAGGAACATGAAAATAAGCAGCCACCTCGCCTGGGTCGCTGGTGAGCAAGCCGTCATCGTCAAGTGCGGTCAGCAAGTGCGCAGCAATCGGGCGCTCAGCGGGGTCGAGTTCCGCTCCGATTTGTTGTAGCAGGTGCGCCGCCAGCGAGAGCGATTCTGGCACATCTTCGTTTTCGGCTGGCAGGTAGGGGTCGCGCGCAGCGGTAGTTTTCCAGCTCTCAAAAGTTTCGGGCGGCGCAGTGAAGACGACTACATCGTCGTTTTTTGATGCGCAGATGGGACAAGTTCCAGGCCGGGCCAGGCTGCGCCCGCAAACGGAGCAGCCTGGCGGTTCCGTCTGTTCTAATGCTGGATTGACCGAGAGTTCATGCTCAACCGACTCGCGTAGTTCGTCTGCGCTCAGGTGGAGCAGAGACATGGTTTGGGTCAGATGTGCGCTGGTGAGCGGGCGCTGCGTGTGACGGTGGATTTGTCGTAGCATGGCGCATAACCGTTTCGGATAGTTTATTATACATCTAAACTGGTTGCAAGATTCATGCCAAAAAAGCGCAAAGATTTCAACCGAACGAGGTCCTGCCCAAAAGACACACAACCAAAATTTTCATTTTTGTAGTGCTGTGTTGATTATCACAATGCTATCTAAATGTTTGGTCGAACCTGGCTGGCTATAATCATTGGAGTTCGTTTCAGGTGTCCCGGAATTTGGACTTTTTTGCCAGAGGGTTTGCTGGATGTACAAACGATTGGCATTGCTCTTCTTCCTTGCATCCTTTCTTGTCGGGTGTACGAATCCAACGCTCTCCCCCACTGTTTTAATCCCTGAAAATGGGCTGATTGTCTTGGGGGTGATTGCTGGAAGTGACGTTGATGATGCGGACAGTATTCAGCCGTTGGCAGATGTTCTGGCGAGTCAATTAGGTGACTACGGAATCACCAGTGGACAGGTGCGTGTGGCTGGTTCAACGGAAGAAATGGCTGCCTGGCTGAAATCTGGTGAGGTGGACCTGTATTTTGATAGCCTCTACCCGGCTTTGCTGGTTAGCGAACAGAGCGGGGCCAGGTTGATTTTGCGAGGCTGGCAGTTTGGCAGGCCCGATATTCAGGCCGTCATCTTTGCCAGTCAAAGCAGCGGCCTGACAAGCCTGGATGATTTGGTTGGTAAGATGGTTGCCATGCGCACTCCTGATTCTACTGCCGGTTTTTTCCTGCCATCGGTTCATCTGGTGGAGCGCGGATTAGTTCTGACCGGAAAAACCAGTTTTTTCGACCCTGTTTCTCCATCCGAAATCGGCTTTGTGTTTAGCGGTAGTGACCAGGAGACACTCCGGGCGGTTCTCAGTGGCTCTGCGGCGGCTGGTGTTGTTGATGATTATCACTTTGATATTGTATTTTTGCCGGAGACGACCCAGCAGTTGGTTGAACTTGCCCGCACCGAAAAAATTCCCCGCCAGTTGGTTTTAGCTCGCCCAGGCCTGGATGCGCAGGTTCTTTCAGCGCTCACCCAAACCTTAACCCGTCTGCACACCACCGAGGCCGGAAAAGCCGCCCTGGATTTGTTCAAGACCAGTCAGTTCGAAAATGCCCTGTCTGAAGGAGATGTTGCAACCAGACGCTTATCTGAAATGTTGTCAACGGTAAAAAAGATACCTTTGCCTTAGTTCAGTGAGCCCGATTTTTCCTGAACAGCGTGAGTGCTGACTTGCGCTGTTTTTGTATACTGAAAAAATAGTTGCTGATTGACAATATACTGAAAATTTGCTGCTATAATAGTGAAATATTTCATCGAAAAAAAAAGACAGGAAGGCCAACATGTCCATGCTAGGCGCGCGTTTACGAGAACTCCGGCAAAGCCGTAACCTGACCCTTGAGCAGGTGGCCGAGGAGACGGAACTCTCCGTCTCTTTCCTGAGCATGTTGGAGCGCGATAAAGTCTCCATCAGCGTTGATAACCTGGAAAAACTGGCGCGCTATTACCAGGTTCACATGGTTCATTTTTTCCAGGGGCCTGAAACCAGCCCGGTGTATGTGACCCGCCGCGAGAATATTTTGCAAGGAATCGCCGAGAATACGCCCGCCCCGGCCCGTGTCACCCTGCTGGTGAATACCCCCAACGCCCGCATGGAGCCTCTGCTGGTGAGCATTGCGCCCGGGCAGGAAGAACCGCACTTTCGCAAGCACGAGGCTGACACCCTGCTCTATGTCCTTGAAGGCCAGGCCCGCCTGATTTCAGAAAATGGTGACGCGGATGTCATCCTGAACCAGGGCGACCTGGCCTATTACGTTAATTTTCCGCACCGCCGCATTGCCAACGCCAGTTCAGAACACCACCTGTTACTCGTCTCCGTCACGGCCCCCCCGACCAGTTCGCTCGATGATTTGCTGCGCGCCCGGCAAGGGGCGTGGATGATGAAGCCGGAAGCATAGTCTCGCAGGAGGACAATCCATGCACTACGACGAATTCCACAATCACAAATGGGCTAAAAACCTGAAACACGCCCGCCGCCTGCTGGCTGACAACCGGCTGGCCGAGTTTTATCATGGCCAAGACCTGCCCGATGGCGATGTGTACCCCGGCATGCGCGTCATGGCCGCCTACTGGGTTTCGGTGGAACATGAGATGAAACTGCGCCGCAAAACCCTGCTGGAAGGCGCAAATCATCTCGATTGGGAGGGCGACCCCGAAATTCTGGCCCAGGTGGATGACTTTTTCGGACGTTACCTGGCCGACATGAAAGAATTGGTCGCCCGCGATGGCATTGTCCCGGTGGAACGGCTGGATGAACTGGCCGCCCGGGGCTGGGAAACGCCCGCTGATTGGGCTGATACGATGCGGGAATGGCAATCCGCCTCCCTTTCTGCGCTGGAAACGGGTTCTTTTTCCCCGCAACTGGTCGAAGCCTGGTTCAACTCCTGCCTGCGTTCCGTCGCCAACTACAATCGTTATCTCATTTGGGGCGGGGTCAACGCTGCGGCGCTGTTCAAACGCGAGGGACACGAGGCGTTTGCGCGCGCTGTGGAACACACCGCCGAATCCTTTATGTGGGATGTGAGCAAAGAATTTTTCGCCACCGTGCTGCCCGCCGCCGGTTTCGAAGACATTGGCGACCTGATGGAATTGGGCATGCGCGGCATGTATGCCGACCAGTGGTTCATGCGCGGCGAGGAACGCGAAGAACCCGGCGAGAAAGTCATCCGCCCGAGCATTCTCAAAAACTGCGAACTGGCTGGCATCTACTATCGCGTGGCGGAATGGAACGGCCTGCCCAAGACTGCTCTTGGGTTGGGAATTTGCCGCTACTGCGAGACGCACGGCCTGGCGACGATGATGATTACCATGCCGCCGATGGTCTCGCCCTCTTACCAGCGGATTCAATCCCTCGGCATGGACGACAAGGAATGTATTTTCGAACTGACCACCGTTCCCGCCGATGACATGGAGCGCATCCTGATGGTTCAGGAGAAGGTTTTTGGCGCTGTTGAATAGTTTTGAGGGTCCAACGTCAGGAGACGTTGGACTTTATTTTTATCAAACCAGTCCAGAGTTTGGAGACTTTGGACTTCAAAAAGGAGAGAAACCCATGCCCACTATTAAGGAAGTTATTTTCAACCTGCCCAATCTGTTTAAGCCTGAAAAGGCCAAAGGCTGGAATCGCGTCATCCTGTTCGACCTGCAAGGCCAGGAACCGAGCAAATGGACGCTGACCATCCAGGACGGCACCGCGACCGTCGAGGAGGGACAGACCAAAACGCCAAAACTGACCATCACTGGCAACAGCGAACACATCGTCCAGATGTTCACCGGGGAAGTCCCGCCGATGAAACTGGTCAATGCCAAATTGCTCAAGATGCAAGGCCCGATGATGGACGCGATTGCGTTTTCCGGGCTGTGGAACCTGCCCAAGAAAGGATGAGTGATGAAGTCAGAAGTATGAATTAAGAAGGAGCCCCTTTTCATACTTCATAATTCAGAATTCATACTTTTCAGGAGGTTTCCTTGAAGACAGGAATCATTTCGTACGGTGTGGCCCTGCCAAAGTACCGCATCGAAGCCCAGGAAATCTGGCGGGTCTGGAAGAATATAGCCACCAGTTTCTTTGACGTGCTCAGCATCGGCGAACGCGGCGTGCTTGGCCCGGAGGAGGATACCCTCACCCTGGCTGTGGCCGCCGCCAAACAAGCCCTGGAGCGCGCCGACATGCCGCTTGAAAAAATTGGCGCGCTCTTTTTAGGGACGGGTACCAGCCCCTACGCCACCAAAGCCGCCGCAACGGTGATGGTGGATGCCCTTGGGCTGCCAAACACCGTCCTGGCGACTGACATTCAGTGCGCCGATAAATCGGGCAGCACCGCCCTGTGGCTGGCCGCTGCCATGATTGAAGCCGGACAAATCGAGTATGCCCTGGTTGTCGGCGCAGACACCATGAACCGCCACACCCAGCCTGGAATGGTGCTGGAATACGTCGCTTCGGCGGGAGCGGTAGCCTTTGTATTGGGCAAGGAAAAGCCGCTTGCCCTGCTCGAAGCCATGGCGACTCATTCGCACGACCAGAACGACTACTTCCGCGTCGAAGGCGAGCGCTTCATCCAGCCGGGCGCGGGATTTTACGGCTGGGTCTCGAACTGGGGCTTGCTCGACCATGTCGTCCCAGCCGGAAAAGCCCTGTTCGAGAAAACTGGCCTGACCCCGGCAGATTTTGCCAAGTTCGCTGTGCCGCAAAAGACGGGCTTCCGCCCGCTGCTGACGATGGGCAAACTTGAACTCGATATGATGCAGGTGCTGCCTTATGTGCTGACCGCCCAAATCGGCGATTGCGGCGCGGCGGGCGTGCTGCTCTCGCTGGCGCACATTCTCGACTTTGCCGAGGCCGGGGAGCGGATTGGGGTGATTGACTACGGCGCGGGCGCGGGCTGCGATGCCTGGTCGCTGGTTTGTACCGAGGAAATCGAGGCGCGGCGCCCCCAAAGCGGGCTGGTCATCCAGCATCTCGAGGACAAAATCATGGTCGATTACGCTACGATGAGCAAGTACGAGCAAAAACTCATCCAGTCGCCGCATCGCCTGAGCAATTTCTATTAAGCCGGAGGCCAATGTGGGAAAAATTTTACGCAGAGTGATGATGGTCGGCGGCGCAATCACCCCGCCCAACATCCCCATGGATTGGACCTGGCGGCAAATGGCAACCGAAGCCTTTTGGAATGCGCTCAAAAGCGCCGACATTCCGGTCAAGGATGTTGACCTGGTGGCCTGCAACTACAACGACCGCGCGATTGTCGATTCGTCGCCCGGCCCGCAGATTGCTGACGCGCTCGGGATTTTGCCCAAGCCGGTCGTGCCGGTCGCCAACGCCTGCGCCGGAAACGGCATTGCCTCGTATGTGGCCTGGAACGCAATTGCCTCCGGGCGCTGTGATGTGGTTGTCTCGCTCGGTTTCGCCCGTTCCGATAACTACGACGCGATGGAAGCGATGAACTCGCAGGGCAATTACGTCGATTACGACTACATGATGGGCCTGACCCATATCAACTATGGCGCGATGCGCGATTCTTATTACCGCCGCAAATATGATGTGCCGCTGGAGGCTGCCGGGCATTGGGCGTATCAGTGCAACTGGTACGCGCGCCGCAACCCGCTGGCCGCCAACTACAGCAAGCCGATGCCAGTGCTGGAAGAACTGTGCGCCGACACGCCCGAAGCCGACCGCGACCGCCAGGCGACCAACCGCGGCGGCGTAGCCAGCGCCATGATTTTCGTCGGCGAGGAGCTGGCGCGTAAATACACCGACAAACCGGTCTTTTTCGATGTGGCCTATGCCTTCCGCCCGCCCTACATCGGCAACTTTTTCCACTACCCGGTCGATTCGATGCGCGACTACGACCTGGCCGAATTCCCTGGCCTGATGGTAGCCGCCAGGGAAGCCTACGAAATTGCCGGGATTGAGAAAAGAGACGTCAACGTGGTGCAAGTCCACGACCTGACTGCCTACGAGGGCATGATGGCGATTGAAGCCATCGGCGTTTGCGAAATTGGCAAGGGCAAGGATTACGTTCTTTCGGGAGGCATGACCCTCGAAAGTAAATGCCCGGTCAACACCTACGGCGGCGGCCCGGCCTTTGGGCATGGTTCGGCGGGTTCCGATTTTCAGGCCGGGGTACTGGAGAATTTCTGGCAAATTCGCGGCGAGTGCGGCGAACGCCAGGTCGAGCAGCCCAAAGTCGGCGTGAACACCTCCTATGGCACGCATCACTCGCTGGATGTGGTGGGTGTTGTTCAGAAAGGCTGGAAGTAAGGAAATTATGAATTATGAAGGATGAATTCTGAATTATGAAAAGTTCGATGGTTTGGGTTTTCCTTCATACTTCATCCTTCTGATTTCATAATTCTCACGGAGCTGCCTATGAATTCACAATTTACCGACCCCTTTGTGCGACTGGATACTTTCTCCTCCGCTTACTGGTACCGCTCCCGCGCCGGGCGCTACCGCCTGGAAGGGACGCGCTGTACTCACTGCGGCGAGAAGTTTTTCCCGCCCCGCACCGGGCTTATCTGCCCCGCCTGCCACGAGCGCGCCATGGAACCCTATCAATGCGCCCAAACCGGGCAAGTTGTTTCAGTGGCGCTGGATGATGTCGGCTTCCCGGCCGTTGGCTACGGAGATAACCTGCCCCGCGTACAGGCCATCGTCCGGCTCGATGACGGCATCCACCTGATGGTGGACATCCTGCAGGTCACTGACCCGTCCGAAGTCCAGCCCGGCGCGCGCGTCAAAATGGTGCTGCGCAAGCATCGCCGCGAAGACACCGGCGCATGGGTCTATGGCTACGGGTTTATCTTGGATAAAGGATGAATTATGAAGTATGAAGGCTGAAGAAAACCATTATCTTTAGCCTTCTTTTTTTCTGCAGGACTTTCATCCTCCATCCTTCTGATTTCATCTTTTGGAGACCGCATGGAAACCTATTCAATTCCTCTTGCCCTGGTTGATTTCCTGCCGAACATCGCTTTTTTCATTGGCGCGTTTTTCCTGGTCAAAACCGCCTACATTTGCCGGGGAACTGGCTGCGCCCGGATGCTGATGGCCGGAACCTTGCTGGTCTTCCTGGGAGGCTTCCTGAAAGCCTCCTGGAAACTGCTGTATGCCGCCCACATCGCCGACATCCAGTGGATGAGCCAGGCGCAGTTCGTCCTGCTCGGCATCGGCTTCCTGGGTATGTGCGTTGCGGTCATCCAGATGGCGCGCAAACGCAAAGCCAGTGCCGCCGTCCTGTTGGGGATGGCGCCCTGGAAAATTCCCTTCCTATTTGTCATGACCCTCACCAGCCTGGGCGCGGAGGGCATTCTGGCTTACATTGCCTACCGGCGAAATGCGCGCCCGGCGGCGGTCGGATTCGTCATCGGCGTGATGGGCATTTTGGCCATGAGCGCGCTCGCCAGCGCCGAACAAACCATCACCATGCAGTGGATTGAGGAAAGCATCAACACCCTTGGGCAGAGCGGATTCATGCTTGGCAGCATTCTGCTCTACCGGGACTTTAAAACCCGCGGCTGTGACCTGCTCCCCGGAGAAAAAGCATGAACGCTCCTCGGCCTGCTCTCTGGAAAAAAGCGCTGGGCTTTTGGGCGATTTTCATGATTTTTTATTTCGCCTATAAGTTTTTCCCAAACCCGGTTTTTGCCATTTTTTGTGGCATCACCGAATCGAACTTTCAGCACTTCAAAGCTACTTTTTTCGCGTGGATTTTCGTAAACGTGCTTGAATTCGGCCTCTACCGCGCCCAAATCGGCGACCGTGAAACCTGGTTCTACTCGCGGCTGGGGACGGCCATTTTCCTGCCCTGGTTTGTGTTCCTGCTCTGGTATTTGTGCGCCGCCTTCTACGGCCAGATGCCCAGCATCCCGCTCGAAATCATCTACGCCAACCTGATGACGGTCATCGTAGGCGCATTTGGCGTCATCTTCGAGCGCGGATTGGCGCAAATCAAGTATGCGGGAGAGTTAAAGTTTGTGCTGTGGGCGCTGTTCCTGGCCTCGCTGGCGCTTTATCTGATTTTTACGTTCGTCAAACTCCCCTGGGCCGATGTTTTTATCGAACCAGATTGGAAATAACCATCTTCTGGAGGAATTGCTATGTGTAAACGCTTTGAAAACAAAGTTGCCATTATCACCGGGGCGGCCTCGGGCATTGGGCAGGCGGCGGCGGTCCAGTTCGCCCGCGAAGGCGCAAAGGTGACGATTTGCGATGTCAACACCGAGGGGTTGGAAAAAACCCACGAAATGGTGGCCGGAGTCGGCGGGGAATGCCTGGCGGTGAAGGTCAATGTCCGGTCGCAGGAGGATGTCGAGGCCTGCGTCCAGGCCACTCTCGAAAAATTCGGTACGATTGATATCCTCGTCAATAACGCCGGAACCGGGCAGTTCGTGCCGTTTGCCATGATGGACAACGAGGAATATGACCGGGTGATGGACATCAACGTGCGTGGGATGTTCTTTTTCAGCCGCGCCGTGCTGCCGACCATGATGGACAAGGACTACGGCAAAATCGTCAACATTACCTCGATTATGGGCGAGGTGGCCGGGCAGGGGCAGAGCATTTACAACGCCAGTAAAGGCGCGGCCAAGATGATGACCCAGGGCATTGCGGTGGATTGCTCCGGCTATCACATCAACGTCAACGCGGTGGCGCCCGGCATGGTGCTGACCGGCCTGACCCACAACATGCTCGGCGACGAAGACCAGGTGACGTACTTTCTGGAGAAAATCCCCCAGCGGCGCATCGGCGCGCCCGATGACATTGCCCACGCCATCCTGTTCCTGGCGAGCGACGAGGCCTCCTACATTCACGGCGCGACGCTGCATGTGGATGGCGGGATGATGTGCACGCGGATGTAATTTTGAGCTCCTCAAAGCGCCTTGCCGGGAATTTTCCTTGCAAGGCGCTTTTTGTTTTCGGAGGACAACGCCAAATAGTGGGCTGCAAAATCCAATTTTTGACAGTACAATATTCTTGTAGCTTTCTCTGTTTTCTTTCCACTTTCCATTCTTCAAACCACTATGACCCCTCAAACCATCATCACCTCCGGCTTTTGGCATGACCGCCTTGAAATGAACGCCCGCCAGGCCATCTTCTATCAGTGGGAACAGTTGGAAGCCAGTGGCTGTATTGATAACTTCCGTATTGCCTGCGGGCAGAAAGAAGGCTTTCGCGAAGGCTACTTCTTCGCCGATTCAGACGCCTACAAATGGCTCGATGCCGCCTCGCGCATCCTGGCTTTTTACCCAACCCCCCAACTAAAAAACCTGGTCGATGACCTGATTAGCCTGCTCGAAGCCGTTCAGCAGCCAGATGGCTACCTCTACACCTACAACCAGATTCACTTCCCCGGCCAGCGCTGGGTGGTTTTGCAAATCGAACATGAATTTTACTGTCTCGGCCACCTGATTGAAGCCGGGATAGCCCATCACATCGCCACCGGCGAAACCCGCCTGCTGACCCTCGTCCGCCGCGCCGCCGATTTGCTGGTGCGTGACTTTATGATAGCCACCGCCGCCCAAACCGACGGCCACGAGGAAATCGAACTGGCCCTCATCCGCCTCTACCGCCACACCGGCGAAAAAAGCTACCTCGAGCTGGCCCGCCGCTTTCTCGAGCGGCGCGGGCGCATCCCTTTCTTCCCGCTTCACATCCTGAAAGTGAACCAGCTTTACGAAAAACGCCGCCAGCGCGTGCGCGAGATGCGCGCCGCTTATATCGAAAAGCACCCCGAGCACGCCGCCTTCCAACTCCCCGGCGATAACCCTTCCAAAAAACCGCCCTTCGCAGACTCGCGCCGCAAACTGGACCAGTTGAGCGGCAAATACTTTCAACAGCACGCCCCCATCCGCCAGATGACCGTCCCGGTGGGGCATAGCGTCCGCTGGGGCTACCTCGAAACCGCCGTTGCCATGCTGATGCGCGAAACCGGCGACGCCGAACTGCAAAAAACGCTCGAAACCGCCTGGGAGCACATGGTCACGCGCCGCATGTACGTCACTGGCGGCCTGGGCGCGCTGCCTTTCACCGAAGGCTTTGGCCGCGACTACGAACTCGACCCCGAATACGCCTACGCCGAAACCTGCGCCGCCCTGGCCAGCCTGTTCTGGAACCGCGAAATGGCCCTTCACACTGGCAACCCGCGCTACGATGACCTGTTCGAGTGGCAGCTCTACAACGCCGCCTCGGTCGGCATCGGGCTGGATGGCTGCTCCTACTTCTACAACAACCCGCTCACCTGCCGCGGCGGCATTCACCGCCAGGGCTGGTTCCTCGTCCCCTGCTGCCCAAGCAACCTCTCGCGCACCTGGGCCTGGCTCGGCGAGGACATCTTCGACCGCGAGGCCGGCAGCCTGTGGGTGCGGCAATACATTTCCAGCCGCCTGAAGGTGAAAAATGGAGAGATTCAACTCACCTCCGGCCTCCCCTGGGATGGAAACGTCACCCTGCGCTTCGAGATTTCCGCGCCGCTCCATACCACCCTGCATCTGCGGATTCCATCCTGGGCCGATTCCTTCACCCTGGCGCTTAACGGCACTCCGCTCGAGCCGGGCACCGTCAAACCGGCCGGTTCCCCCTCCCAAACGGCCTGCGGCTACAACCCGGCTGCCGCCCGCACCACCGCCCTGACCCGCGACTGGAATCCTGGCGACCGGCTCGATGTCGCCTTTCAGATGCCGATTCGCCTGCTCAGGCAGGACAAGCGTCTGCCGCGCTGTGGCGGGCAGGTGGCGGTTTCACGCGGCCCGCTGGTCTACTGCCTCGAAAGCCTGGATAACCCCTCCCTCGATATTTTCAACGTTGACCTCGACCCGGCTTCGCTGCAACCGATTCACGATGCCACCCTGCCCGGCGGGCTGACCAAACTCACCGGGCAAACCAAAACCGGCCAGCCGCTGGTGTTCATTCCCTACCTGGCCTGGGGCAACCGGCGCGAGTCGCAAATGACGGTTTTCGTGCGCGCCTGACCGATTTGTTTACAAAAATGACCCATTTGGATAACCTCCCGATAACAGGGTTGACGTTTTTTTCGAGTAAAATCACAAGCCTTGCTTGGAAGTTTACCCATTGCGCAGAGTTTTATCGCTATTCATTGACTACTCTTAAACATTTGTGCGGAATTCGTTCCGCGTTGATGCACCCGAAAAAATATGGAATCTCGAACCGATAATTTTCGCCAGGCTGTTCATGACTTTCACCAGGCTCGCCAGCGTGCCGCTGTAGAAGAAATTCTCTCGCGCATGACAGGAAAGTCGAATGAATTGCTTTCCTACGAAGAAGTTGCCAAAAAACTCAAACTTCAGGCGCGCACCGAACGCGGCATTCAGAGCATTCCCCTGAGTGCAATTGTTGGCAGCGTTGGCCGATATACCGATTTCACGCGCACCTTTCTGCCGCGTAATCCTGTTGACGAAGACCGCTGGGCGCGCGTTAAGGCTTCTTTGAGCGATAACATGATTGGCTGGCCGCCCATAGAAGTCTATCAGGTGGGCGAAGTTTATTTCGTGCTGGATGGCAATCACCGCGTGTCTATTGCTCGTCAAGAAGGTTGGGAAACCATCGAAGCGCGCGTCATCGAGGTCAAAACGAATGTTCCGCTTACGCCGGATGTCAGCCCGGATGACTTAATCATCAAATCTGAATATGCCGAATTTTTAGAGGAAACCGACCTGTTGCGCCTGCGCCCCGAGGCTGATTTGAGCGTTTCTGTTCCTGGTCAATATGAGAAACTGCGCGAGTATATTCAGGTACATCGTTATTACATGGGGCTGGACTTCCAGCGTGATATTTCTTACGAAGAAGCCCTGACGCACTGGTACGATACTGAATATCTGCCCCTGGTGAACATCATCCGCGAGCGCGGCCTGTTGCGGTGGTTTCCAGAGCGAACCGAAACAGATTTATACCTGTGGTTGTCCGAGCATCGCGCGGCGTTGCAGGAAGAACTGGGTTGGGAATTGCGCCCCGATGCGGTGGCGGATGCAATCGTTCAGGCCCAGGTTGGAGCCGCGCCTGACCAGACGGGCGCCTGGCGCAAATCTCGTCTGATAGACCGCTATACCGAGCATCTCTTTCAGGATATCCTGGTCCCCGTCAGCGGAGAGGTGGAGGGCTGGAGGGCTTTGCAGCAAGCCATTCTGGTGGCCCAACGCGAGGGCGCCAAATTAAATGGCCTTCATATTGTCCCGACCGAAAAACACATTGCTGGAAATAAAGCGCAACAAGTCAAGGAAAAGTTTCAAGCGATGTGCCATGAAGCGGGAGTGAATGGCAGCCTGGCGATTGAAGCGGGTGAACCGGCCAGGAAAATTCTTGAGCGCGCTGCCCTGACTGATTTGGTGATGCTGAAAATTGTTTACCCGCCCGGCTCGGGCCTTTCGGGCCTGGCCTCGCCATTGCGTGCCATCATCTCGCGCTCCCCGCGCCCGGTACTGGCCCTGCCAACCGGCGCCACCAGCCTGGACCGGGCGGTGCTGGCTTTTGATGGAAGTCCAAAATCGAAGGAGGCCCTGTTTGTGGCGGCCTACCTGGCTGAAAAATGGAAGACAGCGCTGATGGTTTACACCGGCGAAGGGGCCAATGCCGCCGCCACCCAAGAGATTGCTCGACAATATTTGGAATTGCATGAAATCCAGGCGGAATATGTTCTTGCAAAATCGTCGGTGGCAACACTTAAGCGGCTGGCTGAAGAATATCAGGCCAACCTGATTTTGATGGGTGGATACAGCGGCGCTATTTTGAAGGAAGTGACCCTGGGCAGCTGGGTCAACTACATGTTGCGTGAACAAAGCGCGCCAGTCCTGGTTTGCCGTTGATGGCGCAACTTTCCTGCTCCTGTTTCATCAAAACAACTGGAAACCATCAAATATTTCAAACAGGAGAACCTTTATGAAACCGAACATGGGAACTGCCGACCGCATCATCCGCGTCATCATCGCCGCTGTGTTTGCTTACCTTTACTTTGGCGGAATCGTCACCGGCGCGCTGGGCATCCTTCTGCTTGCGCTTGCGGTCATTTTCCTGGCGACCAGCGTTATTGCTTTTTGCCCGCTCTACCTGCCGTTCAAACTCAGCACCCGCAAGTAGCATACCGTTTTTACAGTGCGCCTGCCTCTTTCGCCGTCTTGATGAAAGAGGCAGGCACATTTGCGCGCATTTCACGGCGCAAAGCGCGTCACGCCGCCGTTAGTGGCGAACCAGATGGAACCATTGGGGTCAATGTAAATATCGTACACCTTCAAACCACTCATCCCGTTTTGGATGGTGAATCCTTGCCAGGTTTGCCCGTCGAAGCGCACGGCGCGGTCATCCAGCCCTAACCACAGGCTGCCATCTGCCCCGGCGGCAACGGAATAGATGAAATTGATGGGCTGCGTGACGCCCTCGCTTCCAGCGTGGATGTGCTTCCATTCGCCTGCTGGGGTTCGCAGGAGCAACCCGCCGCCGTAGGTGGCGACCAGCAGGTCGCCTGTGGGCGATTCGGCAAAGTCGGTGATGAATTGCAGATTGTCACCCGCCGCCTGGGATGCAGACTCGAGCGTCCACTCGCCGCCGGAGGGCAGATAGGCCATGTTCCCGCCCGCTTCTCCCGATGCCCAGATTCCACCGCGTGAATCGACAAATACGTGATGCACTGCATCCCCTTCCAGCCCCAACTCGCTGCCGGGGGTGGCGCTGACGAGCGTGCTGCCGTTAAGCATGACCAGCCCGCCGCCCGTGCCAACCCAGGCATTGCCCTGGGTATCAAAAGCGACCGCATAGATTTCATTAGAGAGCATGCCGTTTTCCGTTCCCAACCTCTGGCTGGTGCCGTCGGGAGAAATCACCCACAGGCCATCCCATGCTCCACCATAAATATTCCCGCTCTGGTCAATGGCGCGTGGGATGGAAATGTCCTGCGCCAGGGCAGTTTTCCAGGTATCGCTGGAGGGGATAAACTGGTCTACCTGGTTCCAGAATTCCTCGATAAAATACAAACTACCGTCCACCGTCGGGACAATCTGGCTGTAGCCACCCTCGCCCGGCACGTTTGGGATTTGCCATTGCTGGGCGCTGTTCCCTTTTTCAAAGCGCACCAGTCCTTCGCCTATGGTGCCAATGAAAATGACATTGCCTGGGCCGCGCGCCAGCGTTATTGGCTGACTGACCGGGAAGTTGTTCTCGTAAGGTGAGTAGCGCGTCAGTTCCTGGGTTTGTGGGTCAAATTCCACCAGACTGTAACCGGCGAACCAGTAGTTGCCGTCTGTGCTTTGTAACATGCTGGTTACATCGTAAATGCCTTGTTCGCGCAAGTCGAACTGTTGGGTGAAGGTCTCGTTTGCGCTATCAAACTTTGCTACTCCACCCTCGTTCGTGCCGACCCAAATGGTTCCGGTGCTATCTTCCAGAATAGAGAAGACTTGCTCGCCTGGCAAACCGCTGGAGGCGTGAAATACCCGCCAGCGTTCGCGGCGGTCGAACAGCGCCAGGCCGTTATCGGTGCCGACCCATGCCTGTTCCTGTTTATCCACATAGACAAATCGGATGTTGTGGCTGACATGCGCCGAATCCGGCTCTTCTTGCGAGGGGAAGCCTTTGACCGGTTCAAATGTCCCATTTTTCAGAATTTGCAGGCCGCAGCCGGGTTGGCCGCAGTATTGCGTGCCAACCAGCAGAGCGCCTTTGCGCCAGGCCAGACCGGTGATGTAGTCGCTGTCTAATCCGTTGTATGAAGTGAACAACTCGCGCAAGGTTGTGGTGAGATGAACCAGGCCGCCAGTAGTGCCAATCCAAATCCCGTTTGGCCCCTGGAACAGGGTAGAGACATAAGAAGAAGGCAGACCATCGCGCATCGTCCACTGGGTGGCTGCGCCTGTCACCGGATTCCACTCGGTAATGCCGCCTGGCCCGCCAGTATAGATAGTGTTGTTCAGGGAGAGCATGGTGACGATGGTATTGCCGCCTGTCCACGAAGTTACGTTGCCATTGCCTGAAGCAACCGGTTGGGGAGGCGCAGTTTCAACGATGGGCGTGGCCTCGGGTGGCGCGGTGGTTTCTGCTGGCTGGCTGATGCCTGACGCAGTCGCTTGCGCTGCCTGGCGCGCCTGATTTTGACGAAGATTGCCCAGCCGCAGAAAGACCAGAATAGTGGCGATAACACATACTCCCAACAGTCCGGCGGCCAGTCCCAGCCAGAGAAAGCGCTTGCGGGTTGGTGGCGCTGCCTGGGGCGCGCGATGCCGAAGCGCAGGTTCTGCAGGGGGCGTCTGGAGAATGACTTTTTTGCCGTTCTCTTGGGATAGGGTCGGCGCTTCCTGCGTTATGGAAGAAAGGGCCTTGCGCCAGGCCTCGTGAAATTCCTCGATGCTTGCAAAGCGGTCGGCGGGGTTTTTGGTCAGGGCTTTCAGCAGCACGGGTTCTAACTGGTAAGGCAAATCGGGGCGGATGACCGAAAGCGGCGGCGGAGGCTCTTGAATTTGCTTGAATAAGACCGCCAGCGGGGTTTCAGCTTCAAATGGCACGTGCCCGGTCAGCATTTCGAACAGGACAATTCCGAGAGAATAGACATCGCTGCGCTGGTCTGCTTTGAGACCCTGAGCCTGCTCCGGGCTCATGTAATCGGGCGTGCCGGTGACGGTTCCCGTTGCAGTCAAACTGCTGGAGCCTTCAAGCATTCTGGCAATGCCGAAATCGGTCAGGAAGACCGAGCCGCGCTTATCGAGCATCACATTCGATGGTTTGATGTCGCGGTGGATGACGCCGTTTTCATGGGCGTATTGCAGGGCATCGGCCAACTGGCTAAAGATGCGGTCGGCTTCGGGGAGTGTCAGAGGGCTGGCATTCAGGCGTTCTTTGAGCGTCCCGGCTTCGAGGTAGCGCATCACCATGTAAGGCACGCCGTCGGCTTCGCCAAAGTCATGGATGGGCAGGATGTGGGGATGTTCCAGCCTGGCAATCAGGCGCGCTTCTTGTTGGAAGCGTTTCAGAAATTCGGCATTTTCGACCAACTGGTTGGAGATGATTTTGATGGCGACATAACGGTCAACGGCGGCGTGATAGGCCTTGTAGACGGCGGCCATGCCGCCTTTGCCAATCTGATTGATAATTTGATAAGGGCCAAGTTGTTGCCCGGGTTGGAGAGTGGTCATAAGTGCTGATTTTCCTGATTGTTAATCCCAAACGATGAATGATAGAGTTATTATACAGCGAGATGGAGCCAGCGAAACATTTCAACTGACCAGCGTAGCATCATTTTGGCGTATTGTTTTCATTGTACAATTGGCATGATTTGCTATGTCTGCGCGCTATCGTTTAAGACCTCGTCTTCGCAACGTTCTTCCTTTCCTGGCGGCGCTCGTCACCTGGCTGTATGTGGCCGCGGCGCTGTGGTTTGCTTTTGAGCAGATAACGCAACTGACTCGAGATGGTCAGGAGCGCGAGGCGCAGACCTGGGCGCGGTTGACTCCTCTCCGGCTGGAGAACCTGTCTTTGCTCCAACTGGTTCGGCAAAGCCGTCTGCTGGCGCGGGTCACTTCGCTCTCTTTTTCGCTCTCCGGTCGTTACCTGGCGGCGGGGTCTGACGCAACTGATGTAACCGTTTTCGATGTGATTTCTAACCGGCGGGTGGCCTGGTTTCCTGGCGCTGGCTTTTACGTTCTCGATGTAGCCTTCGCTCCCGATGAACAGACCATCGCTTCCGCGGAAGCGGGTGGCGCAATTCGCGTGTGGGGTTTGACCGAAGGCGGCCTTTTGCGCACTTTGCATGGACACGCCGCCGACGTGAACGCGCTGGCATTCAGCCCGGATGGCGGCTGGCTGGCGAGCGCGTCGAGTGATGCAACCGTGCTGGTTTGGGAATGGCGCGCCGGGCGCGCAGTGCGTTCCTACCCGCTCAATGGCGTGGCCGCCGCGTTGGCTTTCAGCGCGGATGGCCGTTTTCTGGCGGCAGGTGACCTGAGCGGGCAGGTCTGGCTGTGGCGCGTTTTGGAAGACGAGCCGCTTTGTCGCTGGCAGCATCCAGGCGGGGTAACGGATATCCGCTTTCAGCCTGATTCTGGGTGGGTGTATGCCGCAGGCGGCAATTTGATTTCATCCTGGAACGCCGAAAACTGCGCAGCGGGGCTTTCGTTCAACACTCCCGACCGCGAACCGGTAGGGAAACTTGCCTTTTCTCCCGATGGCCGCTTGCTGGTGGGCGCGGGCGGCAAGTGGCGCCAGCCCCGCCTGTGGACATGGAGCCTGCCCGATAGACTGATGATTCTCTCCGGCAGTCTGCCTCCAACCGCCGAAGCCGTGCGCGCTCTGGCTTTTACCCCGGATGGACGGGCGTTCGTCACTGGCTCGCACGATGCGCTCATCCGCTGGTGGGGCGTGAAGTGAGTTACCACCTTTGGAGATGCAGAAAGAACCGACCACAATGACCAACGAACACCCAGAAACATCCCCACTCAATGACGCTAAAATGCAGCGTTTGAACCTGTTTGCCACCATCACCGGCATGACTGCGGTCTCGTTTTTTGTACTTACGCTGATTGTAGCGGTATTCTTCCCGCCTCTGCCGCCTGCTTCTTCCACGCCCACCCCGACCTCTACCGTTACCGCTACTCTGACTCCCACGCTAACCCCCTCCCCGACACCCACGCCTGCGCCGCGCATCGCGCTGATTTCGGTCGAATACCTTCGGCCCGGCGCGGGATGCCAGGTGGATGTAACCGTCCGTGTCAACGGAGAGATGCTGAGGGGCGTTTTCCACGTCTGGAACGCCTCTTACAATGACCCCGCTGGCATCGTTTCCGAGGCCCAAAGCCTGCCTTCCGGCTCCAGCAGCGGTCATCTGCTCACACTGGGTGGAGACCAACCCTCATTTTACGTCCACGAAATCTGGTTTGAATACGATGGCGGAGTTTCCAATCGCCTGACCGGAGTGATTTGCCCGGAACTGACCCCTGCGCCTTGAGAGTTTATTCAGGTCGGGCAAAGGCTGCCAGCCCAACAAAAAGTGGAATTTTGCGCGCAGATTGGTTACAAGCATTCGATTGTCATATCCTTACTGTATAATCAAGAAACAAGCAAACACCGCCCAATTCTGACAGGTTGGATAGACATGGCGCTGAAAATACTATCTATAGACGACGACCCCTCAATTACAAAACTCATCAAAATCCTGCTTGGAATTTACGGCATGAATGTAATTACTGCGAACGGCGGCAGAGAGGGTTTAGCCTTGGCGCGTTCCGAAGCGCCAGACCTGATTTTGCTTGATATTATGATGCCCGATATGAACGGATGGGAAGTCTGTCAGGCTGTTCGCGCGTTCAGCAATGTTCCGATTATTGCTTTTTCGGCTCTGGGCAGTCCGCAAGAGGTTGAAAAAGCCTTACGCATGGGATTCAACGATTTCCTGGAAAAGCCGTCTTCGGCGGAAATCCTGGTTGAGCGCATTCAGAAATATACAGCAGGAAAAACCTGACCTGCGACGGAAAAAAGAGTAGCCTATGGCCAAACTCATCCCCGCCGCCGGGCGTATCGTCCGCGCCAAGGCCCTGATTCAAAAAGCCCGCGACCTGTCCGTGCCTGCGGAGGGCGGCAAATATAACTTTTCCTATGTGGCGCAAGTCAAGGATTATCTGCGCCAGGCGCGCGACATGGTTAAATTCATTCCGATGACGCCCACTGCCACAGCCGAAATGAAGGCTGAAGTCAAAACTATCTACACTGAAGCCGAGCAGGCCGAGCGGGATTTGTTGCATTGAGCCGAACGTGACCAAAGTCATATTATCTACCGGGCCAATCGGTATGATGGGGATATGGATATCCTGGCAATTGTTTCTGGCGAGTATGGCGTTCGGCATGTGGAAAATTTGCGGACGCACTCCCCGCCGGGCTGGAAGATTGAAACCTGGAGAGCGCCCGCCGTTTTTCCTTTGATTATCGATTACCCTGAAGATTTCTTGCCTGCAAGTTTCCCGTCCGCCGACCTGATTCTCTCGCTTGCCGAACACAAGTCGGTCGCTGAGTTATTGCCCGATATTGCCCACATGACCGGAGCGTGCGGCGTGGTGGTGGCGGTGGATAACGAATCCTGGTTGCCGCGCGGGCTTGCCCGCCAACTGCGTGGCTGGCTGGACCGGATGAACGTGGTTCTCGCCACGCCCAAACCGCTCTGTTCTCTGACTGAAACCGATTACAAAGTCACACGCCGCGAGCGGGAACGTTATGATAGCCCCATTATTGCTGAATTTGCGCGCTACTTTGGCCAGCCCGATATCCACTTGACTGTAGACGAGGCTACCCGCGCAATTGCATCCGCCGAGGTGCGGCGCGACGCCGTTTGTGGCTGCGCGCGTTTTGTGGCCCAAAAAATCATCGGATTGAAGGTTGAGGAAGTCGGTGAAAAAGCCGGTCTGGCGCATCATCACTTCCCTTGTCTGGCGAGCATGGCCAAATTGAACGATTACAACCATGATACGCTCATGCACGAATCGGGACACTTACTGCAGGAAAATCTTGACGAACAGTTGAAGCCCTTTCAAAAAAAACGCTACATTGCGCCGGGGATATTAAGTGAATAAAGTTGTTTCATATGCTGAAATAAGGCAACGACCACCGTCTGTTTGGTGGTCGTTGCGCATTTTCGTAGAATCTTGCTCCTGACAGGATCGTTTATTATCGGTCGGAGCCTCGTCTTGAGTTGAACGATGTTCCTTCGTATTCGACTTTCAGCAGAACGGCGCGCACGGCGTAGCGGTAGTTGTAGGTATCGAGCCAGGGAACATAGCTCTTACAGGTGAGCAGCGTCAGCCAGGTGTATCCATCTTCCTTCAAAACGGAGAAATCGCGTGGCAGGACGGTGCGCGTTTCGCGCACTTCGTAAGTGTAGCGGTAGCCATCAGCGTGCAGGATGATGACGCTGCCCCAGTAGAGTTTATCCAGATTGCGGAAGGGGCCGGGAGTGCCGTCGGCCAGGGTAACGTGCGCCGTGAGAGCGGTCGTGCCAATTTCGCCGGGGAAGGCGGTGCCGGTGAGGTAGCCGGCCTGGTTGGAGAGCCAGGTCAGGTCCCAGCCGTCTTCTGTAACAGGTACACCGGTGATAGGCAGATTCAGTCCCAGCATGGGGATTTCCAGCCACATATTGCCCAGATTGGTGTAGGCTTTTTCGGCAGGCTGCTCCGGCAGGCGGGTGACGCGGCCAGGGGCAAAGCCGGTTTCTGGCAGTTCATCGGGTGCATCAATGGTAACGGTATCGCTTGCGCCATAGTTATTCACGCCCGCCGCATCTGCCGGGTCGTACCAGCGTTCATTGGCAAAGTCGTTGTAATCAGAGAGCGAGACGGGGGCGCCGTTCGGCTGTGGGTCAATCGGCAGGCTGGTCCAGGCCACGCTGGCGGAGTTTGTGGCCGGAGATGGCCCGACGAAGGATGCCTGGAAAGTGAGCGTGGAGGTTTGCCCTAACGGGAAAACATCCCAAACGAACGTGAGCGTGCGCGTGGCGGAATTGTAATTGGTAGAGGTGGGCGCCAGCCCGGTAGACTGGATGGTGCCGGGGATGAGTTCGAAGTTGACGGGCAGAACATCCGTGACGACGACATCATAAGCATCGGCGGCGCTTTCGGCAGTGTGGGCAATGCTGAGCGAGAAAGTGACCGGCGCGCCAAAGGGCAGGGTGGTTGGCTCGGCGCTTTTATCAATGCTCAGTTCGGGTTCGATGATTTCGAGCGGGGGCGCGGAGGCCGTCAGCGAGCCGCCATCCCAGGTCCACAAGACGTTATTGTTCAGGCCGCTCACGCCGTTGACGTTGGCGGCAATATCGAGAACCACCACTTCATAGGTAACCAGGAGTGTTTCGGTTGCGGTAGCCGAGGAATTGGTCACGTCCCCAAAATCGAAAGTGATGCGGCGGCCCTGGTCGGTGGTGTTGGGACTGCCCGCCGGTTCGGCTTGAACGATGGGGTTGACCGGGTCATTGCAGGCATCGGCAAAACCGCCGGGCAAGGTGGTTGTCAATGTTCCGCCATCCACGCTGACGCAGGAGACGAAGGCCAGGCCGGAATCCAGGATATCCAGCGCTTGCAGGTTGGTCAGAGTAGCCCCAGCGGGAATGTCCAGGCTAATCTGGTAGGTGATTACTTCGCCAATCAGCGTATCGGGCAGGGGCGGCGGCGTGGGGTGCGAGGGGTCATCGGGGTCAATGTCTATGTCGGTGCCGAGAATGGCTTTGACGTTGGAAGATGCCAGGATGTCAATGTCGTCATCGCTATCGCCCAGGCCAGGGATGGCATCATCCGCGACTGTGACGCTGTTGAGGAGCGTTGGCCCAACCGCATTGCTGTTCACCTGCACGGTAACGGTGATGGTGGTGGATGCGCCCGCAGCCAGGCTGATGCCGGTCCATTCGAGCGTGCTGCCAGAGATGGTGGATGGCGCAGGTACGGCGCTTTGGAAGGTCACTTCAGTGGGCAGGGTATCGGTCACGCGCACGGCGGTCAGGTCTTGCGTGCCAGCGTTCTGGATGTCGATGGTGTAAGTGATGAGCGAGCCAGGGGCAACGGTGGTCAGGCCATCGTCTTTATCAATCGAAAGGATGGCATCCCGGTCGCTGTCGGTATCCGCGTTATCGGATGGGTCGGTTTCGACCACGCCGGTCGGGGACGTGATGGTGACGGTGTTGTTGAGCGTGCCGGTGGCCGCTGCGGCGATGTTTGCATTGACCGTGTAAGTGATGGTAGAGCCAACTGGCATGTCTACTGTATCGGTGAAGTTGGCGGCAATGAAACCGCCCGAACCAGCGCAGGTGGCGCCGCCGGTAGGCGCGCATGTCCACTGCCAGCTGGCAATCTGGGCTGGGAGGTTGTCGGTTACGGTTGCGCCCGTCACATCGGCGGGGCCATCGTTGCGAACCACAATGGTGTAAGTCAGCGTACCACCGGGCAGGTAGTATTCGATGCCATCATCTTTGGTGACAGAGAGGTCGGCGCGTTCCTGGTTGTAGACTCCAAAGTCCACGCGGAATTCGGTGGTGGAGCCATCGGCATGGTTGGCGGTCTGTTCGGCGGCCGGGGTGAGGGCAAAGACGCTGCTCTGGATGTAGCCGCCGGGGTAGCCAAGAGCGCCAATTTCCGTGCCGTTGTCATCGGAATCAGTCAGGTCGGCATCGGGATTGGGGGCGGGTTCGTAGGGATTGCCCGCGCCGCCGGTGCTGGAGTAGTAATCGCGCAGGATGCCCGCGCCCTGGAAGTTGCCTTCCGGCAAACGGACGATGTACGAGCCTTGCGGCAGGTCGCTGAAGGTGTAAATGCCGCCGCCCGCAGTGGTGACGGTATCGAGCAGGGTGGAGCCATCGGCAGACCATAGTTGCACGGTCACGCCATTGATGCCGGTTTCGCCGCCATCCAGCAGGCCGTTGTTGTTCGCATCGTTCCAGACCTGGTCGCCGAGACGGATGGTGTAGAAGCCGAAGTCCACGGTCATGTTGGCGCGGGCATCGGGCTGCGCGCCCTGACCTATGCCGGTTTCCAGGTCGGTTTCGCCAGTGGGTTCGACTGGCCCCAGGCCGAGCGTGACCGCCGGAGAGGCCACTGCGCCGGGCAAACTGCCAAACAGGTTGCGTTGACCGTTGTCTTCGGAATCCACGTCATTGTCGGGGTCGGGGGCGGCGAGTTCGGTCAGTGAGCCGTCGTTGTTGCGGGTGGCGCCGGAGGACCAGTAGCCGTTGAGAACGCCGGTGAAGTTGGAGGCCGGGATGACCACCACGTAACTGCCGGAGGGGAGATTGTCAAAAAGATAGTAGCCGCCGTTGGCAGTGGTGTCGGTCGCCAGCGCCGCGCCGGTGGGGTTGCCGGAGGCATCGGCGGCATAGAGTTCAACGAGAACGCCGTTGATGCCAGTTTCGCCCGCGTCTATCTGACGGTTGTTGTTTGTATCGTACCAGACGCGGTTACCGAGCGCGTATTGCGGGATGAAGCCGAAGTCAACGGTCGGGTCATGCGTGGAGCCGCTGGCATGCGTGACGGTGTTGTTGTTGAGCGCGCCGCTGGCGCCGGGCGTGAGCGCAAAGACGGCGGAAGAGACGGTTCCGGCGCCGGTGCCGAGGCCATTGTCGTTGTTGTCGGCGTTGGTGTTGGGGTTGGCGCTATCGGCGGCATTGTAGGTGTCAATGGTGCTGGTAGTGGAGGCTGGCGCCACAACGCGGACGATGTAACTGCCCTGCGGCAAACCGTCGAAGCGGTATTCGCCGCTGGCATTCGTCACCATGCCGCCGGCGGCGTCATCGGCTGTGCCGAGAATGCCATCGGGGCCGACCAGGATTTCGGTCGTTCCATCGGAAGCATACAGACGGACAGTGATGTTGGCAAGCGGCGCATCGAGCGGCGCGCCATCGTAGTTGCCGTTTTCATCGCCATCGGTATAGACCAGGTTACCCACCGAGACACGGTAGAAACCAAAGTCAACGGTCATGTTGGCTCGGCCATCGGGCTGTGTACCCTGACCGACGCCGCCTTCCAGGTCGGTTTCGCCGGTGGGTTCGGTCAGGCCGGTGGGGCCGAGCGTGACTGGCAGGGAAACCACCTGTCCGTTGAAGGCGCCGGAGGTCTGGAGCGTGCCGTTGTCGTCCGAATCCACATCGTTATCGGGGTCGGGGGCGGCGGCTTCGGTGATGGCGCCGACGCCGGTCAGCGTGGTGCCAGAAGACCAGGCGCCAACCAGCGCGCCCGCGCCGGTGAAGTTGGAGGCAGGCAGAGCGACGATGTATTCGCCGGGCAGGAGGTTGTCGAACAGGTAGTAGCCGCCGTTCGCGGTGGTATCGGTGGCAACGAAGACGTAGGTGCCGCTGCCATCGTTGCGGTACAGGTTGACGACCACGTTATCCACGCCGACTTCCGTGCCAAAGTCAATCTGGCTGTTGTTGTTGGTATCGAACCAGACGCGGTTGCCGAGCGCATAGGGGTAAACAAAGCCAAAGTCAACCGTTGGGTCGGTGGTGGTGGCGGTGGCGTTGTTGATGGTGATGTTGGCGGCCACTTCTCCGGCCTGCATGGTGAGGGGGTTGGCCGAGACCACCCCGCCCGCCGTGCCAACGCCGTTGTCGTTGTTGTCCGTGTTGGTATCGGGGTCGGTGGTATCGGCAAGGGCGTAAGCATCGGTGGTGCTAATCATGCCGCTGGGGGCGGTGACGCGCACGATGTAATCGCCATTGGGCAGGCCGCTGAAGATGTAGAAGCCGCCCGCGTTGGTCAGTACGCCGCCGGGTGCGTCGTCGTTATCGCCCAGAATGCCGTTCGGGCCGACGTTAATTTCCGTGCCATTGGAGGAGTACAGTTGGACCTGCGCGCCCGCAATGGGCGTATCGGTGCCGGAGTCGTAGTTGCCGTTGGCGTTGAGGTCTTCAAAGACCAGGTTGCCGATTTCGGTGCGGTAGAAGCCGAAGTCAACGGTCATATTGGCGCGGTTATCGGGCTGCGCGCCCTGGCCTACGCCCGCTTGCAGGTCAGTTTCGCCGGTGGGTTCGGCGGCCCCGCCCAGCGTGACCGCGCCGGAGATGACCGCGCCCTCGAAGCCCACCAGGCTGGTGTAACTGCCATTGTCGTCCTGGTCGGTATTGTTATCTGGGTCGGGGGCGGGAGTTTCGCCAATCGCGCCGTTGGCCTGCATGAAGGAGAGCGAAGATTTGTAGCCGTTCAGCACGCCCACCGAGAAGTTGCCGTAGGGGATGACGACTACATAATCGCCGGGCAGGAGGTAATCGAACAGGTAGTAGCCGCCGCCCGCCGTAAAAGTGGTCGCTAGCACACCGCCGGTGGGGTTGCCGGAAGCGTTCGCAGCGTAGAGGTTAATGGTTACGCCGTCAATGCCCACTTCACCCGCATCCTGCGCGCCGTTGTTGTTCGTATCAAGCCAGACTCGGTTGCCCAGCGCGTAGTATTGTTCCAGGCCGCCGGTTTCGGTGTCGCTATCGGCGTAGTCGTTCACGCCGCCGGAGCCGGTGCGCTCATCGGGATTGCTGCCGGACAGGGAAGTCCAGGTCAGGCTGGCGGTGTTGGTGACGATGGTATCGCCTGTCAAGAAGGGCGGTGGACCGGGCGGGTTGTTGACCGTGACCTGATAGGTGAGCGTGGCGGTGCTGGCGAGCGGCAGGGTGGCGCACGTCCAGGTCAGCGTGGGCGCGCCGCTGTCGTTGGCCGTACAGCCCGCCGAAGCCGTGATAGAGCCGGGGATATACGTCAGAACGTTCGGAATGGTATCGGTGATGGTCAGGTCGTAAGCGTCCGCCGTGCTGGCGCCGAGGTGGGAAACGGTGATAGTGTAGGTGACGGTCTGGCCGTAGAGCCAGGCAGTGTCGTCCGCGGCTTTCTGGATGTCCAGCTCCGGCTCACGGATGGTGATGGGGGTGGAGTCGCTGGCCGAGCCGCCTGTCCAGGAGACGGTGGCGGTGTTGGTGAGGGTGGTGCCGTTCTGGTTGCCAGCCACGTTGAGGACGCGCGCCACAACCTGGATGAGGAACGAGTTGTTGTTCGCCACATTGTCGGCGGCGGTGGTGGTATCGCCAAAGGCCAGAGTCAGGTCGCCGCCAGAGCCGCCGGGGGCAGTGACGGTGGGCGCAGGCAGTGTGCCGTTGTAATCGGCCGCCAGCAGGCCGCCGCTGACCGCCGCGGTGGTAATGACCTGGTGACTGATGTATTCAAGGCCGAGCGGCAGGTCGTCCACCACTTGCAGGTTGGGCGTCAGGCCTGCGGGCAGGGTGACGAGGATGTTGAAGGTGACCTGCTCCCCAATCACATAGGAGGCTGGGGTAGGCGCCAGTTTGTCAATCTGCGGGACGGAGAGCGGCGCATTGACGGTAGAGGTCGCGGCGTAATCATCCACCGCGCCGCCGACGCCGTCTGAGCCGTCTCGTTCGCCGGTATCCGAACCGGAAGCGCCGGGCGTGGTGGAGCCGGTGGGGTTGCTCGTGGTGCCGTTCGGGCCGGGCAGAGAAGTCCAGGTCAGGTTGGCAGTGTTGGGGATGATGTAACCAGCCGGGGCGTTATTGGCAACCGTTCCGGTGATGGTAAGCGTAATCGTCTGGCCGGGGTCGAGACAGGTGGCCGTGAAGGTAAGCGCGCTGCCGCTGAACGAGCCGCCGTTATGGCTGAAAGGCGTCGTCCCGCCGCCATTGCCGGTGCAGGTCGCGCCTTGCGTGGTGGTGATGCTGGAGACGGTCAGCCCTGTCAGGTTGGCATCGAAGGTATCGGTCAGAGTCAGGTCGAAGGCGGTGGAGCGGTTGGCGCCGGAGGCGGAGGTAATCGTCAGGGTGTAGGTGATGAGGTCGCCAGCGTCCACAGGCGCGGTGATGACGGCTTTGGCTACGGTGAGCAGCGGCTCGGCAATCTGGACGGTGACCGTGTTCGAGTTCGGGCCGTTTTGCGTGCCGTTGATGAACACGCTGAAAGTGTTGTTCCGGGTATCGCCGGTATCGTTGCTGCCGCCAGCGGTGTTATCCACCAGGGCGTTGAATTCGATGATGACGTATTCGGCGTCGGCGTCACTGTCGTTGTTGGTCAACGTGCCGAGTTTGAAGAATGGGTCGCTGCCGGTGTTGTAGGTGTCCGGGTCGGCGATGAGGGAGTTGGATGAACCCACGTTCTGGTCAGGCAGAGGGAAGGTAGGGGTGACCAGGGTCGGGTCGTTGCCGTTGACCCAGGGGCCGCTGCCGAAGGGACCACTGCCGAGCGCCAGGCCGAGCGTGCTGCCGGTCGGTTCGGTAGAAGCGATGGGGGAACCGTTCGAAAGAAGAGCCAGCCGGGCAGTGCCGTCATTCAGGTAGGTGAGACCGCCAGGCAGGTTGTCTCGAATCTGGAAATTCGCGCTTGCGCCTTCTGGCAGCTGCACAACTATGCGGTAGCGAACGATTTCACCCACCGCTACTCTTGGGATGGTTGTGCTGGGCGGAATGTTGGTATGAGATTCGGAGGTGGCGACCAGAGATTTTTGCGGCTGAACGCTGTTGATGGTGAGGTTGACCGCGCTCTGGCTGGCGTAATCGTTGAGCGCGCCGCCCACGCCATCGGCGCCGGTGCGTTCATCGGAATCAGCGTTGAAGGAGGAGCGGTCATTCACATCGCCGGAGAGGCTGGTCCAGCGGGAGATGGCGGTGTTGGTGATAATTTGCCCCGGCGCGGCAGAGTAATTGACCGTTGCCTGGAAGGTAACCGTACAGGATTGGCCGGGCTGCAACCGTCCGCCCGAACCGGTCAGGAGCGGCGCGCCGCTGTCGTTGAGCGTCAGCGAGACATCCGCGCTGCACGCGCCCAGCGTCAGCGTGCCGGGGGAGTAGGTTAACGCGGCGGGCAAGGTATCGCTGAAGGAAACATCGTGCGCGGTGGTGGAGCCGGATGCCGGGTTGGTCAGGGTGATAGTAAACGCAACCGTATCGCCCGCATCGGCAGTGGCGGGGGTAACGGTTTTGGCCGTGTTGACCACCGGCTCGATGATGGTGATATCCGGCGCGGAGACCGGCGCCAGACTGCCGCTCGTTCCCCAGGTCAGTTGGGCTTCGTTGTTGCGCAAGCCGCCGCCCTGGTTGCCAACCACATTCAGGACGACCGCGCGATAGGTGATGGTGATGGTTTCGGCGATAGTATTATTTCGATTCGTATTGACCAGCGTGCCGAAATCAAAGGTGAGGCGGCGGCCATTCTGCCCGCCAAAGGCCGCAATGAGCGGGTTGCTGCCCGCGCCCGTTCCGGCGGTACAGTTTGTGCAGTTGCCGCCTGCGTTGAAGGTCATCACGCTGCTGTAAATGCCGTCATCGCCCGCGCCCGCGCCATCGGTATCGGGGTTAGAGACAACCACCGATTGCAGGTCAACGAAGGCCAGACCGGCATCAAGGGTATCCACAATTTGGGCGTTGGGGAGCGTGCCTTCGGGAACGGTGAGAGTGAGGGTATAGGTTACGAACTCGCCAATCACCGCCTGGGTGTTGGAGTTTTGGGGCGTGTTCAACTCCGTGCCAACCAGCGTTTTGGCGAGCGCCGGTTCATCGGTGGTTACATCGGCATCCTCGGAAATCGGCTGAGGCAGGAAGTTTGGGCCGCCCTCCGAGCCGGAATAGTTGACCAGCGTAGCCGTATTGGGATATGTCCCCGGCGCTACATCACTGCGCATGCGCAGGTCGTAGGTGATGACGATGACGTTATTCCCAAGGTTGGGGTCGTGCGCCGAACCAACCCCCTGCCCCACCGGGTCCACCAGTTTAATGCCTGTGGTGAACAAGTTGCCGGGCGTGGCGGGCGTGTCAGTGGGCGTGGTGTAGGAGATTGGGCCTGTGCCGTTGCCATAATAGATTTGCAGGTTGATGCTGTTCGGGTCGCCAGCGGTGGGATATTCAAAACCGAGCGCATCGAAGGTATCCTGAATTACAATATCGAACGCGCCGTTAATGCCCGTACCTTCATTGACAAGGAAGATGGCAAAGGTCACCAGGTCGCCGGCATCCACGCCGCTCAGGTCGCTGTCAATCGGAGTCGTCGTAAGCAGGTTGGAATTAATGGTCCCGCTCCAGCGCACGGGGCCAGAACCAGGTGCGGTAAACGTTATCGGCAAAGGTGGAGTGAAAGTAGGAGAGGGGTTGTCGGTGGCAACCACGCTCTTGGTGGTGGTCATGACCGGCGATGTGTAGGTAATTTCGATAATCGAGGCGGCTTCACCGGGCGTGCCGTTGGTCGAGCCTTCGGTGACATACGCCTGGTTGGTCAGATGCAGGTTATCGGCAAAGGGGTCATCCTGCACGGTGACGGTGAAGACGATATCAATGACCGAGGGTGTGTTGTTCGGGCCGTCGTAGTTGCCATACGACCAGCGCGCCCAGTTGCTCGTGCCATTATTACTGACGGTTGGGGCGTTGGCAGCGGGCAGGGAATGGTATGTATCTCCTGGGCCAAGGCAGGAGGTTCCCGCCGCCGGAACGCCGCAAATCGTGTTGCTATGGGTTGTGACTTGCGTGGCATCGAAAATTGGCAGAGGCAGGTAGTCGGTGATGGCCAGGTTCTCGAAATCGCTGGTCACGAGGGTATAAGTCAGGCGGAAGGTGACGGTATCGCCCGCGCCCACGCGCACGGGGGTTGAATATGAGGTATCCCCGTTGACCGCGTAAACGGCTTTGGTCAGCGTGCCGCGCCCAATCGTGACGCTGGCGCTGGAATTGTCGGGCTCGGTGAAACCAGTGGGAGTGGAAACATCCGTCGTCGAGAGAATCCGCCCATTGACAAATTCGGTGTTGTTCAGCACATCGCCCTGGTCCACGCTGGAGTCGCCGGAGGGATAGGTGTCGCTGAAGTTTTCCTGAATGACGGTTCGGAAGACCAGGCGGGCAGTGGTCGGGCCGTCGTTGTAGCTACTGCATGATGGGTCGCCCGTCACGCCGCCGGAGGGCACGCAGCCGCCAATCAGCCGCCCGTTGGTGGCGGCGGAGCGGGTTACCATCTCATCGGAAATGCGGAAGGTGAGGGTGGTCGTGCCGTCGTTGGGCGCCGGGTCGGCAGGGGTGTAGTTGGGAGCAACCGTATAGTTGGCCGCAGCGAAAGCGCCGGAAGAGTTGTACGAAGCCGGGTTGCCAATAATTTGCAGGGTGGGGGTAAAGGTGGCATCGAAGCGCTGGCCGTCGGAAATGGTATCCGTCAGCACCACCTGGTCGAAAACGAAGAAATCGGAAATCTGGATGTCAATCGTGTATTCCAGCACCGCGCCGGGCGCAGGCTGACCGCCGCCCACCACGCTGACGCTCTTTTGGGTGGCGATGGATTTGGGCGTGAGGGTGTGTTCACAGCCGGCCGGGTTCTGGGTGAAGGTCCCGCCGGTGTCACGGGTATCTACTGGAGTCCATGCGCCGCCCCCGCTGGCGTTGTTGCAGGAGAAGGCATCATCCCCGGTAGATGGGTTGATGACCGAGCTGCCGCCGGCATCGCGCAGGGGGATGAAGTAGGTAAAGGTCATACTGACCGTGCCGCTGACGGCGCCGGGGAAGGTACAGGAGAGTGTGCCGCCGGGGGTGACCGTGGATGGAGTCGTACAAGACGCGCCGCCAGGCGTGGTGCTGACCAGGGAGACGAACTGCATGTTGGCGGGCAGCACGTCCGTCAGGTTGAAGGCGGTCATCGTCTGCCCAGGGGCAATTTGCGCGGTGACGGTGTACTGCCGGGGGAAGTTCGGCCCGGTGGCGGTTTCATCTTCGGGGCCGTTGTAGGTTTTGGTGAGCGTGAACAGGGTGGGCGTCACGCTGCCGCTGACCCAAGGGCTGAACGTCAGGCTGGGGTTATCCCCGCAGCACCAGTCATCGAGCGGGGTATAGCCGAACTGATAGCCGCCGCGCGCCTGAATGGTGAGCGGTGTGCCGAGGTCGGCCAGGTTGCTCATCGAAACGGTAATGTTGGCCGTCAACGGGGGCTGGTCGGGCGTGAAGGAGCCAAACGGCAGGCGCAGGGCGACCAGGGTATCCCCGGCGTTGCCGCAGACCTGCACAAACGCGCCGGTATTGTCGCGCATGTAGGGATGATTGACGCACGTCACGCCGCCCGAACCGGGGAAGGTCAGCACGGTGTTTTCGATGGGCGAACCCAGATACGTCGCGCTGACGAAGGTCAGGCCGTCCAACGGCGGGTTGGTATTCTGATTGCCATCCGCGCCGTTGCGCGGGATGATGAGGTCAATCAGCGGCCCATAGCCGGGGTCGTTTGCATCTGGATTATCGAACGTCACCGTAAAATTGACGGTGCTTCCGATGAAGGCCTCCGCCGGTACGTTCAGCGAGACGGCTGGCGGCTGGGCGCGCAAAGGCCGCTCTGGCGGCGCTGCAACTGCGTCTCCGGCAGGCTGCAACAAGACAACCTGCCCCAGAACCAGGAACAACACCAAGAAGAGCCGAAATGAAAAAAAAGAGGTACGTGAAATGAATTTCATGCAGAGCCTCCCGGCAAAATAAGTTTCCCGCTGGGCCGGTTTCGCTCTGACTCCCTGGCGGCTTAGCCTCCTCAAGGGGGCAGCGACCAATTTGGTCCGCCAGTTCACTGTCTCCCAGAACTGCATATCTGCAACGATGTTATTATGTTAAATTTTTGTTATTATAAGATATTTGCCAGAGGACGGTCTATTCCTTATCAAAATCGTATAGCAATTTGTACAACAATTTTGTAAGCCAACCTGCCCTGATTGGATAATCGCCATCTGGCTGCGGTTGACATTCAGCCATGCATCGGGTATGCTTGCATTTTGTCCGGGCAGGCCCGGCGCGGCAGGACTCCCCGAACCTTGTCAGGTCCGAGAGGAAGCAGCAATAAGGAGACGTTCCTGGGTGCCGCCGGTATCCTGCCCGGATATTGATTCGAGAGCGGTTCAATATCAAATACCGAACAGCGGTACAATTATCCCCATGATTGCCAGGCGTTGGCTTCTTTTCCTCTTATCCATCCTCGCGGGCGCGGGATTGGGGTTGTACTATGGCTGGGTCATCAGCCCGGTGGAGTATGTGGATACCGTCCCATCCACCTTGCGCGCCGACTATAAAGCCGATTACGCTTTGATGGTGGCTGAGGTGTTCGAGAGTGAGCAAGATGTGGAGGCCGCCGCTCGCCGCCTGGCCCTGCTTGGAAGCGAACCGCCCGCCGCGCTTGCCTCCGCCGCGCTTGAGTTTGCCCGCCAGGCCGGGTATGCCCCCGCCGACCTCCAACTCTTGCAAGACCTGACCCTCGCTCTCCAAGTATGGCAGCCATGAACGACCATCGCGGCCCCTGGTTCATTTTTACGGGTTTGTTAATTGGCATTGGCCTTGGAATTGGCATTGCCTGGGGAATTCCGCAAGCCCAGCCGGTGGATACCTCCCCCGCCTCGCTGCGTTTCGACTTCAAAGACGAATATCGATACATGATTGCCGCCGCCTACGCCGTTAGCGGCGACCTGGGGCGCGCCCGGGTGCGGCTGGCCGTTTTAGGAGACGACGACCCCCTCCTGGCGCTTGGCGGGCAGGCGCAACGGATGTTGGCGCAAAATTCATCCATTGAGCGGGTGAGAATCCTGGCGAATCTCTCCGAAGCGATTCAATCCCAGCCCGAAGCAGCTCCCGCGCCCGAAGGGGAAGCGGACTCCACTGAATCCGCCTTGCCGCTCGACCAACCGACTCTCTCCCCCGAACAATCCTTGACAACTCCTGCGTTGGAACCTACCCAAGACCCCTCTCTGCCGCGTCCTGCTTCTACGGCCACCGATACGCCGTTTCCAACTTTGCCGCCCCTTCCTACGGCCACCCTGCGCCCTACGCGGACGACCACCCCCATGCCCGGCGCGCCATTTACGCTGGTCAATCAGTCCACCGCCTGCGACCCTGCCCAGCCAGGATTGCTCCAGGTCAATCTGCAAAATGCTCTTGGCCAGCCTGTGCCTGGTCAGGAACTGGTCATCACCTGGTTTGGCGGCGAGGAGCATTTTTTTACGGGCTTCAAAAATGAAATCAGCCCAGGCTATGCCGATTTTGTTCTGACGGGCGAGGTGGAATACGCGCTGAGTCTTTCGGAAGGCCGAACGCGCATCACAGGCCTGATTGCGCCCGTCTGCGTGGGCGAGGACGGTAAGCCCTACCCCGGAACCATTCTGCTTGAATTTAAACAACCTTGATGTCCAGAACATTTTTGCGCTTGTTGTTCGTTTTCGCTGCTCTCAGCGCGCTGACTACCCTGTGTAACTTCCCCAGGGCTTTCCCGTCGCCTGAGCCGACCCCTTTCCCCCTGACCAAAATCCAAACCGATACGCCTGCCGCCCCGTGCAGTTTTGTTTGGGCCAGCCAGGATTTACCAGAACTTTCGGCGCAATTGCTCGAAATGTTGAAGGAGTCTGGTTTGCCAGTCACTGCCGCCCACGCGGAAGCCTATGGCGAGAACTGCGTAGATAGCAATGGCACGGTAGAGCGTTTCGCCGCCATGCAAACCGACTTTCACGTTGTTCTGGCGGTCGAGACTCTGACCAACTCGGAAATGCTGGGCAATTTGTTAACGCAAACTCTCGAAGTTCTTGATGAGTTCCCGCTTGAGAAGACGCCCGGCCCCAACCCCGGTTATATCGGCATCGTTTTTCAAGCGGGTGACATGGTCGAAACTGTGCAGTTTCCGCGAACCCAGGCCGATACTCTCCGCGCGCAGGGGTTGAGTGGGGCGCAATTCTATGAGGCTCTGAAGAGCCGGTAGAGCAGCGGCTCCATTCAATTCTTGTGTTCCTGGCCTTGCTTTTTCCATGAGATTCCCCGCAGACGAGAAAACTGCGGGGCTTTTTGTATCTTGACACGCAAACCCGACTATCGTATATTATGTTTAGTAAATACTAAACATAATATACGATGTGTGATATGACCCAGACCCTTGAATCTATCAAAAACGAGCTGGTGGAAGGCTTGAGCGGTATGAGCGCATTTTGGGGCTTTCCGAAAGGCATGGGGGCGATTTTTGCCGTGCTGTACTTTTCTCCTGGCCCGCTCTCGCTAGACGAGCTGGTCGAACAGACCGGGTTGACGAAAGGCGCCATCAGTACCAACACGCGCGCGCTCTCACGGATGGGGCTTATCCGCCCGGTGATGCGCCTGGGCGACCGTAAGGACTATTACGAAGCCGAAACGGATTTCTATCGCGCCATCCGCGCCCTCCTTAAAGAGCGTCAAAACAGCGAGTTCGACCGAGCAGTGGCCTCGGTGCGGGAAGCACTCTCGAAACTGGAGGCAGATTCAGTGGAGGCTGACGCGGAGCGCGCTTTTTTGACAGAGCGCGTGCGGGCGTTGAACGATTTCTTTAATGCTATCGATTCCCTCGCTTCCGCAGTCACCAGGCTGGAGAATCTGGGCCTGGGGACCGTCCAGGCCATTCTAAAAATTCTCAAGTAGCGCAAGATTATCCTTATTCCACGCCGGGGCCAGACGCCGCCGGTTGGACTAACGTTGCCAAAAGGAGACTGAAATGAAAATTGCTGTTACCGGTGCTTTTTCTTACTCTGGAAAGTACATTACCCGCCGCCTACTGGCGCAGGGACACGAGGTCATCACCCTGACCGGGCATCCCAACCGTCCCGACCCATTTGATGGGCGGGTGAAGGCGTATCCGCTCGATTTCGACGAGGCCGGGATGACTCGCAGCCTGAGCGGGGTAGAGGTGCTTTACAACACGTATTGGGTGCGTTTCGACAAGGGGGAAAACACTCAGCTGCGCGCAGTGGAGAATACTCGCGCATTGGTAAAGGCGGCGGTGGCAGCGGGCGTGCGGCGGATGGTGCATATCAGCATTGCTCATCCTTCGGCAGATTCGCATTTGCCGTATTATTGGGGCAAGGCGGCTAACGAGCAGACTGTGATGAAAAGCGGCATGAGTTACGCTATCTTGCGTCCGACGGTGTTGTTTGGCAGGGAAGATGTGTTGATTAATAACATTGCCTGGCTACTGCGGCGTTTTCCAATTTTTGGGCAGATTGGGGATGGGCAGTACGGTATTCAGCCGGTGTATGTGGATGACCTGGCTGCTCTGGGGGTGGAGGCCGGGCAAGGGGAGGTGAATCTCGTCTGTGATGCCGTTGGCCCGGATATTTTCACGTTCGATGAACTGGTGCGGTTGATTGGGGAGAAAATCGGCTGCCCGAGGCCAATCGTGCACCTGCCGCCAGGGCTGGCGCTGAAGGCGGCCCAGTTTATCAGCCTGTTCGTGGGCGATGTGGTGTTGACGGCTGAAGAGGTGGAGGGCCTGATGGCCGGGCTGCTGGTTTCCAGAGAACCGCCGCGCTGCTCCACTCACCTTGGCGATTGGCTGACCGCCAACCGTGAGACGGTGGGGGCCAGGTATGCTTCGGAGTTGGGCAGGCATTACCGATAGCAGCAAGATGATTTGTTATCTTGCGATGATTTCAAGCAATTTGTCTTTGATGGCTGCATTGCAGGCCAGGGCTTCGTTGTGGGTATGTCCCTCGCGCCCTTCCCAATTGCCAAAGTAGCCGCCCGCTTCTTGGAGGATGACCGGGAACGGGCCGCAATCCCAAATGTTCATTACGGGGTCGAGCATGGCTTCGGCGCGTCCGGTGGCAACCAGCAGGTAGCCGTAGGCATCGCTCCAGCCGCGCGCCTCGTACACTGCCTGGGTAATTCGCTGCCAGGCTGCTCCGCGTTTGTTCCGTTCCATACTGCGTTCGTTGGTGTAGCAGACGTAGGCGCGCGTCAGTTCGCTTGTTTCCGAAACACGCGTCCGGCGGCCATTCCACCACACGCCCAGGCCTTCGGCGGCACAGAGCATTTCATCGGTGGCGGGGAAGTAGGCCGCACCAACTTTGATAATGCCTTCGATTTCCAGACCAATTAAGACGCCGTAGAGCGGCACGCCGCGCAGGAAGGCTTTGGTTCCGTCAATCGGGTCGAGTATCCAGCGAAAGGGAGCAGATGAGGGAACGGATGAAGAAGCGGAGAAACGGATGGTTTCCCCAAACTCCTCGCCCAAAATGGCGTGGTGCGGGTAGCGCTTTTCGATTTCGGCGCGGATGAATTCTTCGGCGGCGCGGTCGGCGGCCGTGACGGGGGTGTCGTCGGCTTTGTAGTCGGGGCGTATGCCAGCATTGAAGTAGCCGAGGGTGATTCTTCCGGCGCGGTAAGCGGTTTCAGTGGCAAAGTCGAGCAGGGGTTGGAGATTCATTCTTCATCCTTTATAAACACGCGCGGCACGCGCGCGGCGATGTTGGTCATCACTTCGTAGGAATTCGTCCCGGCCCATGCGGCCAGGTCTTCGGCGGAGATTTGCTCACCGTTGGCGGCTTTTCCAAGCAAAATAACTTCGTCGCCTAATTCGGCGTTATCGGTTTCGAGGTTGACCATGAACTGGTCCATGCAAATTCGCCCAACCTGCTGGTATTTCTTGCCGTTGAGAATGACTTTTGGTTGATTGGTCATGCGGCGGAAGTAACCATCGGCATAGCCGCACGGAATGGTGACTGTTCGCACTGGATGGTCGGAAACCCAGAGTGAACTGTAACTGACCGGATGTCCCGGCTGCGAGAGTTTGCTGTAAACGACTTTCGATTTCCAGGTGGCGGCAGGGGCCACTTCGACCGAGCGCAGAACGTCCTTATCAGGGTAAATGCCGTAGAACAGAATGCCGGGGCGCACCATGTCAAAGAAACTCTCCGGCAGGTTCAGAATGGCGCCGGAATTGGCGGCGTGAACCAGGCGCGGACGCGGCAGACCGCGCTTTTCATAAAAGCGCAAGACGTCGTGAAAGCGCGTTAGCTGGTCGCTGGCGTAGGAAAAGCCCCATTTTTTTTCTGCGCCAGGTGTTTCGAGTGTTTCAGAATTGGCGAAGTGGGTATAAATGCCCTCGATGTCGAGATTTTGGCAGCGCAGGGATTTTTCGAGCAGTGATTCGGCTTCGTACCAGCGCACGCCCGAGCGTTCCATGCCGGTATCAATTTTCAGGTGGATGCGGAGCGGTTTTCCGGCAGACCTGGCGGCGGCTTCGGCGGCCTCCAGTACGGCAGGATGCGAGACGGTTAGAGTAAGGTCGTGCTTAAGGAAATAAGGGACGTGTTCGGGCAGGGTTCCGCCCGCCACAAGAATTGGCCTGGTGATGCCGATGTTTCGCAGGTGGATGCCTTCGTCAAGGACAGCGACGCCAATGTAATCAACATACGGTTCAATGTACGGGGCAACTCCATCAATGCCGTGACCGTAGGCATTGGCTTTGAGCATCACCAGCACCCTGGCGGGATGCACCCTGGCGCGAATCGCTTCCACGTTGCGGCGGAGTTGGGTCAGGTTGACAATGAGATGCGTGGGACGGAGAGGAAGGTCCATTTGGAGTGGATGGTTGTGGATGGTTGGTTGCGGGCACGCCAATTATACGCTTCCTGGCAGGAGCGCGCGCCAATCGGGAAACCGTTATCTTTGCAAAGCCGGGATGTAAAACTCATTCCAATCTAACTTTTTGCGTGTAAAATGAAGCGTGTGACCTTAAACCAAATATTTTCAAACCGAAAGCGAGATTTCATGAAAATTGTAACCGATTGCGCCGCAGACATGTCCGCCAGCGAACTGGAAGCGTTGGAGATTGCGCAGGCTCCGCTCTTTATCCAGTTTCCCGAGGGAGAAGTCAACTCTGCTGATATCAGCGCGGATGATTTCTATAACCGGCTGGAAGCCATGCGCCCGGCTGTTCCGACCACTGCCCAACCTTCGAGCGGTCTGTTTGAAGAGTTATACCGCAAACTGGCTGAGACCAGCAAGGAGATTTTTTCCATTCATATCTCTTCTGGTCTCAGTGGGACGCTCAATTCGGCGCAGGTAGGCGGTGAGCAAGCCAAAGATGCGGCAAATGTCCATTTTTGGGATACGCTGACTCTTTCTGGTGGTCAGCGTTTTCAGGTGCTGGCGGCTGCATTCGGTCAGAAGGCTGGCTGGACAATGGAAAAAATCCAGGAGCGTATGACGGCTATCCGTGAACAGACCGAGGTGATTTACACGCTTGAGACGCTGGAATACCTGGCGCGCGGTGGGCGTATTGGGCGGGTGCAAGCCCTGCTCGGTTCAATGCTAAAACTCAAGCCGGTCATCCATGTTTCACACGAAGATGGCAAATACAGCACGGTCAGCAAGGCGCGCACGATTCCGGCGGCGCTTGAATCGCTGACGGATTACCTGGTGGGTATTTACAAAAAGACCCCGTTATGGGTTAATGTGCTGCATGGACGATTCCAGCAAGGCGCGGAAATGCTTTCGGAGATGGTCGAAGAGCGGCTGAACGTTGCCAAACTGGAAGTCAATCGCATTTCTCCGGTGCTGGGCGTGCATACCGGGCCGGGCATTGTTGGCTGCGCGGTGGTTCCGATGAAGTTGATGGAAGACCTCATCTGAAATGTGGAATGATGAAAAACGAGCGGCGGGGTTTTCTCGCTGCTCGTTCGTTTTTGCTATCTCTTCACTGTTCACTGATTACTGAATCACGTTCCCCAATCTCGCAAATACAGAAAATCATATCCTACTGTGCGGGTGGTGATTTTGGCAACCGGCGGCATGACTCGTTTGAAATGATTCCGGCGTATGCGGCGGATGACGGTCTCGACAAACGCACGGCTGAATCCGGCCTCGATGCATTCTTCCGGGCTATAACGCTGGTCTACTAACAGGTAAAGTAGTTTATCGGCTTCCTCGTATGTGAAGCCGAGTTCCTGTTCGTCGGTTTGGCCGGCCCACAGGTCGGCGGAGGGGGCCTTGTCGAGAATGGGTTGCGGCACGCCAACTTCACGCGAGAGTTGCCGTACCTGGGCTTTGTACAGGTCGCCAATTGGATTGAGGGCATGTGCCGAGTCGCCGTACAGGGTGGAGTAGCCGAGTAGAATTTCGGTCTTGTTGCCCGTGCCGATGACCAGTCCTCGGAAGGCTTCGGATTGGTCATATAGTGTAATCATGCGGCAGCGTGCCATGATGTTGCCTTTGCGCATGTTGGACATGTCGGGGAATTTGGAAATCAGCCCGTCGGCCATGTCCGTGATTGGAATATCGAGATGCGGTACGCCCAAATCCTGGATGACCAGCATCGCATGGTCGAGCGAATCCTGCGAGGAGGTCTTGTAGGGCATGCGCACGCAAAGCAGGTTTTGGGGGCCGAGCGCTTCGGCGGCGAGATAGGCTACGAGGGCTGAGTCGATTCCGCCTGAAAGCCCCAGCACGCCGCGCGAGAGGCCGGTTCGGGTGATTTCGGTGCGGATAAAGCGCGTCAGCAATCCTTGAACGAGAGATGGGTTGATAGAGAGGTCAATATTCATTCTTGCCTTCATAAAAGAGCTTCGGCCTGAGCTGATTTTGCATTACTTTGTCTAAATAAGTGAATATGAATAACCATAAAGCAATCCAGATTTGTAAAATGGCAGAAAGCGCATGTCGAGAAATGCCCGACGCGTCGCCATGATAATTTAAGAAAAGCATTAGATAGCCTGTAATGAATAGCAATAATATCAGCCGATGAACAGCGTCCTGTGTTTGCGCAAGCAAAAAGCCGGTTATTATCAGTGTTGCCAATGTGACGAAAAGACCATATTCTTTAGGATAAAACAACTCTGATAAAGGATAAGGAATGATTTCTCGAAAGTTCTCCGGCGCATAATCCAGGTTGTCATTGTGTGTTTGTTGCGTAACAGGCAAAAACCCAAACAGCAAACGCCAATTTTCGATGGGCGTTTGAATCAGATAGGCAGGTCGCTGCAATAGGAACTTTATGTAACTGGTTTTCCCCTTCGCAAACATCCAGTTTCGGAAGGCTTCCAGTTGAGGGTTGGTGAGGTAATTTGGATTAAATATGAGCTCTTTCTGCGCAATCAATTCGGGTGTGACAGGCATTCCCCTGCGCTCAAATTCTTGGATAAAATCTTTTTCTGTCAAAATGCGCATGGACATGATATTCAAGAACGGAATTACCCAGCGATTTCCCACCGTTGCTGTATAGTTGCTTATTGTAAAAATCGCGATTAAGAAAGCAGGTTTCAGGTATTCCTTCCATGTTACTTTTTGAATAACCCCATAGCCTGTGAGGAGAATTGCAATAAATAACAATAACCAGGCATTGGTATCTCTCAACAACCCAAATATGGATAAGGCTCCTAAAAAGACCAGGGTTGATAGTTTAAAATGGAGTTTGATTTTTGCGATATAAGCGGTAAGTATTAAAATAAATATCGAAATGTTGATAGATTCGGTTTGTATCATTCTGTCCCAAAGAATAATATCTGTGGAAAGGCTGAAAACCAATACAAAGCCAAATACAAGAATTTGCAAGACGGGTGTTTTGAGTGTTTTTGCAAAAACGTATGCGAAGAGCAGCCAGGCAACAACGGAGAAGGTAAACTGGGCTGCAACCAGATAATCCCAATTGAATTGAAAAATTTTGATAAGAAGCGGGTATACAACCGGTCTGATGCCTGACCAGAATGCTTGACTCAGGATAGACTGATTGGCAATCGTTATGTATGTGTCCGTATCATAGGTCAGTGTTGTTGGAATAGGGGCAAAATGGGCAAGGCGGATAGAAATATAAATAAACATCAACCCCAAAAATAAATGGTGGAGAGTAAATTTTTTCATATTGATTTAAGGCAAGAATTTCGAAGCAGGTTTGCCCAGGACGAACGCCACTTCCGTTCGCAATCTTTACTCGATGAATTGGTCGATGCCCACGCATTTTTCTTTTTAAGTGTAAAAATGTGAGGGGAATTTATTCCTCCGTAATGTTTTGCAATGCTTTGAGCAAAATGTCCGGCCTTTCATCCCGCAGAAGAGGCAATCTTGTTCGCGTGCGGCGGAGTTGAGCCAGGTCTATTTCGCAAAGTGTCAGGGCTTCTTCATTGTAGGGTGATTGGGCAATCATGCGCCCATCGGGGTCGAAAACGGTTGAGCCGCCGAAGAAGTTCAGGCCGTCCTCAAACCCAACGCGGTTGGCGTGGGTAAAAAATGATGTGAACAGGCCGGAGTAGGCGCGATTGACATCCTGCACCCACTGTGCCGAGCCGAGAATTTCATCGGTCACGCCGCGACCAGGCGAAGCGGATGTCATGAGGAACAGGTCGGCGCCATCCAGCCAGAGCGTATACGGCGAGGAAACATGCCAGAAATCCTCGCAGATAAGTATCCCAGCCCGCCCAAAGCGCGTCTCGAAGGCGCGGAAGGAATCTCCAGCCGCAAAGTAGCGTTTTTCATCGAAAATGCCGTAGGTTGGCAAATACACTTTGCGGTGAACGTGAACCACTTGACCCGCTGAAAGATAAGCTGCCGCAATGTAATAGCGGTAGCGGCGGTCTTCTTCCACGAATCCGACTACCATGTCCAGCGTTTTGGAAGCCTGCAAGAGCGGGCGGAAGAGCGGGTCGTCGGCGGTGGGGTGGTGGGCAACGGTCGCGGCAATGTCTTGCAAGACGTAGCCGGTCAGCGAGAGTTCGGGGAAAATGAGCAGGTCCGCGCCCGCTTGGGCGGCTTCTTGGGCAAGGGCGAGGTGCTTTTCCAGGTTGGCGTCTACATCGCCGAGTCTGGTATTGATTTGGGCCAGAGCCAGGGTGAATTTCATGGCAGCGCTCAAAAAACAGGATGGATATTTTTTATATCTTACCATAAGCGCTATTTGCAGAATCGGCATTTCGCGTCATCGTTTTTTGCGCATTCGTCAGGCTGGCTTGCGGCGAATCAACCCAATCGGCAGGATTGTTGCGTTTAATGGATTTTTTTGAGCAATTAATGGCGTTTTTGCGTAGAATAAGCAAAGAAATTAACCAAAATTCATATCTTGTAAGGATTGACACAGGTGATTTCTGCGGGATAATGCGCATTCGTTATTTCGATTGAGAACGGAGTCAGAGTGAACACATCTCTCAAACTTGGCGAACATTACATTGTGGACCTCTCCAACTGCAACCGCGACCTGCTGTTCGACAGTGAACGCGCCTATCGGGTTTTTTCCCGCGCAATTCACGAAAGTGGCCTGACGGTGGTGGACGAGGGTTTCTACAAGTTCAGCCCGCATGGCTTTACCTGCTTCCTGTTACTGGCGGAGTCGCACGCCAGCCTGCACGCCTGGCCGGAATATGGCTACTGCGCTATTGACCTGTTTACCTGCGCCATCGACCGCGACCTGTTGCCACTTATCCAGCAGATTCGGGATGCGTTTGGGGCAACGCATTTTAGCTTCCGTAAACTGGACCGCGATGCGGAACTGATTGGACGCATGTCTATCACTTTTGCTGCTCCCCACCTGGCGGAGGCAGCATGAGCATCTGGTTTACTGAAGAACTGCATCCCTACTATCGCAAGTCGCTGCGCGTCAAGCGCGTTCTGGCCGACGAGCAGACCGAGTACCAGCATTTGCAGGTGGTCGAGACTGAGTTTTTCGGCAATGCGCTGATTTTGGACGGCATCATCCAACTGACCGAGCAGGACAACATGGGCTACCACGAAATGATTGTCCATGTGCCGATGCTGGCAGTCGGCGCGCCCAAACGGGTGCTGATTGTCGGCGGTGGAGATGGCGGTTCGCTGCGCCAGGCTTTGCGCTATCCCTCGGTGGAGCAGGTGGTGGTCTGCGAACTCGACCGACGGGTGGTGGAACTGAGCCGCCAGTATTTCCCAAAATTTGGCGACCCCTGGGCTGACCCGCGCGCCACCCTGCTGGTGCGCGATGCTTTTGGCTACCTGGAGGAAACCCCGGGTCAGTTTGATGTCATCATCTCGGATACGACCGACCCCATTGGGATGGCGGAGCGCCTTTTTTCCGATGAATTTTACCGGCTCATGGTGCGCGCTCTGGCGCCTGGAGGGGCGGCGGCCACCCAATGCGAACAGCCCTACTTCGATACCGCGCTCATCAAAAGCATTTACCAGTCGGCGCGCGCGCTCACCAAAAATCCGGCCTATTACTATGCTCAGATTCCCACCTACCCCGGTGGTGGAATTGGCTTTATGTACGTTTCCGATACTCCCTGGCAAAATGGCCTGAACACCCCCTACCCGCCTGGCGAAAACGAATATCTCAACCCCGATGTGCATCGCGCCGCCTTTGCCCTGCCGGAGTTTTTCCGCAAGGAATTGTACGGTTAGAAACGAAAGACCCGCCCAATGCGCGGGTCTTTTTCTTACGCTGAACGCCTTCCCCCGAAATCTGACAACTGATTACTGATTACTATCTTTTGGCGCTTCTCTCACCACATACAGCGGGCGGCCTTTGACTTCATCGTAAATCCGGCCAATGTACTCGCCCAGAATGCCGAGCGAAATCAATTGCACACCGCCCAGAAAGAGAACCGAAATCAGGGTGGTGGTCTGCCCCTCGAAGAAATGCGAGCCGGCCAGGCGCAGGGCCGCCACAATCGGAATGGCGAGGATGGCGATTCCCGCTGAAATAAAACCAAAGTAGGTGGCGACCTGCAAGGGGAAGTAAGAGAAGCCGGTGATGGCGTTAAGCGCCAGTTTGAGCATTTTGCGGAAGGGGTATTTCGTCACTCCGGCGTGGCGCGCCGCGCGTTTGTATTCCACGCCAATCTGTTTGAACCCAATCCACGAGGACATGCCGCGCAGGAAGCGGTGTTTCTCTCGCATGGAATTCATCACATCCACCACTTTGCGGTCAATCAGGCGAAAATCGCCCGTATCGAGTGGGATTTTGACATCGGTGATGCGATAAATCAGCCGGTAAAACACAGACGCAGTAAGCAGCTTGAACCAGGATTCGCCTTCGCGCTCGGCGCGCACGGCATAGACGACCTCATAGCCTTCTTTCCACTTCTTTGCCAGTTCCAGGATGGTTTCGGGTGGGTCTTGCAAATCGGCGTCAATCACCACCATCGCCTGGCCGCGCGCGTAATCCAGCCCGGCGGTGACGGCTATCTGGTGTCCGAAGTTGCGCGCAAAAATAATTGGGCGCACGCGGCTGTCGCGCTCCGCCAGTTCGCGGATGCGTTCGGTGGAGCCGTCAGTACAGCCATCGTCCACCAGAATCAATTCCCAGGTCTCCCCGGTCGAATCCATAACCTGGCTGATGCGGCGATACAGTTCGGGGATGTTCTCGAATTCATTGAAGATGGGCGCGATAATTGAATATGTGATGGTCATGGATTAATTCCTGTTATTTTTTTTGAGATGACGACGCGCAACCGACGCGCGCGCAGTGACCGGCAGAGTTTCCTCGAAAGGGGGCAGGTTCAGTATGCGCCGCAACAGATATTTGAACACGATGACTGCCGAAGCCAGCACCGGAACTACCAAGAGCGCGCCTAAGATTCCATTCAAAATGGTCGCAACCAGGATAACAACAAAAATCAGGCCTTCATTCATGTGAACCATGCGGCCCATAATGACTGGCCTGAGCCACATATTTTTAAGGTTAATCAGAACAAAATATACAACGAATACAATCACCGTCACCCATATGTTTGGGAGCGGAATCCAGTTTGACCCCTCGAGCAGCGCCACCCCCATTGCCAGTGCCACCGCCAGGATTGGTCCCAGGTCAGGCACGAGGGTGAACAGGCCAGCGATGACTCCCAGAACAAATGCGCCCGGAATGCCGAGAATATACCAGGCAATGGTGAACACGATGCCGACGATGAGCATGAGCAAAATTTGGCCGCGCAGGTACGCCATCCACACATCGCGCACCTGTTTGTAGAGCGTTTCTACTTCAGCCCGATAGGGCGCGGGTGTGAGGCCAAGCATCCAGTCGCGGATTATCTGCCATTCAGAAAGGAACAAATAGACCAGAACAATGATGACCAGGAACCAGACAGCCCCGCGCGAGGTCGATTCTATCAGCAGAAAGGCTTCTTCTGGCACGGGCCTGGTTATCATTGACATGAACTGGCCAGTGCTGTCTGCCAGTTGGGTCAGGTTGAATTCCAGCCCGGCCACTGTTACCGGCCTGGCGAGCGCGGCCTGAAATTGTTCCAGCAGGGACAGCAAGTCCTGTGCTACATCTGTCAATTCGTCAAAAAAAATTGGGGTGATGGTGGCCGGAAGGGCTATCAGAACTGCCAGAGTGGAGAAATAAACCAGGTTGACCGCCACGCGGCGCTTCATCCCTGCATTGCGCGCCAGGATGGTCACGGCAGGATTAATCAGATAGGCGATGAAGGCGGCTATCACGACCGGCTCAAACGCTTCGCGGGCATAATGAAGGAAAGCGACCAGCGCCGTTAAAAGCAAAATTCCTGCCAGGTATCGAAACGATAGGCTCCAGGCTGGCTTCATAGGAATTTTTTAACTGCTTGCAAGGTGGGTTCAATGATTGGGGCGGATGTGACGGATTGCATGGCTGCCCGGACATCTTTTAGACCGCTACCGGTATTCAACACCAGAACGGGCGCATCTGATTTTAGCCACCCGCTGGCTTTTGCCTCCGTTAAACCGGCCAGGGCGGTGGCCCCGGCTGGTTCTGCAAAAATCCCATGACGGCCTAACGTGGCGATTGCTTTGAGAATCTCGGCGTCGGAAACGGTGATATATGTCCCTGCGGTTTCACGAGCAGCGCGCACCGCCCGCACTCCATCGCGCGGCAAATCAACCGAGATGGAATCGGCCAGGGTGTTTGCCTTGACCGGGACGATGGTCTCTGTGCCGGCATGGAAGGCGTGAGCGATGGCTGCCGAGCCTTCGGCTTGCACGCCTACAATGCGCGGGATTTGTTCGAGCCAGCCCAGGGCGCGTAAATCTTTAAAGCCTTTGTGGAGGCCCGAAATGATGTTCCCATCACCTACGGAAACGAAGATGGTCAGACGCGGCGGATGCAGGGGGGAAGTGGCTTCTGTGGTCTTTTTGCCAAATCCCAGGCCAGCCTGTTGATGCAACCCTTCCCAAATTTCGTAGGCAGCGGTCTTTTTACCTTCAAGGGTGAAAGGGTTATAGCCAGTATTGCGACAGTACCAGCCAAATTCATCAGCGGCTTTGATGGATAAGTCAAAAGCATCGTCGTAAGTTCCATCTACGAGCAGAACTTTTGCGCCAAAGACCAGCAATTGCGCTACTTTGGCGGGCGGGGCCGTTTTAGGCGCGAAAATTATCGTTTTTTGCCCTACCGCCGCTGCCATGCCTGCCAGGGCTGCTCCGGCATTGCCGGTGGAGGCTGTGACCACAACTTTTGCCTTCGTCTCGATGGCGCGCGCAACGACAACGGCGCTGGCGCGGTCTTTGAAGGAAGCGGTTGGGTTGCGGCTTTCATCTTTGAGCCAGAACTGCTTCAGGCCAAGTTCAGCAGCCAACCGGGGCAGAGAAAGGATAGGGGTCCCGCCAGCCAGATTGAGCGGGGTCTGCTCTCCACCTGCGGGAAAGGAAACGGGCAAGAGCGGCAGATATTTCCACAACGAGGGGCCATCCCGGCACAGGAAGTCATCCGGTTGGTATTTTTTTCTGATGGAGTCAATGTCCAACGCGACATCCAGGTTTCCACCGCAGGAACAGGTGTATGTAACCTGGTCGGGCAGGTATTCTTGTTTACACAAGGAACAGCGATAGCCGAGGAAAGCGCTCATAGGGGGTTCTTTCTTGTCAATATTATACTATTCTCGTTGAGTGCCCACTGTAGCTGAAAGGCGGCAACAGGCGCGAGCGTGGCTTTGCGTTTTTTTACCCTTGCCGCCAGCATAGATTCCCCATACACTTGTCACGAAATTTCTGGTCGCTTACGCAGAAGGGAGACCAACATGTCACTCTCGCAGGTTCTCGAAGTTGCCTTAGGGCTGGCTCTTACTTACTACTTGATGAGTCTGGTGGTTTCCTGGATGAGCCAGTTTGTTCTGAATACGTTTGAAACGCGCGGACGGACGTTAGAGGGGATTCTAAAACGCATCGTGGGCGGCAAATTGCTGGGGCAGTTAATCAGTATGCCGCAGATTCGGTCTCTGGCGCCGGTGCGCTATCAGGATTGGCGGAGCGTGTTTTCCCGCAACGCCCAACTGGTCGAAAAGCGAGTGGAGAAAGTCCCGGTCTCCAACTTGCTGGATGCGTTCTTTGACCTGGCAAAACTTGATATTGCTGCCAGCAGCGAGGAACTTCTTGAGCTCATTCACCAATTGCCGCCTTCTGAAGGAAAAACGGAGTTGCTGCGCCTGGTCAATAGTGGCGTGAGCAGTGTGTTGGAACTGCGCGCCAAGATGGCTTTGTGGTTCGATGGCCTGATGAACCAGGCCTCTGAGACGTTTTCGGCGCTGGCTCGCCGCTATGTTTTGTTTTTTTCGCTGGCGCTGACCCTGCTGCTGGGGGTGGATAGCATTGACCTTTTCCGCCAGTTGTGGGCTACGCCTGATATGCGCGCAATTGCTTCGGTTAAAGCCCAGGCTTACATTGACCAATATGGTTATGATGCCCAAACCGACCAATTGCTGACCGAACTGGAAGAATTGACCATCCATATTGGCTGGAGTTCGCTGTTGAAAAACGCTCCGCCTTTTCATCCATTGGGCGATTTTGTGTGGTTCTGGACGGTGAAAATCATTGGCCTGTTGATGACGACGGTTGCCGTTGCTCAGGGAGCGCCCTTCTGGTATGACTTGCTGCGTAAGATGACAACTGTCAAGTCACCAGCCTCCAACCCGCCGCGTAGCGAGGAGCCTCCCGCTGGCATGACTTCTTCTCCCACCCCTGAAATGCCCCCGCGTGCCTACGGATAGGTAAAACAGTTTGAAAGCCGGTTCCAGTCCTGCAAACATACCGGAGACCAGCCCCAATCGAAGCTGGTCTCCGCTCCATTTACTCAGGGCAGACTGCCCTTATGCTTCAACGGGTTCGATGATGGTTGGGGCTGCTGCTTCGAGTGCCTTCAACTCGCGGTAGGTCAGCGTCCAAGCGCTGGAGTGGTAAATCAGCGCCCAGCCTCTGACTAGAAGAATGGGCGAGAAAGCCACCACCGCGAACAGCGGGAAGCCAATGATGGCGGCGAAAATCCAGGGCCAGTAATCAGGCGCGGAGAGCAGGCTCGCCACGCCAGCGGTCAGCAGGGTTGGCACAATTGCTACCAGCACGCCGCCCACTGCCGTCAGGATGGAGACTATCAATAGCGGGAATACCAGGATGAAAAACGCAATTCCCCAGGCAATTTTGAGGCCAAGCATCACCAGCCACATCAGACCAATGTTTTTCCACTGACGCTTCATCATCCCAAAGGCGTTGCGCAAAGATTGCAGCACGCCAGCATCTTCAAGGACGATGATTCGCCAGGCGAAGTCGCGCAACACGTACAGGATGGACATCAGGATGATGGTGAAGAAGATGAGCAGGAAAGCCAGGCCAATTCCGGCAACCAGGCTGGTAACGAGCCGCCATGCCACGCCGCTCAAGGCCGAAGCCACAATCCACCAGACTACCAATCCCAACAAGACGAACAAAACGAAGGCCGGGATATGAACCAGGAAGTTGACCAGGAACAGCCGCCATGAAGCACGCGACCAGCCATATTTCCAGCCTTGCCAGAAGCCAACCTTGACTCCGGTCTGCTCATACTCGTCTACCATGCGAATGGAGGCTGTTTCAGCCACATAGCCCAAAATGGTGATGATGAGACCCGCCAGGGTTGCAACGATGACAAACATGATGAACGCGGTCAGTCCCATCTTAAACTCAACCGGGTATTGTGCTTGCAACTTTTGCAGTTCTTCCCCGGCCTGCCGCAAGCCATCTTGCAATTTATCGGTAAGATTTTCGCCTCGCAGGGTTTCCCAATCGCTGCGCCATTCCGAATTGGGTTGGCGGCGGTCTCCATCGCTGGCAGAGTAGCCGCTGTTGCCGCCGCCGCTTGCGCCCATGGCCAGGGCCATCATGAAGCCAAACATCCATAATGTCCGGTAATTCCACAGGATATGCCAGGAACGCACGAGAATTTTTTTGATATCGAACATGGTAAAACACTCCTTTTTGAACGATTAACTGATTTTTTGAAGGATGACAGCAAGCAGGGAACCGCTTTCATCTTCAGGATTGGGAAAAACTCTCTGTTGGTTGAGATAATCGACTCAGCCACCAGACCGCCACCCAGCCGAAATAGATTACCGAGAAAAGAACTTGTGGCAGCAGACTGTCTGTTACCTGGGTGACGAACAAATGGGCATCATTCAAGGCTGATAGGGTTGTCTGTACTGTCGGTCTAATCTGATGCCCAAAGAGGTTCATTGCGGTGGTGAACCAATCCATTTGGAGTGGCACTCTCTGCATCCAGGCCATCTCTCTGCCCAGCAGACCGGCATTTGCCGCAAACAAGAGGGCTGAACGAATGGCAAACGTGACGTCGATGAAAAGACTCATCCCCAGCGCGCCGAACGGGACCAGCCACCAGCCAATTTCAAGAGCCTTGCTGCGGAAGCGGGGCGTTTCGGGTTGGCGAGGCAGGCACAGGGCCAGGTTGGCGGCGAACTGCTCGGAGGACAGGAAGTTTTCTTCGATGGCGGTTTCTTTCAACAGCGTGGAGAGTGAACGAATCTCGTCAAGTTCGGCCCGGCAAGCGGCGCATTCGGTCAGGTGGTTTTCTACCTGGCGCAGGCACGCGTTGCGCAGTTCGCCGTCGTGATACGCGCTCAGCCATTGGTGGATATGTTCAGGCATATTCCGTCTCCAGGTTTGCAAGTTGCGTTTCCAACAAGTGCTTGAGTTGCGCGCGGGCAGCGTGCAGCCGCGACATGACCGTGCCGAGAGGAATGTTCAACGCAGCGGAGAGTTCCTGATACGAGAACTCACCGTATTCGCGCAGCACCAGCACCGCGCGGCTGGTCTCGGGCAGGGCGAGAATGGCGTTTTGGACGGCGCGGGCGCGCTCGTTTTGTAAAAGAGCAGCCTCGAGGCCGGTCTGCGGGTCGGCCAGGGGCAGGTCCTCAAAGGCAGTTTCGACAGTCTTTGCATTGCGGCGCAGGACATCCAGCGCAGCGTTAACCGCAATGCGGTAGAGCCAGTTGCGCAGAGAAGTGCCAGGGCGAAAGGATGGAAAGTGCAGCCAGGCCTGAATAAAGGCCTCCTGGGCGGCGTCCTGCGCCAGTTCGGCATCGCCGCACATGCGGTAAACCACATTCACGACGCCGGCATGGTGCTGGCGGACGAGTTCTTCGTAGGCAGAGCGGTCGCCGTGTTGGGCTTGGGCAATCAGAGCCGCTTCGGTCTCCGCGCGAGGCAGGGTCACTGGCTGTTCCTTTTGCTTGGTCTCAAATACTTAACGCAGCGCGCGCCTTTTTTATTCGGGAATTTCCAAACAAAAACCTCCCTCTGCCGGGGAAAGCCCGCCTGGGGAGGCCGAATAGGACGAGGTTGGTGCACTGTATTTATTCTCTGCCAACTACGCCCACAACGACAATTGTACCGGCTCCGGTGTGAATCGAAAGACCTGGCAACACTTCTCCCCGCGTAATTTCCGATGGACAGGATAGCGCAGCGCAGAGCATGTTTTCCACTTCCTGCGCTCCGGCGGGGTTGTTCACATGCAGGATGGATAATTTTTCTAATCGTTGTTTGCCCATCTGTTCCAGGCACAGTTCCACCATGCGCGCCCACGACTTTTTCTGCGTGCGCACGCGCTCCAGCAGTTCCAGTTTGTCGTTACGCAGGGTGAGAATGGGCTTAATATCCAACAGCCCGGCCATTCCAGCCGCCAGAGAACTCACCCGCCCGCTCATGGCGATATACTTGAGCGTTGCCAGCGAACCGAACAAGAACGTGCGTCCACAAATTTCTTCGGCGGCGGTTCTGGCTTCGTCCAGATTCGCGCCGCCGGCAATGGCCTGCGCGGCGGCGAGGGCCATATAGCCTTGCCCCATGCTGAGCGTGCGCGTGTCTATTACCTCGATTCGCCTGCCGGGGAAGAGTTCCTTTGCCTGACAGGCCGCTGCGTAGGTGGCGCTCATTGCGCTGCTAATGTTCAGACACAGGATTTCTTCCGCGCCTTCATCGAATGCGCGCTGAAAGGCCTGCCCAAATAGACCTGGCGCGGGCGCAGCAGTTTTGGGCAGGCGTTTTTCGCGGTCAATGCGCTCAAAGACAGCGCGGCTGTCAATATCGTACCCATCGCGCAAAGATTCTTCGCCAAATTGAATCAGGATGGGAACTTGAACGATGTGATTTTGTTCGGCCAGGTCAAAAGGCAGGCTGGAATCGGTATCGGTGATGACGGCTATTTTGGGCATGATAATTTACCTCCAAAACAGAAATAAGGATTGTCCCAGAAGCGCCAGGTTCAGGGGAATGCCAATCAGTTGGGAGATGAGGCCCACCGCGCTCCAAAACCCCCTGCCGACGAAGGGCAGATACCAAAACGCCATCAATACGATGAAAAGCGAGACTTGCCCAAAGCGGTCCATTTTCTCGCGCAGTCCCCATTCCAAATGCGGGCGCAGCGCGCCGTAGCCGTCAAAGGGTGGGATGGGCAACAGGTTAAACAGGAAGGCCGTGACTTGCAAAAGCGCCAGAAAAGCCAACCCAGGCCAGATTCCACTGCCCGAAACCGGCAGGATGCGCAGAAGCAGGCCCAGCGCAATTGCCACTAATAAGTTTGAGAACGGCCCGGCTAATGAAACGGCTGTTTCCCAGCGTTTGGAGCGCAACAGGCTGGTTTGGATATACACCGCGCCGCCAGGGAGGCCAATGCCGCCCAGCACCAGGAAGAGCAGCGGCAGGGCAATTGAATAGACCGGGTGGGTATATTTGAGCGGGTTGAAGGTCAGGTAGCCTTTCTCGCGCACGGTCCAATCGCCGCCCTGGTAGGCGACCAGCGCATGAGCAAACTCATGCAGGGTGAGCGAGAAAACCCAACCCGCCAGAACAACCACGAATGTCAGAACGCCTTCCATGCTTTTGCTACTTTCGCAATTCGTTGCAGCGTTCGCAGGTGATATCGCTGCACAGCAAATCTTTGGGGTTGCGCGCCAGGCGGTTTTTTACGACTTCAATGATAGCGCTCATCGGCATGGCCCGCACGCGCGCCTCGCCTATCTGAATTTCGCGGGTAAACGGCGCCAGGTCGCGCTCCAGCGGCTTGAAACCTGCCGAACAGCCGGGAAAGTGAGGACAGTCAATGATTCCGTCTTCGGTCAGCGCCCAGCGGATGAACTGCCGCCGCCCGGCCAGTTTTTCGGCATAATGCACGGTGGTATTGACGGTATGGTCGACGCCCAACAGCAACACCCAGCCATCATTTTCCGCCAACATGCGAATCGGCGCGAAGGGTTCTTCGAGCGTTTGCGCTTTGAGGGCGCGGTCTACATTGAGGCCGGTAAACGACAGGATGGGATGCATCGAGCGCTTTGCGCCGGGGCGCTGGCGCAGCGTTTCAGGGATGATTCCCATCAGCCGGTCGGCGGGCATGTTGGGAGAGAACGGTTCGGCCATGCGGTTTTGGTCCTGCCGCCGCCCATAGACGATGCCGTTGTTGGCAGGCCCCGCCAGGGGCGTAATCATGGTGACGTAGGTATGCGCGGGCATCATCAGGGCGGCCACGTTGGGCAGGAGGGCCGAAATGATGGTATCGGCCCCGCCTTCCACATGCCCAAACGCGCGCAGCGAGGCATGCGCCAGAACGGGAACTTCCCGCAATTCGAGCCGCGCAAAGGCATCTACCAGGCTGTAATATCCCAGGACAGTTCGGTCGTAGTTCACAGCGCGTTTACTTTCCTTTCCATTCGGGTTTGCGTTTCTCCAGAAAAGCCTTCATGCCTTCCTTCTGGTCTTCGGTGGAAAAAAGATGATAGAACAGGTCACGCTCTTTGCTCAGCCCTTCGGAGAGTGACCCTTCAAAAGCCTGGTTGACGGCTTGTTTGGCGGAACGCGCCGCCAGCGGGGCGCGCGCGGCCAGGCTTTGGGCCAGAGCGATGCTTTCTTCCAGCAACCGTTCAACGGGCAGCACCCGGTTGACCAATCCAAATTGGGCTGCTTCTGCCGCGGTGAGGTGACGGTTGTTGAGAATCATCTCCATCGCCAGGTATTTGCCGACGATGTGGGTGAGCCGTTGCGTGCCGCCCGCGCCAGGAATGACGCCGATGGTCACTTCGGGCAGGCCAAAACGCGCCGTTTCGCTGGCAAGGATGATGTCGCAGGCCAGGGCCAGTTCGCAGCCGCCGCCCAGCGCAAAGCCGCTTACTGCCGCCACAAGTGGTTTTTTGATGCGCCGCAGGCGGTCGAATAACTCTACAAAGCCTTTCTGACGCATTTCGGTTTCGCTGGCTTCCGCCATTTCGCGGATATCGGCCCCGGCGGCAAAGGCGCGCTCGCCGCCAGTTAACACCATTGCCCCAACGCCCTCCTCAGCGTCGAAGGCCGTCAGCGCTTGCGCCAGCTCTGAAAGTAAAACCTGGTTGAGCGCGTTCAACGCCTGCGGACGGTTGAGTGTGACCAGCCCAACCTGTCCGCGTTGTTCGACCAAAATGGACGTATATTCCATGGCTGCCTCCTGTTCCCGATTATAATCCGCCCTGCGTCATCGGGACGCAGAATCATTTTGCGCCCCTCAGGAGACTGGTATGATTTTGCCTGAATGGAATATTCCAAACATTACGCTTTACCTGGCGCTCGCGCTGCTGTCGGCGGGCATGGGCGTGGGTGAATGGATGGGTTCAACCCTGCTCAAATATAGCAAATTTCGCCCGGAACGGGGAATAAACGCCCGGCTGGGGATGTTCGTCCTGTACTTTCTGCCTCTTCTAACCGCTTTTGGGTTTTCTCTGCCCTTGCTGGCCTCTGCCACCCTGGTACAGGCCCTGGTGCTGGCCGCCATTTTGGGGCATTTTGGCAAGCGCTGTCTCGAAGTCCTGTTCCTTCACAAGTATTCCGGGCCGATTGACCCGTTCACCACTCTGGCAATTGCCTCGTTTTATTCGCTGGTAGCCGGTTTTCTGAGCTTTCTCAACCGTTGGCCGCTCCCGGCTGCCGATAGCCTGTTCTGGCTGGGGCTGCTGCTGTTTGTGTTTGGGGAAACTGCTAATTTCAGTCACCATAAAATCCTGGCAGACCTGCGCCGCAACGGGCAAGGATATGTTCTTCCACGCGGCGGCTGGTTTGAGTATGTGGCCTGCCCGCACTATTTTTTTGAAATCGTTGCCTGGGTGGGGGTTGTGCTGATGTCAAGGCATCTCTTTGCATGGATAGCGCTGCTTGGCATGGCGGGTTATCTGTTGGCGCGCAGCCACAAAACCCTGGCCTGGTATCGGGAAAAGTTTCCCGATTTTCCCAAAAGTCGCAAAGCAATTATCCCCTTCCTGTTTTAGCCGAATTCACCCTTCCGCTGTCTGAATTGGACAGGTAGAATCTCATTATGTCGATTGAACGACGCCATACTCCCAACGCCAATCGCCTGAGCGTTTTGCTGGCGGCGGTATTGCTCTCTTATGCGCTGGCCCAGGTTATCGAGCGCGAGCAATACGCAGTTTCTTTCCAACTTTTGGGAGTGGGTTACTCTTTTAATTTCGAGCCGACTTCTCTTGCCATCTGGCTGGCTGCCGGGCTGACCGCTTCGGGCGTCGATTGGCTGTTGCGTGGGCATCCACAATATGATGGCCGGTCCACCCTGCCGCATTGGATTTTACCCGCCCTGACCGCTCTGGTATTGGGCGTATCGCTGTATAACATGCCGCTTGGCCCGCTCTGGTGGTTTGGCTTTGGTTTGGGTGGAATATTGCTCTTGCTGGTGTTGGTGGCCGAGTATATCGCCCTTGATTCATCGGATGTGCGGCATCCCGCTGCTTCTGCCGTGCTAACGGCTCTGTCCTTCGCTCTGTTCGTTATCCTGGCATCTACTCTGTCGTATTCTGCCGTGCGATTGACGGTCATGGTACTGGCAATCTTCCCTGCGGCTGGCATGGTGACGTTGCGCGCTATCCATTTACAAACCGGTGATTGGGATGTTTTATGGTCTTTGACAAGCGCGTTTGTCCTCACCCAATTTGCCGCGGCATTTCATTATTGGCCGTTGGAAGCGGTTCAGTATGGCCTGGTTTTGCTTGGCCCGCTGTACGCCCTGACCAGTCTCATCATCCATCTGCGTGAGCAGGTCTCTTTGTCTCGGGCGGGCGTGGATGCGCTGGTCAGCCTGAGCATTTTTTGGGTCGCCGCCTTGTTTTTAGGACGTGGATGAAACATGCCTCTCAACTTTCTCAACCACCAGGCCTGAGCCTCTCCCGCGCTCAATGGGAGCAGATGCGTGATTATGTAGAGGCGCGCGTTCCCCTGGAGGCGTGCGGTCTGCTTGGGGGGCGGGGTGGGGTCGTAGAGGTGGTGATACCGGTCAGAAATGCGGCGAACAGCCCCGTGCGGTTTCGGATGGAGCCGCTGGAGCAGTGGCAAGCCTTTCAGCAGATTGAATCGGCTGGGATGGAATTGCTGGCAATTTTCCACTCGCACCCGCAAGGCCCGGCAGTTCCCTCGCCGACCGATATTGCCGAATCCTTTTATGATGTGATTCAGGTTATTTGGTCGCCTGGAGAAGGAGAATGGTTAGCGCACGCTTTTTGGATTGAGGATGGGTGCGCTGCCGAGGTGCCTTTGACGGTGACAGGTATGTAACTTTCTCTGATTTCATGTGTTACCCTCAATAGACTAATTTGGAGGATGAACATGCAACTGCTGATTGACAGCGGACTGGTGTTACTTGGGTATCTGCTCGGTTCTATTCCCTTTGGATTGCTGGTGGTTAAACTGAAGACGGGCAAAGATATTCGCACAGTTGAAAGTGGACGTACTGGCGGGACAAACGCTTTTCGCGCGGCCGGGTTTGGCGCCGGGCTTTTGACGGCTCTCCTTGATATTTTCAAAGGCACAGTGGCAACCTGGATTGCCATCGCCGTTCACCCTGACGGACACTGGGTGCATATTCTTGCGCCGCTGGCGGCCATTTTGGGCCATAACTATTCCATTTATCTGCCAGAATTTGATGAAAAAAAACGTTTTGTGCGTTTGCGCGGTGGCGCGGGCGGCGCCCCGGCACTGGGTGGTGCAATTGGCCTGTGGTGGCCCTCCGTGCTGATTATCCTTCCGCTGGGGGCGCTGGTCTTTTTTACCCTGGGGTATGCATCAGTGACGACCTTAAGCGTGGCTTTATTTGCCATTCTCGTTTTTCTGATACGGTTTCTCACCGGCTCGCCAGGCGCATCCTGGACGGATGTAATATATGGTGTTATCACTTTGTTCCTTCTGGCGTGGGCGCTGCGTCCCAACATCAAAAAGTTATTGAACGGCTCTGAGCGGGTGGTGAGTATCAGCATTCATGGTAAATTGCGCGAACGTAAAGAAGACAGAGGTGGTGCATCTCTTCATAAGAGCTGAAATCAAAAACCGGGAGCTCCCGGTTTTTGATTTCAGCGTCAATGTACTTTTGAAATCATTCTTCATCCATATTACTATCTTTGTTTTCCAGCATATGACGATAGAGCGCTCGTAAATTGCGTTGATGTAGGGCTGGGGCCAGGCCTCCCAGGTGTACGCGGCTTTTGCCGCATTCTTCAATGGTGACTTCATCAAGATACTCGAAAGGAGTTTTGCGTTTGAGCGCGGTACGCGCTGCTTTGCGGATGGCGGAAAGATAGGCCAGATTTTCTTTCACTGCTGCGTCAATTTCACCGCGCAGGATGATATCCCCGTGTCCCTGCACAATGTTTTCCAACCCCATGCGTCCAATTTTTTTGATGGAGGATACCAGGTCGTTGATGTTTCCATCTACAACATATGGTAATGGCATGAAGGCATCGCCCGCAAACAGGATACGGTCTTCTTCTACAAATACAGAAATCCCATCGTGACTGTGGCCCATTGCCGAGGAGAGAATCAGATTTTTTTTGCCTACCCGCAAATTGAGGTCCCCATCATCAAAGGTCAGGTGTGGCAATACAATTTTGACCTGGCGCATGGCATTATTTTGTTTTTTGGCCGATTCCAGAGATGGAATCCCCTTTTCAGCCATCAGTTGACGGCATTTTGAGTGCGCAATGATGGTCGCTCCTGGAAAGAAACAGTTGCCCCAGGTATGGTCGGCGTGATAGTGGGTGTTGATGACGTAGCGAATTTGCAGCCCCAGTTCATGCTCGACATATTCGCGCATGCTCAGGGTTTCTTCGGGGGTGGCAAGCGTATCAATCACGACAGCCCACTGCGGGCCGGCAATAACGCCTGCCGTTACCTGGGCATACACTTCGCTTTGGAACCAATAGACGTTTTCAGAGACGCGTTCGCGATGCATAGAAATCCTTTAAGAAGAGTTGCCCTATAAATAGCACAAACGCGAGTCAAAATCAAGGATAAATTTGATTGTCAGACAAGTTCTTGTTAAATACATTCTCCCTCGGGTTTTCCAGAACCTTTGGAAGAATGTACTTCAGTCCTCGTCAGGATAATTCCCCAAAATTTGCTCAATGCGTTCCAGGACATCATCTTGCAGAACATCCACAGCATTGGCCGATTCGAGGTTGTTTTGCAATTGCTGAATATTGGTCGCTCCAGTGATTACGCTGCTGACTTCTTTACGGCGTAGTAGCCAGGCAATTGCCAGTTGTGCGGTATTGATGTGTAAATCGGCGGCTACTTCAGTTAATTGACGGACGATTGCTACACGTTCAGGCGTAATGCGGTCTCGAATCCATGCCATGCTTTCCATGGAAGCGCGGCTACCCATAGGGATTCCGTCATTATATTTGCCGGTCAGGATGCCGTAATAAAGCGGACTCCAGGTGGTCAGTCCCAGACCATATTCCTTGCAAAGCGGAGCGAGTTCAATCTCTACGCGGCGGCGGTGGAACATGTTGTATTGTGGCTGTTCCATGGTCGGCGGAACCAGGTTATATCGTTCCGCGGCGGCAATCGCTGCGGTCACTTGCCATGCCCGCCACTCGGAGGTGCCCCAATACAGGATTTTGCCCTGACGTACCAGCATATCCATCGTAAAGACGACCTCCTCGATGGGGGTATCGGGGTCGAAGCGATGACAAAAATACAGGTCCAGGTATTCGGTATCCAGCCGTTTGAGCGAAGCGTGAATGGATTCGGTAATATGCTTGCGCGAAAGTCCGCGTCCATTGGGGCCGGGCATGGTGGGCCAGAACACTTTTGAAGAAATGACCAGCGATTGGCGCGGAAAGTCCTTCAGTGCTTTGCCCATCACCGTTTCTGCCTGCCCGTTGGCGTAAATGTCGGCGGTATCGAAAAAATTGACGCCAGCGTCGTAAGCGGTCTGGATTAATTCGATGGACGCATCTTCATCGACCTGGTCGCCGAGCGTGACCCAAGACCCAAGCGAAATTTCACTGACTTTCAGGCCAGAGCGGCCCAGGCGGCGATAGTGCATAAGTCCTCCAATCCTGAAAAAGGGTTGTCCAGCAAAGTTGCAATCCCGGTATCGTTTTTGGTCTTCATTATCATCACTTTTTGACGATGATATTAATCGTGAAAAAGCAAAAATGTCGGTTGGAACGTGTATTTTTGAGTCCCCAGGTCATCAGGTAAGTTCCCTCTTGGACCGGGGTTATCATTTCAATCTTCAATCGCATGCTTTCACCAGGCCGGGGTTCGGAAGGCAGCGGCAGAAAACGGTCGGTTGACATGCGCATTCCTTCTACCAGGGAGGCAACGACCACGTCGTTGCCCCATTTTTTCTTTCCAACATTCCTGAGGTCCCACCAGGCGGTAAATTGATATTTTGGCTTGAGGATTGTGAAATCTGCTATGCGCTTGGCGGTGACGATGCAGGCAAATTCCGCGCCGATGGGGTCGCCTGATGAAAGCGGAGTCAGCGCAATTTGGGTGAGCGTTTCCTGAGGGATGCCCTCTCCCAGGGTGGCAATTTCTACCGGAATCGGTGAAAGTGTGATGCTAGGCGTTAATGTTGCGGTAGGGAAGGGGGTAATAGTGGGGAAAAAAGTCGGCGTAAAACTGGCTGTTGGCGTAGGCGCAAGCGTTTCGGTGAAGGCGAGCGTAAAGGTTGGAAGAATTTCTGGCAACGGTTCAGTGGGGGATACTTTAACAGTATTGACGGGGGGCGCCGTGGGCGCAAGGTCTGGCACTGGTATCGTCACCACGCAGGCTGACGATACCAGGATTGCCAAAAACGCGGCGGTAATGACAACTTTTTTGGGATTATCCATGAATCGGTTTGTTATCCATCCCTAGCGGTTGACGTTGATGGTCACAGACAGCTTACAAAAGGCTTTGCTGCCTCTGTAAAGACCCCAAACCGCAGTGTAATAGCCTTTGGTTTTCGGAGAAATCATATCTACGACAAGGGTGATGGTCTTGCCAGAGCCAACATCTTGAGATAGGTCGTAGGCATCATCGTAGGTGTGCATTTTCGTGCCGCTGATATATTTGAAATCAACGCCATTTTTTCCCCAGGTTTTGGTGCCGCTATTTTTCACGGTCCATGTCGCGTCGAAAATATTCCGGCGCTGCATCTTCGTCCAGTCTTTGGGTTTTTGAGAAACCAGCGTGCAGGCATAGTCTGCGCCAGTGGCCGCGCTTTCTACCGAGATGGTGATGGCTGGAAGAGAGACCATGCTCATGGCGGTCAGCGGGGGGAATTTCAGGACAGCATCTGCAAAAGATGGGAAGGTCAATTCTGTAGAGAAGCCTTGTGCAGCAAGCGGCTGCGCGGCAGGAGGCAGAACGGCGGTTGTGAACAAGGCCAGCGCCAGGAATAGAACAGCAAAACGAGTGGTTTTCATAAAAATATTCTCCTTTTCTACTACTTTCTCATATCTCATCATAACGCGGGCGGGCACAGTGGAACAATCCCGCCCGCGTTAGTATATGTCACCGAGAAACCCTAATCTGTCGATTCACCGATTCCAAGGGGTTTCCACTTGCTTTCATCTTTAAGGCGATGTTGGATGCCGCCCCGGTCATGCAGTTGGTCGAAGTTTTGAGGTTTAATGAACATTTCGTCGCCATCGAGCAGGCCAGTCAGTCCCGTCTGACCTGGTTCAGGCCGTTTGTTCTGGCAATATTTACAGGTTTTCGGGTTGTGCATCTTGTATTCGGTCGGTTCTTCATAGGTGGTGATGTAGCCTTCATAGTTGCGCACAATCGCTTTATGGTCCGACATGCTCAGCAAGTAATTTGGCATCACCGGAATTTTGCCTCCGCCGCCGGGGGCATCGATGATGTATTGTGGCACAGCATAGCCAGATGTATGCCCGCGCAGACCTTCGATAATCTCAATCCCTTTGGCAACAGGGGTGCGGAAGTGTCCGGCCCCCTCTACCAGGTCGCATTGGTAGAGATAATAGGGGCGTACGCGAATGCGGACAAGTTTGTGTACCAGGTCGCGCTGAATGTGAACGCAGTCGTTGACGCCGGCCAGCAAGACGGCCTGATTGCCCAGTTGAATGCCTGCTCTGGTAAGACGGTCTGTTGCCTGTTCTAGTTCCAGCGAAATTTCATTGGGATGATTGACGTGAATATTCATCCAAAGCGGGTGGAACTTTTGAAGCATGTCGCACAATTCTTGGGTGACGCGCATTGGCATGAAGACTGGCACGCGCGAACCAATGCGCACAATTTCAATGTGCGGAATTTCGCGCAAGCGGGTCAACAATTCTTCCAGGATTTTTGGCGCCAGAACCAGCGGGTCGCCGCCAGAGAGCAGCACGTCGCGCACTTGCGGGGTTCGCTTGAGGTACTCAATTTGCATCTCAAACTCTTCCCGCTTGAAAGTCTGCGCCGGGTCGCCAACAATGCGCGAGCGGGTGCAGTACCGGCAGTACGAAGCGCACTGCGTTGTTACCAGCATGAGCACCCGGTCGGGGTAACGATGTACCAGCCCCGGCACAGGCGAATGGCGGTCTTCGGCCAGAGAATCTTCCATCATGGCGGTGAAGGCTTGCATCTCCTCGGAGCGAGGAATAATCTGCTTGCGAATGGGGTCTTCCGGGTCTTGCGGGTCAATTAACGAGATAAAGTAAGGAGTAACATCTACTCGGAACAGTCCCTGGGTCTGCAGGGCTTTGCGCTCACTTTCAGAAAGCGGCAGGACTTTTTCAATATCTTCTACGCTATTCAGCCGGTTGCTTAACTGCCACCGCCAGTCATTCCATTTTTCGTCAGGCACATTCTGGTAAATAGGGGCGCGCTTAGAGACAAAAGGTGCGGGCATGAGAAACTCCTTTACAGGTTAAAAAGTGGATAGGTCTAAAGTAATGCAGAACTGGAGTTGGGGCGCCGCGGAGGGTCATGGTCGGGTCGGAAAAAACCGCCATGATACGGTGAAATTCCTGCCTGACATTGGAGCAAGTCCATCATAAAAGTATTGTAAGAGGAAACCGGACGAGGGTCAATAATCAAACTGTACAAAAGTGAGTACAATAATATCGCACCCATTTTCACATTCAGGAGCCTTTCATGTCAGCCCAAGTTGCAGTTGTTACGGATAGTTGCGCCAGCATCCCGGAATCGTTGATACGCCAGCTGAATATCCACACGGTGGCTTATTATATCCATCGTGGACAGGAAGTTTTGCGTGACCTGGTTACCATTCAGCGCGAAGAATTCTTGCGTTGGTTGCCCACTGCCACGCAACTGCCTACGACAGCCAGCCCTGGCCCTGGCGACTACCTGGAAATGTATCGCGGATTAATTGCGAACGGTTTCAAGCAAATCATCAGTATACACATGACCTCGCGCGGTTCTGGCGCGTATCAGGCGGCGACTGTCGCGCAGTCGATGATGGTTGAACAGCATCCAGATGTCAATATTGAAGTCATTGATACCAAAAATGTTTCGCTTTGTCAGGGTTGGATGGTCATTGAAGCCGCCCGCTTGGCCCTGGCAGGTGCCAGCCTGACCGAAATCACCACAAAGGTGCGGCGCATGATTCCCCTTACGCAGATGGTGCAGACTGCTGATACGCTCAAGTACCTGTATATGGGTGGGCGCATTGGCATGGCGCAAAACCTGGTCGGCACGCTGCTCAACATCAAACCGCTGATTGGAATGAAGGATGGGGTGATTGTTGCCCTGGGCAAAGCGCGTTCGCGGTTGCAGGCTTACTCCGACATGGTCGATTATGTGGCTGAAGCCGTAGGAGAAGGCAAAGCGCGGGTGGCCTACGTTCATGCGGGGGCGCTGAATGAAATTGATAAACTCAAAAAGATGCTCGAAGAACGGGTTAACGTGGTCGAATCGTTAATTGCGGAACTTTCCCCGGCTCTGGCCGTGCATACTGGCCCTGGTACCGCTGGTGTGTGTTTTTATCCAATCGAAAGTTAACCCGTTTGGGTCATGCAAGCCTTATCCTTTGGGTGTATAGTGATTTTCAGAGCGTCAGATGCATTGAGCAGAACTTGATTGCAGCCCCCCGTATCTTTTTTATTCTTTATGGGTTTTCTACCCAAACCCGATAGTTTTATTCGTTGGAGGTAGAATGATGATGACTCAAGAACTTACTGTTCAACATAACCCGAATCGTAATCGGTTTGAAATTCATCTCGGCGAATACCTGGCCGAACTGGATTACACTCTCAACGGCGGTGTCATCACTTTTACCCACACCGGCGTTCCAGCGGAACTGGAAGGGCGGGGGCTGGGCAGCAAACTGGCTCGCGCCGGATTAGAGTATGCCCGCGCCAATGGCCTGAAGGTGGTGTCTACTTGCTGGTTCATTAATGGCTACCTGGACCGCAACCTGGAATATCAGGACTTATTGAAATAACCTCCAGAATCCGCCAAAGAAAGCCGCTCTTCCCAACATGGAGAAGAGCGGCTTTCTTTTTGATAGAACATGGGTTTATTTTCGCAACACTACCGCTGCTCCATAGCCTACCACGCTGCGCATATCACCGGTCACGTTGCCGGAAGTGGCGTAATGCAACACCTTAACCATCTGGCCTCCCAGGGCTTTGGCTGCCCACAAGACCGCTGCCATGGCGCCCAAACCGCAGGCTTCCCCCTTGCCTTGCTCCTCAACCTCGAACAGCCCTTCAGGCGAGAAGGCCTCCACCTGTTCCAGCATGGCGTGGTCGAGCCGTTGGGCGGTTTCAGCATTATGAAAATGTGAAAGGTCGCTGGAGGCTACCAGCAAGGCGTTCTTACCGGTCAATGTCTCAGACAGGGCTTCACCCAGGGCGTGGCAAGTCTTGCGGTCTTGCGTACGCACCATAATCGGCAGCAGCCAGAAGTCGGATTTTATGGCGCGTTGAAGGAAAGGTAGTTCGATTTCAAGTGAATGTTCGGGGTCGTTGGCCACTGGGGTCAACCCAAAGCCCAGGCGCTGTTTTAATGTTCGATTGAGTTCATGCGCCAAATCATGATGGACAGGTAATGTACCAAGCGGCGTGCCATACGCTGCGTGTGCTGTTGTCATCAACGAATATGGATACGCATGGTGCATGGGTGAAACAACGGCTACTACCTCGGGCGCAAGGTTGCGAACTGCGGCAAAAGCAAACCCTGCCACTGGTCCCGAATAAATATGCCCGGCATGTGGAGCAATCACTGCCACCGGCTCCCCTTGTAGTTCGGGCAATGTGGCATGGTTGATAAAACCATCCACCATGCGCGAGAGAATCTCCGGGTTTGACTGATACCATGTCCCGGCTATGGGCGAGGGGCGAACTTCAGTAATTGAGGACATACATACCTCCGCTACTTATTTTAGCACCTGCCAAACGGTTAGTAACGCGCGAGAATATATTTTGTGGATTGGAATGCCAGCCTGGGCAGGTCTCCGCGCACGAACCACTCAGCAGCGTCGGCGTCATCGCCCGCCTGGAGAATTCCTCCTGTCACCTGCCCCCGGTAAAAAATGACGAAATCGGCCCCTCGGGCATGTTCTCTGCCGTGACGAATTTCGATAATGCCGCATAACGCCACTTCAAGACCAGTTTCTTCCAGGCATTCGCGCGCCGCGGCCTGGGCGGGGTCTTCATCGGCATTGACAAAACCTGCAGGAAGAGTCCACAGGCCGCGAAACGGTTCGTTAACGCGCCGCACGAGCAGCACGCGGTCATTGTTTTCTACCAGTACGGCGGCGGCCACTTTGGGGTCGGCGAAAAAAATCCAACCGCAAGATGGACAAACCGGTCGTTCGCGGCCAAATTTGACCTGAAGAACGACCGGCGTAGCGCAACGTGGACAGTATTTAATTTCTTCGGCTCTCATTTCCTGTTTTTCCGCGCAAACCGGGCATTGACCTGCCAGTTTACGAACCAGGCTGCGCTGCCTGCCAGCAAAGCCACCACCAATAAAGCAAGTTGCAGCCAGCCAGGAACCTGAAACGGTGTACGGGTTGGAGGAGTTTCAGGCATGGCTTGCGTTGAAAATTCTTGCTCGCCGGTTTTGGCGGCCGGCAGTTCCTCTACTGTTTGGGTTGCTTCGACAACCAGGCTGCGCGAGGCCTCTTCTGTAGGAGCGGCGGAATCTTCGGCGGTGATTGATGGCGCTGTCAGGGCGGGAATTGCGGTTTCTCCGCCTCCGCCAGATTGCGGGCGTGGCTCTGCGGGGGCGGGCTGTTCCATGTTCTCGGTCATCGCTCCACCGCCCATGCCATAGGCAAGTTCGGTGGCAGGAGGACGGGCCGCCAGCTGGCCAAGCCCGTTGGCGGCAAAAGTCAGTACCAGCAACAGGCTTGCAAAGCCCGAAGCCAGGCGAAAGAGTACGAAACTGCGCGGGGTGGGGGCTTTTACCCCGGCCATTCTGGGGGTCAGGGTAAAGTTGCGTGGCGCGCGCCGGGCGGGCAGTTTGCGCAGCAACGCGCGAGATTGGGATAATTGCTGATAAATGGAAGCCAGTTCTGGGTCGGCGGCGATGCGCAGATGCAGACGCGCAGTTTCTTGCTGAGAAAGTTGTCCATCCAGCAGAGCAGAAATCTGTTCGACGTCATGAAAGGAAGGAGAAGTCATAGCGCGGCCTCACTTTCCAGACGGAAGGCGGCAGGCAAAAGTTCCCAGAAGTCTTGTAAGCATTCGCGCAGTCTGAGGCGGGCGCGGGCGATGCGGCTTTTTACGGTGCCGAGCGGGCTATGCACGGCGGCAGCCACCTCGGCGTAATCCAGCCCTTGCACATCGGCCAGGACCACCACGGCGCGGAAGTCAGTTGGCAGGGCCTCGAGGCAATGTTGAAGAGCATGTTCCAACTCGGCCGCCTCAAACTTTTCTTCCGGGCTCATCGAACTATCAGCCAGCCAGCGCGGCGATTCTACTTCCTCATCGTCATCGTTTTCTGGTTCCAGGGGGGTGGTGGGGCGGCGTTTTTGGCGGCGGAGTTCGTCATAACAGGCGTTCGTAACGGTGCGCAGCAGCCAGGCTTTGAACGAGCCACCCCGGTAACTATTGATGGCGCGGAAGGCAGAGATAAACGCTTCCTGCGTGGCATCGGCGGCGCGTTCTTCGTCGCCCAAAATGCGCAGGGCAGTGTTATAGAGCGCGTCCTGGTAAGCCAGCACCAGGCGGTTAAAGGCATCCAGGTCGCCTTGTTGAGCATCGTGAATGAGAACGGATTCGTTCATAAGAGTTATTGTATCATTGGAGAGGTTGCCCGAAATCGTTTGGCTTCGGCCAGAATCGGGCAATTTTAGACTTTATCTCCTGCAAGCATTTTGTCGAAGGTGTGGCGGGCGTCAGACATGGCCTTCTTGAACCAGGCTGGTTCGGCGGGCAGGTATAGTTCTCGGTATTCCCGGTCTACCCACCGCGTGGCGGTCAGGTTCCCGCCGTGCTGGTTGACCTGGTTTCGGAAAATGGTAATTCGCAGGCTGCGCGCCCCAGCCAGGATGGATTCGCCAAAGGTGCCGAATTCACAGGCTGCGCCGAAGAACTGCGCGCCGGGGAATTCGCGTTGGACGAGCTGATACTCCCAATCGGTCATATCGCCTTTCATGGTGTAGAACTCATCTGGATTGGCGGCGGCGACGCGCGGCGCCCCATAGCGGGCGGTTATTTCGGCGGTGGTCATCGTCTCGTGCGGCGAAATGACCAGCGTCATCTGGTCACGCGGGCCGTAGCCGGTGTGCATATCAAGGTGGATGATTTGTCGATACCCGACGAACGCGGAGCGGTACAATGCCATCATTGCTTTTGTTTCGGGCTGGAGTGTCCTTCCGCCAAAGTAGATTCCCTCAGGAAGGCAATATTGTCCCATAAGCGCGGCTTCGCGGATGCGGCGTGGGCCAAACGTCAACAGTTTTTTGACGGTTTGCACCGCAAATGCGAGTTTTTCGCGCGAGAGATGTTCTAACGGGCGCGGTGGGTTGAAGAAGTGCGAGAGTGCCGGGTAATCGGTATTGAAATGCAGCAACGATGAAAAATCAGCCTCGATAAAGTTGCGGTTCAGGTCTACATTTTCGGGGTTGTTGCGTTGCAAGTGTTTCATGCCCCAGGGGTTGATGGCGTGAATGAGCAATAGACCGGTTCTCTGCGGGTCGAGTTGGTGCAAGTATTCTTCGAAAAATAATTCAAGCACGGCTGAGCCGAGGTAGCCCTCAATGCCGTGCAGGCCGGTGGAGAGGATGATTAACCTGTCCCGCGAGACCGAGGCATCTGCCGCCAGGATGTCCGTCGTCAGGCCGGGGTCTTCGGGCAGTGACATGCTCGTCAAGCGGGATGCAGGCCACCGTGAGAGCAGCATTTCGAGCCGGGAGCGGAATCGTTCGCGGGAATGTTCGTAAGAATCAGGCAGGGAAGGCATCTGTCAGAACGGTCCGTAATTCGTTGCAACGGCAATGGCGAGAAAGACGATGGTGGCGAGGATGACCCAAACCCACAATCCCAGCACCCAGCGCAGCCACTTGGGGTAGGGGATAACGGTCAGACTGAGCGTGATGAGCAGCGCCGCATTGGTGGGATAGGCCATGTTTGAGAAACCATCGCCAAATGTGTAGGCGCTGACGGCAATCTGGCGGTTGACGCCGACCAGGTCGGCCAGCGGCATGATGATGGGTATTAAGAGAAAGGCCTTGGCTGAGCCAGATGTGATGAAGAGCTCCAGGATCAGTGTCAGGGCGTAAATCATGAGCGTGGCAGCAAAGGGAGTGGTGCCTGCCAGGGCGTTGTTGGCCCAGTGCAGAACGGTATCGAGAATCCTGCCGGTGGCGATGATGTGCTTGACACTGGCGGCCATCATCAGCAGCGGGACGGCAGGCAAGATGCCGAGGAATCCATCCCAGGCGGCGCGCCAGGCGTTTTTTCCGGCTCCTGAAATGATTCCGGCGCCGATGCCGCCGATGACGAACAGCAAGCCGGTGAGCGGAAGGGCGATGTCGCGTAGAAGTGGGATGATGGGGAGGGCAATCAACACTGCCAGAATTAAGGCAAAGAAAATCCCCAGGAAAATTGCGCCGCGTTTCATGCGCGGGTTGCTGTCAAAAACGTCATCCACCTGGAAAATGCCGTACTTGGATTTTTCGGCCTGGTCCTCCTGATAGACGAGCGATGTTTCGGGACATCGCTCGATTTTACGAGCGTATTGGGTGATGAACATCGCCAGGATGAGATAGACGACCCCGAACAAGACCAGGCGCGGTCCCGCCCCAGAGTAGAGCGGCAGGCCCGATAGTTGATGGGCAATGCCAATGGTGAAGGGATTGAAGATGGCGGTTGAGAAGCCGACGTTGGTCGCCAGCACGGACATACCCAGCCCGGTCAGCGAGTCCCAGCCGAGGAAGTAGGCCAGCCCTATCATGAGCGGCACAAGCGGAATGACTTCCTCGAAAATGCCAAAGAATGCCCCCAGAGCCATGAAGAAGAAGGTGATAACCAGCAGAAGGAGATATTTGCGCCCGCCAAACGATTTGACGATGCGCGAGATGACTGCAATGAGGATGCCGCTGCGGTCCATGATGCCGAAGGCCGTGCCGACCAAAAGGATGAAGATGATGATGGGGACAACTTTGGTCAGGCCATCGGGCGTCAGGAGCACCTCGAAGGGGGCCGTGAACCAGCGCCAGATGGGATAGTTGGGGCGTTCGACCAGGCGGAAGGATGCCGGGTCAATCGCCTCTCGCCCTTCTACTTCGGCGCGGGTGTATTCTCCGGCGGGGATAACCCGGGTGAGGATGCCTGAAACCAGCATCAGGGCGAAAATGATGAGAACAGCCTGCAAGAAGGCTTGGGTGCTGATTTGCGCGCCGGATTTCTGTTCCGTCATGGGGCCTCCGTGTTGCGCAACGGATTGTCCTGAAGGTTTGCCGCGCGTGTCTTGCCCATCTCATTGAGTAACCTTCGGGATGTTATAAGTAAAAAGAGCGCCGTCAAAGCGCAGTTCCAAAAGATGGCAACCTGGGTTGATTATAGCGTCAAAATTCCTGTATTCGCGCGATTTATTCCCCAATAATTTTGACCAATACCCGCTTTTGACGGCGACCATCGAACTCGCCATAGAAAATCTGCTCCCAGGGGCCAAAGTCGAGCCTGCCGTTGGTGACGGCCACGACCACTTCGCGTCCCATAATCTGCCGTTTGAGGTGGGCATCGGCATTGTCTTCGCCGGTGCGGTTGTGCCAGTATTGGCCGAGCGGCTCGTGTGGGGCCAATCCCTCCAGCCAGACTTCGTAGTCATGGTGCAGGCCGCTTTCATCATCATTGATGAAGACCGAAGCGGTGATGTGCATGGCATTGACCAGGCACAAGCCCTCGCGAATGCCGCTTTCGCGCAGACAGGTTTCGACCTGTGAAGTGATGTTGATAAACCCGCGTCGGGCTGGAACGTTGAACCATAATTCTTTGCGGTATGATTTCATCGTCATTTGACCTGACTATGTTTTGCTGAATGTTTATCCATCTCCCATTTCTGGCAAGATGAATCCCTGCCTGGGCAAGCACTTAAGGTGGATTTTCTAATAAAAATCTATATGGATGGTTCCGTTTTTTCTGTTAAAAGCACGAGAGCACTTATTTTACCAGCACCTTCTCATCATCATAGCGATTGCCTGCTGAAAGAAAGAGCGAATATCCTCCGATGCCATTCACTCTCTCGTAATCAACCGTACTGCCCGGTCGTAGAAGAAATAGTCCCATGTCCAGTTAATCAACACAATCAAGCGGTTACGGAAGCCAATCAGCCCAATCAGGTGAACCATCAGCCAGACCATCCAGGCCGCAAAGCCGCGAAACCGCATCCCAAAAGTAGCCGCCACGGCGGCATTTCGTCCAATCGTTGCCATGCTGCCCAGGTCGGTATATCGAAACGATTTGAGGGGCTTTTTCTCCAGGTCGGCCAGAATATTTTGAGCGGCGTGACGCCCCTGCTGCATGGCAACCTGTGCCACCATGGGCAGCGGACGGCTGTTTTCTTCGAGATAGGCCGCATCGCCCACGACATACACCTCTGCGTAACCTGGCAATTGCAAAGTAGGCAGAACGCGAATCCGCCCCATGCTGGCCTGTTCTATCCCCAGTTTGCTCATCAAACTGGCCGCGCGTACCCCTGCCGACCATAAGACCGTGCGGGTTGGGATGACCTCGCCACTTTCAAGCGTCAGCCGCTCCCCATCATAGTTGCTTACTTTCGCCTCCACCCGCACCTCGACCTTTTTTTGCTCCAGCGAGCGCCGCGCGGCGGCCTGCAGCGCGGGCGGGAAGCCGTTTAGAATGGTGGGCGCGGCCTCCATCAAAATCACGCGCACGTTTTCCACATTGATTTGGCGGTAATCCTTGCGCAATACCAGCCGAATGAGTTCTGAGAGCGCCCCAGCGGTCTCCACGCCGGTTGGGCCGCCGCCGACTGCCACAAAGGTCAAGAGCGCCTGGCGTTTGCGTAAATCAGGTTCATGCGCCGCCTGCTCAAACATTCGCAAGACGTGGTTGCGCACCGTCACCGCATCGCTCACGTCCTTGAGCGGCAGGGCGTTCTGCTCCAGGGAGGGATTGCCGAAAAAATTGACCGAGGCTCCCGCCGCCAGGATGAGATAGTCGTAGCCAATCTCGCCGTTTTCGGTCAAAACCATCTTGCGTTGAAAATCCACCCCGTTCACGCGCGCCATCACGAACTCAAAATTTTTCTGCCGCTGAAAAATGGCTCGCACCGGGTAGGCAATCTCGTGCGGCGAAATGCCCGCCGTTGCCACCTGATAGAGCAGCGGTTGGAAGAGGTGATAATTGCGTTTGTCAATCATCGTCACGCGGACGGGTTTGCCCGCCAGCGCGCGCGCCGCGCGCAAGCCGCCAAACCCGGCGCCGACTATCACAATGTGGGGGAGCGTTTCAGTCATATTTACCTCGTTTACCGGGTCACAGGCTTTTGCAAATTGAAAAATTAAACTGACAGTATCTGCGCTTCGACTTCGCTCTCTTGCCAATAAAATCGGGCGTCCTGAGCGGTTTTTGCGAACTCCGAAGTCGGAGGACACTCCGCTCAGCGCAATCGTCATTGTCAGAATAATTTGTAAAAATCAAACCGCCTGCCCTGGTTGAATTTAGATATATCTTGTGATAATTATCGCAAATGATTATAAAATGAATATCAGAATTTGTGAAGATTTTCGCAATCAGGCCTGCAACGGTTCCCCTGCCGGTTTCGTAAGAAACTTGTACAATACTTCAGTCATCCCACCATCTTTGGAGACTCTCTCATGTTCCCCTGGATAACCGAAAGCCCCCTCTTCCACCTCGCCCGGCGCGGAGCACGCCTGACTCACTGGCTGGCCGTTTTGCCGCTTGGCCTGGCCTTCATCTTCGTTTCATCGTTTGGCGCAATTCCCGTTGTTCTTGCCATGCTGGCCGTCTATGGCTTTGAGAACGGCATGCCCTCCATGCAGGGTGAGCCGGCCCTCGTTTCCGGCTTTTGGATGTCGCTGCAACTCATCTCTTCCTTTGCCGGGATATTCCTGTTCCTGTGGCTTTGGCTCAAATTCTACGAAAAACGCCCCTTTTACACGCTTGGTTTTCAAAAGCCTGGCGCGTTCATGCAATACGGGCGCGGCCTGCTGATTGGCGCGGCGATGTTCGGCGGCGCGGTCGGCCTGATGGCGCTGTTTGGCTTCGTGGAACTGGCCGAAGGCAACCCGGCTCAAACCGGGCTGACCGCGCTGGGCGGCGTGCTGGTCGTCGCGCTGGGCTGGGTCGTTCAGGGCGCAGGCGAGGAAGTCCTGACTCGCGGCTGGATGTTGCCCGTCCTGGGCGCGCGCACCCGGCCCTGGATAGGAATCGTAGTCGTTTCGCTCTTTTTCGCCGTGCTGCACGGCCTCAACCCCAACCTGAGCGTGCTGGCGCTGGTAAACCTGGCGCTGTTTGGCCTGTTCGCGGCTTTTTACGCCCTGCGCGAAGGCTCGCTGTGGGGCATCTGCGCCCTGCACTCGGTCTGGAACTGGATTCAGGGCAACGTCTTTGGCTTCGAGGTCAGCGGCACCAACGCGGGCGGCGGCACACTGCTCAAATTCGTCGAAACCGGCCCCAATTGGTTTACCGGCGGCGCGTTTGGCCCCGAAGGCGGGCTGGCCGTTACCCTGATGCTGTTGCTGGGCATCGCTGTCCTGTTCGCCTGGCCGCGCCCGGAGATTGAACCCGTCCTATAACCCCTGCACCTTAATCCCCGCCGCCGCCAGGGCCTCCCGCGCCAGTCGGGCGTTCTCGGCGGCGGTTTCGTTATCCCCATGCAGGCAGAGCGTATCGGGAAAAATTACTTTTCCCCCGAACCGAATTCCCTCGCGCGCCAGGCGGACAGTGTTCGCGGCTACCGCTGCCGGGTCATGTAACACCGCGCCCGGCAGATTGCGCGGCATCAAGGTTCCATCGGGATTGTACGCGCGGTCAGGGAACGCTTCGCTTGCCGCGCTGAGGCCGATTGCCCGCGCGCGCTCGACCAGGCTGGAGCCTGCCAGCCCGACGAGAATCAGGTCCCGGCTAAAGCGTTTCACTGCTCTGGCAACCGATTCTGCCAAAGAATCGTTCACCGCCGCCTGGTTGTAGAGCGCCCCGTGGGGTTTGACGTGTCGAAGTTCCACATCCTCCGCCCGGGCAATGGCCGCCAACGCCCCAATCTGATACAGTACCAGCGCTTCGACTTCCTCCCCGCTGAAAGACATCTCGCGCCGCCCAAAGCCTTGCAAATCGGGCCAACCCGGGTGCGCGCCGATACTGACACCGTGCTGTTTTGCCAATCGGACGGTGGCCTGCATCATCGCCGGGCCGCCCGCGTGAAACCCGCAAGCAATGTTGGCCGAGGTGATGTAGGGCATGAGGGCTTCATCCCTGCCGGATGCTTCGCCCAGGTCGCAATTCAGGTCAATTTTCATAGGATAGTTACCAGGAAAATTCTTCGCGGTTGGGAGGAATGATACCCGTTTCCAGGCGGGTTGTCATTTCCCGAAGGGCGGCCTGGGCTTCTTCAATGGTGGTTTCCAAAAAGTGGATTTTGCCCGCGCCGATAGGCGTTTGCGCCAAAAGCGGCTGGTCGGCGGTGATGACGGAGGCAATTTTGGGGTAGCCGCCGGTGGGCGGGCAGTCGGCCTGCATGACGATGGGTTGTCCATCCGGCGGAATCTGGATGCAGCCGCGCGTCATGCCTTCGGAGAGTAGTTCGCCAGGGAGGAGACGTTCCATCGGAGGGCCGGTGAGACGGTAGCCGGTGCGGTCGGAGAGGGGAGAGAGAGCATATTCCGAAGCGTAGAAATCGGCGAGGGAAAAGAAATTGGACTGGGGGCCAGGGAGGACGCGCAGGGTGGAAGCGGGTGAGTAGGCAGGGGTGAATGCCAGGGCGCGCGCGGCGAGTTCTGGCAGGGGGGCGCGGGCGGCGCCGATGGGCAGCACATCGCCGGGGGCGAGGGGCGGCGGCCCCAGGCGGGCGGGGAGGTAGGAGGAACGGGAGCCAAGAGTCAGTGGAGTCTGAATTCCGCCATGAGCGGCGAGATAGGCCCAGTTGCCGGGCCCCTGTTTTTCGAGCCGAATCCGCCCATTCTTTCTCACAAAAATAGAAGCGCCCATCCGCATCGGGCGGTCGTTGACGAAGAGCGCAAAGCCGGGGCCGGTGGCGGCTATCAGGCAGTCATTCAGCGCCAGAAATTCCGCCGAAGTGAAGCCGATTTCGAGCGCGGCGGCATCGAGCGGGTTGGCGGCCAGCAGGTTGGCGGCGCGGTGGGCGAACCAGTCCATTGGCCCGCTGACTGGCACGCCAAAAGCCTGCCAGCCACGCCGGCCGCCGTCCTGGATGGTGGTGAGCGGGGATGCGGCGAGGACTTCAAGCACCGTATGCGCTCTTACTGGGGATGGGGTTCGTTTGTCATCGGAATTTTTGGGACCCGGATTACGCGGATGACACGGAAGCACACGGATTTTTCTTGAGAATTCGTGTCAATCCACCGCATCCTTGTACGGGTTTTTGATTTTTTACACCGGCTTTGCTCCGCAACCCGCCTGGCGGGGCTTCTCCCTGCCCCTCGCATTCGGCGCACTTCTCATTCCAAATGGGAGAGAGGAGAAAAGGGGAGAAACTGTTGTTTCAGGCCTGGTTCAACTTCGCAGGAAGAGCGGCAGGGTTTCGAGCGGGGCAGGGAAGTCGCGCAGGGTGGTTTTGCCCTGATACTCTGCGCCGGTCCAGTAGTCGCGCCATTGGCCAGGGGGCAGGGTGATGTCGCGCGCGCGCTGGCCGGGGCGCACAACCGGGGCAACGAGGATGTCTTCGCCGAGCAGGAACTGGTCATCGCAGGTCAGGGCGCGCTCATCTTGCGGGGCCAGCCACCAGAGCGGGCGGATGATAGGCGCGCCATTCTGCGCCGCTTCGCGGGCAAGTTGCAGGATGCGCGGGGCAAACTCCTGGTGCAGTTCGGCGTAGCGGCGGCAGAGGGCGTTGCATTCCGCGCCGTATTCCCAGGGGGCCAGGCTGAACTGCATGGCAGGCAGCAGGGCGTTCAGTTGCGTCCAGCGAATGAGCAGCTCGGCATCGGCTGGCTGGTCGTAGGCGTTGCCGCCAATCATATCGGGCAGGATGAAGGGGTAGCCGCATAGCCCGAGCGTGAGAATGCCGGTCAGAACCGAGTGCAGGCCGTTATCTAACCCCCAGGTTGACCATTTGTCCCATTGACGGAAGAAAATGGGGGCGCGCTGGTTGTTCCAGGCCGAGCGGACTTCGGTGAGGCGGAAGTTTTGGGCGACGAATTCGATGTAGCGGCGGGTGTATTCGTTGGGATGGATGAATTCCGCGCTGTGCGCGTCGGCGGGGAAGAAGGCGGCTTCGCCTGCGTCGAATTTGTAGCCATCAAGGCCGGTCTCTTGCTGGAGGTTGCGCAGGCGTTGCCCAAACCACTCCAACGCAGCAGGATTGCTGACATCGAGCAGGCCGCCCACGCCCTGCCACCAGCGCACGGGGTAGGGGTCTCCGTTTGGTTGTCGCACCAGGTATCCCTGTGCTTTGCCCTCGGCAAAGGCGTCTGATTCAGGGTCGAGGAAGGGAATGACCCAGGCGGTGACTTTGAAGCCCTTTTCATGCAACTGGTCAATCATCCCCTTGGGGTTGGGGAAGCGCGCCGGGTCGAAGGCGATGTCGCCATAATGGGTTTGCCAGCGGTCGTCAATTTCCATGACGCCGTAGGGGTAGCCATGCTGGAGGATTTCATCGGCAAAGTTCAGGACGGTTTCCTGGGTGATGAACATTTTGTAACGCGCCCAGGTCGTCCAGGTGGGCAGGGTGAACAGGCGTTCGGGCGGGGTTTGGGCCGGGTGGCCGAATTGTTCGGCGAGGTAGTGATAGGCGGCGCGGATGTTTTCGCTGATGTGGATGGACAGGTGAAGTCCTGTTCCGCTGAAGGTGAGCAGGCCGTCGCCCGTCCCGCCGGGGTCGGCAAAGGGACGGTGGGCAAAGGGGCCTTTTTCGGCGCCCAGGCTCCAATCGTAGCGGGGATAATCGGCAGGAGGCTGATTGATTCCCACCGAGACCGGGCTATGCGCGATGATGGAAATGCCATTCGACGAGAACCAGGCCGGGTGGGGCTTGCAGCTCTGCCCGGCGGGGCCGTTATCGAAGGACTGGAACGGGCTTTCGGGCAACATGATGCGGTTGAGCGGGTATTGCTGGTGAACCAGTTCGCCATGTCCGTACCAGTGACCGGTCATCTCGAATGAGAGGGTGAAGCGCGCCGTTTCGGGCCAGATGCGCAGGTCGCAGCCATGTCCTTTTGGGGTAATGGAGAGGGTGCAGGAGGAAAAATCTACATCCAGGCCGGTATCGGTCTGGCGGATGGCGAGAACCGGCTGAGGGTGTGGGGCCGAGCGCAGGCAGATGTTGCCGGCGCGGCAGCCCGTCAGCTGGAAGTGCGGCTCGCGTTCGATGGACAGGAGGCAGTTTTCGATTTCGAGTAACATGGCAGTTTAATAAAAATCGGGCGGTATACCACGTTGTGGCACTTAGCCGCCCGACGGTGGATATTAGCGGACGAATTTTTTGCCGGTGGCGAGTTCTACGCTTTTGTAGGCGCCGTCGTAAAGACCGATGCTCTTGTTTTTGATTATAAAGTCGCAGTACATTGAAAGCAAGTCATCTTCCGCGGTCAACAGGTCAATGGCCTGAAGTGTTTGCGGAATGGTGCGGGTTTCGACGGTGGAGTCGCCAATTTCCGCGCCGCGAATGGCGCCCCACATTTCGTGGCCGCCAACGCGGGCATTGAAGATTTTTGGCACCGGGTAGAAGGCCAGTTCGGATGGCTTGGTAATCATCACGTCCACTACGCGCATCAGGTAGTTGGTGGCGTAAACAGCATGGAAGGTGTTGTTGTGCAGGAAGACGTGCAGGCCGTGAGCAGGTTTCTCGCGGATGCTGTCGGCAAAGGTTCGGGTATCTTCCCAGGTAAAGTGGGTGTGAATCATATCCTTGTGCTGTGCCAGTTCGCCTTGCAGCCATTCCCAGTTGTTTTGGTGGTCACCCAGGTTGATGAACAGGGCTATTTTATCCTTTTGTACCATGGGGATGGCGTGTTCAATGATGGCCTTGAACAGTTCGCGCTGCGCCCCTGCCCCGCCCATCGTCACCAAAAAGCGGCGCGGTTCTTTGGATTTCATGCGGCGCAAGCGGGCGGCGCAATCGTTTTCGATGTTTTCGACCAACTCATGGTCGACATGATGGCCGACGTAGTAGAGGGCATCGGTTGGGACGGGTTTCATCACCTTGTTGGTTTCATCGAAGCCGCGCATCACGCGGAATCCGTAGTAGCCGGAGGGCGACTGAACGGCGTGTTTGGCGCCTTCGGTCAGTTGGAAGGCCATTGGCCAGTTGTCGAACATCATATCGACCACGTTGGTCATGCCGCCCGCTACTGCGCCCATGCAGTTCCACATGTGTGAGGTCAGGGTGGGCATGTCGGAAGGCAGCGCGGCATACAGCCGGTCGAAGAGTTCGCTCATCTTGTAGTCTTTGACTTCCGTTTTCAGGAAGCGCCAGGGCCAGGTGACAATCCACTGATTGAAGAGCCAGTTGAGGCCGGGCAGGGTTGGTTCGCCAGTGGTCAGGCTTTCCCAAACGTATTTGTCGAACCAGGGGTAGCGCTGGGAGATGCGCGAGTATTTGCTGTAGTTTGAATTGCACCAGTTGATGACATCGGTCGGCACGCCGGGGATGGAGAGCAGGTCGAGCCAGTAGGGGGTGAAACCCATTGCGCGCGCGGCCGAAACCCCCGCCATGGCGATGCGATAGTGCCCAAAGCCCATGCGGATGGTGCTGACGATGACGCCATTCTCTTTGTTGAGGGGTTCGCCCGGTTGGTCGCGGACAATTTCCTTCAACCCAAAAATTTCCCCGCCGTAGGGATGTTCGCGCACGCTCAGGTTGTACGTTTCTTGCGGGTCGTACTTGAACTGTTTGGCGAGTTTTAACTTCCACTTATCGGCGGCTCGCGTTTGGGCCGCGCTGATGGGGTTGCCGTAGACTTCATAACGGCCGTTCACTTTTTTCATAAGGAGATGAATTCCTTTCGGGGGAGGGAGTAATTCGTTATTCGCAGTTCGATATTCGATTATCGCTCATGCGTATCGCTCAAGGAAGGTAAGGGTTTTGGCAGTCACTTCATCCAACTCCACATCCAGGAGGATGGTGTGGTGAGATTTTTCCATCCAGTGATGTTCTTTGATGTTTGACGAAACGCCGTTCAGGATGATGTCGCCAGCTTCTGCCGCCACGGTTTGGTCGAGGCGGCCCTGAAAAATTTGTACTGGCTGATGAATTTTGGGCAACCATGGCAGCGTGGCAGCCTGAAATTGCAACAACTGGAGGACCCCTTTAAGCGGCAGAGTCGGATAGCCCTGCCAGGTATCGGGACAATCCAGCTTTTGTCGCTGCATCTGGCTGATAAACGGAGCAATGAGGCGCAATTTGAATCGGTCAAATGGGCTGATGGTTAGCGCAATGGCCGGGGCGTAGAGCAAAATTGCCTTCACCTGCGGATGGCTGGCGGCCAGGTAGAGCGCCAACACCCCGCCCATTGACTCGCCGCCAACGATAACTTGCGCGCAGGTTTGGAACAGCCGGTCGAGGGTTTTTTGCCCGGCGCGGACCCAGTCTTGCCAGCGAACCCGGTTAAGGTCGTTGGGGTGAGTTCCATGCCCGGGCAGGAGCGGCGCGGCGATGGTGTACCCTTTTTGATGCAATGATTCAGCCAACAGGCGGACTTCACCCGCTGTGGCGGTGTAGCCATGCGAGAGAAAGATACCTGTCGGTCCGTTTTGCCAGAAGAAGGCGTCGCCATCAAGATGGGGGTTGTGCAGATTCCGGTTGCCCAGAGTGGTCATAATTAGCCCTTCACGCCGCTGGAAGTCACGCTCTCCACAAAGAAGCGCTGGCCGAGGATGAAGACGATGAGCGGCGGCAGAATGGCAATGGCTGCGCCTGCCAGAATGAGATTGGGCGTGTCGGAGGCGCGTCCGCGCAAGACGTTGAGCGCCAGGGTCAGGACGTGGTTTTTCTCGTTGCCCACGTTAATCACCACCAGCGGCCACAAGAAGGAGTTCCAGGCGTAGAGAAAGGTAAAGGTGGCCTGGGTGGCCAGGGCCGGGACGCTGGCTGGGATGATGATGTCTTTCAGGATTTGCAAACGCGAGGCTCCGTCGAGCAGGGCGGCTTCTTCGATTTCTTTTGGAAAAGTGATGAAGTGCTGCCGCATGAGGAAAGTGCCATAGGCGGTGAAAATCCAGGGGACGATGAGCGCGGCCAGGCGGTCGGTCCAGCCAATTAAGACCATCAACTGGTAAAGTGGCACAATCAACATCACAAACGGAATCATGATAGTGCCAAGATAAAAAACGAAGATGGTGTCGCGTCCGGGAAATTTCAGGCGCGCGAAGGCGTAACCACCAATGACAGAGGTTGCCAGTTGCCCGAGGACGACCAGGATGGTGACCAGCGCGGTGTTGGTCAGGGCGCGGTCGAGGCCTTGTAATTCGACCACGGCCTTATAATTTTCTGGATGCCAGCTAATGGTCTCCACGGGTTCGCTCAAGCGCACATTCTGGTAGGCTTTAAGGTTGGGATTTTCAGGGTCGATGAACTCGCCAACGGTGGTCTGGCTGAGTTGAATCATGGGGATAGCCTGGCCCTCAACGATGACTTCAAAAAGTTGCTCGTCTTTGCCATTGACGGTGACGGTCTGCCCGGTCGGCGCAACCTCGCTCAGGAAGCGCTCAACGACCGCTGAAGGGTTATCGGCAGGGGCAAACCTGCCAATGCGGATGTTGCTGCGGACAAGGGCAAACTGGCGACGGTCGCCATCCATCTCCACATAGTAGAGCGGCAGCGGGTCGGGATACCCTTCCACTTTGGTGAAGGCTGGTTCGCGCGGCAGCAGGCGTGGTGGGTAGCGGAAGGTGTCGGCGGGCAGTTTCAACGAGGTGGCGAGCATGTAAAAGAAAGGGAACAGCATGACCAGCGCGAAGAAACTCAAGATGATGTAGACCGTCAGGTTTTTGAGGAAACTGATGAGACGATAAGATTTGAAATTCATGACCGGCCTTCCTTAGTTTTCGTAAATACTGCTGCGACGCTGCTGGCGGAATTGAATGAGCGTTAGCCCGAAGATGACGATGAACAGAACCCAGGCCAGGGCCGAGGCATAGCCTTGTTTGAAGTTCTGGAAGCCGCTGCGGTACAGGTACAAGACCAGCGTGATGGTGGAGTTGTTGGGGCCTTCGGGCGGGTTCATCAGGATGAAAACCTGCTCGAAAACCTGCATGGCCTGAATGGTGGTGGTTGAAATGACGTAAAAGGTGGATGGGGCCAGCATGGGGATGGTGATGCGCCAGAATTTGTCCCACGCGCCCGCGCCATCCACAGTGGCCGCTTCGTACAGTTCGCCAGGGATATTTTGCAGTCCTGCGAGAAAAAGGACGGTATTGAAGCCCATCGTCTGCCAGGCAGCGATGATGATGACGGCAAGCAGCGCAGTGCGCTCATCAGATACCCAGCGGATTTTGGGGTCGATGATTTCGGCACTGAACCAGTGGTTGAGAAATTCGACGCCCAGGGTGATGAAATAGTTGATATACCCAATTGTGGCGTTGTAGAGCCACTGCCAGACCAGGGCAATGCCGACGATGGCGGCGATGCTGGGAATGAAATAGACTGCCCGGAAGAACTTCATGCCTGGCAATTTGCTGTTGAGAATGTTTGCCAGAACCAGAGCCGGGATGACGCTGAGGGGAACGGCGAACAGGGCGTAGGTCAGGGTGTTGCGCAGCGCCAGCCAGAATAATTTATCCTCTGCGCCAAACAATATTCCACCGTTGCCAATTTTTAGTCGGCCAACTTCATCATAAACTTGAATGTCCAGCACCTCGCGCGCCAGCTGGTCGGGCGAGGTCAGCGGTTTGATGGTTACATTGAGGATTTTGGCGTAATTGCTCAGACCAACCCAGTTGGGGGTGTTGAAAGCATCGGAGTCGGTGAAAGAAAAATAAAATGAGAGCAGCAATGGCCCGGCAAAGAAAATCAGGAAGCCGAGCAGGTTGGGGGAGAGGAATAGCCAGCCGTTAAGCATTTGCTCATGCGTGGTTTTGGCATTCAGCGCGGCGGCTGAAGGAGCGCGCCACATTCCCCACAATGCAAACCCAAAGAGGCCCAGGCCGAGAACAGCCCCAATTCCTGTTGGGTTGGAAAGATTTTTAGCCAGCGCCAGCAAGCCCTGTGGCAGGTTGGCGGTGAATAGGAAGGCCAATCCACCGAGTATCATGACCCATTTCCCGGTTTGGCGCAGGATGCTTGTGGTTTTGGGGTCATGCTGGAAGTAATCGCTTGTGGCGTTGATGAGATAGCCGCCAAGAGCAATGAGCAAGAACAGAACGCTTCGTCCGAAGACTTCGCCCAGGGCATCGATGCCGATGAACACGCCACCGACATGCAGAACGATAATCAGACAGGTCACCAGGCTGAGATAATCGATAAAAAGGGAAATCGTCCTGCCCCGGTGGCGTCGCAGGCGAATATCCAATGATGCAACAAAACTAAAGACTGCTGCTATGCCTAGCGCGACGGAGAGCAGAATGCCTTGCCATAACCGCAGGCCTGGTAAGAGGTTGCCCCAGGGGGCAAGCGCACCGACGACTGCCAGCAGGCTGAAGACAATTCGCCAAATGCTGAGCAGGCGCAAGATGAGTTCAGTCTGTTGCCCGGGGTTGGCAGCAGGCGCTTTCGATAATTCAGTCATAGTCTGTTCTCCAAATCGGGAAAACTAAAGCATGATTGGATAAATACGGGCAGGCAATTTTCGCCTGCCCGTATGGTTTTTGCTTACTGTTTACTTGTTGAAGACTTTGTTGGCTTCGTCGCAAATAGTGGCACCGAATTCCTCAACGGTCTTCCCGCCGGTCAGCACAGCCTGGATGGCCGGGCCCATGATTTTGTCATATTCGGGCCACGAACCAGCCCACAGCGGGCCTTCGGTGGCGGGGTTGTCGGCCAGGCCGTTCAGGAAAGCCTGGTTGTTGGCGGGCGGGGTAAAGGTCAGGAAGGCGTCGAAGGCTTCCTGGCTGACGCGGCTGGGGATGTTCGCGCCGAGGGCGGCGACCTTGCCCTGGGTTTCAGCAGTCGTCAGAGCCTGAACGAGTTTCCAGGCTTCTTCGGGGTGCTGGGTCTTGGCGTTGATGACGTATGCGCCCCAGAACAGCCAGTTGCCTTGCGTGCCTTTCGGGCCTTTGGGCAGTTCAACAACGTCCCATTCAAATTCGACGGTGCGAACGCCAGGAGTAGCCCAGCGGCCATTCTGGAACATGGCGACCTTGCCAGCGCGGAAGGGTGGTTCGGGGTCTTCGCCGTAAGGCGTGGCGACATCATATTCCTGGTACAGCGCGCGTTGGAATTCCAGGCCAGCCAGCGATTCAGGGGTGTTGAGGGCGCAAGCGGTTCGGTCTTCGTTGAAGAAGCCACCACCAGCGGCGTTCAGCCATACGCCATATGGCCCCCACCAGGCGCTGGCGCCGTAACCGTAGATGTCAGGACCAAGAGCGCGGGTCTTCTGGGCGACATCGAGGAAGGCTTCCCAGTCCCATTTGCCCTGCTTTGCCAGTTCGCGCGGGTCAGGCGCGCCCGCTTCGTTGATGAGGTCCAGGTTCAGATAGAGCGCAAAGGTGGACACGTCGCGGGGCAGGCCCCACAAAGCGCCCGAATCAGCGCCGGACGCGCCCTTCTCAGGATTATAGGTCAGGTGGTACATCGGGCCGGGATAGAAGGCATTGACATCGAAGCCTTCGGTCTTGGCGGCCAGTTCGGCGACGTTCAGAATGAGGCCGCGCGTGGCAAAATCAGCCACATCCGTTCCGGGAATCCAGAACACATCGGGCGCGGTGCCAGCCGCAACTTCCGTGCGCAGCTGGTCCTGGTAGTTAGCGCCTTCGGTGCCGCCTGGTTCGTAGGTCAGGGTAATGCCTTCGAGCTGGGCATCCAATTCCTGGCTGATGTTGCTGTAGACGTTGATTTCTTCCTGGTTATCGGGGCGGGTGCGCCAACGAATGGTGATTTCTTCCGCAGGCTGAGCTGTGGGCTGTTCCTGTTGGGCAGGCTGGGCCGTGGGTTGTTCCTGTTGGGCAGGCTGAGCCGTGGGTTGTTCTTGCGGGGCTGGGGTGGCGCTTCCGCCACATGCCGCCAATACCAGGGCAGCCAAAACGAACAAATTAACGAGAATCCAAATCTTGCGGTTCATTCAACTTCTCCTGAAAATGTGTGATTTTGATTGGTGAACGATGTGTATGCTGACATCAAAACAAGTTTCTGCGCTGGAAATCACCTCCTTTTTTTCATGCTTTGCAGGTGGACTGCCTGATGACAAGTTCGCCAGGCAGTTTGATGTGCGAAAGGGTGACTTGCGGACGGCTGATATGTTCAATCAACAGGCGAGCGGCCTCGCGCCCGATGCGTGGCATATCCTGGCGCATGGTGGTCAGTGGCGGGTCAAAGTACGAAGCCAGAGGCATGTCGTCTACGCCAATGACGGCCAGTTGTTCAGGAACGCGCAAACCCAGTTCACGGGCGGCATGTAACACGCCCAGCGCCATGCGGTCGTTTTGGGCAAAGACTGCCTCGGGCAGGTTGTTCTGCTGTGACATCTTCAGCAAAGCATCCCGCCCCGAGCTGGCAGACCAGTCGCCCTCATAGACCAGTGATTCGTCAAATTGAACGCCCGCGGTTTCCAATGCCTGAATAAAGCCACTGCGCCGGTCGACCGAACAATCTTCGGCCATGGGGCCTGTAACCAGGGCGATGCGCCGGTGTCCAAGTTCCAGCAGATGGCGGGTGGCAGTGCGGGCGACATCTTCATCATCGAGGCATACGCTGGGGATGGGGCCGCCGCGCGAGTGCGCGCCTACAAATACCACCGGGAAATCGGAGGGGATAATCTGGTGGCGTTCATCGGCATACGGGTTGATGATGAGCAGCCCATCTACCCGGCGATGCCCAACCAGTTCCTCAACCAGCGCCGCAAATCCCTGCGCATCTCCGGTGGAGGATGACAGCAGGAAATACCCCTGACTGCGGGCCTCCTGCTCGGCGCCTTCGATGATGCTGGCAAAGGTGTAGTCGGTGAGGTTGGGGGAAATGCAGGCCAGGGTTCGGGTCTCGCCACGCGCCATGGAGCGGGCAATGGCGCTGGGCCGATAGCCCAGTTCAAGGATGGCGGCTTCCACACGGTCACGTGTTTCGAGGGTGACATCGTTGCTTCGGTTGATGACACGCGAAACTGTTTGGTGAGAAACACCAGCCAGGCGGGCAACATCACGAATCGTTGGGCGAGCAGAGGACATGAGAAGAGTATTGGGGCTTTTGGTGTATAATGTTACCGGTCATGTGACCGGTAACATTAGTGTACAAGATTGTCAGGCAAATTGTCAAGAGGCAATTTAAAGAACACGCCGCAAAATTCATCGTTTTCGCGTGGTTTTGCGTACAATAACCCTGGCGCTACAGTGATTTGCGCAGGCAACCCATGGCAGAAGACTCGCCCGGAAAATCCAGCCTGTCCTGCCGGAAAGCGGCAATACATATTCCACGAGGTTTTTTATGTTCAATTCTCCCCACCGACGTTTCAATCCATTGACTGGCGAATGGGTGCTGGTTTCACCCCATCGCGCCAAACGCCCCTGGCAGGGACAGGTCGAAAAGACCCCCGCCGAGAACCTGCCGCGCTACGACCCGACCTGTTACCTGTGTCCGCGCAATTCGCGGGCGGGCGGCGTGGTGAATCCTGACTATGCGGGAACATTTGTCTTCGATAACGATTTTGCTGCGCTTTTGCCGGATGACTCGGCCGAGGCCCACGAATCTGGCCCGCTGCTGGTTTCCGCGCCAGAGCGTGGAATTTGCCGGGTGGTGTGTTTCTCGCCTCGCCACGACCTGACCCTGCCTGAGCTGGAGATTCCCGTCATAGAAAACGTGCTGGCAACCTGGACGCGCGAATCGGCAGACCTGGCCGGGCGCGATTTCATTCGCTACGTGCAGGTTTTTGAAAACAAGGGCGCGGTGATGGGTTGTTCGAATCCCCACCCGCACAGCCAGTTGTGGTCGCAATCGCAGCTCCCCAACGAGGTTGCCAAAGAATTAGCAACACAGACCGCTTACTTTAACGAACATGGACGGCCGTTATTGGTCGATTACATCCGCGAAGAGCAAAAGCGCAAAGAGCGCATTCTGGCGGTGAATGACCATTTCACTGCCCTCGTCCCTTTTTGGGCGGTATGGCCCTTCGAGGTCCTGGTGGTTGGTCACCGCCCTGCCGCCGCGCTCGCCGACCTGACCCCGGCGGAAGTCACGGCCCTGGCCGAAGTCTTCAAGCAGGTCACAACCCGTTACGACAATCTGTTCGAGATTTCTTTTCCATATTCGATGGGATTCCACCAGGCCCCTGCGGATGGACAGCCGCACCCTGAATGGGTGTTGCACGCTCATTTCTATCCGCCGCTCTTGCGCTCGGCCACCGTGCGTAAGTTCATGGTTGGCTACGAGATGCTTGCCATGCCCCAACGCGACATTACCCCAGAAACAGCGGCTGAGCGGCTGCTGAGTTTACCATCTGTCCATTACAAACAGCGTGGATAAACTGGTTTCGATGGCTCTTGGGCAAACGATGATTACCTCCGAACGAGACTTCTTGCAATTTCTGGCTCAAAATGAATTCCGTTATGAGCGCATCGAACACCCGGCGGTCTTTACCTGCGCCGAGGCCGACTTATACCGCCCCCTTGTTCCCGCCGTAGCGACCAAAAACCTGTTTTTGTGCGACAAAAAGGCGCGCCGGTTCTTTCTGGCGGTTACCTCTTGTGAAAAAACGGTCCATTTCGCCCGCCTGGAGGAGCAGTTGGGCGTGCCGCATTTGCGCTTTGGTTCAGAGGAGAATTTGTTTCGTCGGTTGGGGGTGACACGCGGCGCGGTGACGATGATGGGGCTGGTAAACGACACTGCGCATTGCGTTGAATTGTGGATGGATGCCGAAATTTGGTCAGGGCAATCTTTCCTTAGCCATCCGCTCGTCAATACGGCCACGTTGGTTCTGGCAAAGAAGGAACTGTTGCGTTTTTTTGCGCTGACCGGGCATAAGATACATTTATTTAACTAGCACGAATTGCCAATGGTCGTCTGCCTGCCATGCTATAATCAATTCATTATGGCGTTAACATCGCCTTTATGATACAACCGGAACGCATGGCTGAATCCTCTCTTGTTCAGATTAAAGGTATTCGCGATGGATTGCTGGTCTCCCTGGGTGAGGCAGGCTGGCCAGTGGTGCAGCGCGCATTGCTGGAGCGTATTGAGGCTCAACCCGATTTTTTTAAAGGCGCCCGGTTATCCCTGGATGTGGGCGCGCAAGCCCTGAAGTCGGCAGAATTGACCGCCCTGCGTGACCAGCTTTCGGAGCGCGGTATTACGCTTTGGGCGGTGGTGAGCACCTCGCCAGTGACGGAAAATACTGCCCAATTGTTAGGACTGGCGACGCGCCTCTTTAAGCCAATGCCCCAGCGCGAATCAGCGTCCTCGCGCGTTTCTTCAGGCACATTTCCGGTTGCCAAAGGCATCGACGATGAGACTGCGCTGTGGGTGAACAAAACCTTGCGTTCTGGCATGCGTATTGAGTTTGCTGGGCACGTGGTTGTTTTCGGCGATGTCAACCCCGGCGCGGAAATTATTGCCGGGGGCAGCGTCATTGTTTGGGGCCGCCTGCGCGGCTTTGTCCATGCAGGAGCGCAGGGCAACCGCGAAGCTGTGGTTTGTGCGCTGGACCTTTCTCCAACTCAATTGCGCGTCGCCGATGAAATTGCTGTTGCCCCCAAGCGAAGCGGCAAACCCCAGCCTGAAGTGGTTCGTTTGAGAGATGGCCGTTTGCAGGCTGAACTCTGGACACCCGGTTAATGGAGTAGAGCATGACAGGAACTGTGATTACCGTGACCTCCGGCAAGGGCGGGGTGGGGAAAACCACTGCGGTCGCCAATATTGCCGTCGCGCTTGCCGCCGATGGCAAGAAAGTCGTCTGCATTGATGGCGATATCGGCTTGCGTAACCTGGATGTTATCATGGGCCTGGAAAATCGGATTGTCTACGATATTGTGGATGTGGTAGAAGGGCGCTGCCGTACCCGTCAGGCAATGATACGCGATAAACGCTTGCCAGAACTCTTTTTAATTCCGGCAGCGCAAACTCGCGACAAAAACGCCGTCTCGCCCAGCGATATGGTGCGGTTGTGCGATGAACTGCGCGGCGAAGTGGATTGGATTCTGATAGATTCTCCGGCGGGCATTGAGCGCGGATTCCGCAACTCGGTTGCCCCAGCCGATAAAGTGCTGATTGTAACCAACCCCGAGATGTCTGCCGTGCGCGACGCCGACCGGGTGATTGGGCTGCTCGAGGCGGAGGAAAAACCTGCCCCCTCGCTGATTATCAACCGCCTGAACCCCAACATGGTGCGGCGCGGCGATATGCTCTCGGTGGATGATGTATATGACTTGCTGCGCATCGATGTGATTGGGATTGTGCCGGAGGACGAAAACGTGATTGTGGCCTCCAACCGCGGCACGCCGCTTTCACTGGATGGGAAAGCAAAGGCCGGGCAGGCGTTCCGTAATATTGCCCGCCGTCTTAATGGGGAACAGGTACCTTTCATCGACCTGGAATCGAGCAGCCTGTGGGACCGGCTGACCAGACTGGCGGGGAGGAAGTGAAATGAGCTTCTTCGAACGATTGACCGGTAAAAAAAGCGCCAAAAGCGCCAAAGAACGCCTGCAACTGGTCCTCATCCACGACCGAACCGACCTGAGCCCGGCGGCCCTGGAAACACTCAAGGATGACCTGATATCGGTCATCTCGCGTCACATCGAAATTGACCCCGCCAGCGTACGGATTGACCTGACGCGCGAAGGCCGAGAACAACGTCTGGTGGCCGATATCCCCCTGCGCCCTACCGCTCGCCGCCGCGCTAATTAATCTATCATCAATTCCCAATCGTCAATCTTACAATCTTATGCGTGGAGGTTTCTGGCGACATTTTGATTTCTGGTTGTTAGGGGCGGTGACCATCCTGGTCATTATCGGCATCACCATGATTCGCTCTGCCGTAGCAGGCAACATTGAACTGACCACCACCACCAACCTGGTCAATCGCCAGATGATTTTTGCAGTGGCCGGGTTCATCGTAATGTTGTTGACGGCCTCCATCGATTACCGCATGTGGGCTTCCATCAGCCAAACTCTGTATGTCGGCACCGTCGTCGTTTTAGGCGCGCTCAATATTGCCGGGCAAGCCCTCTACGGTTCGGCGCGCTGGTTCGATACCGGCGTCATTCTCATCCAGCCGTCTGAAATTGCCAAAATCGTGATGATTCTGGTCATGTCGAACTATTTCGCCCTGCACTTAAACCAGATGCATGAGCCAATCTGGACGTTTCGCAGTTTTTTCTTGATGATGGGCATTACCGGCTGGGTACTGGCGCAGCCCAACCTGAGCACTTCCATCGTTTTATTCGTTTTATGGGGGGTGCTGCTTTGGATGGCTGGCCTGCCGGTTAAACTCGTACTGGGATACGGCCTGGCTGGACTGGCGATGATTGGCATTTCTTTTCCAGTGCTTGTAGAAGTCGGCGTCATTCAGGAATATCAGTTGCGGCGCATCATTAACTTTATTGCGCCTGACCCCAATGCCACTTATGGTGATTTGTACAACATCCAGCAGGCGCTCATCTCTATCGGCTCTGGTGGATTGTTTGGACAAGGCTACGGACATGGCACGCAAGTTCAATTGCGCTTTCTGAAAGTGCGCTGGTCCGATTTCATTTTTTCGACCATTTCGCATGAACTGGGTTTCGTGGGCGCGCTGTTGGTTATCTTACTGGTTGTTTTTGTGGTCTGGCGCTGTCTGCATGCAGCACGAATTGCGCGCGACCCTTACGGTTCACTCATCTCTTATGGCGTTGCCACGCTGATTGCCTTTCAGGCTCTGGTCAACATCGGCGTTAACCTGAACGTTATGCCCGCCACAGGGCTGACCCTGCCTTTCGTCAGTTACGGCGGCAGCTCACTGCTGGCAAACATGATTGCGATTGGCCTGGTGCAAAGCGTCATCATGCGCCACAAGGCGCTCGAACTCTAAATTTTGAACGCGGAATTACGATTCCGCGCATGGAGGCCACTTTGGATTCACCAACCCCCGTCCGCGTGCGTTTTGCGCCCTCCCCCACCGGGCGCATGCATCTGGGCAGCGCCCGCACGGCGCTCTATGATTATCTCCTCGCCCGCCGTACCGGAGGACAGTTCATCCTGCGCATCGAAGATACTGACCGCAAACGATTTGTGGAAGGCGCGGAGCAGGAACTTATCGAAGGCTTGCGCTGGCTGGGATTGGACTACGATGAAGGCCCCGACATTGGCGGCCCCTACGGCCCCTACCGTCAGACGGAGCGTCAGGACCTGTACCTGAAGTGGGCCAATGAACTGGTTGAGCGCGGACATGCCTTCTATTGCTTCTGCCCGCCCGACCGACTGGAAAAAGTCCGCCAGGAACAACTCAAGAATAAACAGCCCTTGCGCTACGATGGCGCCTGCCGCCGCCTTGACCCCGATGAAGCCCGCCGGCGCGCGCGCGCCGGAGAAAAGCATGTTATCCGCTTCAAAATGCCCTACGATGGCGAAACCCGCGCCATAGACGTGATGCGCGGCGAAATTGCCTGGCAGAACAAAGACCTGGATGACGCCATTCTGCTCAAATCGGACGGCCTGCCCACCTATCACCTGGCGGCCATGGCCGATGACTACGAAATGAAAATTTCGCACGTCATCCGCGGCTCAGAATGGCTCTCCACCTTCCCCCTGCATGTTAACCTGATTCGCGCCCTGGGCTGGCCCGAACCAGTCTGGATGCATCTTTCAGTCTTCCTCAAACCAAGCGGCAAGGGCAAAATGTCCAAGCGCGAGGCCGCCGCCGCGCTCAACGACGGCTACTCCATTTTCGTCAAAGACCTCAAAGACCTGGGCTACATCCCTGAAGGCGTGCTAAACTGGATTGTTCTAATGGGCTGGGGCGTGGCCGAAGATGATGTGATGACCCTTGAGCAGATGATTCGGCGTTTCGACATCAAAAATCTCAACCCCGCCCCTGCTGCCATCAACTTCAGCAAACTCGACCATTTCAATGGCACGCACATTCGCCTGCTCACCGCCCAAGACCTGGCCGGGCGCATCAAACCTTACTTTGAAAAAGCCGGTTACGCGGTGGATGACGACTTGTTGCTCAAAATCATCCCACTCATTCGAGAGCGGCTGGTTACGCTGGATGACTGCCTGCCGTTTGCAGAATGGTTCTTCAAAGAGAAAGTGATTCCTGCCTCCGAAGCGCTGATTGCTAAAGGCCTGACCGCCTCTGAATCGGCCTCCGTTGCCCGTAAAATTTACGACATCCTGTCCGCCTTGCCCGAAATTACCCACGCCACCGCCGAACCGCCCCTGCGCGCTCTGGTGGAGCAGCTCGGCCTCAGCCCCAATCAGGTCTTTGGCATCTTGCGCGTGGCTGTTACGGGCCAAACCGTCAGCCCACCACTCTTTGAGAGCATGGAACTCCTCCCGCGCGAGATTATCCTGGAGCGGGCGCGCAATGCGATTGCATTGCTCGAAGCCATCTAAAAAAGAGGCAGTCATCTTTGGCTTTACTGCAAAAACCACTTAACGCAGGCAGCGCGGAGCGCGCAGAGTTAAAAAAAAGCAAATTCAACAAAAAAAGACGCTTTTAGATGTGGAACAGGCAAAAAATCTCTGCGGTCTTTGCGCGCTCTGCGTGAAACGTCCTTGCGATAACCTTTTTTCAGTGAACTCATCTTTGAGATGACTGCCTCTTTTCAATTCACAACGGCTCAAAGCGAGCCGTAAAATGCCGCAAAAGTTCGGGGGCGTAGGTAAATTTATACCCTTTGAGCGAATTGGCGCGTTGGACGATGTTGCCGATGCACTTCACGAGGTAGTCGAAATGACTCTGGGTGTAAACCCGGCGCGGAATGGCAAGGCGCACCAGTTCCAGGCGAGGGTAAACCATCTCGCCGGTATCGGGGTCGGGATGAGCGAACATGACCGAGCCAATTTCGCAGGCGCGAATGCCGCCTTCCAGGTAAAGTTCCACCGTAAGCGATTGACCGGGGAACTCGCCATGCGGGATGTGCGGCAGAATCGCGCCTGCATCGAGGTAAATGGCGTGTCCTCCGGGTGGCTCAATCATCGGCACGCCGATTTCCTTCAGGCGGGCGGCCAGGTAGGAGGTCTGGCTTAAGCGATAAGCCAGATAACTCTCATCCAGGCCCTCGTACAGGCCGACGGCCATTGCATCCAGGTCGCGCCCGGCCAGGCCGCCATAAGAAACAAACCCCTCGCGCAGAATCAACTCATTTCGCAAGCGTTCAGCCACCGCATCATCATTGGTTGCCAGCAGGCCGCCAATGTTGACGATGGCATCTTTTTTGGCGCTCATGCAGAATCCATCGGCAAAGGAGAACATCTGGCGGGCAATTTCGAGCGTGGTTTTATCTTCGTAGCCGGGTTCGCGCAGTTTGATAAAGTAAGCGTTTTCCGCGTAGCGGGCTGCGTCAATGTAAAAGGGAATGCCGTAGGCGTGATAGACTTCCGAAACCTGGCGGAGGTTTTCCATCGAAACAGGTTGACCGCCCCCAGCGTTGTTGGTGACGGTAATCATGCCGAAGGGGATGTTTTCGGGGCCGGTTTTCTCGATGAAGGATTTCAACTTCTGAATATCGAGATTGCCCTTAAATGGGTGCTGGCTTTGCGGGTCGCTGGCCTCGTCAATTACCAGGTTGGCCGGGCGCCCGCCCCGGGCGCGGATGTTTGCATCGGTGGTGTCGAAGTGCATGTTCGAGGGGATGGAGTTTCCGGCCCGGACGAGCGCCGCCGCCAGGATGTTTTCGGCGGCCCGCCCCTGGTGGGTTGGGAAAAAGTGTTTGAATCCGAAGATGTCATCCACCGCTGCTTTGAGACGATGGTAGGAACGCGCCCCGGCATAGGATTCGTCGCCGAGCATCATCGCCGCCCATTGATTCTGGCTCATCGCGCCCGTGCCGGAGTCAGTGAGCAGGTCGATGAAAATGTCTTCGGCTTTGAGCGCGAAGACGTTGTAACCTGCCGCCTGTATGGCAGACCGGCGCTCAGCGGGCGTTGGCAGGCGGATGGGTTCGACGGTTTTGATGCGGAACGGTTCGGGGGGGTAGTTGGGGGTCATTTGGTCTCCTTGAAATTTGAGTGTGCGTCAAATTTTGGGTAGCGAGCCTGGCGTACACCCCTGTATCGCCATTCGGTCTCCAATGACATGATAATTCTACAACTGTTAAATTTGGTTGCCCTGTACTAAATGTCATGAATCTCGATAGCGCGAGGTCACGAATGTATTTGTTTGGCTGAGGCCTGAAAACACAACGGGGACGGCGAACCGTCCCCGTTGCGTTTTCGTCTTTTGGGTTAACCTTTTCAGATTTTGACGCGCCTGAATTACACCCATCCACGCAACTGCATGGCCTTGACCACACGGTCAATAGCAACCATGTAGGCTGCCTCGCGCATATAGACCTTTTCCTTCAGGCTCATGTTCAAAACGGCATGGAAGGCCTGGGTCATCTTGGTATCCAGTTTTTGCAAGACTTCTTCTTTCGTCCAGTAGAAGTTCATGTCGTTCTGGACGGATTCAAAGTAAGAAGTGGTTACGCCGCCTGCGTTGCACAGGAAGTCGGGGATGTTGAAAATGCCGTTCGCTTTGAAGAACTCATCCGCTTCGGGCGTGCAGGGGCCGTTGGCGCCTTCTGCGACAATTTTGATGCCCTTCGACATTTTCTTGACGGTATCGGCATTCACATGCCCTTCGATAGCCGCCGGGATAAGCACGTTCGCGTCTTTTTCAATCCACTTTTCGCCGTCTTCGATGACGTAACCGGCATCGAGGGCCTTCTTTTTGTCAATGGTTCCGTATTGGTCGACGATGGTCAGTAAAAAGCGTGGGTTTACGCCGTCTTTGTGGCTGTAGGTATAGGCGGTTTTGTCGTTGCGGTCCCAGCAGGAAACACAAGCCACTTTGCCGCCCAAAAATTCGGTAAATCCAATCGCCGCATATTGCGCGACGTTGCCAAAGCCCTCAATGGCCGCTACGGAATTTTTGGGGTCGATGTTCAGGTGCTTCATCGCTTCGCGCACGGTGTAGATGACGCCAAAGCCAGTTGCTTCGGTGCGCCCTTCCGAGCCGCCGCCGCCCAGTGGTTTACCCGTGAATACGCCGGGGGTATACTCACCGACCAGTTTCGAATACTCATCCATCATCCAGCCCATCATTTGAGGGGTTGTGCCAACATCAGGGGCCGGGACATCCTGGCGGGGGCCGATGTTCTTCCACATCACATCCACCCAGCCACGGCACAGGCGTTCCTTTTCTGTCGTCGAAAGCGTAGAGGGGTCTACCACCACGCCGCCCTTGCCGCCGCCCAGCGGAATATCGGCCACGGCGCATTTCCAGGTCATCCAGGTTGCCAGAGCGCGCACGGTATCGAAGGTCTCAGACGGGTGGAAACGGATGCCGCCCTTGTTGGGGCCGCGCGCGTCGTTATGCTGCACGCGATAGCCCTGGAAAACGCGCAGGGAGCCGTCGTCCATGCGCACCGGGATGCGGAAGCTATACTCGCGCATTGGCCAGCGCAGGACCTCGGCAATTTGGGGGTCCAGGTTAAGCAGTTTGGCAACGCCGTCGAACTGCTTCTGGGCCATCTCGAACGCATTAATTTGTCCAGCCATTATCGTCTCCTGTCAAAATTTGACTGAAATGATTAGAAAATATAAGCGGGCAACCGGAACGTTGCCCGCCTTTTCACGGAAGTATGTGCTGTACGCGACGCATAAGAGTGGTTTCGCCTTTTAATCGTACAGTACAAGGTTACATGAGATTTAAGTCCGAGTCAATATGAGACTTGTCACAAATACCGGCGTGCTTTGTCAGACAAGCCAGGTGATGTACAATTGGTGCAGCCTTGCGAGGAACTATGCTCATGCCGACCATCTTCATTGGGAATACTGGCGAAACGCCGCTCGGCGACGTTTGGGTTGCCGTTGAGGAACAGGGGTTGTTGGCCCTCAAATTTTCATCCACGCTTCAAGCGTTTGCGGCGGCGCTGAAAACCAATTATGCCGCGCAAGTGGTCTTTGATATCCATCAGGTGGCTGAAGCCGCCTGGCATCTTCGCGAATACGCCGCCGGAACGCGCAGGAAGTTTACCCTGCTCATCGACTGGTCTACGTTGAAGGAGTTTCAACGCAAAGTATTGCAATTGACCTGCGAGATTCCATACGGCGAAGTGCGTACCTGCAAGGTACTTGCCCTGCAATTGGGCAACCCGCGTGCCGCCCGCGCGGTAGGACGCGCCCAGGCTGCCAACCCTATGCCCATCGTCATCCCTTGCCATCGCGTGGTTGGCTCTGACCAGAAGTTGCACGGCTACGGCGCGGGAAGCGGCATCTCAACCAAGGAATGGTTGCTGCGCATGGAAGGGGCAATGATTCCATAAGTTCAGGCGTTGAACAGATTGCCGTTTGGTTGCGCGGTAACGCATCTTCCTGTCTTGCATCATGAGCAGGAGTATGCTCCTGTACTTTACAGAAAAGGAAACTCTATGACTCAAGCATCCGAATACATTCCCAAATGCGCCATGAGCATCCACGCTCACCCCGACGACCAGGAATTTACTGTGGGCGGAACGCTGGCAAAGTGGGCGCAGGCCGGCTGCCGGGTTATCTCCGTCACCATTACCAGTGGTGATGCGGGGAGCAATGACCCGTCTAAAGACGCCTCGTACAAACCTGAGTTGGCAAAAATCCGCGAGGACGAGCAAATGGCGGCCAATGCTGTGCTGGGCATTCAGGAGTCGATTTTCCTGCGCTATCCCGATGGCGAATTGGAACCTACCTTGCCTCTGCGCAAGGAACTGGCGCGCCTGATTCGTCGATATAAACCGGATGTGGTGATGACCGGCGACCCGCAGGGCGTCTTTTATGGCAATGGCTACATTAACCATCCCGACCATCGCGCCGCCGCCCAATCGGCGTTGTATGCCACCTTCCCCTCTGCCGGGACGCGGCTGATTTTCACCGACCTGCTGGATGCGGGTTACGAGCCGCACAACGTCAAGCGGGTCTATATTCACGGGTCTGAGAAGGCCGATACCTGGGTGGATATTTCGGATACCATTGCCCTGAAAATCGAAGCCCTCAAAAAACATGTCTCTCAATTGGGCGATTGGGACCCGGAAGAGATGATACGCAAATGGGCTCAGGAAGATGGCAAGGAACACAGCCTGGAATATGCCGAATCTTTCAAGGTGATGCTGTTGGCTGAAGACGAGGATAAAGGTTGATAGACAGGCTTGCGCTCCTTTTGACGTTTCTGTGCGCGGCGGTCGAATGGCTGGCGGTTGGTAAAGGCTGGCGCAAGGTGGAATATTTTGCCAAACCAGGCGTGATGGCATCCCTGTTTGGCTGGCTATGGCTGGCAGGCGGGTTGGATGGCCCGCTCCTTTGGTTTGGGTTGGCGATTCTGCTTTCTATGGCAGGCGATGTTTTCCTATTGTTCAAAAACGAACATCGCTGGTTTTTGTTTGGTTTGGGCGCGTTTCTGTTAGCACACATTGCCTACATTGCCGGGCTCAACCTGCCGCCTGCGCCGCTTAACACGCTGACGCTGGGAATTGCCCTGTTTGTGGGCATGACCGTTTTCCCACTCATTCGCCGCATTTTAAAAAGTTTGCCCCAAAAAGGACTGCGCCGTCTGGTGGAACCGGTTCGCTACTACGCGGCCACGATCTCGCTGATGCTGTTTTCGGCGCTGGTGACGCTCTTTCGCGCCGACTGGCTAAATACCCCCGCCTACCTGGTCAGCTTGGGGGCGGTTTTGTTCGTCACATCTGATGTGATTCTGGCCTGGAACAAGTTCGTGCGCCCCATCCGGCGCGGGCGGCTGGCGCTAATGGTGACGTATCACCTGGGGCAGATTTTGCTGGTAATGGGGGCGGTGGGGCAGTTTGGGATGTAAGAGAACGTCCCGAAGGTTCAAAACCTTCGGGACGATTTTTATGAGTAGCGCCAGGTGCTGCCTTCGCGGCTGTCTTCAGCGGTGACGCCGAGTTCCTTGAGCCGGTCAATGCATTCATCACGCGCTGTCTTTTACTTTTTGCGCGACCCTGCGCACCACTTCCGCAAATCCAGAAGTGGGGCTTATCAGGCTTGCCAGGAATACTGCCGCAATATCGGGGGCCATGGCTTGGATGTTGCGCAAACGTTTTTCCAGGAAGGATGGGTTGGCATCTTCCCCATCTTCCACTGCCACTTTTACAGCCCCGATTTGTTGTTTTATCTCTTCTTTGGCCTGCTCGGATGTATTTTCTCGTTTTTCAACGAGTTCAATAATTTCTTGGAATTTCTGCGATTGAATTTGGTTGTGGTCGCCAACGGAAATGGCCGTTTGGGAAATTTGCCCGCCGGTAATGATAATGCCACCATTGTTGTGAATGGTGGTTGGTTGGGGCGGTGTATTGGGTTTTGGCGGCGTTGAATTTTTATATTGCTCCAGTTTTTTCCGAACCCAGTCAAAGGCGGTGAGGTAAATTCGATATTCATCTTCGGGAATATCAAAAAACTCTTTTCCCGTGATGGTATCCTTCCTTTTGTATTCATCCGCGTTAAATTCACCAATCTTTATGAGATAAATTTGCAGGTTCAATTTATCGCTAAAAATAGGCTGCCATTGCGCCCAGTTCTCAAGGATGGCATCGATTTGTTCCGAATATCCCCCTGGTTTTTGGGTAAGGTTGGTTAAATCATCCAATGTTCCGTAGTATTTGGTTTGAAGCATTTCGATTTTTGTTTTTCCACCAGAAGCCTCCTTGCTAAAAATTCGAGATTTGGCAACAAGCCGCTCTTTCACTGCAGGAATGGTGATTTGATAGGATGATGGCCCGTTTTGCTTTGCCAGGCCATAGTCGAGCAGGTGGGCAATCATGACGGGGTCTGACGCTTCCTGGTTAAAACGTTCCAGGTTGCCATCCGCAAGCAATTCCAGCAGGTGATATTCTTCTGGGTAGTATTTTTCCAGCACATCGGTGATATCGTCAATATTTGTGCTTATATGTCTGGCAATCTCTTGTTTTCTGTTCTTTGCGTTCAAAAAACCCCGTCAATTTCAAAGACGTTTTCATTTCTTGCATCTTTGACCAATTTACTGCACACCTGACGAATTAGAAATGGGTGGCCGCCATATTCACTGTTCAAGACGCCATACATGTCTTCTACAAAGCTGACGCCCATCAACATTGCAATTCTTGATACCATCTCCTTGACTTTTGGCAGAGTAAACCGGGATAAATAAATCGCATTTAGCCCGCCTGTAAAGATGGGGTTATTGGCCTGTCGGTTGACAATCCGCATTTCAAGTATTCTGGGATTGATGCCTGCTACGATATAACCTAACAAATCTGGGTGATGTTGTGTTATTCCGCGCATGACTTGCCAGAATTTTAGGAAGTCATCATGGTTATTCTCGCCGCGCCAGTGCGGCGGCGCAAAAAGCAGCCCGTAGGTAATTGTGTCAATTTCATCGAGAATAATCAAAAACCGCTTTTCTTTTAGCGCCGTTGTGGCATCTTTTAATAAGCGCAAAAGCGTTTCAGAGCAATTGGCTTCGGTAAAGGTATACAGGGCCGGGTTTACTCTTTGCCCGCCGCTCATTTCTTGCTTTGCCTGCCACGTCCGTAAAATTTCCAGGCCGATATATTCAATTAACTCAAACCAGCGTTTGCCATAAATATGTGGCTGGCTACAATCCAGGTAAAAGGCATATTGACCTTTTACCTTCATCTGGCGCATTAATGCATATAGAACCGAGGTCTTCCCGATTTTCCTTAAGCCAAACAGCCCGCTATTTTGGCCTGCGTCATAGGCGTCGTACAGGTTTTGAACTTCATCATCCCTGCCGACAAAATCCCAGTCGTTTACCAGGGCGTCTTTGTAGCCAAATAAATCTACCCCTCTGAAGTGACGATGAAATTTCTGCCAGATGGTTTGTCGCTGGACTTCCTGTAAAAAGTCTTTGTAGGAAAAGGGGATAATCACCCTCATGCCTGGCCTTTGCTTGCGCAAGTCGGCAATGGTCTGAACGATATCTGGGTCCTGGCTGACCAGGATAAATTTGCGCGCCTGACCAATTCGGTTTGGGTATTGTGGGACGATGTGGTCAACGAAATCTAGACAGCGGTCGCTGAATGGATTGCTGCGCGAAAATAGCACCAGTGTTTCTTTCGGCTCGAATTCTAGCAATAACTTTCGACGGAGTTCTGTTGTGCCTTGAATAAATATGAAAGGATAGTCAACTCCTTTGAAAACATCCTCCCTGGCGAAGCCTACTAGAGATTCTTTTTCAAAAAACGTTTCGCAAATCTGTTTTTCTGCGGACGAGAATTCAACTTTGTTTCCTCTGGGCTTGATGTAAGCGTATTCAACAGAATCGAGACGCCCAACTTCTTCGCCCAGGTGATTGGTAGTTATCACGCATACCTCCATCTGGTGCCATCTTTGCCATCTTCGACGATGACCCCCAGTTCTTTAAGCCGGTCTCGAATCAGGTCGGAGAGCGCCCAGAGTTTTTGCTTGCGTACTTCGGCGCGGACTTCAAGAAGCAGGTCGATGAATTTATCGGCGTCGCCCGCGCCTTTCTTTTCGGCCAGGCGCAGGCCCAGTACACCGGTCAGTTCGCGCAGGGTATCCTGGGCGGGTTTGAGTTGAGCGTTGGTGGCTCCGGCATCGCGGGCGGAGTTGATGGCGCGCACGAAGTCGAAGATTGCGCCGAGCGCTCCGGCGGAGTTGAAATCGTCGTCCATTGCGGCGATGAAGGCGGTTTTGACGGTCTCGATGGCGGCGGGCAGGGCGGAAACTGCCTCGGCGGTGGAATCTGTTCCTTGAGCGGAAGCAGGACGCAGGGCAGATTTGATGCGTTCCAGTCCCTTTTCGGCAGCATCCAGGGTTTCCTCGTTGAAAATAAGCGGGGCGCGGTAACTCCCGTTCAAAACGAGCATCCGCATCACGTCCGCGTCGCGCCTGGAGAGGAATTCCTTGATGCTGACGATGTTGCCGAGGCTCTTGGACATCTTTTCGCCGCCGAGTTGCAACATGCCGTTGTGCATCCAATAGCGGGCGAAGGGTTTGCCAGTGTAACTTTCGGTCTGGGCGATTTCGTTTTCGTGATGCGGGAAAATCAGGTCGTTGCCGCCGCCATGAATGTCAATTTGCTCGCCGAGTTCGGCCAGATTCATGGCCGAGCATTCGATGTGCCAGCCAGGGCGGCCCTTGCCCCAGGGAGAATCCCAGGCGGGTTCGCCGGGTTTGGCGGCTTTCCAGAGGGCAAAGTCCATCGGGTGTTGTTTTTCTTCGCCGATTTCGATGCGTGCTCCGGCCTGCATCTCCTCTAATTTTCGTCCGGAGAGGCGGCCATAGTCTTCGTCGCGGGTCACGCGGAAATAGACATCGCCATTGGGGGCCGGGTAGGCATATCCTTTTTCAATCAGTCCCTGCACGAAGGCGATGATTTGCGGCATGGTTTTGCTGACTTGCGGCTTGGCGGTGGCTGGCAGAATGTTGAGGTCGGCCAGGTTTTGGTCAAAATCGTCGATGTATTTTTTCGAAAGCACGAAGGGGTCAATGCCCATTTGGTTGGCGCGATGGATGATTTTGTCATCGACATCCGTGTAGTTCATGACGTGCTTGACGTTAAAGCCGCGATATTCGAGGTAACGGCGGATGATGTCGAAGACCAGCGCGGACATGGCATGGCCAACGTGCGCATCGTTGTAAACGGTTGGGCCGCAGACGTACATTTTGACAACGCCTGGTTCGAGCGTTTGGAGTTCTTCTTTTTTCCGGCTGAGGGTATTGTAGAGACGAATCATGATGGCTTTCTCCTGATAAATGAATTATAAACGAGATGAAAAGAAAAGCGCGGTGTTGAGCAACCGCGCTACAGGTAGCCGCTTACGTTTTATTATTCAGGTGGGTCACTGCTCTTCTGGTTTGGCAAAAATCATCCGGCCCGCGGCGGTCTGAAGGACTTTGGTGACATTGACAATGCGCGTTTGACCAATATAGCGATTGCCATTCTCTACGACAACCATGGTGCCGTCATCCATGTATCCAACGCCCTGACTCATTTCTTTGCCCTCCTGGATGATGGCAATTTCCATGGCTTCGCCAGGCAGGACGACCGACTTGACGGCATTCGCCAATTCATTGATATTCAGGATAGTCACTCCTTGCAGTTCAGCAACGCGATTCAAATTGTAGTCATTGGTCAGGATGGGACATTTGAGTTGGCGGGCCAGGATGATGAGTTTGTCGTCTACCTCGCGCACGCCTTCTACGTCAATGTCGCTGATTCGTACCGTGACGGCCGAGACTTTTTGCAGTTCGGCCAACACTTCCATGCCCCGGCGGCCACGCTGACGGCGCAGAGCATCCGCAGAGTCGGCGATGTACTGAAGCTCATTGAGAACGAAACGGGGGATAAGCAATGTGCCAGGCAAGAAGCCGGTCCTGGCAATATCGGCCACACGCCCGTCAATGATGACGCTGGTATCGAGCAGGATGGTGCGAGAGCCTTGTCCCCAGGTCGCGTTTCCATTGGGTGGCGTTTCGCCACTGCGATTAAAAATGGATGCAATGACATTCATCATATCTGCCTGGCGCATGACAAATAAGGCTACCCCAAAGTACCCAAACAAGACCACCGCCACAAAGGGCATAATACTGCCAAATGGGTCCGGTAATTGAGAAAGCGGAAAAGTGAGCAGGGCAGCGACCAGTAAGCCAGAAACCAGGCCCATCAGCCCGGCCAGAAGGTTTTCCGCGGAAATGCGCACAATCAACCGTCGGATGAGCCTGACCGGGACTGTCGTAAAGTAGGGCGTGGCAATTAACCCAAACAACGCCCCCACTGTACCTATGCTGAGCGTGTAGGTCAAAATCCCATCCGGTACGTTGTGCGTTGAGAACCAGAACCCCCAGTAACTGCCCACCCCTGTAAATAGAATCATGCCAACAATTCGAACAATGAAATCAGGACTCATGAATAACTCCTTGAAAAATAAAAGCGAATAAATACAGAATAATGTTCTTCATCATAGCACGTTGGTCAAAAAGCGTCAATTACAGCATCATCTTCGTTTAGGTCTTTCTTATAGAGCGGTCTTTAATTTGCAGGTGTGTCCCCTTGGGGTGGCGAGACCGAATATCCGCAAAGGGAGGCCGTGATGGAGTTAGCCGAGACAAAAGATGTGTTTTTGGAGGATGCAGATGGTTTGCGTATTTTCAAATCTTAAAACCGCCCGCTCCAACCTGGAGGGGCGGTTCGCTTTCACGGAACAGTGAACACTGTTCGACGAACACCGATTACTGCTTTCTCAGCATCAGCCCTGCCGCCCTGCGTCCAATCTCCACCGCAAAGTTCGTTCCGCGATCCCAGGGGTAAACCTGACTCATTGAGGCAAAATACAGTCCCTCGATTGGCGTCTCGATGGCCGGGATGTTCTGCGAGTGGTTGACGAGCGGCACTGGTTGGGCGTAGGCCGTGCGGAACAGCCAGACTTTCTTGACCCAATCCTTTTCGAACTTCGGGTTGAACTTTTTCAGGCTGGGCGCGAACTTTTCGAGCAGTTCTTCCTGCGTCAGCCGGAAATGTTCGTGTTCTGGCTCCAGATAATCGCCGATGTAAACGATATGATTGCCGCCGAAATGCTTCGGCGAAACGAAGTTGGTATGCTCCACCACAGCCAGAAAGGGGAACCCGGCACTCTTGGGGATGTTGTACCAGTAGTAGCCTTCCTCCGAAAGCCGGTGTTTGAGCGCCAGCACCATCACCACCGCGCCCATGGATTTGAGCCTCAGCAGCCCTTCGAGATACTCTTTGGGAAGTGACGGGACCATTTTCGCGGTGGCTCCCGGCGAAAGCGTGATGAGGGCTTGATGGGCAGTTTTCATCCCGTCTGAGGTTGTCAGTTCTAGCAGGCTGTTTGCCGAATTGCGTTGAATGTGCGTGACCGGCGTTGAAAGTTCAATTTTGACCCCCGCCGTTCTGAGTTTTTCGGCAAACTGGTCGGCAAAGGCCTGAAAGCCGCCCTCGAACGTCCCCAGGCGGGTGGTGCGGGCGTGCAGTCTGGCCCACATCCAGGCCATGTTGACCTGTTTGTAGTATTTCTCGCCGAATTTGCCAATCACCAGCGGTTCCCACATCAATTGATAGACTTTTTTGCCTGTCCACTTGCGCATCCAGTCATCAACGGTGTATTTTTCGAGCGTTTTCCAGTCGGTGGTCAGGCGCAGGTATAACCCCACCAGCCCAAAACGGATTTTGTCCAATCCCCAGCCCAGGCCGGGGAACAAAATTGCCTGGATGATGGAGTCGAGCGGGTAGAATCTCCCTTCGTGATACATGACCGTGTAGGGGCGCGGGAAGCGCACCTTGTGGCTGAGACCAAGTTCTTTGATGAGACCGAGCATGTGCTTGTCACTGGCAAACCAGTGGTGGTAGAACTTCTCCACAGACCAGTCCCAGTCTGGCTCTTTAAACCCGCTCGCTAGCCCGCCGACATAATCTGCCGATTCGTAAATGGTCACCTCATGACCGGCTTTACGCAAATCCCAAGCCGCCGCCATGCCGCCATATCCCGCGCCGATGATTGCAATTTTTGACATAGTTCTCCAGGGTTCAGGTTTCCTTTCACCTAAAAATGGACTGTACTGGATATATTGATTGTCGAGATTTGTCTATCCGTTGCTACCTCATGTCATCCGCTTTTCCGGCTTATCATCCGTTTCCTCTTCCGTTTCAGTCCGCAAAGAGTCGCTCCATCGGATTCCTTCACGGGCCAGGAACCAGGCTCCGAGCGCAGTGATGGGCAGCCACAGGGCAACATGCAGCACCAGCGTATATCCGGCGGCCATGGCCTGCTCTACGCCGTAGGCGGTCAGAACAGCAATGCCGGGCGCGTCAAACGTGCCGATATAGCCCGGCGCGGACGGGATGGTGGTTGCCAGGTTAACAATGCCGTTCATCAGCATCAGCGCGAAGAACGAGACCTGGAAATCGAAGGCGTGCATAACGAACCAGTATTTGGCGGTTTCGAGCAGCCAGATGACCACCGAGGTCAGGAATACCATCAAAACGTTGAAGGGGGAGCGGAGCGAGGCCAACCCATCCAGGAATTTGTTCAAAATGCTGATGACTTTGATATGCAGCTTTTTGGGCAGCAGTCGTTCAATCAGCCACAAGCCGATCTGGGTCGTGATGTGTGGAAACATCGCCGCCAGCAAAAAAACGACCAGCGCGCCCAGGAAGGCTGTCGTGCCGTAAATCGCCACTTCCTGGATATTGCCCACAAAGCCCGAAGAGCCGGTTAACTTTGCCAGTTCGGGCAGGTTAACAAAGACAAAGGCCAGCATCACCACGCCATCAAAGATGCGCTCAACGATGATGGTTGCCAGCGATGCCGAAACCGGTACATCTTCCTTGCGTTTGAGAATGACCGACCGCAACACCTCTCCGGCGCGGGCGGGATAGATGTTGTTGCCCATATACCCAATCGTCGTAATGGGGAACATCTTTGCCGTTGGAATTTTTTTGATGGGGCCCAGCAGATAGTGCCAGCGCCAGGCGCGTGCCCAAACGCCCACAAAGTAAACAGCCACGCCGGGAAGAATCCACCAGTAGTTGGCCTGAGTCACTACGCCCCAAAAATCTCCCAGATGAAGTCCGCGCAGGGCCAACCATAAGAACAGGATGCTGATAAGCACCCCCAGCCAGAATTGCCATTTTTTCATAATGGGGTGATTTTACCATCTTCCCAATTCGACAACTATCGACTAAAATTCAGCCCGTTTCATAGCCAGTCACACAACCCGTGTGACTCCTTCCGCTCCTGGCGCTGCCTGCGGCAGTCTGACCGGGGGCAATCCCGAGGAAAGGAGGTTTTCCCATATGCACAATTATGAGTTGGTCTGCATTGTTCACCCAGACCTGGACGAAAACGCCTTCAAAAGCGTGTTAGAAAAGGTAAACACCTGGGTGACAGAGTTTGGCGGAACCGTCGATAAACTCGATGTGTGGGGCCGTCGTCGCATGGCCTACAGTATCCGCAAACAGCGCGAAGGACAGTACGCTGTCTTGTCTATCAGCATGCCCTCCGCCGCCGCCGCAGAACTGGAGCGCAACCTGCGCTTCCAGGAAAATATTCTGCGCTCTATGCTTACCGTGGCTGATTAGTGAGACTGAAACTTGTCGGTTGAGTTGTTGTCTGAGCAAGGAGAAAGAAGATGAGCCGAGGCTTGAATAAAGTAATGATTATAGGCCACCTGGGACGTGACCCTGAGATGCGCTATACCCCTTCTGGGCGCCCGGTGACGACCTTTAGCGTCGCTACCAGCCGCTCTTGGAATACAGTAGATGGGGAGCGACATCAGGAGACGGAGTGGTTTAATGTGGTTGCCTGGGGTAATCTGGCTGAAATTTGCAAGCAGTACCTCACCAAAGGCCAGCAGGTTTACATTGAAGGCCGCCTGCAAACCCGAAAATGGGAAGACAAGGAAGGCAGCAAGCATAGCAGCGTTGAAATCGTTGCCAGTGAAATGATGATGCTGGGTGACCGCCGCGATAACAGCGGAAATAATCACCAGGCCTCTGAAGAAAACGAGGCTCCAGAAGCGCAATCTTCCGACGAGGATGAATTTCCTTTCTAAAATTACCGATGCGCGGCTGTCGCCAGCCTGCATCATGGAGTAAAGTGAACTATGGAAGACTATCGTGACCGTGAGCGCGAAGAAAGTGGCCATCCCGGTGAACGCCGCTTTTATTCGCGTCCCAAAATTTGCCAGTTCTGTGCCGATAAAAATATCCGCATGGACTACAAAAATGTCGATTTACTGAAACGCTATGTAACCGAGGACGGCAAGATTCGCCCGCGCCGCCAGACAGGTACTTGTGCCAGGCACCAGCGTGCTTTGGCCGGGGTGATTAAGCGCGCCCGGTACATTGCCCTGTTGCCTTACGTGAGTAGCGGACGCGAAGACTAACGCAAAGCCGGGGCATGGAAATTGACTCCATGCCCCTGATTTTTGTGCGTCCAATAGCGAGTGCTTATGACCCCCCAAAAAACCAGCAAAAAACATACTGCCCATCTACAAGTGATTCGCCGCCAGGAACGCGCCATCTGGATTACTGCCATCATCGTAGCCGTCATCGTGATTGGTCTCGTTGCGTATGGTATCCTGGCCGATACCGTGTTTCTCCCTTATCGCGCTGTAGCAAAAGTGAATGGCGATTCGATTAATGCGGGCGACTTTCAGAAACAGGTCAAACTACAGCGACTGCAACTGGTTAACCAGTTCAGTCAGTATTACCAGTTCGCCCAAATGTTTGGAGCCTCTGACCCCTTGTCCGACCCCAACTTTGGCCAGACTTTGCAGCAGATTTACAACCAGCTCAATACTCCCACCAGCGTTGGCCAAATCGTCCTGGACAATATGATAAATGACAAACTTATCCGCCAGGAGGCGGCGCGGCGGGGAATTACGGTCAGTGCTGAAGAAGTTGATAAAGCCATGCAAGAAGGGCTGGGATATTTCGCCAATGGCACGCCTACCCCGGCTCCGACGGGGACGCCCTTTGCGACTTCGACTTTAAACCCCACTGCGCTGGCGATTGTAACCATCACCCCGACGCCGACCCCGGTGACGCCCACTGCCACTGCCACGCCTGACCCAAACATTACACCCACTCAAACGCCAACATCCTTCCCAACCGCCACTGCTGGCCCTACATCAACCCCACTGCCAACTGCCACTCCCTACACGCTGGAAGGCTACCAGGCTGCCTTTGATGAGCAAATTAATTTCATTAATGAGCAGACTGGCATGACCCGCGAAGATTACTACAAGTTTTACGAAGGCAACCTGCTGCGCGAGAAGTTGATGGCCGATGTGACCAAAGACCTGTCCTCTTCCCAGGAAAGAACCTGGGCGCGCCACATCCTGGTTTCAGATGTTGCCGTGGCCAAATCGCTCGTTGAAAAATTGCGCGCTGGTGAAGATTTTGCTAAACTGGCGGCGGAATTCTCGCTTGATACCAGTAACAAAGACCGGGGCGGCGACCTGGGCTGGTTTGGCAAAGGCGTGATGGTCGCTCCTTTCGAGGAGGCGGCCTTTAGCCTGCCTATTGGTCAAATCAGTGACCCGGTACAGACCGATTATGGTTGGCATATCATTCAGGTCATTGCTCGCGAAGTCGCGCCGTTGAGCGAGGGCGAATTCCAACAATACAAGCAAACCTTCTTCAACGACTTCTTAAAAGAACTGCGCGAAAAATCTGAAATTACCACCAATGATGAATTCTGGCAGAAAATTGTGCCGACCGAACCAGCATTGGAGTAAGCGCGGTCTCTGATACCCGGCAATGAACCATTCAACAAGTTCTTCGTGATTTTTCACGGAGAACTTGTTGTTTTATTCCTGGGGGACTAAAGCAGGCTTGCCAAAATCCTGCAGTTTGGTATCGGCGCGGCGCAGGTTGTTTCAGCGGGAAGGTGATGGGGCCAACCCTTGGGGCGCTCACAGAGCCTGTAAGTATACGAGTATAATTGTTGTGTTTTATTCGTATGCGCCTGTGTAGAAATGTCTAACCCGAAAAAACTTCTTACCGTCAGCAATTTGTCCAAATGGTTTGGCCCGGTTGAAGCCCTGAGCGGGGTGAACTTTGACCTGGAGCCAGGCGAGGTGTTGGGCGTGGTGGGACAGCGTGGGTCAGGCAAATCTACTCTGTTCCGGCTGTTGGGGGGCGCGTACGCGCCCAGCGGAGGGGAAATTTTGTTTGAGGGCCGGCGTCTTGGTTCGCGGGCAGCCTGGCAGGCGCGGCAATGGGGAATCGAAGCAGTGTATCAAAACCCGCCCCTGGCGAACAATTTTAACGTGTTGCACAACGTTTTCCTCGGACGGGAGTTGTGCCGGTTTGAGTCCTTAAAGTGGTGGCCGAAGGAAGGCGAAATGGCGCAAATCGCGCGCGCTTTTTTTGACGACTTTGACATGCCGCCTGACATTATCAGCGACTCTCCGGCGAATCTCTCCAATGAACAGCGGCAGTTAGTGGCGATTGCCCACGCACTGTGCCGCCCGTGTAAACTTTTGCTTCTCGATGACACGCTGGCGGCTTTGAGTTTTCGACGCCAGCAGAAATTACTCCATCGTGTACGCGAACTGGCGGCGCAGAATGTGGCGGTCATTATTAGTGGTGATGACCTGAAGCATATTTTTGCCGTCACCAATCGCATTCTGGTCTTGTATCAGGGGCGGCAGGCTGCCTTGCGCGAGACCGAACAGACTACCCCGCGCGAAGTGGTTGAGTGGATTGTTGGCTCGAACCGACAGGAGCAGGTTACGCCGGTTATTTGGGCGTTTGAGAACTACTATGCTGCCCAGCAGCAGGCCGAGGAATTGCGCCGCGCCCAGCAAGTATTACAGCAGAGTTTGAAGGAACAGGATTCCCTTAATCGACAGTTGATTGAGCGTCTGCGCAAGCAGTTGGAATCGCTTGACCGCCTCAATCTGGCTCTGCAGGAAGCCAATCGTCGTTTGATTACTGAGCGCGAGGCCGAGCGTAAAGCCCTGGCGCGCGAATTGCACGACCAGGTGATTCAGGATTTGCTCAGTTATACCTACCAGTTGGAAGATTTCGAGAACCAGGCCAGTGATGAATTGATGCGGGTCGAACTGACAGGCATCCGCAACGGGATTCGACAGGTGGTGAGTGGATTGCGTCAAATGTGCAGTGATTTGCGACCGCCTACGATTGATAGCCACGGTCTTTCGGCGGCCATCCGCTCGCTGACGCACCAGTGGTCCAAGCAAACCGGCATTAAAGTGGAATTGGAGATAGACCCCGAACTGGGACGCCTGCCAGAGACTATCGAGCTTTCGGTCTTTCGCATCATTCAGGAGGGCTTGAGCAATGTTCGCAAACATGCTCGCGGCGCGACGCTCGTTCAACTTTCCCTGCACCGTTCTCCAACTGCCAGCCTGGTGGTGCAAATGTCTGATAATGGACCTGGACTGGAGATACCCATCAACCTGGCGGAACTTTCAGAGAAGAAACACTTTGGCCTGGTGGGAATCAGCGAGCGGGTCAGCCTGTTAGGGGGGACTATACAGATAGAATCGCCACAGGGGGGTGGCCTAAAGGCGCGGATTGAAATTCCCAGTCCTTATCCAACCGTAGTGGTCTGACTTGTTGCCTGAACCAGTTATTCCAGCGCATCATTCACTAATTGCTGGACGGTGGCGGCGTCAATATCTTTCTTATCAAGGAAAGCGACCGCGCCTGCGTTCAGGCCAATCCGCCGGAATTCCCGGTCGGGATACGCGCTGATAAGGATGATGCGCGTGGAGGGCGAAACTGCCTTCACACGGCGGGCGCATTGAATCCCGTCTTCTTCCCGTAAGACGACATCAATAAATGCCAGTTTGGGTTTGACCTGCCCGGCCAGCCGCGCTGCCTCGGCGCCATCTTCGGCTTCGTAGAGAGTGGCTGACGGGCTGACGCGCCCCACCAATTTGCCCAACTGTGCCCGGTAACGAGCGTTGTCATCCACCAAAAGGACAGCCATCGTCTCGACATGTGCTTCCAGCCGTCCCTGTACTTTTTCGTGTCCTGGAATCAGCAAAAGTTCAGGATGTCGGCTGGCATAGTTGTTGGCCTCGAGGCGGCTTTCGACTCCGATGGCGCGGTAGAGTGCGGTGAGGTGGTTTTCGACCGTTTTGATGCTCAAATCCATCGCCAATGCAATTTTCTGGTTGTTGTAACCCTGAGTGAGGAGGTATAGCAGTTCGCGCTGGCGACGAGTGAGTGGAGAAGTCGCTTCTCCATGATGGTGGTCTACCAGCCGATTTACTAACGGGTCTGAAATCCAGCGTCCGCCATCCAGGATGCGGCGCACCGCCATCTCCAAATCAGAGAGCGATTGGTCTTTCAGGTGATAGCCGTTGACACCTGCCGAGAGGAGCCCGACGACATAGGCTTCGTCATCGTAAGCGGTCACGACCAGAATTTTAAGTTCTGGGTACGCGGCGCGGATTTTGTGGACAGCCGACACTGGCTCGAAGTCGGGCATGTTAACATCCATGACCAGCAGGTCTGGGCGCAATTGTTCCAGCGCAAGAAACAGGTCTCGCCCATTGCTTGCCTCGCCGACAATCTCAATTCCGGGGAGATTGGCCAGTGCATCGCGCAATCCGGCGCGTATCAGAGCATGGTCATCGGCTAACAGGGTGCGGGTAGAGGACATTTTGAACTGTCTCTTTGTAAATTAAGGGGAATCCCCTAAAAATTTAAGGGAAATTCCTGTCAAGAAATCAAGGGGATAAGGGTTGAAGCACAGATTAACAACTCGTTATCATTATATTGCACGCCTTTGTCGGCGTAAAGAACAGGAGGTTTTGCCCGATTATATCTAACCCCAGTCTATCAATTCACAATTCCACCCTTTCACCAAATTCTACAGGAGGAACGTCAATGTTCAAGAAGAGTTCGCTTTACGTACTGATGGCTGTCTTGTTTATCGCCGCCGCGATTCTTTCGGCGTGCGGTCAGCAGCCCACCCAGGCTCCGGAACAGCCTGTTGCCCCTGTGGCGACGGAAGCGCCCAAGAGCAAGCTGGCGGTCGGCATTGTGCTGCCCACCAAAGATGAACCGCGCTGGATTCAGGACGAAACCCGTTTTAAAGAAGCCCTGACTGCAGCGGGGTATGATGTCGAAATTCTGTTCAGCCAGGGTTCCTCGGCTACCGAAAAGGCCAACGTAGAATCGCTCATCACGAAGGGCGTGCAGGTGCTTATCATTTGCCCGCATGATGG
>DAOTZC010000024.1:0-21965 GCA_034434535.1 Anaerolineales bacterium | reverse complement strand
CTACGCGGCGCGTTCGGGGCGCTACACCAGCCTTTCGACCTGGGGACAGGATTCCGCCGGGAACCTGGTGGGGACGCTGGAAATGCCAATGGCGGTCGGAATCATCGGGGGCGCGACCAAAGTCCACCCGGCGGCCAAAGTAGCCATCCGGCTGATGGGCGTTAAAACTGCCTCGGAACTGGCCGAAATCATCGTGGCGGTGGGGCTGGCGCAAAACCTGGCTGCGCTGCGCGCCCTGGCCACGGAGGGTATTCAGCGCGGACACATGAGCCTGCACGCCCGGCAGGTGGCCATTGCGGCTGGCGCAACCGGCGAATTGATTGAGAAAGTTGCCGCCCAAATGGTGGCAGAGAAAACCGTGCGCATTGACCGCGCGGAAGAGATAGTGAAACAGTATGCAAGTACAAAAGGAGACAGGTAGACTGGGTACTTGTGTGCCTGTCTACCTGTTTACCTGTCTAGATTAACACGGAAGGAACCTACATGCCCAACAACACTCTCCTCAAACCCACCCGTCCCGTTGGCATTGTCGGCTACGGGGCCTACGTTCCCCGCTACCGCATTCCCGCCCGGGAGATTGCCCGCGTGTGGGCCGGCGGCAAGGCGGGCGGACTGCCCATCAAAGAGAAAGCCGTCCCCGGCCTGGACGAAGACGTCATCACCATGTCCATCGAAGCGGCGCGCAACGCCATGATGCGGGCGCAAATCGAGCCCTCGCAATTGCGCGCCATTTGGGTCGGCTCGGAATCGCACCCCTACGCCGTGAAACCCACCTCCACGGTGGTCGGCGAAGCGATTGGCGCCGTGCCGCACATTCAGGCTGGTGACTGGGAATTCGCCTGCAAAGCCGGAACCGAGGCGATGGTGGCCGCGATGGGCTTCGTTGGCTCTGGCATGGCCGAGTACGCGCTGGCAATTGGCATGGATACGGCCCAGGGCAAGCCCGGCGACGCGCTGGAATATACAGCGGCGGCGGGCGGCGCGGCGTTTGTCATCGGCCCGGCGGAGAATTCGCTGGCGGTCATCAATGCCTCCTATTCTTACGTTACCGACACGCCCGATTTCTGGCGGCGCGAGTACCAGAAATATCCCGAACATGGCGTGCGCTTCACCGGCGAACCGGCTTACTTCCAGCACATCACTTCGTCCTCCAAAACGTTGATGGAGGAACTCGGCACCACCGCCAAAGACTACACCTGGGCGGTGTTCCATCAGCCCAACACCAAGTTCCCACAGCGCGCCGCCCAAATGCTCGGTTTTACGCCGGAGCAAATTGCCCCTGGCCTGCTTGTGCCGGTGATTGGCAACACCTATTCGGGCGCTTCGATTATCGGCCTGACCGCCATTCTCGATATTGCCAAACCAGGCGACCGTATTCTGCTGGCCTCCTTTGGCTCTGGCGCTGGCTCCGATGCTTTTGACATTACCGTTACCGACAAAATCAGCGACCGCGCCGGACGCGCCACCAAAATCCAGGAATACATTGCCCGCCGCACTGAAATTGACTACGCCACCTACGCGCGTTTCCGCGACAAAATCACCATGAAATAAGCGAGGAATGCGAGTAAGCAAGTACACATACTTGCCTACGTTTTCACTTTTCGACGGAGTTTTCATGACCGATGTCATCATTGCAGGAATAGGACAAACTGAAGTTGGCGAACACTGGGATATTGCCCTGCGCGATTTGGCCTATGCAGCCATCAAAGAAGCCATCGCCGATAGCGGCGGGCTACAACCCCAGGCCTTGTTCGTTGGGAACATGCTGGCTCCCAATCTTTCCAATCAGTCGCACCTGGGCGTGTTGCTGGCCGACCATTGCGGGATGCGCGGCATTGAGGCCGTCACCGTCGAGGCGGCGGGGGCTTCGGGCGGCGCGGCCCTGCGTCAGGGCTATATGGCGGTCAAAAGCGGATTTGTGGATGTGGCGCTGGTGGTGGGCGTGGAAAAATTCACCGACCAGGTGGGCGCGGGTGTTGATACCGCCGTCGCCACCACGTCGGACAGCGATTTCGAAGCCGTGCAGGGTCTCACCGCCAGCGGGCAGGCCGCGCTGCTGATGCGCCGCTATATGCACGAGTACGGCGTTCCGGCGGACGGGTTTGCCGGGTTCCCGCTCACGGCGCACGCCAACGGCGCGGGCAACCCCCATGCCATGTTCCGCAAAGCCATCAAAGCCGAAGTGTATGGCAAAGCGGAGATGGTCAGCGACCCCATCAACCTGTTTGATGCCGCCCCGAATGCCGATGGCGCGGCGGCGGTCATTCTGACTCGCAGCGACCTGTTGCCAAAGGAATATTCTCACCCGCTGGTCAAGATTGCCGCTTCAGCAGTCTCGACCGATACCCTGGCGCTGCACGACCGGCACGACCCGCTGGGCTTCTGGGCGGCGCGCGAATCGGTGGAGGCGGCGCGCCACAAAGCGGGGATTACGCTGGAGCAGGTTAGCTTCTTTGAGTATCATGACTCTTACAGCATCTACGCGGCGCTCTCGCTGGAAGCGGCTGGTTTTGCTCCGCGCGGCGAGGGCTGGAAACTGGCCGCCCAGGGCGCGATTGCGCTGAATGGCCGCATCCCCTGCGCAACGATGGGCGGGTTGAAGGCGCGCGGGTTCCCCGGCGGCTCTACCGGCGTGTATCAGGCCGTCGAAGCGGCGACCCAGTTGCGCGGCCAGGCTGGTCCCTGCCAGGTGGCGGGGGCAACGTTTGGGATGATTCAGTCGCTTGGCGGCCCGGCATCCACTGCCGTCGTCCACATCCTCGAAAAAATGACCCCCTGAGCGGGGCGCGCGGACTCTCAACTGCTCTCACAAAACTTACGGTCTTGCAAAGAGCCATCCCTGATAGTTCCTGATAGCGGCGCTCATTACAATAAGGCATAGTTAACAACAAAGGAGTAACCCTATGGAAATTCCGCGCCACTGGCGACTGAAAAAGCAGCGATATGGTTTGGTGGGTGAAGTTTGCCCGCACTGCGATTATAAAATTTTCCCGCCCCGCGATGTTTGCCCCAACTGCGGCGACGAGGCCAAAACCCTTTATACCTTCAGCGGTAAGGGCGAGGTGTTCTCGTACACCACCATCTACGAAGCCCCGACCGGGTTCGACAGCACCGCGCCTTATACGGTTGCGATTGTCAAACTCGACGAAGGCCCGATGGTCACTGCCCAACTGACCGACCTGGGCGACCAGCCTGTCGAAATTGGCATGCCCGTGGAGATGGTCACGCGCAAAATGCGCAACGATGGCGACGAGCGCGGCGTGATTGTGTATGGGTATAAGTTTCGGCCAACCGTGAACCATACCACCAATTAGCCCCCGTATGTAGCGAAGTTGTGTGCGAGATATAGAGAATTCTTTCCATGCCTCAGTCCCCGGTTTTTCAGGCCGGGGACTGCGTTTTTTGTCATGCGCAAGATTGGGAATATCTGCTCGAAACTTGACGGGGAACTGCTGGTTGCGATTTTTGACGCATTCTTTCGCCAATCTGTTCACCAATGACCTTCCGCATGGTGAGAGCGCCAACGGTATATAACGCACAGCAACCTGTGGGTTTGCTCTCCGCTTCAGTAATGAGTAAAAGCGATAAGCCCGTTATCCTTCAAATGAAATTACCGCGGTTCCCGAATTGCTAAGGCTCTGGTAGATAACAGGCTGCATCGTCACGGTGGATGCCATCGGCGCGCAGACAGAGATTGCCAAAGAAGAGATTATTGATGGTGGCGGCGATTACCTGCTGGCCGTCAAAGAGAACCAGGGTCATTTATTCGAAGACTTCGAATACCTTGAGCAGGGATTTGCACACGTTGAGCATAGATACACAAGGCCCTACCCATCATGACCAGCCTCTTGCGGCCCTCCGGCGACTGAGAATCCGTACTACTTTCTCAATTTCGCCACTGCTGCGCTTAACTCTGCGGTGTTCTTTTGGATTTTCTTGATGGCCGCCACTGCATCGTCTACGCCTTTGGTCCCAGCGCGGAAGACCGCTTCATCGAGCCAGACCGCTTCGTGTTCGCAGGCGCGGGTGGCTTCGGGCAAACTCATCTTCGAGAACTCGAAATATTGCGGAAAAGCGTTCGGCACGGCGAGTTTGGACTTTTGCGGCTGGAATAATTCGTAATTGTGCATCGCTTCGTAACCGACCCAGCAGTCAATTCCTTCGGCATCCAGCGCGGCGCAGAGTACATCATGCTCCACGCCAAATTCCTTCGGGTCAATCGCAAAGATGTACCGATAGAACGAACGGGTCGTGTGACGGGAGTCACGCTTTAGCACGCGCACGCCGGGAATCTCGCTCAGGGATTCATCCATATAGGCGGCCATCTCCTCGCGCTGTTTTGCCTGCGCGGGAAAACGCTCGAGACCAACCAACGCCAGCGCGGCTTGCAATTCGCTCAAGCGGAAATTTCCACCGTGCAGGGAGAGTCCATTCGGGTCTTCGCCCCCGCCTCCGAGCGCATGAGCCCGCCCACAGTCAATAATCGAAGCGGCGAGGGCGGCGTGTTCCGCCGATTTGCACAGCAAAATCCCGCCCTCTCCCGAGGTCAACGTCTTCGACGATTGCAATGAGAACGAGCCGAAATGACCAATTGTCCCTGCGCCCATGCCGCGCCACTTTGCGCCGTGCGTGTGGGCGCAGTCTTCGATGACAATCAGGTTGTGTTTTTCCGCCAATGCCATGATGGCATCCATATCCGCCATTTGATGACCGAGATGTACGGGAATGATGGCTTTGGTCTTCGGCGTGATGGCTTGCTCTGCCGCTTTCGGGTCGAGACAATAGGTGTTCGGGTCCACATCCACGATGACGGGGATGGCGCCCGCTCCCATCGGTGCGGAAGCGGTTGCTTGAAACGTATAGGCAGGTACAATCACTTCGTCGCCCCAGCCGATGCCCGCGGCGCGCAATGCCACTTCCATGGTGATTGTTCCGTTTGTCATTGGCACGGCATAACCGCCGCCCTGCAATTCCGCGAATTTCCGCGCCAGTTCCGCTGTCTTCGGACCCGGATACGGATAACCGCCCCAACGCCCCGACTTCACCACCTCGACCACCGCGCTGAGATCACGTTCATCCCACACGGGCCAATCGGGATATGGTTCGGCGCGGGTTTTGCTTCCACCTAAAATCGCTAATTCAGACATGAGGTTCTCCTTATATTATTTATTGGAATTTTGAAATTCAGGTTACTGTTGAAAAAAATTCGGCAAATATCGTTGGTTGGCTTCCAGCATTTCGTCGAGCAGTTGACTTGCTTGCGCAACATTCAAACGGCTGGAAAGCGGATCGTTGAGCAAGACCTGCAGAGCAAGGTTTCTATCGCCCGCTAACGCCGCCTGGATGGTCATTTCCTGGTTGAAGATGTGCTTTTGCAAAATATTCTGCACCCCCGCAGGCACATCGCCGTACATGATGGCATTCGCTCCCAGCGCGTTGATCGCGCCGTAGGTTTCAACCACCGCATCCCGGGATAAATTGGAAATTTGTCCCACATTAGGCAGATTCATTATGCCGATGTACGTTTCGCCGCAGGTCACCGCACGGATGATTTTGTTTGCGGCTTCGGTGGAGACCTCCCGCATGAACGGCTCGAGCGGCACGTCGCCCCGCACTGCCGCCTCAATCATACCTTTTGCTTCGGCTTCCATGGCGAAGCGGTCTTCAACGCTGGTCAATAGCAAATCATAAACCTGTCCCCACTTCGTAGACTCATTGATGAAGTGCGGGAAGAACTCGGCAATGTGACGATCGCCCGCGGCGGGCAATGCGCCATAAATCTTGAACAGTGTGGATTTCACCCTGGCATGGTCGGCAAATACGGAGGTGTCCTCTTCATCCACCTTGATTTCGCCGCCGAGGATTTTGTCTGTAATGCCGGGGAGTTCCTCCCAAACGCGTTTACCCTCTGCGTACAAATCTGTGACCCAGGTCAAGTGATTCACGCCCGCAATCCTGGCTTGAATTTGTTCGGGCTGTGTTCCGAAAATCCGCGCTAGTTTCTCGCGCACGCCAATCCATTCATGGCACAAGCCTGCAACTTTTACGCCTTGCATGGCAAGGGTGCGCGTCAACACGGTCATGGGGTTGGTGTAATTCAGGAAGAGCGCCTTTGGGCAAATCTCCATCACCTTGCGCCCGATCTCCGCGACCACAGGAATATTGCGTAACGCCCGCGCCAGCCCGCCGGGACCTGTGGTATCGCCCACCGATTGTTGGATGCCGTACCGGGCAGGAATCTCCAAATCGGGGCGCATGGACTCGAGCCCGCCGGTGGTGATGGTCAGGATGATGAAATCTGCGCCTTGCAGAGCGTCTTCGAGCGAGAGGGTTTTCTCCAAACGAAAGTTCAGGTTGAAATCCTGAATCATTTTTTGACCAAGCGCATACACCCGGTCAACCCGTTCTTGAACGATATCCTGCAAGACAAGCGTCGAGCCGGTCAATTCCGTCGTGGCGAAGATATCGCGCATGAAAGTCGGTCCCCACAGGTACGATCCGCCGCCGATGATGGTGATTTTAGGCATATTGATTTCCTCATTGAATGACCGCCGACCATAACCCTCGTGCCGTCGGTCGTCTGCGGTCATGTCACCGTATCAATTCCTTCAACGTATCCATTACCTTGGGGGTAATATCCTTCCCGATGGAATTCGTCTCTTCGTAATGTTTCCCTGGCTTGAACGGATTCCACGGATATTTGAAATCTTCGACAGGCAAAATGTAGCCCAACTCGTCGTTCGCCAGCCCAATCACGCCTGTGACCTGCGCCCCCGCCTCTTTCATCCATGCCTTGAGTTGCAAGCCCAACTTTGGCAGTAACTCCCCTGGAACCGTTGCCAGCCACAACCCGCCGAGCTTGATGAGATTGACTTCGGTGGTGATATAGCCATGCTGGTCGCGCACATCGGGCAGGAGTTTTCGTCCGAAAGCGAGTTTATACAGGATATTGGTAAGTTTGGCTTTGATGATGCGTTTCTCGATGCTGACCGCTGTCAAAGGACCACTGTCCACTGCGCGAAGCGCCTTCAACCCCTCCCTTGCCAGCTTCCTGCCCATGAACTCGGCTTCTTCAAACGAATGGTCTTTCACATTGGGGGTCATCATGCCGCCCAACGCGCCGGAGAAGAAAATGCACGGCGCGCCCGTTTGTTGTTCAACTTCTTCGCGAAGATAATGAACATAATCGGAGGTAATGTTCGGGTTCATATCCCATAACACTTCGGGGTGACAGGGGAAATTGAAGAGAGTGACCAGTGATCGGTGAGCCGTATCCAGAAACTGAAGTAAAGACAACTCATCATCCAGAATCTCCGGGTTGCGCGCGTTCTTTGCCAAGCCTGGGACATGGACGGAAGTGCACCTGGCGGAGGCAGGCTTGAGGTTGGAGAGGGAGGCGAGGATCGTATCAGCAATTTTGCGCCTGACGACGGTCATATACGCTTCATCCACGCCGCGCGTTTTATGGTCGGGACCCCACAATCCCATCGTGTCGGGTCCGTGATGGGTATGGGTGGAGGCGATGACGATTTGTACATCGGGGCGGTTGACCTTCTCAATCACTTCGTATGCATCAGGGCGGAAGAACCCGATGAGATCGAGCGCAACCAACACAAGAGTAATCTGCCCGGTTTGAATGGCAAGCGCACGGGCATACAGATTATCGTGGATGGTCTCGGCGCGGCGGTTATTGCCGAAGCCTGCAAGATAAACGGGTTTATCAAGCGAAGGTGTGATTACATGTTGAGCATATCCAATTTCCATATTGAGTTCCTGTTCTGACTGCTGACTACAGATGTTGGATTTCGACTACGGTCGGCAGTTATTTGTTGGATGATATCTTTGGCGGTCTTCGCCATCTTGTCGCGCGCGGCGTACCTGTCGAATCTCGACGATTCCGACCAGGAATGACCGTCCTGCCGAGGAAATAACGCATTTATGCTTCTGCTCTTTTCTTGCTCAAAGCCGCTTTTATCTCTGCAAGGCGTTTTCCATGCAATGGATACAGCCACAACAAGAAGATGGCAAGCAGGAAGCCGATGGAGGTGGGAACGGTCAAGAAGATGCGAAAGCCCATGTCCACCGAGGCAGGCTGAACGTCGAGGAGCGTATCGTAGCCAAAGGCGGGCATGACGAGCCCGAACACGGATGAGACCAGCAATCCGCTCAAGGTGATGAGGAATCCGCTCATGCCGAAATACATGCCCGCGCGTTGGTGTCCTGTTTTCACCTCGTCTTCATCCACTACTTCAGCCATGATGACATCGCCAATGAGGATGAGTCCGCCCAGGCCAATACCGAGGATGATTGAAGCCGCGTAGGTAAAGTTGATGTTGGGGGAGAAACCCATTGGCACAATGCCAAGGACCATGACGGCATTCGCAAGCATAAGTGTACGCCGTGAGTCGAGCCTGTTCGCCACCCAGTTGCGCCATGGATAGAGCGACAACATGGCGACCACAAAAGCAATTCCCAGAATGACCGTTGCCAGGCTTTCATCCACTTTCAGGCTGTATTTGAGATAAAACAAAATGCCGGTTTGCAATGCGCCGGTTGCGACAAAGCGCATCATCTGCGCGCCAGCGGCGGTGAGATAACTGCGGTTGGCAAAGGTGTGTTTTAAAGCCTGTATGAAGGGAAAACCCACATCTATTTTTAAATCGGCGCGTTCGAACAAGGCGGGGTAACCCGCATAGATGGCAATCACTGAAATGACCGCCAGCGCCGCCGCCATGCCAGACCAGCCGAAAATATCGGCAAGAAGCGGGGGCATGGCAGCGCCCAGCACTAACGCCACAGTCTGAAAGATGTTCATTCTGGCGGCAGCATCAGTCCGCTCGGCGTAATCTTCGAACATTTCGGGCAGCAAACCGTAATAACCGGTGGCAAATGCCGTGTAACAGGTTTCCCAAACCACAATCGCCAATCCAAAGTAGATGAGCAAGCCAAGCGGGTTCTCCTTGCCATCGAAGGGGGCAGTAAACAGCAGCGCAAACGCTGCCGCATACGGCAGACCGCCGAACAATATGTAAGGAATACGCCTGCCCCAACGCGAACGCGTGCGGTCAGACATATACCCAATTATTGGGTTATTGACAGCGTTATAAAGCGTGTAAAAGAACCAGAATGTCGCGAACCATTCCGCAGGCAGATTTTTCACGTCTACAGTGTAGAATGCAATAATGCCCGCCACCGCTTCGGCAGGCGTTGCCACGCCCAGGCTCATCAACGAGTACATCAGCCGCGTCTTGGTGCTGGTCTTAAATTCGGTGGTGGTCATGGGAACTCCTTTGGGATTGTTTCAGGTCAAAAAAGAGTCACTTTCTCATGGCATCGCGTATCGCACGATAGCCAATCGGCCTGATATCTTCGCTCTCCATGAACTTCTTCAACTCATCGCTCATGAAGGTTTCGTAATTTGACACGCGGCTTTCCCAATCGGGCGCAATCGAACGCAGTTCGGGCGTATCAATGGATGGATGCAAAATGAAATGGGTAATGCCTGCAGGCAGACGGCCAAGCAATTGTTTTGCAATCTCCATTTGCCCATTCGGCTGGTCAAGAGGCATGGACAGGATGCCATTCAGGGTCGGAACGCCAGTCTCTTGTAGCATTTCCATAATCGGCGTATACGCGAAAAGGTCGTCTTTACGGATGCCCATTGCCTCGATGCCCATTGCATTTAGGCCTGGAAGCATATTTGGCAGCGCCCTGCCTGCTGCGGCCTGAATATACGTTTGAATGAATTTGGGGTGCAGTATTGCGCCCATGTGTGAATCGACATGGGTCACATCGATACCTGCCTTCAATGCCATCTCAATCTGGGCATTGACTTCTTGTTCGACATCTTCCACGCTTGCCAACCTGGAGGTGTTCTCAGGGTCATCATGGAAGTAGCCGGCCGCATCCCTTAAGCCTGAACCTGCCCCCACCTGCGAAACGGGCGCCCACCGATAATTTTCCCACTCTGCGTTGAGCGTGGCATGGACTCCCATGTCCATTTCGGGATTTTCGCGGCACATCTTTGCCACCGCAGGGAACCATGCGCAGGGAGTCATCACCGCGCCCGAAGTCACCCCGCCTGCAGACCACAAGTCCTTGAACGCCTGAACCGACGCATGACACATGCCAATATCATCGGCATGGATGATGACAACTCTATCCGTATCTGCAGCTCCCAGCTTTTTGAGAAGAGGGTTTGGTTTCATGGCTATGTTCATTCCTCACTGAAATTGTGGCAGCCACTGCCTGTTTGTTTCCAGCATGTCATCCATCACCGCCTGGGCTTTATCCGCGCTGGGGCCAAGCGGATGGGTCAGCAATGCCTGATACAGCGCATTTCTATCGCCATGCACCGCGGCTTCGACTGTCAGGAGTTCGTACATCTTCACCTGTGTAATAAGCCCGAAGCACGAAGCAGGTAGCGGGTCGGCTGGAAGCGGGTGAATCCCTTTGGCATCTACTTTGGCGGGCAATTCCAGCACCCAATCTGCGGGGTAACTTTTCACAGCCCCGTTATTCCGCGTGTTGACCACATGCACTTCGCCCAGATTGTTGTAATGCGAGTTGATAAGTTGCGTTGCCAGCGTGGAATAATACGCGCCACCGCGTTTCATCAAGTCAGCGGGCGGTTCGGTGAGGTTCGGGTCGGTGTAATCGCGCAGCAGAGCTTTTTCAATTTCCATTACCTGCTCAGCGCGCGAGGGCGGCCATTTCTTTTGCTCATTGAATTTCTTTTCGGTGTAATAGAAATATTGCAAGTAGTAGTTGGGAATCATGCCGAGCGTTTCGAGGGTGCGGATATCCCATTCCGGGTCCTGCTCTTTCTTCAAAGACTCGATATACGCCGAAAAAATCAGCGGCCACATCTCTTCCCCATCAATGGTAAAGCCGCGATGCCATGTCAGATGATTCAAGCCCAGCGTGTTCAAGATGGCGCGGTTATCTTCTACCTTGTTCCCTGTCGCTTTTTCAAGTTGTTCGAGAATTTCCATCTTGGTGGTGATGCCCACATTGCACACCCCCACTGCCGAGACATCAGGCGCGTAGCGATTTAACGCCTCGGTGACCAGACCCGCAGGGTTGGTGAAGTTCGCCAGCAGCGCGCCAGGCGCTATTTCGCGGATGTCGTTTGCAACGTTCAGGATGACAGGGATTGTACGCAGCGCCTTTGCCATGCCGCCCACGCCTGTGGTTTCCTGTCCAATCAAGCCATGACGCAGACCAAGATATTCATCCCCGCGCCGGGCGGGCATCATGCCGACTCGCAATTGCGTGACGACATACGATGCGCCCGCGATTGCCTCTTTCTGAACTGTAGTCAGAATCACCTGAAACGGCTCTCCCTTCGCCTTCACCATTCTCTGTGCAAACCTGCCAACAATATCAAGCCGCTCCTGGTCAATATCCATCAACCAGAGTTCTTTGATGGGAAGTGAATCCACACTGGCGAGAAATCCGTTTACGAGTTCGGGCGTGTATGTGGACCCGCTGCCGATGACTGCGATTTTCATAGGTGAACCACCTTTCTGTTTTTTGCGCTTTTATAAGCCGCATCCACAACCTTCATATTCACCCAACCCTCCAGCCCACCCGGGACGGGCGTTGACCCCGTTCGGACACAATTCAGGAAATACGCCATCTGCGCGTCGTACATCGTCTGCGGACAATGCTCCCTGCGCGGGAATTTGAAACCGGATTTGACGAGTTCCACCTTCTGCTTCCCGGCGTTCGGCAGTTCAAGTTGCGTCGGGAACAATTGACCGAATCCCTGCGTGCCGTATAACTGCGTCGCCGCTTCGGGACCGTCGCTGTGCGGCTGCCACCAGCCCGATTCAAGGTACGAAACTGCGCCATTATCCCACTCAACCATGACCACGCCTGTATCGTCCACATCGAACTCTTTGTAGTATGTGCCGATTTTTGCATACACCGAAACGGGCTGCGGGTCACCGAGTAAAAAGCGGGCTGTATCGAGCGCGTGAATGCCCATGTCTGCCATTGCGCCGCCGCCGGCGAATTGCTTTTGCGTGAACCAGCCGGCGGGTCCCCAATGGGTATGCACGCCGTAACTTTTTGTGCGGATAATCTTCCCCAGGCGCGGCGATTGATTTCTCAGCCACAACACATCTTCATCGAAACGCCAGCAATGTGCCACCATGAGAACCGCGCCGCTTTTTGCGCTGGCATCCACCATCTTTTCCGCTTCGCGCGCGTTCATTGACATGGGTTTCTCGACCATGACCGACACGCCCGCCTTGAGCGCCGCAATCGCCTGCGGCGCATGAAGATAATTCGGCGTACCGATGACCAGCGCATCCACACCGCCTGCCCTGAGCAATTCCTCCACACTGGCATACTGATTCTTAATCTTGAACTTCTGCGCAAGCGCGGCGGATTTCTCCGAATGCTTTTCCACCAATGCGGCGAGTTGCACATCCTTCTGCGCTCTTGCCGCTTTGGCGTGGATGTTGATGATGTACCCTGCCCCAGCAAATGCAATTTTCATTTTTTCTCCTTAATTCTCAAGGTCACAATTTGATACGGTTTCAAATTCAGGAGGATGGAATCCCGCTCCACGCTCAAAGCGGATTCGTTCTCCTCGATGCGTTCTGCTGTTCGGCGGGTCCGTCCCAGTCTCTTGAGAGTCCAGGGATGATTTTTTGACCGCATTCTGCGGTGTTCGGTGAGCGGTTATAGCGTGTGGGCGATGCCAAATGGCAGGCTGTGTTTTGTGGAATATTCGGGCAGAATCTTCAGCGTGCGGTCAATCATGTCTTGCGGAATGCCATCGAGCGGCACGTTGCACGCCTGCAAGGCTTTTTCCAGAGGGACGGTGTTTTGTCCCTGTAATCTGGCAATGAGCAGAATGGCGGGACCCACCAGATTCCCGTGCGGGAGTCCGCGCCCCATTTCGTTTTCAACGGCGTAGGCGAAATAGTGTTCGCTTCCTTCTTCGGGGCGGGAGTGACCGACCTGATTGCATAGTTGCACTTCCATCGCAAGGCAATCGTACAGCGTTTTCAGTCCATCATGGTCGCCGCGCCCTGCCGCTTCGGCGCAATCAAGCGCTCCGCTCAGGATGGATTGCGCGTTGTCGTACGCCCACGGGATGAACTCCATGCCTGCGGGATTCTTCCCCTGCTCGTGCGCGAACTTCCAATCCCAACAACCTGTTGCAATGGACAGGACATCGGTAATCCCTGCGGCGCGGATAGAGGCGGGGGCTTTGGCAATCGTTTCAAGGTCCAGGATGAGGCGTTCGGAGGTTTTCGTCTCGATGTAGTACACGCATCCATCTTTGCGGATGCCCGATGAGGCGGTCATGAACGCATCCACCGAGAGGGCGGTTGGAAGAACTACAAGCGGCAGGTTGAGTTTGAACGCGAGATATTTGGCGGCATCCGCGGCGAGGCCGCCGCCGACGGCGTAAACGACCGCAATCTGCAGACCGCTTTCAACGTCTTCGGTCTGCCGTCCGGCGCTGGCATTCAAATGTGAGACCCAATGGTCAGTCGTTGCTTCGGTGACCTCGACAGCGGCTGTGATGTTCAACCCGCGCAGCGAATTTTTGACGGCGTTCCATGCGGGACTTGAAGTGACCAGCAGGGCAGGGCGTTTGTCGTCAATTTCAGAGAAGGGCATGAGATGAACGAGCGGGAGGTTGGGGAGTTTTTTCATAAAATATCAATCTGCCGCTGCGAGATACTGATGATGCGCGGTGGGATGGTATTCAATCGAAGAATTGCATTCGCACGGGTCGGCATGGACGACCACTTCAACCAGGGCAGGGAATTCATGGAAAAGCGCGTGGCGCACTTCTTCGGTGATGAGATGCCCCTGTAAAACTGTGAGGTTGCAATCCACCGTGATGTGCATTTCGCCCCACAGGCGATGCCCCACCCAGCGAATCGCGGCGCTGTGGACGTCCATCACGCCATCTACATGCGAGGCAATGTGTTTGAACTCTTCATAGAGTTCGGGGTCAACGGCGTCCATCATGCGGTGCCACATATCCTGCGCGGTCTTCCAAACGATGCCAAGAATGACGATTCCGATACCAAGCCCGATGATTGGATCGAGCAGGGGGAAGCCCATCCACACGCCGAACGCGCCAACAAGAACCGCCAACGATGTGAAGCCATCGGCGCGGGCGTGATAGCCGTCCGCGATGAGCGCGGCGGAACCAATCTCTTTTCCAATGCGGATGCGGAAGAGGGCAACCAGTTCGTTGCCGAAAAAACCGACAACAGCCGCCGCAGCAACCCAGCCCGGGTTGGTAATAGGTTCAGGAGTAATGAGGCGCAATATGGCTTGATGAATCGCCTCGCCCGCGCTGAACGCAATCATCAGCACGATGATGAAACCGGCAATATCCTCTGCACGGCCATAGCCGTAGGTATAGCGTTTATTGCGCGCGTGGCGCGATAGCCAAAAGGCAAGCCCAAGCGGAATAGCGGTCAGGGCGTCTGAAAAATTGTGGATGGTATCCGCAAGCAGAGCGACACTGCCGCTAATAGCAACAATGATCGCCTGAAAGATGGCTGTAACCATCAAGCCCGCCAGCGAAACCTTCAACGCCCACATGCCGCGGTCGGTGGCGAGGTTTGGGTCGAGCGCGGCTTGTTGATGTCCGTGACGATGCGGGGTGATGAGATGTTGCAGCCAGGCGATTACAGGGTTATGGGGATGAGAATGTCCGTGGTCGTGGTCGTGATGCTCATGCTCATGTGGATGCGGGTGGTCATGAGCAGGATTGCTGTGCTTATATTCCTTTTTGGTTTCGTGCTTGTCGTGGTGTCCCATTAGGAGCCTCCATAAAAATAGATGTGGAGATTATAGGGTTTGAATTACGCGGGAACCCTTAACCATCCACCGCGGAAAGCAGGTTACGAATGACAAACTACTCGTCCACTTGATTTTTACGAATGACCTCGGCATACCATTCACCGCTATCTTTGATTGTGCGCCTCTGCGTTTCATAATCCACACGAATCAAGCCGAAGCGTTTGGTAAAACCGTGCCCCCATTCGAAGTTATCCATCAACGACCAGACCATGTAGCCGCGCACGTCCACGCCGTCTTGCATGGCGAGGTAGGTTTGGATGAAGTGATGTTTCAGGTAGTCGAGCCGGCGCGGGTCATGGATTTTGCCGTCGGCGCTCACTTCATCGGGGAATGATGCGCCGTTTTCGGTGATGTAGATGGGCGGCAGGGTGTATTCACGGTTAATCTTGTTCAACATGCGGCGCAGTGCAGGCGCGCAAACTTCCCAGCCCATTTCGGTGTATTCGGAACCAGAGACTTTTTCCACGTGTCCTTGCGCGTTGTAGAGATTGCGCGAGTAAAAGTTGATGCCGAGAAAGTCCAGTTTTTGGGCGATGAGCGCCATGTCGCCCGCTCGAATTTCGGGCAAGCCGCCTGCAAACTCAACGTACTCAGGATGGTAATAGCCTTTGAAGATGGGATGCAGGAAGATCGTCTCACTACGGTTCCACGCGCTTTCGGCATTGCGAATGGACTGCGGGTCGTTATCTGCCGCATCGGCCATCCACTGATTGAGGACGATGCCAATGTTGAGATTTGGGTCAACGCCGCGGATGGCCTGCACTGCCAGACCATGCGCCACCATCAGATTGTGCGCCACCTGCTTCGCCTTGAGCGGATTCTGCTCGCCCGGAGCATGTTCGCCGCTGGCATATCCATCCCAGGCGATGACGCCCGGCTCGTTGAAGGTTGCCCAGAACTTCACGCGGTCGCCGAGGCGTTTGGCAATGATGGCGGCATAATCGGCGAAGTGATGCAGGTTGGCGCGGTTGGTCCAGCCGCCCGCTTCGTACAGGGCTTGCGGGTAATCCCAATGATGCAGGGTAAGAAACGGTTCGATGTTCGCGGCGCGTAAACCGTCCACAAGGCGGTCGTAGAAGTCGAGTCCGCGGGGGTTGATGTTTCCCGCTCCGAGAGGCAGAACCCGCGTCCACGAGATTGAGAAGCGATAGGCTTTCAATCCCAACCGACGCATGAGAGCAATGTCCTCTTCGTAGCGGTGATAGTGGTCGCAGGCAATATCGCCTGTTGAGCCGTCTTCGATCTTTCCGGGGGTATGGCTGAAGCGATCCCAGACGGATTCGCCTTTGCCGTCTTCGTTCCATGCGCCTTCGATTTGATAGGAGGCAGTCGCCGCGCCCCAGAGGAAGTTGTGGGGGAATTTGTACGTGGTCATTCCTTTGAACCTGTCAGCTTGATGCCCTGAATGAACGTCTTCTGCGCAAAGAAGAAGGCGACGATGATGGGCAGGGTGAAGACGGTTGCCGCCGCCATGAGTTGATTCCAGATGATGGTCTTTTGTCCCTGGAAATCCTGCAAGCCGAGCGCCATGGTGAAGTTGCGCGGACTGTGCAGGAAAAGCAGGGGACCCGTAAAATCGTTCCAGGCATACAGAAAAGTAAAGACGGTGATGGTGGCAAGCACGGGCCTGGAAAGCGGTAAAACAATCTGGGTGAAGATTTGCCATTCGTTGGCGCCGTCCACGCGGGCGGCATCGCACATTTCCTCCGGGATGGTTTTGAAGAATTGGCGCAGGAGGAAGACATCCCAGGCATTGGCGAAGAAGGCGGGGACGATGAGTGGCAGGAAGGTATCGCCCCAGCCGAGCGTGTCATTGAATAGTAAATAAATTGGAATCATTGTCACCTGGAACGGAAGCATCATGGTGGCAAGGATGACGACAAAGAGAATATCGCGCCCCGGAAATTTGAGCCGCGCGAAGGCATACGCCACGGGCGTGTTCGAGACCAATGTGCCGATGATGGTGAAGAAGGCAATGATGAGACTGTTCTTGAAATAGACCCAGAAATTTGCCCCCACCCCGGGACGACTGCCACGGTTCATGGCATCGGGGAAGTTTTGCCAGCGAAAGGACATTTCCTCTACCAATTGGGCGACTCTTTCCGTCCCTTGCTGTAATTCGGTGGGGATGACGACATCAGGGTTGGCGGGGTCAACAAAATACGCCACGCCGCTTTCGATCTTGAGCGCGGCGTATTGCTTGATACCTTCGGGAGTCTTCACGTTGTAGAGCGGATATTCTTCGCCGTTGATTTCCACACGGACGGCGTCATGCGGAAGCCAGCGCGGCGGCGTGTGGAAAACGTCCTTGTCGGATTTAAAGGCGGTCAGAAGCATCCACAGGAAGGGGACGGCGAAAAACATGCCGACGAAGATGATGAGTCCGTGGCTGAGGGTGGAGATAAAGAGAGCGCGTATCTTGCGCGACTGCCGCTGGAAGTGTGGATTCGGTTCGGGTTTGCGCGCCCCGTCAGAGGTCAGGATAGAGGCGGTGTTGTTCGTCATGACGTCATCCCGCATAGTAGGTAAATCGGTCACTCACTTTGAGGAGCAGCAGAGTCAGAGTCAGAATGATGATGAAGAGTATCCACGCCATGGCGGAGGCGTAGCCCATTTTGAGAAAGAGGAAGGCGTTTTGATAAAGATAAACGGAGTAGAAAAGTGTAGAGTTGAGCGGACGTCCGAGACTGTCGCCGCCGCCAACCACATAGGCTTGCGCAAAATATTGGAACATGCCGATCATGCCTGTGATGAGGTTGAAGAGCGTGATGGGCGAGACCATTGGGATGGTGATGTGCCAAAGGCGTTGGAACCAATTCGCGCCGTCGAGTTCGGCGGCTTCGATGAGACTTTGAGGAACGTCCTGCAAGCCAGAAAGGTAGATGATGATGGTGCCGCCCATGCCCCACATGCCGAGCAAAATGAGCCCGGGCTTCGACCAGTTTGGGTCTGCCATCCAGTTGGGACCATCAATGCCGACTTTTGCCAGGAGTGTATTGACCAGGCCCACCTGCGGATTCAAAAGCCATAGGAAGAGAATCGTCCCTGCCACGGTCGGCACGATGGAAGGGAGGAAATAAACGACGCGGTAAAAAGCCTGTCCGCGCACTTTGAGGTTGAGCAGCAGGGCGCAGAGAAAGGAAGCGAACAACCCCAGCGGTACGGCGATGACCACCATGTAGAGGGTGTTGTTGAGCGAGATCCAGAATTTATCGTCTGAAAAGAGGTTGATGTAGTTTTCCAGGCCAACCCAGTCTGGGGCGCGCTTGGAGTGATATTCGGTGAAGCTGTAGTAAAAGGAAACCGCCATCGGGTAGAGCGTGAAAGCAAAGAAGCCAATCAGCCAGGGGGAGAGGAACAACAGCCCTGTTCTCAAATCGGCTTTGGCTCGTTTTGTCCAGAATATTTTGGGAGGAATCTGGAAGCCAAATAATTTCATCGCGTCCTGGGACGCATTTCGTTCGGCAGAATCATCCATAACTCACGCTCCATTCAGGAGGCCCTAAAGGCCTGTCAGACCTTTAGGGCCTGGATGTTTCTTTACGGTTGTCCTAACGCCTCTTTGAGTTTCGGCTCAAATTCGGCCTGAACGGCATCGAGCGTTGCCTTCGGGTCGGCGCCGGTGTATAGAATTGCTTCTTCGGCGGAGCCAAGCGCGTCGTTGAGTTCGAACGAAATTGGCGTGGTGATGACCGCATAGGCATTCGGGCTTGCCATCAGGTCAACAAAGACCTGGAATTTCTCGCCCAATTCCTTGAAGCATGGGTGTTCGGCAGCCTTCTTGCTGGTGGGCAGGTTGGCGTTGTAGCAGAACTCTTCCGCTACGATGGCAGGCGACATCATCCATGCCAGCAGCCTGGCAGAGGCTTCCTTATCCGCAGCGCCAGAGGGGATGACGACGGCGGTCCCCTGGTTGACGATGGTGCCGGCGCGTTCGGGGTGTGCCGCAGGCGGCGGGAAGGCGGCAACGCCGTAATTCAATTCAGGCTTGAGTTTGGGGATGAAGTTCGGTCCCACCTGCCACTCGCCTTCGACCATCATGGCGACCTTGCCTGCGTAGAATGGCGCATCGGGCGAGCCATATTCGCCAAAGCCGGAGGCGAACGCCTGAATATTCTCCACGCCATATTTGGTGTAGAACTGTTGCTGCCAGGTGAGCGCGTCAATCATCGGCTGGCTGTTGACAGTCAGGGTCGAGCCGTCATCGCTGTACCAGAAGCCGCCGAAGTTACGGACATACAGGTCGGTGTGGCTCCATGAGTGGTCGGGGATGAAGCCAATTTGTTCGATGGTTCCATCTGCGTTGACGATGGTCAGCTTTTCGGCGTATTCAACCAGTTCTTCCATGGTTGAAGGTGGTTTTTCGGGGTCGAGACCCGCCGCCTCGAACAGGTCCTTGTTCCAGAAGAGCGCGTACGCATCGGTGCCCCACGGCAGACAGACGATTTTATCTCCCTGCTTGCACTGGCTCAATGGGGCTTCGTACATATCGGCCATATCAATTTTGCCTATCTCGATGGCGCTGGAGAGCTCATCTACCAAACCTTCTTTGTAAAACGACTTGGCCGCATCGCCGCCACTTAATACAAGGATATCGGGTGGGTTCGAACCCGTCAGGGCTGGCAGGATTTTGTCATCTTCCAACGGGGCGGTCACTTCCACTTTGATGCCTGTTTCGGCGGTATATTTGTCGAACAGTTCCTGAATTTGCTTCGGGTTGTCGCCCCACTGAATCCACACCCGCAAGACTTTTTGTTCCGCCGTTCCGCCGCCGCAGGCGGTTAACAGCATGGATGTTACCAATAGAACGCTTAAAACGCTGAACAATTTTTTATTCATGTTTCTCCTCCGATAAATTGGATTTGGATTCGACGACTGAAAACGGTTGTTATAAACATGAGACGCGCCACCTCCTCTAGAAGTAGGAGCGATTCGGACATCCGCAGGATTCGCGGATGACGAGTTCTGTCCGCTTCAAAACCAGACTTTCAGCCTGTCCACCGTTCACTAGGGTCAATAACTGGCGGACGGCTTCGCGCCCTACTTCTTCAATCGGCGCGCGGATGGTCGTCAGCGGTGGGGAAATGTATCCCGCAAATTCAACGTCATCGAAACCGACCACCGCCACATCGTCGGGGATGCGGCGTTTGGCTTCCTTCAAGGCGCGATACACGCCAATGGCTGCGTCATCATCGCCCGCGAAGACAGCATCGAACTCAATTCCATCCTGAAGCATTTTTTTCAACGAGTGATATGCCGCCTCCTGGTCGAATTCACCGGAAGAGATTAATGTCTCATCCAGCGGGATGTTATGCGCGGCAAGCGCCTTGCGATATCCATATTCCCTCCATTGCGAGTCTTCGTGTCCCTGGGGGCCGCGGAGAAAAACGATTCGGCGCCGTCCATGCTCAATCAAATGATTTACCAGCATAGCAGCGCCGTCTTTGTTTTCGACCGTAATCACCGGGATATTCATCCCGGCGGGCGGGGTTTCGTGCATAAGCACCAGTGGGAAATTGATTTTGTGCAAACGGCTGATTTCTTCTTTATCTAAACTGGTTGTGAAAACCAGCAAGCCGTCCGTGTTGTGTTCGCCAATCGGCTTGCGCTTTATGGGGCGGTCACTGTGCGTGGAATAGACCAGTAATTCGTACCCGGTTTCGTGTAATTGAGCCTCAATCCCTTTCAGTAAATGCGAAAAGAACGCCCCGCGAATTTCAGAAAAGACCAGCCCAATGGTGTTGGTCTTGCGGCTGGCAAGCGTTCGGGCGGCAGGGCGGGGTATGAAATGCAGTTCGTCAATAACAGCACGAACACGGTCCGCGGTTTCTGGAACTACAGGTGTTTTGCCATTGATGACACGGCTAACCGTGGCAATGGATACACCTGCCCGTTCGGCAACGTCTGAGATAGTTGGGGAAACTCTTTTGTCTGGCATGTTATGTAAGCGCTTTCTGAAAACGCTTACATAGTATATATATATCCCTTATAATCGTCAAGAACCCGACTCGCTCGATTTCAATCGTTATCGCATTCACTGAACAGAGATTTCGTTGAAAGAGCATCAGAAGGGAGGAGGGCGCTTTGTGCTATGATATGTGAAAATTCAGAGTTCAGGCTTTCAAAAAGCGAGGATTGCATGGCTGAATATCCTGGATAATCTTGTCCAACCATCGCTTTGCGTTTCGGAGCGGGTATTGCAGGAAGCCAGAAAAATCATTGAGGTCTTGTTCGAATGAAAAACGTCGCAGCAAAAAATTTATCTCCTCTTGTGAAATTGCAAACCATCCTCTTTCTTTGCACGGGCAATTATTATCGCAGCCGCATGGCGGAGGAGATGTTCAATCATTTCGCCGAAGCGCGGCAACTGCAGGCGCGGGCGTTCTCTCGCGGGCTGGCAACTTCTTTCGAGAGCAGCAGGAACGTGGGTAGTTTTTCAACTTATGCTTTGCGCGTGCTGAATCGTTACGGAATCACGCCGCGCCGCGCGGATGAGTTTCCGCAGCGGGTGAGGGCGGAGGAACTGCGCGATTCAGATGTGGTGATTGCGCTTTACCAGCGTGACCATGCGCCGATGGTGGCGGAGCAATTCCCTGAATTTGCGGGGAAGGTCGTCTATTGGTCTGTGCCAGATTTGGATGAGATGGGCGCGGACGAAGCGGGGGAGTTGGTGTATAAGGAAGTGTTGGGGTTGGTGACAAAGGTACTGAACAACAAATAAAACCCGCAAAAAGCCATTGCAGCGCCGCTTTTGCCTTTGGGTAGGGACTTGCCTGTTAAAATATCTGGATTGGTCATCCTAACAAAAACCGCTCACTGATTTCAGGTTTTTATTTCGTCACATCATACCCCGCCGCCCGATGGAGATTTTTCTGCATTGCTCCTGCAGGCGCGACCTTGACGATGAAATTTCTCAGCGCGCACACCAGCGGATGTTCCGCCTGCCCGCCCTTGCCAATCTGCCAGGACGTGTTCGTAACCCACGCTGTGCGGCTGTGACGTTCACGCTCGTAACGCGCAAAGGCGGAGCGATAGTCCGCTTCTTCGTTCAAGGCGCGCGCCAGCGCATACGCCGACTCCATCGCCATGCACGCGCCCTGTCCCATGTTGGGGGTGGT
>DAOTZC010000023.1:0-52117 GCA_034434535.1 Anaerolineales bacterium | reverse complement strand
TCTCGCCCATCGTCAAGAAACAAATTTCTGTGATTCAATGGCTATTTGTCCACAATCGACCAGAAATCAATTTGCGCATTGAGCGCGCCAGGGTTGGTGATGGAAAGCAGATACTTGCTATCTGCGCTGATGCGCAACAAGCCGCCTGCGATTGCTTCTGGAATATTGCGTTCCCAAAGCAACCCGGCAGTGGTCGGGTCCCAGACCTGGATACCGTGTCGGAAGGTGAGCAAATATTTGCCATTGGGAGTAAATGTCATTTGTTGCGGTTCCTCGTAACCAACCCAGGGCAGTTCGGAAGAGACCTGGCACGAATCCACCCGCCAGTAGACCAGCGCGCTTTTTTGCATATCGGCCACTGCCAGACGTCCATCAGGATGGAAGGCTGCTGCTACGCCCTGGAGCGTACAGACTTTTTTGCCATCTGTGGCATTCCAGGCCGTGACCTGCCCGGTCAACCCCTTTGAGGCGACCAGGACGACGAAGCGTTCATCCGGGCTGATGAGCAGCGCGCTCAACGATCCCCCGGTCACCGAACCAACCAAATCGCAATGATAGGGGGCAATGCCCCATTTTCGCACCTCAACTGGAGCGGTGATTTTGTCACTTTGCGCGGCGGTGAACAGCTCTTTCATGCCATTGCTCAAGTACACACTCTGGCGCAAGATGGCATCACCACACTCTTCGAGGACGCGTTTCTTTTCAATCAGCTCGCCTGTTTTTGCATCAAATTGATAAAGGGCCGGGCCAGTGTTGAATGTGACGATGACATTACCGTTGGTGCTAAGGCTGGCCGCCCGAAACGCGCCGTCTTTGTTTTCGGGCATAATTGACCAGTCCTTTTTGGTATCCGCAATCAGATACGAGGTCAATTCGCGTTCGCTGACCACCACAAACCGGCCGAATTTGAGATTCCATAAAACTTCATAAGCCTCGGCATGAGACCATTTGGCAATCTTTTTCAGCGAAACGGTGGCCGGGGTCGGCGAGGGCGTGGCTGGCGTGGCGGTAATAATTTCTGGCGCGGGCGTATCGGTTGGGAACGCGGGCGGCTGCGTGTAGGTTGGGCGCAGGTTGGGAAATTCGAGCGTGGGAACATCCCTTTGTGATGGCTGCGGCAGGTTGCAGCCAGCCCCAATCACGAGCAAGACAAACCAGACGAACAGTGATTTTTTCACAGTTTTCTCTCCCTGCGATGATTGTATCGTTATTATAAAAACGAGTTGGACTGAAAATCGTTCCAGGAAAATCAGAAGCCGTCCAAAGGCTCTTGGTGTGAGACCCCTCGGAGATTTTGGTTCCTCAACGATGGTAAATCAAACGTTTCGCAGCGATTTGCGCTAGAATAACATATGCCGAATTCTAAGGAGCGCCCTATGCCTGCCAACAAACGCCCTATTTCTGCCGAAGACCTGTATCGGTTGGAACTGGTTTCTGCACCAGCTATATCTCCAGATGGAAAGCACATCATTTACCGTCAACAGCGGGTGGAGCGCAAAACGGAGAAGAAATATGCCAATTTGTGGGTCGTCTCGACGACGCTCGACGCAGGTTCACCGAAACAATTCACCTATGGCGACCAGAACGACTCCTCGCCGCGCTGGTCGCCGGATGGGCGGCAGATTGCCTTCCTTTCGAATCGGGGCGATAAAGAGAAGCCACCCCAAATTTACATCATCCCCTTCGATGGCGGCGAGGCGCGGCCCCTGACCAGCATCGAAGGCGAAATTACGCTGGTGGATTGGTCGCCAGATGGCAGAAAACTGCTCTGTCTGGTACGGAAAACGGATGAGGAGCAGTTGGAGCGCGAAAAAGACGAGCAGAAAAAGAAACTGGGCGTGGTCTCGCGGCAATATACGCGCCTGTTCTACAAGCTGGATGGCTACGGCTACCTGCCCCATGAGCGGACTCACCTCTGGCTGGTGGATGCGCGGACAGGCAAAGGCAAACCATTGACTGAGGGTGAGATTTGGGATGAATGGGACCCGGCCTTCTCGCCGGATGGGACGCAGATTGCCTTCCTCTCCAATCGCGCAAAAGACCCGGACCAGGCGCCCGATAAAATTGATTTGTTTGTGCTGGACCTGGGCGGCGCTTCGACTTCGGGTTTTGACAAGAGCCACTCACCGCTCAGCGCGCGCAAAATCAAAACCCCTGTGGGCTATAAAACCCAGCCGTCGTTTTCACCGAATGGCAAGTGGATTGCCTACTTTGGCCGCGAAGGCGAGGGCGAGGACTGGCGCAACCTGAACCTGTGGATGGTTCCGTCCGATGGTTCGAAAACGCCGAAGAACCTGACGGCAAAATATGATATTCAGTGCGGCGCGAATATCCTCGCCGACTGTGGGACGCCGGAACAGGCCGCGCCCATCTGGTCGCCGGATGGGAAGTCCATTTACTTCCAGGCCTCGTTGCACGGGTCGGTGACGCTCAAACGAATCAGCCTGGAAAGTGGCGAAATAACGGAGGTGATTGGTCAGGGTGGGGCGGTTGGCTCTCCTTCGTTCGATAAAAGCCACTCGCGGGTTGCCTATTTCTTCGGACAGATGCACGACCCCGGTCAAATCTATCTAAAAGAATTGACCAACGGCCCTTCGACAGGTTCAGGAACCACCCGTCACCTGACGCGCGTCAACCGGGCGCTGTTTGATGCGCTGGAGTTGTCGAAAGTGGAGGAAGTCTGGTTTAAGGGGCCGGATGACAACGACCTGCAAGGCTGGGTGATGTTTCCGCCTGGTTTTGACCCGAAGAAGAAATATCCTTCCATTTTGGAAATTCACGGTGGGCCGCTGACGCAGTATGGCAAGTTTTTTATGCACGAGTTTTATTTCCTGGCGGCGCAGGGCTATGTGGTCTATTTCTGCAACCCGCGCGGTGGGAAGGGCTATGGCGAGGCGCACGCCCGCGCGATTTATGGCGCGTGGGGTGGAGCGGATTATGCGGATTTGATGGCCTGGGCCGATTGGATGGCCGAAAAGCCGTATATTGACCCCAGTCGAATGGGCGTGACCGGCGGCAGTTATGGCGGTTACATGACGCTCTGGATTATCGGCCACACCGGGCGCTTCAAGGCGGCGGTGGCGCAGCGGGTGGTCAGCAATTTTGTCAGCGAGTGGGGTTCGAGCGATTACAACTGGACTTTCGAGTACGAAGTGATGGCCGAGCCGCCTTATAAGGATTTTCAGAAGTGGTGGGACCTGTCGCCCATGAAGTATATTGGCAACGCCAAAACTCCGACGATGATTACGCACTCCGAAAACGACCTGCGCTGCCCGATTGAGCAGGGTGAGCAGGCTTTTGTGGCCCTCAAACGCCTGGGCGTGGAGACGGAGTTCATCCGCTTCCCGGAGGAGTTTCACGGGTTATCGCGGACAGGGCGGACGGATAGGCGGATTGCGCGGCTGGGGCATATTGCGCGATGGATGGGGAAGTATTTGAAATAGCCAGCCATTCCTTCTGTACGGGTCATCTTTTCACAAGAGCGTCTTGAAGACCTGGGGATGGCTGTGGGGCTGGTTCATTCACTTTTTGCCGGATGCCGCAATCTTTGCTTTGGATGCGATTGCTGGGGTTCAATTCCTGCCTGTCACTACGGCAGGGGAAACCCACCCCACGTGCCGGTCAGCCACAGGCGGAACAAATCAATCAGCGTAATCTGGAGCAGGGCAATCGTCAGCCCGGCCAGGACGGGCAGCCAGGCGGCGCGCAGGGTCAGATAGGTATTCTCCTGACGCATCAGCATGGCCCATAGCATGGAATAGACCATTGTCAACAGCAACAAAACGCCCCCGGCGCTGAGAAAAATGGCCGGGTATAGCACGGCTTCCCATTCCGTCAGCACCAGCAGGACCAGGCCAACCGCCAGAGCAATCAGAATCCCCACCTCTCTCCACTTGCCCAGGATGGGACGGTCGTTCCAGTCTCTCCAGATGGTTTGGTTGAAGGATAAGAAAACCGCCACAGCCAGCCCCAGCCCCATCCCGGTTCCGGTCAACAGCCGCAGGGTGTTATTGGGGATGTACAGGTTGGGGATGAAGTCCAGCCGCCCTGCTGAAGTCTGCTTCATCAAGTAGAGATAGGAATTCCCCCCATCAACGGCAAACACCAGCCCAAACAGCGCCAACAGCGCAATCACCGATTTGGGCGGGGTCCCAGCGCTACGCGGCTGGGTTAATGTGAGATATACGATTCCCAATACTGCGCCCAGATACATGCCTGAACACCGCGCGCAAAGCGGAAGCCGGTGTCCATCTACATGGAAAGAGCGCTCATCCAGTTGATGGCAAACGGCGTAACCGATGGCATCGAATTTGCTTAAAATTCCTGGCGGAGCAATGGAGAGAAAGGCCGCCAGAATGGCAATCGCAGCCAGAGGTACCATCCAGCTGGATAGTTTTTGGGTAGCGTCGAGAAGTCGATTGTTCATGGGGGCGATTATACCTGTTGCAGGGCGAGATTCCTCTTTATGAACCCGCATGGGGGATGAATCCCGTGTTCCAAACTTTTGCGGTATGATAAAGGGAAGGAGGAACTATGCGACGTTTCTTAATGTCTGGTCTCCTGGCTTTCGTTGTCACAGCCTGTGGAGTCGTTTTGCCTATTGCCTCGCCCAGTCCGCTTCCAACAGTCAATCTGCCGACTGAAACGGTTACCGTTACGGTTACGCCAACGGTTACCGAAACACTCACCCCAACCGTCACGCCTACCCCCACCCGTGACTATCCTCTCCAAGGCTATGGGCCGACGGGTTTCCCGGATGATGTTAATCCACTGACCGGGCTGAAGGTTGAGAACCCGGCTCTGCTGGAGCGTCGTCCGATGATTATCAAGGTCGCCAACTTGCCGCGCGTCTATCGCCCGCAGTGGGGGCTTTCGCTGGCCGACCATGTCATTGAGTACTATATCGAAGAAGGCACTACCCGCTTTGCGGCGGTTTTCCTGGGGCAAGATGCCTCTATGGTGGGACCGATTCGCTCTGGGCGTTTTTTTGATCACCATCTGATTACGATGTATAAGGCCAACTTTGCCTTTGGCTCGGCGGATGCGCGCGTTTTGAATCTGCTCTTTAATCAGAGTTACGCCAACCGGCTGGTGATTGAGAGTGCCTGCCCACCCATGTGCCGTTATGAGCCGAACGGCGTTAACTACCTGATGGCAAATACCGCTGACCTGACAACTTTCATTAACAATCGCCGCTTGCGCGAGGGAAATGGCCCTCAGAATCTGGATGGTTTTGCGTTCAATTATGACGTGCCTGTTCAGGGTGCGGAAGCCAGTCGGGTTTATGTCCGCTATTCTGCAGCCATTTACAACCGCTGGGATTACGACCCTGCCACCGGCAAATATTATCGTTACTCTGACACCCAAAACGACCTGGAACAGGGCCGTAACGAAGTCTATGAGCAACTGACCGACCGGCTGACCGGTGACCCCATCAGCGCCGATAATGTGGTCGTGATGTATGTATCACATCGTTATTACTCCAAAGTTCCCGAAATTATCGATATCGTTCTGTCCGGGCCAGATAAAGCCTATCTGTTCCGCGACGGTCAGATGTTTGAGTTAATGTGGTATCGCAACGCGCTTGACCAATTATTTATTCTGGTCGGCCCAGACGGTAAGCACTTCCCGCTCAAACCGGGCAACACCTGGTTTGAGATGGTCGGCGCCACTTCCAAAGTCACCAGCGAAGGCAGCGATTGGCGTATCCAATTCCAAATCCCCTGAGACAGGTCAGAGAGCTGTCTCAGGAGGATGGTTGCATTGCTGACAGGTCAAATATCTGCCTGGCGCCGGTTCGGCAGCAGGTTTGAGACCTGGGTCACATTCAAAAGGAGGTTGCGATGAAACGAATTGGCGTGTTAACTGGCGGCGGGGATGCTCCCGGCCTGAATGCGGTCATCCGTGCTGTGGTCAAGACCGCGCTGGATGTATATCACTGCGAGGTCATCGGCTATCGCAATGGCTACGACGGATTCCTTGAGCCAGAAGGCGCGATTTCGCTGAATTACGATTCGGTACGGGGCATTCTGCCGCGAGGCGGCACAATTCTGGGCACGGCCAATCGGGGGAACCCGTTTGCGCGCAAAGTGATTGTGGATGGGCAGGAAAAGGTTGTCGATGCTTCCGAGGACATTCTACGCGCCATTGAATCCCAAAAACTTGATGCGCTGATTGTCATTGGCGGCGACGGTACGTTGCGGATTGCGCTTGAACTGTTTCAGAAGGGCGTACCGGTGGTCGGTGTCCCCAAAACGATTGACAATGACATCGGCGGCACGGACGTAACCTTTGGGTTCGATACCGCGCTGGGAACTGCCACCGATGCCATTGACAAACTGCACACGACTGCCGAATCGCATCAGCGGGTGATGGTGCTGGAACTCATGGGGCGCGATGCTGGTTTCATCACGCTGCACTCTGGCGTAGCGGGTGGGGCCGATGTCATCCTCATCCCTGAAATTCCGTTCCAGTACGAGTCGGTGGTTAAGAAGATTTTGCGCCGCAAGGAGCGCGGACGGCCCTTTAGCATTGTGGCTGTTTCGGAGGGCGCCAAACCATTGCAGGGCGAACAGGTCTTCAGTCGCCCTGGCGATGCGATGTATGTGCCGCGCCTGGGCGGGATTGCCCAAAAAGTGGGCGAATACATCGAGCGCCAAACCGGCATCGAAACGCGTGTCACCGTGCTGGGGCATCTCCAGCGCGGTGGAATGCCCAGTCCCTTCGACCGCTGGCTGGCGACCCGTTATGGCTCCGCGGCTGTGCGCGTGGCTGCTCAGGGCTGGTTTGGGCGGATGGTTGGTCTGGATAGCGCCCGCGTCAAAGATGTCCCCCTTGAAGAAGCCCTGGCCGTTCCCAAACGAGTCAACGTCAACGGCGACGGCGTTCTGACTGCCCGCTCGGTGGGCGTCTCCTTTGGGGATGAGTAAACTGGGAATTCCATCTGTTGCGCCCGCAGTTTATTTCAACGTTCGCAGGTAGGCCACAATTTGCCCAATTTGCGCCTCGCTGAGCACATTTTTCCAGGCAACCATGGCTGTTCCCTCTTTTCCTTCAGAAATGCGGGCGGCAAGATATTTGTCATCGTGGGTTTGCAAAAGAGCCGCCAGGTCGGCGGGCCTGGGCTGAAGTGTAGATGCCGCCGGGCCATCCCCTTTTCCTGCCGGACCATGACAAGACAGACAGAAATTTTCGTACAAAGTTTGCCCGGTCTGCGTGTCCGAAGAAATGGTTGCTTTCGGACTATTCCCATTGCACCCCGTCAGCAGCGAAAGAGACACGAAAAGAACCAGGAAAAGAGAAAATGATCTACGCATAGGGTAAATGCCCGGCCTGCTTGTAATCTAATGCCCGCAGCCGATGAATAAAGTAAATTGAGAGCGCAAACAGCACCAGCGCCATTGCCTGGTGCGTGAGCGCCAGCGAAATGGGTACATAGAATACCACCACCAGGATGCCAAGCACGATTTGCGTGCTGCCCAGGGCAATCAGGAACAATAACCCGTTGCGAATATCCCTTCCATATCCTTGCCGGCGCGCCGCAAAATAGAGCCAGATGACAGTCAACAGAGCCACAAATGCAAACCAGCGGTGGATGAACGCCACCGTTTGCGGCGATTCGATAAAGTCGATTGCCGAAGTGAACAGACCGGGCGGAAGGAGCTGTCCAAACATCAGCGGCCAGGTCGAAGAAACGTGTCCGGCTTTTAGACCGGCGGTGAATCCACCATAGGCGATTTGCACAAGCAGAACGACCATGCTCACCAGCGCCAGTTTAGAAAGATGCGACCATCTGGCTTTTTCGCCATGTTTCGGGAATCCGAACAGGTGACCCAACCCCACCCATAGGCTCAGGCCCAGCAGACTGAGTGCCAGGAATAAGTGCAAAGTCAGGCGGATGTGGCTTACCGCAGGCCGGTCCACCAATCCGCTGGCGACCATGAACCAGCCCATGAAAGCCTGCCCGATGAACAGCACCCCCATTAGAAAATAAATCCCGAATTCGCGGCGGGGGATGATGCCTTTGAACAGAAAATAAAATACCGGAATGGCATAGAACAGGCCTGCAAAACGCGCAATTAGACGATGGAACCACTCGATGTAGAAAATTTCCTGGTAGGCTTCAAGGGTCATCCCATGGTTGACCAGCTGATATTCTGGCGTTTGCTGATAGAGTTCAAATTCCCGCAGCCAGGCCTCTTCACCAATTGGCGGAAAGGCCCCGTGAACTGGATTCCATTCAACAATCGAAAGCCCAGAGCGCGTCAGCCGGGTGTAACCACCAAACACAACCAGAAAGGCGACCAATCCGGCGAATATGAACAACCAGAGCATGACAGAGCGATTTTGGGTTTGTGGCATAAAAAACCTTTTATGGCGTCGGACGAGGCATCGTTCGGCATGGGTTGGATAATTTGCCATCCAGAACGTAAAAATTCGCCAGCGTTGCTGCATCAATTCGCGCAGTCATATCGAGGGTCAGTGGCGTTACAGAAACGCGGCGTTTTTTGAGCAAGACGAAAATATCAGTGTTGGGTGGTTCCTGGTCCCAATTGACCGACATTTCGTAACCGACCGTGCCAGGGACATCCCACGAGGCACGCTGGGGCGCAGTGGGATAGTAGTAGCGCTGTTTCGAGAGTTGCGTCCACTCCCAGGGCGTCTCTGGCGTGGCATTGGCTGGCACATCTACTTTGAGAAGTTCCATGCCAGGTAGCAGACCGCGCTCCAGCAACAGGCGTCCAAAACACTCGGCAAAATGCCCGGCAACCGAAAAATCAACCTCGGTGGAATAAGAGAGATGATGAATCTTGTCGGTTTCCAGCGAAATCGCCATGGAGGGAATACCGACTGCTGCCGCTTCCATTGCTGCGCCTACTGTGCCTGAGATGGTAATTCCGGTGGCGACGTTTTCGCCGTAGTTGATGCCTGATACAACCAGGTCAGGCTTTTGGGGCAGAATTTCGAGCAAGGCATGTTGCACGGCCTGGGCAGGGGTGCCGCCAACCGCATAGACCACCCAATTCTGGTCGTTGACGCTGACCGTTTCGCGCTGGATGATTCCATCGCTGCCGCCAGGCAGGCTGCGCCCCATGCCAGAGGATTGCTCGCGCGGCGCGGCGACGGTCACAAAACCGAGTTTGGAGAGCGCGGCAGCCGCAGCCCATAGACCGGGCGAACGAATGCCGTCATCATTGGTGAGCAAAATTTGTGGCTTGGGCATAGCGCAATTGTAATTCTGATTTACTCCATCTACAGGTGACAAACAGATGATTTTGGAAGGGGAATGGCTTAACGCAAAAGAGTGAGACCGTGTCTCACTCTTTTTGGCGCCCTCGGCGCGACTCGAACACGCGACCTATTGCTCCGCAAGCAAGCGCTCTAATCCACTGAGCTACGAGGGCATTTGCGGACGGTATTTTACTCCACACGGGGAGGAAGGTCAAGGCTTGAATTCGCCAAAAGATACACGAACCCCGCCTGTTTTCTCGAAAAAATGCTGCTTATGCTATACTCAAAGTAGAAATGAACACAATCTTCCGAGTTTGCTCTCCCGGTGTTCCCCTTTTTGGAGAAACGGCTTTATGTCTCAGGACCAGCGTGCGGTATTAGAGTTACTTTACAAAGTCAGCCGGGAGTTCGCCTCGGCGCTGGATTTACACACTGTTCTGACACGCGTTTTGTTTGCGGCGCTGAACAATGTGGGCGGCGAGCGTGGCACCATTATTGTCATGGATGACAATGGCCGCGCTATCGACTCGGCTATTGCCTACGGCAACCAACTGCGTGAAAGCACCACTTTGCAACTGCGCGAAACCGTAGAGCGTGGCCTGGCCGGGTGGGTGGCGCGTAAGCGCCAGGCCGTCCTGGTTCCAGATACCAGCAAAGACGAACGATGGCTGCGACGGGAAGATGACGCCATTGACCGCTCTGGGGCAAAGTCGGCCATTTGCGCGCCGCTCATGGCGCGCGAAAAAGTGGTCGGCGTGCTGACCATTGTCCATTCTATTCCCAAAGCCTACAGCGAAGAACATCTCGAACTGATGCAGGCGATTGCCGACCAGGCTGGGATTGCGGTGTTGAACGCCCGCCTGTTCTCCGAAAGTCAGCGCCAGGCGCGGGTAATGACCGTGCTGGCAGAAGGCGCTGCTAATCTGAGCATGTCGGTACGCATGGAGGACATCTTTGCGGGCATTCTTTCACAGGTCAAACAGGCTCTTCAGGTGGAAATTTCTGCGCTGGCTCTTTTGGATGGAGATGAAGTTGTTTTCCGCGCCGCACTCGGCCCGCGCAGCGAGGGCCTTATCCAGCGGCGCGTCAAAATTGGCGAGGGAATTGCCGGCCTGGTGGCGCGCGAGGCGCGAGGCGTCATCATCCCGGCGATTGTTTCAGACACCCTGCTTTCTGGCGCAGAAAAAATTCCCGGTGTGCATGTGCGTGCTCTGGCCTGCGCTCCTATCCATTTTCAGGGCAAAGTGATTGGCGTCATTGAAGCCTTCAATCCTCTCAACAAGATGTTCGACCCCGATTCTCTACTGGTGCTGACTGGCCTGGGTTCGCTGGCAGGGACCGCCATCCAGAATGGGGAACTGTTTCAGCGCCTGGACCTGGCCCGAAAACGCTATCTCGACTTGTTTGACGACAGTATTGACCCAATCGTCATCACCGATACCAACGGAAATATCCTGGAGGCCAACCGCCAGGCATCGCGCTTTTCTGGTCACCCGGTGGAGGACCTGAAACGTTTTTTGATTGGGCAAATGCATGACATCAACTTTGAAAAAACCGGCCCCGCTTTCGAAAAAATTGGACAGGCCACCCTGCATTACGAATCTACGCTCTATAGCCAGCAGGGAACAACCTACCCGGTGGGCGTGTACGTTCGCAGGGTGACCTTCGACGGGCAGGATGCTATTCAATGGATTATGCGCGACATTCGTGAGCGCAAAGACCTGGATGCCCTGCGCGAAGACCTGGCGGCCATGATTTACCATGACCTGCGCTCGCCATTGGGCAATATCCTTTCGAGCGTGGAAATGCTCAGTTCAAGCATCCCCGAGACAGAGAAAGAGGCCGCCGCGCCTTTTCTGAAAATTGCTCGTCATTCCATTGCGCGCATTGAACGCCTGATTAATTCGCTGCTCGACCTGAACCGGCTGGAACAAAACCAACCTGTCACTGAGCGGCAGGCCATTCCGTTTGAAACGCTCCTGGAGGATGTTCTGGAAACTGCCCGCCCAACGCTGGATGGTCGCAGCCAGAGCGTGGAAACCAGAGTGGAGAACAACTTGCCAGAATTAAATGTCGATGCGGACATGATTCGGCGCGTTCTCATCAACCTGGTTGAAAACGCCGCTAAATATACGCCGGTTAATGGGCATATCGTGATTGGCGCAGAACCAGTACCGGCCTCAAATTTTGTGCAAATCTATGTTCAGGACGACGGCCCTGGAGTTCCCGAAATTGACCGTGAGCGCATTTTCGACAAATTCACCCGGCTGAAGAACAAAACCGGCGCGCGCGGTCTGGGCGTAGGATTGGCTTTTTGCAAGCTGGCCGTTCAGGGGCATGGTGGCAAAATTTGGGTCGAATCGGCCCCTGAACGCGGCGCGAAGTTTGTATTTACCCTGCCAACCATGTAGCCCAAGTCACCATCTTGCGCTATGAGAGAACCGTTATCTTTTCTTTTCTCAGGAGACCTATGCAAACTCTTGCACCTCAGGTTTTTATAGAAGATGCCTATCCTGGCGTGACGTTGGGGGCGATTGCCCTGCCACACGGACTGATTCAAATCGATGCGCCGCCCTCCCCCGAGGACGGACGCTCATGGCGCGCCGCCCTGCTCGGTTTGAATAGCGGCGTCGAACGCCTTCTGGTCAACCTGGATGCGCATCCTGACCGGACCTTGGGCGCGCGCTCGATGGATTGCACCATCATCGCTCATGAAAATACCGCCCGTGCCTTTCGGAATCGCCCAAACACCTTCAAGGCTCAGGGCGACGAAACCGGCGCGGATTGGGAATCGGTCGCCGGGCTGGGCAGCATCCGCTGGGCGCCGCCAGAAATCTCTTTCACCGAACGCATGTATATTGAGTGGAGCAACTTTCCAGTCATTATTGAAAGCCGCCCCGGCCCAGGGATTGGGGCTTCGTGGGCCATTTTGCCCGAGGCAGGCATTGTCTTTGTTGGTGACCTGGTCTTGAAGAACCAGCCACCTTTCCTGGCCCAGGCCAGACTGCCCGAATGGCTGCAATCCCTCAAAGATTTGATGGCAGAATACAAAAACTACACCATTGTCAGCGGGCGTGGCGGCAGCGTGCCATACGTCGCAGTGCAGTCTCAATATGACCTTCTGGAAAAGATTCACGCTGAACTGGAGAACCTGGCCCGGCAACAGGCGGAAGCCGATGCGGTAGAAAGCCTGGTGGCGCCCCTCATGGCCGAGATGAAAACACCCTCTCACCGGCAAAAACAGTACGCCCAGCGACTGGCATACGGATTGCGTCAGTACTATACCCGGGTTTACCTTTCGGGTGGAAATGCGGATTCCCTCGATGAATAACTTAACCAGCCCATATCGACCTGTATTTGAATTAACGCGCGGTGAAATAGTCGAATCGGTTCATTTTGGCGCGTTCGCCGTTGTCGATTCGCGTGGAACCCTGCTCGCATCGGCAGGTGACCCGCAATTGGTCACTTTCCTGCGCTCCAGCGCCAAGCCTTTTCAGGCTTTGCCATTGATTGAACGCGGTGGACATGAGAAATTCGGCTTCACCCCCAAAGAGATTGCCCTGATGTGCGCCTCGCACTCCGGCACGGATGAGCATGTTGAAACCATCCGGGGGATGCAGGCCAAAATAGGCGTGGGCGTTGACAACCTGTTGTGTGGCGTGCACGACCCAATCCACCAGGCTACCCGTGATGCCATGTTACTGCGTGGTGAACTGACCTCGCCTTATCGTCACAATTGCTCTGGCAAACATACTGGCATGTTGGCGCACGCCCGTCTGCGCAATCTGCCAACTGAGAACTATCTCGATTTTGACCATCCCGTTCAAAAAAGCATCCTGCAAACCTTTGCGGAGATGTGCGATATTTCCGTGGATAAAGTCGAACTAGGCATTGACGGTTGTTCTGCGCCCAATTTTGCCATCCCACTCTACCATGCAGCCTACGGATTTGCCCGTTTGTGTGAACCGTTGAACCTGTCTTCAGAGCGCGCTGCCGCCTGCCGCGTCATTACATCGGCCATGATGGCTCATCCCGAAATGGTCGCTGGCCCCGACCGGTTCGACACCTTGCTCATGCAGGTTGCGGAGGGCAAGGTGGTTGCCAAAGGCGGCGCGGAGGGTTATCAGGCGGTTGGAATTCTACCCGGCGTGCTTGCTCCCGATTCTCCGGGGATTGGCATTGCCATCAAAATTAGCGATGGGGATGCTAACGACCGCGCTCGCACAGGGGTCGCCCTCTCCATTCTCAAAACGCTTGGCGCATTGGATGACGCCCAATTGGCCAATCTAGCGGCTTTTGGCCCGGTTAAACACCTCTATAACTATCGCAAACTACGCATCGGTGAAAGCCGCCCGACGTTGTAAGCGGAATTTTTCTGACACGAACACAGCCTCATGAATTTACCCGTCAAAGCCCTTGCTGTCCATCAGACCTTGCTCGCTTTTTATGGCGAGCCAATCTGGCGTCATCCATTGCCCGCCATTGACGAACTGGTCTCGACCATTCTTTCACAGAATACGAACGATATCAACCGTGACAGGGCTTTTGACTCTCTACGCGCGCGATTTTTGACCTGGGAAGCCGTGCGCGATGCAAACACCGCTGAGGTCGTGGAGACGATACGCGTAGCGGGGTTGGCCAAACAGAAAGGGCCACGCATCCAACAGGTATTGCGAGACATTACCCGCGAGCGAGGCAGTCTCGACCTGTCTTTCCTTAATGATTTGCCGCTCGAAGAAGCCCGCGCCTGGCTGATGAAATTCCATGGCGTAGGACCCAAAACCGCCGCCATTGTCTTGTGTTTTTCGCTCAATCGCCCAGCGTTCCCGGTGGATACGCACGTTTACCGCGTTACCGGACGGTTAGGGTTGCGGCCAGAAAAAATGTCGGTGGAAGAGGCCCACCCCTACATGGAATCACTCCTGCCGCCTGAGACCTATTATGCCGCGCACCTCAATCTTATCCGCCTGGGGCGCGAGATTTGCCAGGCTCGCAAGCCAAATTGCCTGGCCTGTCCATTGCATTCCGTGTGTGATTTTGCAATGAAATCGGCAGGAAAATGACCAGCGAACTATGCGCCTGTTCTTCCCGAATATCAATAATATGCTAGAATTGTTAACGCTCTAGATTTGGATTTACGTATTACGCCGATACGTAAGAGGTATTTATGGACATCCTGCACCTCGTCGACCGTCTCGAAGAACTGTTCAACGAAGCCCGCGCTGTACCATTCACCCGCAACGTCGTTGTGGATGAAGATAAAATGCTGGACATCATTGACCAGATGCGCGTCACCATCCCCGAAGAAGTCAAAAAGGCCCAACAACTGGTGGCGCAGCGCGACCGCATTGTCGCCCAGGCGCAGGAAGAGGCCAGCCGCATCGTTAGCCTGGCCAAAGAAAAAGCGGAACAAATTGTGGAGCGCGAGGCCATCGTCAAAAGCGCGCAAACCCGCGCCAGTCAGATTGTGAACCAGGCGCGCGAAGACGCCGCTGCTACCCGCCGCGATGCCGATGCCTACGTGATTGACTCTCTCCAGGCGCTTGAGGAAGAAATCAGCCGTCTGCTGACCCAGGTGCGCAATGGCATTCGCAAAGTCGAAGAAGACCGTTTGCGTGGGCCATCCGTTCCGGTCGGTGAATTAAAAAATGAACCGCCGCCCGCGCCGCTTACCGAAACCGCCGATTAAGAAACATCCCCGCCCAATGGCGGGGAGTTCGCTTATATAATACCCGCACCGGGTATAGAACCGGAGATGTATGTACTCACCTAACGGAATTCGAGCAGTCTTTTATGACCTGGATGGCACCCTGCGTATCAATGTCCCCCTGGGGCGCGAGGCTTTTGTGCAACAGGCAGCCACGCTTGGGCTTATGATAAGCCCTCAGATTGCGCGGCAAGCCGCCATTTGGGAACATCGCTATTTTGCGGAATCGCCTGAACTGATTCAGGACCGGCAAGAATTTCAGGACGACAGCCGCGCGTTCTGGGTAAATTACTGTTATCGTCAGTTGCAGGTCTTGGGCGCAACGCTCGAACAAGCGCGCGAATTGGCCCCACAATTGAACGCCTACATGGCGGAACATTTCAAACCGCAAGACATCATTTTGGAGGATGTTCACCGAACCCTTCAGAAATTGCGCGAAAATGGATATTTCCTTGGAATTCTCTCCAACCGCTTTGAGCCATATACGGATTACCTGAATGAACGCGGTCTGGGTGAGCTGTTCGACCTGGTTATTTACGCGGGGGAAGCCGGGATTCGCAAGCCCAACCCTGAAGTATTCCATTTTATGCTCCATAAGGCGGGCTTTTCCCCCTCAGAGTCAATCTATGTGGGCGATAACTACTTTGCTGATGTGGTCGGGGCGCGCCGGGCCGGGATGTTGCCCGTGTTGTATGACCGGGAACAGCTGTTTGATTCGCCCGACTGTCCCGTCATTACTCAACATGCGCAAATTCTGCAACTTCTGATAAGGAGGAACTGATGGCCTGGGAACAGAAAATCAGCCGCACGGTGCGGGTGCGTAACGAACAAACAATAGGACAACTGGCCCGCCTGCTGGCGGTTATCTCAGAAGCGGGAGGCGGCGTGGGCGATATTCACCTGCTCACCGAAACTTCGCGCCATGTCGTGCGCGACATCGTCATCTATGCCGACCATCTGGAGCAGATGAATCAAATCATCGAATCCGTTCGCGCCATTCCCGGCTCAAAAGTGATGGACGTGCGCGATGAAGTGCTGGAACTGCACCAGAAGGGCAAAATCGCCATCCGCTCGCGCTACCCTATCGATTCCCTGGCCACTCTGCGGCGGGTTTACACCCCCGGCGTGGCTGAAGTTTGTCTCAAAATCGCCAAAGATCCCTCTCTGGCGCGGCTTTACACCAGCACCAGCCACATGGTCGCCATTGTCACCGACGGAACGGCTGTTTTGGGCCTGGGTGATATTGGCCCGTTGGCCGGGATGCCAGTAATGGAAGGAAAAGCCATGCTCATGGAAACCCTGGTGGGGCTTTCGGGCATTCCGATTTTGCTGAATACGCGCGATGTCGACCAGATTATCGAAACAGTAGTTGCCATGGCCCCCACCTTCGCCGCCATCCAGTTGGAAGATATTTCGGCTCCGCGCTGTTTCGAGATAGAAGAGCGCCTCCAAAAGCGGCTCGACATTCCGGTCATGCACGACGACCAGCACGGGACGGCCGTCGTCACCACTGCAGCGCTGATGGTGGCTTCGCGCCAGACGGGGGTCTATCTCTCGGCAGCCAAAATTGGGCAAATTGGTTTGGGCGCGGCAGGATTTGCCACCGCTCGGATGTTGATGCGGCTGACTGGCAACCCGGTTTGGGGTGCAGACCTGAATGCTGAAGCCCTCAAGCGGCTGGAACAAGCCGGGGGGCGGCCCTCCAGCCTGCGTGAGATTATGTCCAATTGCAATATCGTCATCGCGACGACCGGCGCGGCCGGGCTTATCAAACCAGAGATGGTGCGCAAAGGGCAAATTATCCTGGCGCTCTCCAACCCCAATCCCGAAATTGACCCGGAAATCGCTCTGGCGCAAGGCGCGCTTTTTGCGGCAGATGGCAAATCGGTGAACAATGTTTTGGGCTTTCCTGGCATTTTCCGTGGCGTGGTCGATGCCAACGCCCCGCGCATCACTCACGAAATGCTGTTGGCTGCCGCCCAAACCATTGCCGACCTGACCCCGCCCGGTGAACTGGTTCCCAACCCGCTGGACAAAAAGGTTCATCTGGCCGTTGCCCGCGCCGTTGCCCAAAAAGCCATTGACCAGGGCATTGCCCGCGCTGAGTATGTGCCATATGTGGAAGAATAAGCGGTGATGCTGTAAAACGCCAACGGCCACATTTTGAGAATGTGGCCGTTGTTTATGTTCGATGGTCAGTTGTGCATGGCCTACAGCCTGACGTTGCTCTCAATCGTATAAATGCTTTTGCCGGGCGCTCTTTGCCACTTCCTCGCGCAACAACAAGCCCAGGCGGGTAATGCCCTCGCGGATAACATCGGGTTTGGAGTATGAGAAGTTGATTCGCATGGTGTTGTTTCCGCCGCCGGTGGGGTGAAAGGCTGCCCCAGGAACAAAGGCAACTTTTTTGTCAATCGCTTTCTTAAGAAGTTCAGCGGCATCCATGTATTCGGGCAATATGCCCCACAGGAACATGCCGCCCTGTGGCCTGGTACAGCGCACCTCGCGTGGGAAGATTTCGTCCATCGTTTCGAGCATCACGTCGCGGCGTTGTTTGTATGTGGCGCGAATGACTTTGACATGCTCATCTAAAAATCCGCCTTTGGCAACCTCATAAGCCACAATTTGGTTGAAGGTGGCGGTGTGCAGGTCGGCGGCCTGCTTGGTCATCACAATTTTTCGTATCACCTGTTCGGGCGCAATCACCCAGGCCAGGCGCAGGCCGGGCGCCAGAAGTTTTGAGAAGGTGCTCATGTAGATGACGTTGCCAGTATATGTGCCGTTATCCTGGCGGTACTGGCTGTCGAGCAGCGCCACCGAGGGTAAGTGTTCGCCCTCGAAGCGCAGTTGACCATAAGGGTCATCTTCAATAATCGGCACGCCGTAATGGTCGGCAATTTCCACCAGCTTCTGGCGGCGTTCCAGCGACATGGTTGAGCCGCTTGGGTTCTGGAAATTGGGCAAGACGTAGATGAACTTTGGGCCGATACGCAATGCTTTCTCCAGTTCGTCTACAATCATCCCGTTTTCGTCGGAGGGGACAGAGATGTATTGCGCGCCGTAGGCATTCCACGCCTGGAGCGCGCCCAGATAAGTGGGCGATTCAACCACAATATAATCGCCCCGGTTGAGGAACAGTCGGCCCATAAAATCGAGCGCTTGTTGCGAGCCAGACGTGATGGCGATGTTATTGGCATTAACCTTAATGCCATAGCGACCGGTGTGGCGGGCAATCATCTCCCGCAGCGGGGTATAGCCTTCTGTGGTGCCATATTGAAGGGCTTGCGCTCCCATCGTTTCAAGAACGGTATTGCAGGCTTCTTTGAATTCCTTGACGGGAAAAACCTCGGGGGCAGGCAGGCCGCCTCCAAACGAGATGATGTCGGGCTGCTCTGTCAATTTCAGCAGCTCACGGATGACCGAACTTCCCATTTTCTGCGTGCGGTGGGCATATCGGTATTCCCAGGGTGTCTGCATTCTTGCTCCTTTTCGGTAGGGGTTGAAATTTTGGAGGATGGCAGCGTTAAGAGATAAAAAAAGCCTGGCAGGTATGTTTGACCTGTCAGGCTGACCTGATTTTATGGCATAAGGATGCCGCAAAGCAGTGGAGTTTCCAGAACTATCAGCATCGCATAGTGATATTAATCCCATTTTTCCATTTCCGCAACCGGCAAAAAATCTTTTGTTTGCATGACACTTGTCAGGTTTTTTCAACTTGCATTTCCAGCACCCGGTCGAGCCGGAAACTGCGCTCGTCGTTGCGCAGGTGGCACCAGGCTTGCAGGTAAATATAATCGGCCAGCCCAATCACTTGCCGGGGAGTAATGATGCGCTCCGTCCGCTCGCCGTTTTTATCGACATAATTAATTCGGACGCGCTTGCCGCTCAAAATGGCCTCGCTCCATTCGACCGGCAGGCGAATGCCATCATTGGGCCAGGCCGGGGAATTGTACAAGCCAATGAAATCATCAAGCGTCTTCCCAATCGATTTAATAGCCTCCATCAGAGCAAAAAAGACGCTTTTGCCGGTCAGCGCGTCAGCCAGGGCGCGGTGCGCCTCAGGATTCTGGATGCCAAATTCGGCGGCGATATTGGTGAGCGTATTAGAGCGGAACTCGAAATACTCTCGCGCAATGTGCAGGGTATCAATCAGGTTGGGGATTTCGAGTTGCCAGTTCAGTCGGCGGAATTCACTATCCAGAAATTGCAGGTCAAACTGCGCATTGTGGCAAACCACCACGGAATCCTTCAGCAAATCCCGAACTTTAGGGGCAATCTCCGCAAACTGTGGCGCGCCAGCAAGCATGTCATCGTTCAGCCCATTGGCGCTGGCCGCGCCGGGCGAGAGCGGTCGCTGCGGGTTTAGCAGCGTTTGGAAAGTTTCCTTAATGCGTTTTCCCTCGGTCAGAACGATGCCCACTTCACAAATCCGGTCGCCAAACCAGGGCGAAAGACCGGTTGTTTCCAGGTCCAGGAAGGCAAAGCGACAGTTAGAGAGGTCAAAAGTTGACATGGTTAAATCTTAACGCCGTTTCGCGTTTCCGACAAGATATTAGAACGAATGTTTGAAGTATTTACCCACCAATCTGATTCATAACGCGGTTGAGCGGAATAATTCCCTCTTCCAGCCCATGACCCCAAGGCTTGTTCCAAACGCCATCCAGGATAATCTGGCGCAACTCTTCATCGCTCGCGCCACCGCGCATGGGGGAAAGCAAATCCAACTCCTTTTCGCGCAGCAGACACATCCGCAGCACGCCATCGGCGGTCAGGCGGGCGCGGGTGCAGGCCGAGCAGAATGGAACGGTTACAGAGGAGATGAAACCCAGTTCACCCCTTGCGCCGCGAATGCGGTAGATGCGCGCCTCGCCATCGTATTTGCCGCTCGCTTCGAGCGGGCCAAACTCTGATTCGATTTTCCGCTGAATTTCAGCAGCCGTGACGACCTGCCCGGTCTGGACATCCGTCACGCCAGCGAAGGGCATCATCTCGATAAAGCGCATCTGCCAGGGTCGGTCGAGCGTGAGCGCAGCCAGGTCAATCACATCGTCTTCATTGTAGCCTTTGACGACCACTCCATTCAACTTAACTGGCGTCAGCCCGGCTTCCTCAGCCGCCAAAATGCCCTCCCAAACCTGCTCCAGCCTGCCCCAACGCGTTAATCGGCGGAATTTATCGGGGTCGAGCGTGTCAATCGATACGTTCACTCGTTGCAGCCCGGCCTCCTTTAGCGGCTGCGCTAATTTCGAGAGCAGAATCCCGTTGGTCGTCATCGAAAGCGAGCGGATGCCAGGGGTCGAGGCAATCGCGCGCACCAGTTCCACCACATTTGCCCGCACCGTCGGCTCGCCGCCCGTCAGCCGGATTTTATCGAAGCCCAGGCTCGAGAACAACCGCACCAGACGCAAAATTTCATCATCTTGCAACAGGTCGGCATTGGGCCGAAACGTCTGGTCTTCTGGCATGCAGTAGATACAGCGTAAATTGCAATGGTCGGTCAGAGAAATACGCAGATAATGGATGTTCCTGCCAAAGCGGTCAATTGCCATAGTCACCTCGCAAAAGTCGCACCGTTAAGTATCTCAATTATACAGCCTTCGACAAGTCCACGCCTGGCAACTGGAGTAGAATAGCACACGATGAAATCACATCGCCTGATGCTGTTGATTCTGACCCTGCCCGCCCTGGCCTGCCGCCCCGTGCTTGCCGTTGGCTGGGGCGAACTGCTGATTCTGGTTGGATTGTTCCTGCTCCTGTTTGGACTGCCTTTGTGGGGATTTTGGAGAAAATGGCGGGCGTTTCAACATCGGCGGGAAAAGGATTGAGAGGTTCTCATGGTGAGATTTTCCCCCCGCCCCCGGCAGGTTGCCAGCCTGTTCGTTCTCTCGCTCTTACTGGTCTCGTGCCTGTCTCCCGTTATCGCGGCAGCCCTCCCGCCGACCGAGACCCCGCCGCCCCCGCCCACCCAGACTCGCGCACCGACCGCCACGTTCACCCCTTCGGCCACCCCGCGCCCCACCTGGACTCCCGAACCGACCCGCACCCCCGTCCCCAGTCTCACGCCACGTCCTCTCATCCGGCGCGGCCTGATTCTCAGTTTCGACGGCCTGCGCCCGGATATTATCGACCTGGCGCCGATGCCCCATCTTCAGGCGCTGATGCAGGCTGGAGCATATTCGCTCACCGCTCAAACCACCTTCCCCAGCGCCACCCTGCCCGCGCACGCTTCCATGCTGATGGGAATGTGTCCCCAAAAACACGGCGTCGATTGGAACGACTATGACCCCACCCACGGTTACGCCCAGGGCGTGGACATCTTTGACCTGGCCCACGCCGCCGGTTTGCAAACCGTGATGGTCGTTGGCAAGCAAAAACTCACCCAATTGACCGAACCCAACAGCCTGGATATCTACCAGTATATCAACGACCGTGACCTGGTCATCGTGGATTGGATTTTGGAAAACTTCCCAACGGATTTCGGCCTGATGTTTGTCCATTTTCCCACCATCGACTTTATGGGGCATGAACATGGCTGGCTCTCGTGGGAGCAGCTCAGCGTGGCAAGGCGCGGCGATGATGCCCTGGGTAAATTGCTGACAGCCCTTGAGGAGCGCGGCATGCGGCAGGAAACCATTCTTGTCATTACCGCTGACCATGGCGGACATGAGCAAAGTCACGGTTCGCGTAACCCCCTCGATATGACCATTCCCTGGGTCATTGCTGGCCCTGGTGTTCGCCCTGGCGCGCTGGTTTCGCCAGTACAGACGACCGATACCGCTGCCACCCTTGCCTGGGCGCTCCAACTGCCCATTCCGTTGGAATGGGACGGCGTTCCCGTGACCGAAGCGTTTGGCTTTCCCGTCCAGCCGCGCCCTATCCCATTTTGTCCGTGAGATTGCTTCGGGTCTCCATGCGCCGCTGCGCGGCTCATGGACCCTCGTATTCACCGTCTATTTTGCGCAAGGATGAAATCAATATGTTCGAAACTCTCGATTTTTTATTCATCGGCCTGGCGGCGCTGGCAGCGGGAGTGATTAACGCTCTGGCAGGCGGCGGCACGCTAATCACCTTTCCCGTCCTGATTGCGGTCGGCGTCCCGGCGGTCATGTCCAATGTCACCAACACGGTCGCGCTTTTGCCGGGCTACCTGGGCGGCACGCTGGCGCAGTGGAGAGATATGAAGGAGCAATCCCACCGTTTGTGGTACATTCTACCGGCCAGCGTGGTCGGCGGTTTGCTTGGTGGAATTTTGCTCCTGTACACCGGCGAAAAAGTCTTTCGTCAGATTGTCCCCTATCTCATCCTGGCGGCTTCGCTCTTGCTGGCCGTGCAAGACCCGGTTCGTAAATGGCTGGCGCGTCGCGCCGAGCAACACAGTGCTGGAAAAGTCTCAGAGTTATGGAGCATCATCCCGATTGGGCTGGCAGCCATTTATGGCGGCTATTTTGGGGCTGGGTTAAGTGTCATTGTGCTGGCCGCGCTCGGCTTGACGATGGACGAATCACTGACAAAGTTGAACGCGCTCAAGCAGAGCGTTGCTTTTAGCGTTAATGTGGCGGCAGCTGTCTTTTTCGTTTTTTCAGGGCTAGTGGTTTGGCAAGCGGTGCTGGTGATGGCCGTCTGCGCGCTGCTGGGTGGTTGGCTGGGGGGCAAACTGGCCGGGTCGGTCAAACCTGTCACTCTGCGCTGGATGGTTGTTTCAGTTGGCGTGATTGTAGCGGTGATTTATCTCGTGCGCGGTTGAACGCTGCGTGCTATACTGAAGTAAAATCTCGCAACTTGTGCTGGTAGAAAGGAAGAAGCCCAATGCAGACAGATGTGGTGTTGACATTGACCGGTCACGACCGCGTTGGCATTGTCGAGGCGGTTACGAAAATCCTTGTCCATCGCGGCGGCAACGTGCAATCCAGTCGCATGGCCCGATTGGGCGGCGAGTTCGCCATGCTCATGCTCGTCAGCCTGCCTGGGCAGGCCTTCGATACCCTGGCGCAGGATTTCCAGCCCCTGCGTGATGAAGGCTATCACATTCTCCTGCTACGCACTTCCGATGCGCATGTCGAACGCTACAAAGGCTGGCTGCCTTACGAAATTGAAGTGCTGGGCGCGGACCATGAAGGAATCATCCACGACATTGCAAGCCATCTTTCAAAGCAGGGAATCAATATTGAGACGATGGACACAGGCGTTACGCTGGCCCCCATGAGCGGCACGCCTTTATTCAGCATGAAGGCGATTGTGCTGGTGCCGCCGCAACTGCCCTTCCAACAGTGGAGCGCGGCCCTGGACGAAATCGGCGACCGGTTAAACGTCAATATCAAGGTGGGGATGGTGAAAGGCCCGTAACCATCGAAGCGGGCAACATCAAAAAAGCGCGGAACCGTTCCGCGCTTTTTTGCTTCACCGGGGCAGGGTTTCCATCTGAGACTGGATTTGCTCCAGAATCCCGGCAAATTCCCCGACCGGGTGCTTGCGCAAGATGGCCTTGCGCGCCTCGCGGTCGAGCCGATGCAGGCCGAGGTACTGCATGGCATGTTTGCGGAACAGCCGCTGGCCGTCTTCTTCCCCATAGAAGGCAATGTTTTTCTCCAGATGACGCCGCATGGTGAGGCGGATTTGTTCGGGCGAGACCTGCTCCCGGTCGAGGCGGGAGAAAATCCAGGGATTGGCAATCGCGCCACGGCCAATCATCACCGCGTCACAGCCCGTGAGCGCCTTCATTTTCTGAATATCCTCGACCCGCCGCACATCCCCATTCCCAATCACCGGGATTTTGACCAGTGATTTAACCTCGGCAATGGCATTCCAATCGGCCTGACCTCCGTAGCCCTGCTGTTTCGTCCGCCCGTGAACAGCAATCAGCGCCGCGCCGTTCTCTTCCGCAACTTTGGCGATTTCCTTGTAACTCAGGCAGTCATCCCAACCCAGGCGCATCTTGCCAGTGACGGGGACGCGCAAACGGGCGGTGAGCGTGGCAAAAATCTGACCTACTTTTTGCGGCGCGCGCATCAGCCCAACGCCACAGCCGCGATGCGCCACGCTCTTGGCCGGGCAACCCATGTTGATGTCGATGATGTCGGGGCCTGAATCTTGCGCAATCAGGGCGGCTTCGAGCAGCACGCCGGGGTCGTCTCCGTAAATTTGAAAGACCACCGGGCGCTCATTCTCCTCGTAGGCCAGTTTGGCCCTGACGCGCCGGAAAGAATGAATGAGATATTCTGCTTTGATAAATTCGGTATAACTCATGGCCGAACCGAGCGACCGGCACAGCGAGCGAAACGGCCAGTCGGAATAGCCGTCCATCGGCGCAAGAATCGCGTCGCCGTAAACAGGAATATCTCGGATAAAAAAGACCGGTTCTGCCATGCAGGAAATCATATCATTGTTTATGGTATGATAAAAGAGCCTCAGGTTGGTCGGGCGGTCGCGGCCCCGCGAGTTCGAGGTCGAGGAAAGTCCGCACTCCATAGAGCACGGCGTCGGATAATACCCGGGGCGGGGCGATCCCTCATTCGTGGGGGGCCAACCTGCCGGACAGGGCCACAGAAAACAGGTAGCCCCCGCAAGGGGGTGATAGTGAAAAGGTGGTGTAAGAGACCACCGGTGTCCGTAGTAATACGGGCGGCCTGGTAACCCCCGCCGGGAGCAAGGTCAAGCAGGGACGAAGTGGTCTGCGGACCAACGGGAAATGTGCTCGTTTCCCTATGCGCCTCCTGTTCAGGAGGTCAGTCCCGGGTAGGCTGCTAGAGCGGCGTGGCGACATGCCGCCAAGAGAGATGACCGCCCAGGCGCGGAGGAACTCTCTCCGTTGCTGGACAGAATGCGGCTTATAGACCGGCCTGAGGCACTGTTTTGAATTGGATGCGGCATTTTCCCCATTGAGGGGATGCGAGCCCGGCCTGATGGCAAAAGGACGAGGATTTCCACAGATTCTCGTCCTTTTGATTTGGGTCTTGTTGTATACTGAATGCAACATCCTTCTTCACAGGGAGGCCGCCATGCACACCATCCAGGAACAAATTGAAAAACTGCGCAAGAAAATCGCCGCCCGCCGCGCTTTGCAGGAACTGGGCGAAGACCACAGCCAGGAAATCGCCGCGCTTGAGACTGAATTGCAAGCATTGGTCAACACCCAGGGCGGGGCTTATGTCGGCGGCAGCGTGAACACCGGCGGCGGGGATTTTGTTGGGCGCGATAAAACCGTCAGCGCCGGGGATGGCGGGGTGGCCGCCGGGGGGAATATCAATGTAACTATCGCAGAAGTCACAGTCGGTGAGGTGGCGAAGCAGGTTTGGGCGGGCGCGAAACCCAAATTAGACGGCGAAACGCTCAAAGCCGCCACCGAATCTTATCTCCAATACATCCACGACCGCCACACCTACCTCACCATGAAAGGCATGGGCCCCGCCGAAAACGTGCCCCTGCAACTGAAACTGCTCGACCTGTACGTGCCGCTCCAGGCCCGCCGCCAGGTGCCAAAGGGCGAGACCTGGGAGCGTCACATCACCCTGGCCGGGCGGCCGGGAGCCGAAGCCCTGCGCCTGGGCGAACCCGAACCTGTGCTGGACATTCTCAAGGAGAAGGACGGCCTCATCCTGTTGGGCGACCCCGGCGCGGGCAAATCCACCTTTCTCAAGTACCTGGCGCTCAAACTGGCGCGCGGCGAAGGCGCCGACCTGGGCCTGGAGGGCCGCCTGCCCATCCTGCTGCCGCTGGCTGCCTACGCCAACGCCTTGGCCGAAAAAGACACCCGCCTGGACGACTTCATCGCCCACTACTTCGATGACCTGGGCTGCGACTTCCCCCTGGCCGCCATGCTGGGCGAAGCCCTGGCCTCCGGCAAGGCCCTGCTGCTGCTGGATGGCCTGGACGAAGTCAAAGACCTGGCGCGGCGGAACGTCGTCGTGGAGCGGGTGGCCGATTTCTACAGCGCCCAGCGCCGCAAGGGCGCGGGCAACAAGTTCGTCCTCACCAGCCGCATCGTTGGCTACCGCCCCGTCCGCACCCTGGCCGACGGCATGGTGGAAGCCACCCTGGTGGACTTCGCGGACGATGAAATCGAGCAGTTCATTGCTCGCTGGACGGCTGCCCTCGAAAAGCAAGCCCTGGGCGATACCGCTGTGGCCCGCCGCGACGCCGAACAGGAACGCCGCGAACTGCTGGAGGCCATGCAGACCAACGAGGGCGTGCGCCGCCTGGCCGCCAACCCCCTGCTGTTGACCATCCTGGCCCTGATGAAGCGCAAGGGCGTCACCCTGCCTGAGCGCCGCGTGCAGTTGTATGACCAATATGTCAAAACCCTGCTGAGCACCTGGAACCGCGCCCGCAGTGTGAGCGGACGCGCCACCGGCCGCGACCTGGACGAAGTGCAGACTACCCGCGTGCTGGCCCCGCTGGCGCTGTGGATGCACGAAGTCAACCCCGGCGTGGGGCTGGTGAAACGCCCCGACCTGCACCGCAAACTGGAAGAAATTTATGCGGAACGCAATGACCCGAACCCCGAAGCCGCCAGCCGCCTGTTCCTGGATGACGTCCATGAACACGCCGCTCTGCTGCTGGAGCGCGGCGCGGACGAATACGGCTTCATTCACCTGACCTTCGAGGAATACCTGGCGGCGGTGGCGCTGGCCTTTAAGGCCCAGGGGGACCCTGCCCCGGTGGTGGCAGCCCTGGCTCCGCATATTGGCGAGCAGGCCTGGCGCGAGGTGGCCCTGCTGGCGGTCTCTTACATCGGCATCATCCAAAACCTGCCGCGCGTGGCCGGGCTGGTGGTGGAGGGGCTGGCCGCCGCCCAAAATGGCGCGCCCGCCGAAGCCGCCGTGCTGGCCGGCGAAGCCGCCCTGGATGCCCTGCCGGATGGCATTACCCGCGAGAGCGCGGCCAAAGTCATCGAAGCCCTGCTTCCTGCCATGCAGAACCCGGCCGCCAAACCCGACCTGCGCCGCCGCGCCGGGCTGGCCCTGGGCAAATTGGGCTGGAAGCCGGATGATTTGGATGAGTTCGTTCAAATCCAGCCGGGCAAGTTTATCGCTGGCAGTGATGATGAAAGCGATAATCCCAGGCGTGAAGAAGAAATCAAGCACCCCTATTGGATTGCCAAATACCCGGTGACCAACCTGCAATTTGCCCGTTTTATGCAGGCGGGCGGCTATGAGAACAGGGAATGGTGGAGCCAGGACGGCTGGGATTGGAAAACAAAGAATAACCGAAATGAACCAGCCTTTTGGGATAATCGCGAGTTTGCCAACCCAATCTTTCCTGTCATCGGCGTGACCTGGTTCGAGGCCCAGGCCTACTGCCTCTGGCTCAACAGCCAACCGCTGGGGTTTGACCTGCCGAAAGGCTACCAGGTGCGCCTGCCAACTGAACTCGAATGGGAGCGCGCCGCCCGCTTCACCGATGGCCGCGAATATCCCTGGCAGGGTGAGTTTGACTTTTCCAGAGCAAATGTAGCAGAAGATGGCGGGCGCTGGGTTGGAACCACTGCCGTTTGTACTTACCCGCTTGGCCAGAGCCAGGAAGGAATTTTCGACCTGGCGGGCAACGTCTGGGAATGGTCGGCGGATTGGTATCAAAAAGGCATTGTCCGTTCCCTGCGTGGCGGCTCGTGGTTCCACAATCGTTGGAACGCGCGCTGTGCTATCCGTCTCGGGAACTTCCCAGACGACTTCGACCCCATTGTCGGTTTTCGTTGTATTGTCTCCCTGGCGATTTCTGACTTCTGATTTCTGGTTCCTGAATCCGGATTTCAGAATCCTGAACGGGGGGTGTGGGGGGCGTAGCGCCCCCACATGTTAAGCGAATTTTTTGGGTTTTATGGCGCGTTTTTCAGGGCAAACCTCAATAAATATAACGGTTGAAACGAATTCTTCGAGTGTAAAATTAGGTACAGTCAGCCATCCGTGAGCGAGCAAACTCGTTAGCGAAAAATGACCTGGGCGCGATTGATGCTTTGCATGTTGCGGCCAGTGAAACGGCCGGCTGCGATTATTTTCTCACCTGTGACGACCGGCTGCTTAAAAAGCATAAACTCTTTACTGTAAAAGCCATGAACCCGGTTGATTTTGTTCAAAAAGTGATAGGAGTGAACCCATGACGACGATTAGCGTACCCAGCGAGCGGCAAATTGTTCAGGAGGCTGTTCAGGTTCTTATGCAGCACATAAGTCCATCCAAAGCGACTCGTTTTTGGGCCTCCTGGCAGGTTGGCGAAGGTGATTACCTTCAAATCCGAAAAGAATTGTTCGCCAGAGAGACGGTGGACTCTCTCTACGAACAAATCGAAGCCTTCCAGAAATCGAAAAGATAACGCGAAAATCAGGGCGCATGCCCTGATTTTTACAATTTAATCAGGAGATGCACATGGCAAACAAAAAGCAGCATCAACCCGGCCAGGTGGACACCGGCGGCGGAGCCTACATTGGCGGCAGCGTCCACACCGGCGGCGGTGATTTCGTTGGGCGGGATAAAATCACCCACGCTGGCAGCGCCACCAACCTCCAGAACGTTTTCGCCCCGGTCTACACCGCCATCCAGCAGGCCGTTCTCCCCGCGCAGGAGAAGGACGACCTGGCCGCCGAGGTCAAGGAAATCGAAACTGCCATTGTCGCAGGCGAAGTGAAAGAACCCTGGCTGGAACGTAAACTACGCAGCCTGAAAAAGATGGCCCCCGACATCGCCGAAGTGGCCCTGGCGGCCCTGGGCGGCCCCGGCGCGGCAGCGGGCGCGATTGTCAAGAAGGTGGCGGAGAAGGTGAAAAGCGAGGGATGAAGGTGGGTGCAAAATCCCACTGGCAGCAATCTGGCTGGTTTGCCCAATTGCAGCCCACCACACGGAGATTGGGTTTGTGTGGTGGGTTGCTTTAAAACCCAGCGAATACCCCCAGAAGGCGGCTGGGAGATGAGGCATCAAGAGCAACTGTGATATGCTCAAAGCATATTGGTAATTCGTCAATAATTAGATTCTCTCTGGCTGGAAAAAGTCCGCCAACGATTTACCCCCGAAGTCGTCATCTCCGTCGATATGACCATGCGCCCCCCCCCCGTGGAGCGTCGCATCGAAGCCGGGCTGACTGATTACCTGCTCGACTACAACCAGGAATGGGCGATGAAAGCGGATTTGGATTTGCCTGAAGGCGGGCAGGCGCTGACCGACGATTTCCGGCGGAATATCATCAACGGGGTGGCCGGGAGCGGCAAGACGTTGATTTTGCTATACCGGCTGCGGCTGCTCTATCGCCTGTATCCGAACAAGCGTTTCCTGGTGCTGACGCATCACCGCCCGTTGCGGCGCGATTTGGAATCACGTTTTGCCCGGCTCGAGGGCCGGTTGCCTGAAAATGTCAAATGGCGCACCTTCAATGAATTGTGCTGTCATCATTGGCCCCAGGAACCTGCCTGGGTAGACCCACTCAAACTGGGCGCGCGCCAGCGGCTGGTGGATGAAATCTGGAATTTACATCTGAAAGATACCTCGATTTCCGCGCGGATGTTTGCAAGCGAGATTGACTGGCTCAAAGACCAACTCCCAATGAACCGCGAAGCCTACCTGACGGCTGATCGGCGCGGGCGCGGTTTTGGTTTAACCACCGAACTGCGTGCGCAAGTCTATGAGGCTGTTCTGGCTTATCAAAAGGCCCTCGAAACCCGGCATACGCTTGATTGGGGCGATGTTCCCCGACGTCTATGGCAATCCGCCGAAAGCGGCAGGATGAAACTGCCTCAATATGATGTGATTTTGATAGATGAAGCCCGGTTTTTCGCCCCGCTTTGGGTACGGATGATTCAGAAATTGCTCAACCCCACGACCAGACACTTGTTCATAGTGGCCGACCCCACCCAGGGTTTCCTGGGGCGCGGCGCGTCATGGAAATCGTTGGGGCTGGAAGCGCGCGGGCGTACCCACCAGTTGCGGCGCAGCTACTGCGCAACCCGCGAAACCATGCAGTTCGCCACCCTGCTTTATCGCTTGCGCCTGACAGACGAAAAAGACGCTGACATCCTGACCCCTGATTTGCTCAATATGCCGACCAGCGTTTTTCCGGAAATCATCCCGCTCACCAGCCCACAAGACGAAATCACGCGGCTGGCAAACGAAGTGGCTGGGTTCGTCAAACAGGGCTACCCGAAAAAGCACCTGCTTCTGTTGCACAGCGATGGGAATGGGGTTAAATCGCTCGTCCAGGCCATCAATGACCGCCTGGGCAAAGATGCTGCTCGAGATACAAAAACGATTATCCTGGTGATTATGTCCGCGTGACCACCCTCAACGCCGGCGCCGGGCTGGAAAGTCCAATCGTTTTCCTGGCTGGCCTGCGTGAGATGTTTGAAGCCGAGCAATCTCTACGGTTGTCGGATGATGAGCGTGAAGCATTGATACGAGACAACACGCGCAAGTTGTATATGGCGACCACCAGGGCCGGGCAGCGACTGGTTTTAACGTATGTGGGAGAGTTGCCAGAGACGCTGAAAGTTGCTTTTGAGCAGATGGGATAAACAATTCCACTGCCTGACCATTTTTCATACAGCTGTCTGACAAAAGATTGCCAGACGGCTGTATTTTTGTATAACTCACTCACCTTACGCAGCCAGTTGAGCGAGATTGAGTTCCCGCAACCTAGTATAAGCGATATGAAGGGCGCTCAGATACCGTTAAAGAACCTGCGCTGTCTGTGTCTTGTTTTAACAGTGGGTAGCTGCGCAAACAGGATGAACTTTGTTCGCTATTCTTTTAGACACCCTGAGTGTAACGGAACAGGTGTTCCATGCATCTTTCGGCTATAATAAAAATTCACCGTTGCCGTCACACAAACGCTGAACCGCAAGAAATCTCCCAAGGAGGCCCGGCATGGACCCGCGCTTTCAAGAACTCCTGCTCCTCTACGCTCAGGACGATACCAAAACCGCCCAGGAACAAATTGAAAAAACCTTATGGAACGAATTTGGCACGCAAGGGGCGGTATTGGTCATGGACATGTCCGGCTTTTCGCGCCTGACGCAAAAATATGGCATCGTTCACTACCTTTCCATGGTGTTGCGCATGCAACTGACCTCCCAACCCGTCATCGAATCGCTGGGCGGACGGGTCGTCAAATTCGAGGCCGATAACTGCTTTGCCATGTTTCAGACCGTTCTGCCCGCTGTCGAGGCCGCTGTCCGCCTGAACATCGCCTTCGACTCTATCAATCGATTCACCGAAGAAGCCTTTGACATTCGCGTCGCCATCGGCATTGATTATGGCGGTATCCTGCTCACCGGCGGGCCAGATTACTTTGGCGAGGTGGTCAACGTAGCCAGCAAACTGGGCGAAGACGTGGCCGGGCCGGGCGAAATTCTGCTCACAGAACGCGCCTTTCAGCAACTCCCGCCCAAAACGGGTTACACCGGCAAGCCTATCACGCCGCTTCTCTCCGGCATGAGAATCAAAGCCTACAGCCTGGATTATTCTTTGCAAACGCGCTGATTTTTTGAGAAAACGATGACCTTTTCCACGCTGATTCGGCGCTGGCAAACCGAGCCTTTAACCGCCCCCAACATCGCCGTCTGGAACGTTCTCCCCGCACGCCTCGCTGATTTCCGCGAACTACCGTCGGATTTACCCCGCCAGGTGGCCGCTGCGCTGCGCGAGCGTGGAATCCACTCCCTTTACAGTCACCAGGCCGAAGCGTGGGTCGCTGCGCGCCGGGGCGAGCATCTCGTCATCGCCACCGGCACTGCCTCCGGCAAGACGCTCTGCTACAACCTGCCGGTGCTGGCCACCCTGGCAGAACATCCCGCCGCCCGCGCGCTTTATTTGTTCCCCACCAAAGCCCTGGCGCAAGACCAGTTATCAGTCATCAGTCAGCAGTTTTCAGTTTCAGCGGCCATCTATGACGGGGATACGCCGCAAGCCAACCGTTCGCTGGTTCGCAAAAACGCCCGGATTGTGTTGAGCAATCCCGACATGCTGCATACGGGCATCATGCCGCATCACACCACCTGGGCCGAATTTTTCCGCAACCTGCGCCATGTGGTGATTGACGAACTGCACGTCTATCGCGGCGTGTTTGGTTCGCACGTTGCCAATGTCATCCGGCGGCTCAAGCGGGTAGCGGCCTTTCACGGCGCGCAGCCGCAATTCATTCTGACCTCCGCCACCATTGCCAACCCGGCCGAACTGGCTGAAAAGCTCATCGAAGAACCTGTCACGCTCATCGAGCGCGACGGCTCGGCGCGCGGCGAGCGGCATTTCATCCTCTACAACCCGCCAGTCATTGATGAATCGCTCGGCCTGCGCAAAAGCGCCACCCACGAAGCCGTCCGTCTGGCAGGCGATTTGCTCGAAACGGGAACGCAAGCGGTGGTCTTTGCGCGGTCGCGGCGAAGCGTGGAGATTTTATTGAGTTATATTCAGCCCTCACCCTCATCCCCTCTTCCGCCGGGAGAGCGGCGCAGGGGTGATGGGCGCATCCGCGGCTACCGCTCCGGCTATCTGCCCTCACAGCGGCGCGAGATTGAAAAGGGACTGCGCGATGGCTCAGTGAGTCTGGTCGTCGCCACCAACGCCCTCGAATTGGGAATCGACATCGGCGGGCTGGGCGCAGCGCTGATGGTGGGCTACCCTGGCTCGGTTGCCAGCGTCCGCCAGCAGGCTGGCCGCGCCGGGCGGGGTGACGCTCCCGCTGCCGCCATGCTCATCGCCACCGCCAATCCGCTTGACCAGTTTCTTATCCATCATCCCGAGTATCTTCTGGAGCGTTCCCCCGAGCAGGGACTGGTGAACCCCGACCATCTGCTCATCCTGCTCAACCACATCCGTTGCGCGTTGTTCGAGTTGCCTTTTGGGGCAGGCGAGGGCTTTGGGCGCGTACCGCCCGAAGTGGTGGCCGAATACCTCGGCGTTTTGAGCGAAGCCCACCAAAGCGGTGAAAAAACCTACTGGATGGCCGATTCTTACCCCGCAGCGGGCGTTTCACTGCGTTCAGCCTCGCCTGAAAACGTTATCTTGCAGGCTGAGGAGGGCGAACGCAATCGAACCATTGGCGAAGTGGACATTGAATCCGCGCCCTGGATGGTGCATCCGCACGCTGTATACCTGCACGAGGGCCAGCAATATTTCGTGCAGGACCTGAACCTGACCGAAGGCCGCGCCACGCTCATCCCGGTCGCGCTCGATTACTTTACCGAACCGCTGCGCGAAACCAGCCTGCAGGTGCTATCGGTGGCGGCTTACGCTGCGCCCAAAGCCTGGGGGGAAGTTCGGGTGACGACGCAAGTGACCGGCTTTCGTAAACGTTCGTGGGTTGGCAATGAAACCCTGGATGAAGAGCCGCTCAATCTGCCACCGACCGAACTGCAGACCACCGCCTACTGGCTATCCATTTCAGACGAAATCATCCAATTGCTCAGCCGCGACGGCCTGTGGACAAATGCCCCCAACGACTACGGCCCGCAGTGGCCCAAAATTCGCGAGCAAGTCCGCGCCAGAGATGGCTTCCGTTGTCAGATGTGCGGACGCGCCGAAATGGGCCGCCAGCACGATGTCCATCATAAAATCCCGTTTCGGATGTTCCGCGATGGGGCGGGAAAAATCCAGCGCGAACAGGCCAACCGGTTCGATAATCTGGTAACGCTCTGTCCTGCCTGTCACCGCAAAGCCGAAACAAACGTCCGCGTGCGCAGCGGGCTGGCCGGGCTGGGCTACGCCCTGGCAAACCTGGCGCCGCTCTTTCTGATGTGCGATTCCAGCGACCTGGGCCTGCACATCGAACCAGTCGAAAACGCGGTCTTTGGGCAGCCATCGGTGGCCCTGTATGACCAGATTCCGGCGGGAATTGGCTTCAGCCCGAAACTGTTTGAAATGCACGCAGAACTTCTGCAGCGCGCGCTCGAACTGGTGAGCGGATGTCCGTGCGAGGAGGGCTGTCCTTCCTGCGTTGGCCCAGCCGGAGAAAATGGCATGGGCGGCAAGATGGAGACGCTGGCGATATTGAAAGAATTGAACAGTCTTTAAGTGCTCACCCTCTTTTCCAAAGAGTCAGGCGAGGGGCAGGCCATTGGCGCGGAGAACAACAAACAAAACCGCCTGCCCATAAAATGTACCAGCAGGCGGGGCATCAGAAAACGACCGGGGCTGGTTGGCGAGCCAGCGAAAACAGAAGGGATTAGCGGATATAAATCGGGTTGCTAAAAATCCAACCGCGCAGACGGCCGAGCGCCCGGCGCCAGACCTCTACGCGGTAAACGCCCGGCTCGGTGGTGATATAGGTGCCAATATCGGTGTCTTTCCAGGCGCGAATCACCTTTCCATCTTTGAGCAGGCGGCAATCGGCCATTCCGGGCAGGCGGATTTTGAGGGTCACTCCGCCTTCCGCCGGGATTTCGTCGCCCATGATGACGTTCTTGTCGCGCCCCTGGGCGGTAAAGCAAAACCCGCGTGCGGAGTGGTGCAAATCGCAGGCTACGAAGCAGTGACCAGCCGCCAGAGCTTCATAAATCATCTTTTTATCTGTTGCCAGGTCGCCCGTCAGCGCAGAGGGGGTTAGCAGATGGGTGTTAATGGTCTGAAAGTGGAAAGCGTATGGAAAAACGACCCGCCGCAACGGCCCGGCGCTGATTTTAAACGCATGCGCATCCGAACCGCCAATTACAACTACCCGTTTGCCTGCGTTGAGGAGTTCATCCCATTTTTGCAAGGTGGGGAGTGGCGGCTGCAGGTTAAGGAAATGTGGAAAATAGACAAAAAACAAGATATGCAGGAAGCTCTTGCTGCGTGTTTTGATTTCGCTCAATCCGTTCCATAATTCCAACCCGGTGTAGCCCTGCACATCCCAATCTTCCCACGAAATAGCGGTTTCTTTGAGGGCGGGAAAGGCCGAGTCGTGTGGGTGCGCTATAAAGGCCAGCCCGCCTGCGCGACGCACATGGTCGATGAGGTTTTGCGGGACAGTAGCAAAAGTTGCCAGTTCTCGGTTGGCGTTGAAGACCAGCAGGTGATTTTTTTGTGGGATTCGCGCCTGGTCGTGAATTTCCTCTCCAACCAAAAGCAGAAAGCGCTGTTTTCCCCGGTTGTGGTACCCTTCTGTCCCGTTCACCAGAACGTTGTGGTCGGTTACGATGGCAACATCCAGCCCGGCCTCCAGCCCGGCCCTGGCAATATCCTGATGCGTGCCGGTCCCATCGGAGTAGGTTGTGTGCATGTGCAGGTTAACGCGCAATTCATGAAATTCAGGCATAATTCTCTACCATCTGCGCTAATTTATGCGAATTTTGAGCGCCGTGATTTTACTCGCAGTTCGTTTATTAAAGTAGGGCGGATTTTCACTTCCCCAATTTTCTTTTGCGTCAATCGGGACAAAGCAATGATATAATCACGCTGTTAAATTTTCAGGAGGCACATCCAAAGCATGGAAACAACAATTGAAATCGGTTTAATTATCACCTCCATCGCCCTGATTGCGAGCGTGATTTTGCAGAGCAAAGGCGCAGGCCTGGGCGGGCTGACCGGCGCAGAGAGCGGCACGGTCTTTTCAGCCCGGCGTGGCATCGAACGCACCCTGTTTTTTGTCACCATCGGCCTGAGCGTCCTTTTTTTCATCCTGGCGATTCTTGCCATCCTGGTTTATCGCTTCTAATCGACTTCATTGACTGCTGAAAGGCCGCTTCATCTGTCCTGGCCAAAGTTCCTCGTTCGGTGAGGGATGGCGACCTGGTCAGGGAAAGGCCTTTCTTTTTTCTATGATTAAAAAACTGCGCTGGCAAATCCTGGTGGTGGCGATTACCCTGGTCGTGGTGGGCGCATTGCTCGTGACCGAAGAACCAGGGACGCAAGTGTTTGCGCCTCAGCCTGCTGAAGGCGGCATCTACACGGAAGCGTTGGTTGGCTCGCTTGGCCGCTTGAACCCCTTGCTTGACCAGAACAACCCTGCCGATAGAGATATTAACCGTTTGATATTCAGCGGTCTGATTAAATTCGACGCGCGCGGTCTGCCGGTCCCCGACCTTGCGGAATCGTGGGGCGTTTCAATGGATGGAACCATCTACAACTTTTCCTTGCGCTCAGGCGCGGTCTGGCATGATGGTCAGCCTGTAACGGTAGAAGATGTCCTGTTCACCATCGAGCTTATCAAGGCCGATTCGTCCTTCTTCCCTGCCGATGTGCGCGAGATGTGGCGGCAAGTCCAAATTAAAGAACTACCCGATAACAAACTACAATTTATTCTGCCTGAACCTTTCGCGCCTTTTCTCGATTACCTGACCTTTGGCATCGTGCCGCGTCACCTGCTTGAGGGTACACCGCCTGACCAGATTGCCGCCTCATCCTTCAACCTGGCCCCCATTGGCTCTGGCCCTTACCGTTTTGAGCGGTTAATTATTGAAAACGGGCAGGTGCTTGGGGTGGAACTCCGCTCTTTTGAGCGTTATTTTGGTCGTAAGGCGTATATGGAGCAGGTTATCTTTCGCTATTACCCAACCTCGGCGGAAGCGTTGGATGCCTACCGCCAGGGACAGGTTCTGGCGATTGGCGAACTGACCCCCGATGTGTTGCCACAAGCCCTGACCGACCCCACCCTGAACATCTATACCGGGCGTTTACCCGAGTTGAGCATGGTCTTGTTCAACCTGAACAACCCCGAAGCGCCTTTCTTGCAAGACCCCAAATTGCGCCGCGCCCTGCTGATGGGCCTCAATCGTCAGCAGATTGTGGATAAACTGCTCGCCGGTCAGGCCATTCTGGCTGATGGGCCAATTTTCCCCGGTACCTGGGCGTATTATGACGGCCTGGAACACGTTATTTATGACCCCGAAGGCGCAATTTCGTTTTTGAAGAACAACAAATACGTTATCCCGGCGACGGGTGGCGAGGTGCGCACTGACCCGAACGGTAACCTGCTCCGTTTTACCCTGCTGCATCCAGATGACCCGCTCCGCGCCTCGATGGCCCAAATCATCCAGCAAAACTGGGCGCGCATTGGCGTGCAGGTTGACCTGGAGGCCGTGCCGTATGACGTGCTTGTGAACGAACGGCTAGCCCCGCGCAATTACCAGGCTGCGCTGGTCGATTTGAACCTTTCGCGCACGCCAGACCCTGACCCCTACCCATTCTGGCATCAGTCCGAAATTACCGGTGGGCAGAACTATAGCCAGTGGAACAACCGCGCTGCCAGTGAATTTCTGGAACAGGCGCGTATCACGTCAGATTATGCCGTGCGCGAGCGGTTATACCGCAACTTTCAGGTCATTTTTGCGCGTGAGTTGCCGGCTCTGCCGCTGTTTTACCCGGTCTATTCGTTTGGGGCCGCTCAGCAGGTATTGGGCGTGCAAATCCCGCCGTTGTTCGACACCAGCGACCGTTTTCAGACCCTGCCAGACTGGTATCTCGTCACCCGTCGCGCGCTGGAGACCACCAGACAGCCATGAGCCAGCCGCAGCAAGACCGCTGGTTTTTAGAAGAAGCCCTGCCACAGTTGCAGGAATACTTGCTTGGAGACGAACTGTACTGGGCATTGGGAGGCAACCTCCCTCGCCTGACCCCCGGCAACCTGCTTCTGGCCTTGACCCGGCTGAATGCGATTGACCCGGCTGCGGCCTGGATGTTGCGCCAGAAAGTGAATGCGATTCAGACGCAGTGGCGCAGCGCCTGGGAGAAGAAAACAGCCCGCGAAACGGCCAACAGGCTGCGGCTTTGGTCTCAATTCCTGGCAGAGCAGACGCATGCGGAAGGCCCTCACCGCGCTCACTACGCTGCGGCGGTTCGGGAGCGAGTCATTCTGCAATTGCTTCAATGTAAGGCGCCACAACTGGCCGAGTTGGACACTCTCCTGCGGGCACGTTTCCTGCCGGGCGGGTTCGGATGGGATGCAGTTTACCAAAGCGTTTTTCCTGAAAGTGAGTTCTGGTTTTTGTATGGCAGCCTGTAGGATGGAATTAATTTCGTCCTGCCGAAGGAGATTTTATGACCGACCCTCGTCAGATGGCGCGTGAATATGTCCGCCAGAATCGGACCAAATTCCTCGACGCGTTGAAAGAGTTCGTTTCGATTGCGTCCGTTTCGACCGACCCGGCTGCCAGCCTCGAAATTCATCGCGCCGCCGAATGGGTGGCTACCCGGCTGAGGGCGTTGGGCGCCGAAAATGTGGTCATCCTGCCGACCGATGGGCATCCAGTGGTGGTGGGCGAGTGGCTGCGCGCGCCAGGCAAGCCGACCATGTTGGTCTATGGACATTATGACGTGCAGCCTGCCGATCCTTTGGAGCAGTGGCATAGCCATCCTTATCAGCCGGAAGTGCGTGGCGAAAACCTGTATGGACGCGGCGCCTCAGACATGAAGGGGCAGGTGATGGCTGTTCTGAGCGCGCTGGAAGCGGCGCGCGAGACGGGTGGTCTGCCCATCAACGTCAAATTCCTGATAGAAGGCGAAGAGGAAATTGGTTCGCCCTCGCTGGCAAAGTTTATTGAACAAAATAAGGATTGGTTGAAGGCCGATTTTTGTTTGAATACCGATTCGGGCATGCTCGGAAGAGACTATCCGACGATTACTTATGGCTTGCGCGGCCTGGTGACTTTTGAATTGCGCGTGAGCGGCCCAACGAGCGACCTGCATTCAGGAACCTACGGAGGCGTGGTGCATAATCCGGCTATAGCGTTGGCTGAACTGTTGGCCGGGATGCATGATAAGGCCGGACGTGTCACTATCCCTGGGTTTTATGATGATGTGCAGCCTATTAGTGAAGCCGAACATGCCGAATTCAGCCGCCTGCCCGCCGATGAAGATTATTACCTCAAACAAACCGGTGTTCCATCTCTGTGGGGAGAACCCGAGTTCCTGCCTGATGAGCGCGTGGGCGCGCGCCCAACCCTGGAAGTGAATGGGATGCTTTCTGGTTTCACCGAGACGGGGTTCAAAACTGTGCTTCCTGCTCAGGCGATGGCGAAAATCTCCTGCCGTCTGGTGCCGCATCAGTCCCCCGCCAAAATTGCTGCCGGATTGCGTCAATATCTGGAACAGAACGCTCTGGCGACCATTCGCTGGGAGTTAATGGAGCTTGGCGGTTCTCCGGCGGCGATTACTGACATCAACCAGCCGGGAGTGAAGGCGCTCCAACAGGCATTGAAGACAGTTTGGGGTATCCATCCGCTCTTCAAGCGCGAAGGAGGCTCGGTGCCGGTTGTGACGCAGATGCAGTCTATCCTGGGCATCCAGTCGGTGGTTACCGGATTTGGCCTGCCCGATGACAACCTGCATGCGCCCAACGAAAAACTGCACCTGCCAACCTGGTATAAAGGCATCGAGGCGTTGGTGGAGTTTTTGTTCAATGTTGGTCATTGGTAATTCGATGGTGGTCATTCGATGTTCAGAACAACAATACTGGTAAACAAGGAAACAGGAAACAATGGAAGATAGAATCATCACCTACGGCGGGCAGGCGGTTATTGAGGGTGTGTTGATGCGCGGTCAGAAGGCTCTGGCAATTGCCATGCGCGCCCCGAACGGTCAAATTGTGGTTCACACCGAAAAGTTATCAGGTTTGTATCAGTCAGCCGTTGCAAAAATCCCTTTTCTGCGCGGGGTTATTCTGCTTTCAGACGCGCTTGCGTTGGGCATGAAGGCGCTGACCCGCTCGGCCAACCTGCAAACCGGCGAAGATGAGAAAATCGAAGGCCCCATGCTTTACCTGACGATTGCCTTCTCGCTGGCTTTTGGAATTGCGCTTTTTTTTCTGGCCCCTTATGGAATTGGGAAATTGGCCGATTGGCTGGCCGCTCTGCTTGGTTGGAGCCTGGGCGGGAATGTCTGGGTGATTGCAATTGCTGAGGGCCTTGCTCGCCTGGTGATTGCGGTCGGCTACATTTGGGCAATTGGTAAAATGCCCGATATTCAGCGCGTTTTCCAGTATCACGGCGCAGAGCATAAAACGATTAACGCTTTCGAGGCTGGGGCCGAGTTGACGCCTGAAAACGTTGCCAGATTCCCGCTGGAGCATCCGCGTTGTGGAACGTCCTTCCTGCTGACCCTGTTGATTCTTTCAATCTTTGCTTTCAGCCTGCTGCACCCGCTCGCCTGGGTCTGGCAGGTTCTGGGGCGCATCTTGCTGATTCCCCTGCTGGCCGGGATTGCGGTCGAGTACATTCGCTGGACAGCCAATCATTTATCTTCGCCATGGGTGCGCGCCCTGGCGCGCCCCAACTTTGCCCTGCAAGGGTTGACGACCCGCGAGCCGGATTTGTCTATGCTGGAAGTGGCGATTCGGTCTTTTGAGGAGATGAGGAAAGCAGAAGTTCAATAATCCGTGTCTCTGCCTGGGCGGTTGACTTCCCAGAACCGAGGAGGAATGGGTCATCAACAATTCGCCGTCCCGAAAGTTTTCGCGCTGCAATGCGCAGGAGCGCCTTCGGGACGGTTTGGTTACGGGCGGATTTCGACGGGTTTCGGTATGTGACTATTCTTTTCGCGTTGGATGCTCAATTACATTGCCAGCATTTGCCCAACAATGGCGAGCAATACGCCACCTGCGATGACCGAGCCGAGCTGCCCGGCGGTGTTAGAACCCATCGCATGCATCAGGATGAAGTTGTCGGGGTCTTCGTCGAGCGCGGCGCGCGCTGACAGGCGGCCAGCCATGGGGAAGGCGCTGATACCGCAGGCGCCAATCAGCGGGTTGATTTTGCCGCCGCTGAAAAAGGACATAATTTTGCCAAAGGTCAGTCCCGCTACCGTATCCAGGATGAAGGCCAGCAGGCCCAGCACCATAATGCCGAGCGTGCGCAGTTGGAAACCTGTCGCCGGGTCGTACAGGAACTTCTCGGCGGTCATGGTTGCGCCAATTGCCAGGCCCAGGAACAGGGTGGTGATGTTGATAATCTCGTTTTGGGCGGCCTTGTTCAGGCGGTCGACTACGCCCGATTCTTTGAGCAGGTTTCCGAGCATCAGCGCGGCAATCAGCGGGGCCGCTGCTGGGGCCAACAGGCTGATGGCAATCGTCACCACAATTGGGAAGGCCACCACTGTGCGATTGGACACGGGCCGGGGCGCATAATCCATCCGAATCAGGCGTTCTTTGCGGGTGGTCATCAGTTTCATGATGGGCGGCTGGATGATGGGAACCAGACTCATGTATGAGTAAGCCGCTACCGCAATGGGGCCGAGCAGTTCGGGGGCCAGTTTGGAGGTGACGAAAATGGCGGTTGGGCCGTCGATGGCGCCGATGACGCCGATGCTGGCGGCTTCGTTGAGTGGGAAACCGAGCAAGGTCGCCAGGATGAGCGCGCCAAAGATGCCGAACTGCCCTGCTGCGCCGAGCAGCACCATTTTGGGCTGGGCCAGCAGTGGTCGAAAGTCAATCATTGCGCCCACGCCGATAAAAATCAGCAGGGGGAACAATTCGGTCTTGATGCCCGCGTCGTACAGCACCTTCAGGAAGCTCTCCTCGTTGTAGACCGACATGCCCAGGTTCGCCAGGATACAGCCAAAGCCAATCGGCAGCAACAGCACCGGCTCATATTCCTTGACCACCGCCAGGATAATCAGGCCTGCGCCAATCAGGAGCATGACAGCGTTGGCCCAGGTGAACTGCAAACCGCCAAAGACGCTCAGCAGCAATTCGCCGATGTTCATGGCTCGAACTCCACCAGCGGCTGTTTATGGGCTACTGTTTGTCCGGCGTTGACGAGCACGGCCTTAACCACGCCGCTGCGCACCGAGCGAATGCTGTTTTTCATCTTCATCGCCTCAACGATGAGAACCACCTGCCCCGATTCGACTTCCTCGCCCGGTTTGACAAAGATTTCAACCACAGTTCCGGGGAGCGGGGAGACCAGAACGTTTGCGGCGCTTTCTGTGCTGGAAGGAATGGAGGCCACAATCGCATTTTGGGCCGTTAAACTGGCAGGAGCCGCGCCCTGGGCGTGAGCGGCTGGGGGCGTCTCGCGGCGCTCCACCAGTATCTGAAATACTTCGCCATCGACACGCGCGATGACAGGTCGTTTGTTGATGTCTTCAATCTCGACTTTGTAGGTTTTCTCGCCTACGGTGACGTTATATTTCATCTGCGTTTGCCTTTCTCGTACATCTGCCGCGAGCGGGTTCCCAATTGCCAGGCGCTGACCAGCGCGGTCGGCGGGGTGGGGAGCGGTCGGGCCGAGGATATCTCCTGCTCGGCCAGGGCCAGGGCCACCGCCGCTGCAGCGGCTCTGGCCTTGAGCTCGCTATCTATAACGGAAACAGGTTGCGGCTCGTCTGTATTGGCCGGTTTCTCGGGAATTGCCGTCAGCCCGGCCATCATCCACCATAATAGGACAATCGCCGCAAAGGTGATTCCCATGCCAATGGCGGTGATAATGAGGGAATTAATCAGGTTTTCAGCCATAACTACACCGGAATATTCCCATGCTTGCGCGGCGGGGCAGGGGCATATTTGTCGCGCAGGGCGGCCAGGGCAGCGATAATCTTCGGGCGGGTTTCTTTTGGCTCGATGATGTCATCGACATAGCCAGTGCTGGCGGCATGATAGGGATTGTTGAAGCGGGCGCGATAGTCGTCGGCCAGGCGTTTGCGCTCGGCGGCAGGGTCGGCGGCGGCTTCGATTTGTCGTTTGAACAGGATATTAACCGCGCCTTCCGCGCCCAAAACGGCAATTTCGGCGCTTGGCCAGGCGTAGGTCACATCGGTGCCGAGATATTTGCTCGACATGACGACATACGCGCCGCCATAGGCTTTGCGGGTGATGATGGTCACTTTGGGAACGGTGGCGTTAGAGTAGGCATAGAGCAGTTTTGCGCCGTGGCGAATGATGCCGCCATGTTCCTGGGCAATGCCGGGCAGGAAGCCGGGCGAATCGACGAAGGTCACGAGCGGGATGTTGAAGCAATCGCACATGTGGACGAAGCGGGTCATTTTGTCGCTGGCGTCGATGTCGATGACACCCGCCATGACGGCTGGTTCCTGGGCGATGATGCCGACACTGTGGCCGCCGATGCGCGCCAGCCCCACGATGGCGTTGCGCGCCCAGTTGGGTTGAATTTCAAGGAATGTGCCCCGGTCGACCACTGCTTCAATCACCTGGTGCATGACGTAGGGTTCGGTTGGGTCTAGCGGCACGATGTGGTTGAGGTGTTCATCCATGCGGGCTGGGTCATCGCTCGGCTGAATATAAGGCGGGTTTTCAATGTTGTTGGAGGGCAGGTACGAAAGGAATTTGCGTACCGTCTCCAGCGCTTCCTGCTCGCTTTTGACGGCAATGTGCGCCACACCGCTGACCGACATGTGGATGTCGCTGCCACCCAACGATTCGGAGTCGATGACTTCGCCGGTGACGGCTTTGATGACATCGGGGCCGGTCAGGAACATGAAGGACTGTTTTTCGACCATCACAATCAGGTCAGTCAGAGCCGGGGAGTAGGCTGCGCCGCCCGCGCATGGCCCCAGCATCACCGAGACCTGTGGAATGACGCCTGAATATTGGGCGTTGCGCCGGAAAATTTCGGCATAGCCGCCGAGTGCTTTGACGCCTTCCTGAATGCGCGCGCCGCCCGAATCGAGCAGGCCGATGCAGGGCGTGCCATTGCGCAGAGCCAAATCCATGACGCGGCAAATTTTATGGCTTTGCATTTCGGAGAGTGTACCGCCGAAGATGGTGAAATCTTGGGCGTAAACGTAAACCGTGCGACCGTTAATCAGGCCGTATCCGGTGACTACGCCATCCCCAAGAAATTTTTCGGTGGTCATGCTCATGTCGTCGGCATGACCAGTGATGAATGGCTCCAACTCGTTGAACGTTCCGGGGTCGAGCAAGGCTTCTACCCGCTCACGGGCGGTGAGCTTTCCCTTGGCGTGCTGTTTGGCAATTCGGTCTGCGCCACCGCCTTCGCGCGCTTTAGCGCGCATCTGGCGCAATTCTAAAATTCTGGGGTCTTCTTCAGACATGGGGCATCCTTTTGAGTCTTTTGTGAAATCAGTCACAACAAGTATATATCTGACCAGGAATGGTTGCCAGTGATACCCGTCAGAGGAAAGTCATAGGGCGTATGAAGAAAAGGGTGATAAGTGTCAGATTAATCAGAGCAATACGAGAGGCGCAGACCTTTAGGGCCGACATTTCCCTGTTCCTGTTTTCCGTGTATACTTTTGATATGCCAATTCTCCGCGTCCCGACTCTGTTCAAATACTACCTCAACGGCCAAACCGAAGTGACCGTTACCGGCCAGACGGTTGCCGATACGCTCACCGACCTGACCCGGCAATACCCGGCCATTCAACCGCATTTGTTTGATAACAGCGGCAAGGTTCGCCGGCATATCAATCTGTTCGTCAACGCCGATAACATTCGCGATTTGAACGGGCTGCAGACGGCGGTAAAGGAAGATGATGTCGTCAAAATCCTGCCCTCGGTGACGGGCGGGTAGGGGAACGGATTATGAAGCGGAGAAGCGGAATCGACAACGGATGAAATGGAATAGCGGAATCGACAACGGATGAAGCGGAAAAGCGGAATCGACAACGGATGAAGCGGAGAAGCGGAATCAACAACGGATGAAACGGAGAAGCGGAATCAACAACGGATGAAATGGAATAGCGGATACTGATAACTGCTCACTGATAACGGGATACTGACTATGGAATTGACCCGCGATGAAATCCTGCGCTACTCGCGCCACCTGCTCATCCCCGAAGTGGGGCTGGAAGGGCAGCAAAAACTCAAAGCATCCTCCGTCCTGGTCATTGGCACGGGCGGACTTGGTTCGCCGGTTTCACTCTATTTGGCGGCGGCCGGCGTGGGACGGATTGGGCTGGTGGATTACGACGTGGTCGATTCGACCAATCTCCAGCGGCAGGTGGTTCACGGCACGTCCACCGTTGGTAAGTTGAAGGTCGAGAGCGCCCGCGCCCGTCTGCTGGATTTGAACCCGATGATTCAGGTGGATGCGTACAACGTCCCGTTCACCTCGGCCAACGCGCTGGAGATTGCCGCCCCCTACGACATCATCATCGATGGTACCGACAACTTCCCCACCCGCTACCTGAGCAACGACGTGGCCGTCTTTTTGGGCAAGCCCAACGTCTATGGCTCGATTTTCCGCTTCGATGGGCAGGCCAGCGTTTTTTACGCCAAAGAAGGCCCTTGCTACCGTTGCCTGTTCCCCGAACCGCCCCCGCCTGGCATGGTGCCGACCTGCGCCGAGGGCGGCGTGCTGGGTATTTTGCCCGGCACCATCGGCAGCATTCAGGCTACCGAAGCGCTCAAATTCCTGCTCGGCATCGGCGATTCGCTGATTGGGCGGCTTTTGCTGTACAACGCTCTCGATATGTCGTTTGATTTCGTCAATCTGCGCAAGAATCCGAAATGCCGGGTGTGTGGGCCAGATGCGGATATTAAGGAGTTAATCGACTACGAGGAGTTTTGCGGCGTTCCGGGTCATGACCACGAAACCGGCTCTGCCGGGGCCGATTGGGATATTTCCGCGCCGGAACTGGCACGCCGTTTAAGCGAAAATCCCCCGCTCTTGCTGGATGTGCGCGAACCGCACGAGTTACAAATTTCTGCCCTGCCAGGCGCGCTCAACATTCCGCTTGGCGCGCTGGCCGCGCGCCTTTCGGAACTGGATTCGGCGCGTGAGATGGTGGTCTTGTGTAAAGCCGGGACTCGCTCGGCGCGCGCCCTGGAACTGTTGGTGAGCGCTGGCTTCAAGCGCGTCAAGAACCTGAAAGGCGGCATTAACGCCTGGGCGCGAGAAGTGGACCAGAGTTTGCCGGTTTACTGAAACTCCATCTCATTGTCAGCGAATCGCCGGGTCTCGATATGGATTGTGTCCTGCTCGAACAGCGGCGCTTTTTGCTTTTTATGCTTCGCGCCCAGCCAGGTAGGTCGAAATCACTGTGTCATAATGCGCCGTTGCCTGGAAACCCTTGATAGCCAGGCGTCTGCGCATTTCGGCTGGAATCTCCCCTGTTTGTAAGGCACTCAATACTGAAGCATAATCCCCCGGGTCGCAGACCAGCGTTACCCTGGCATGATTTTTGGCGGCAGCGCGAATCAGCGTCACCCCGCCGATGTCGATGTTCTCGATAACTTCCTCGTAAGTCACATTTGCTTTGGCAATGGTCGCCTCGAAGGGGTAGAGATTGACGGCCACCAGGTCGATGTAATCCCAGCCAAGATTGAGCAATTCCTGATGGTCAGTATCGGTTGGCCGCGCCAACAACCCGCCGTGGATGGCCGGGTGAAGGGTCTTAACCCGGCCGCCGAGGATTTCAGGCGATTTGGTGTAAGTGGCGACTTCGGTGACAGGGATATTGTTTTCTTGCAATAGTTTGGCTGTCCCGCCTGAGGCGAGCAAATTCCAACCGAGGCGGTTAAGGCCTTTGGCGAAATCGACCAGGCCGGTTTTGTTATGGACGGAGAGGATGGCAGTGGGCATATGAACTCCTGAGATTAGATTGACGAATGATTTTGGATGACTATGCGGAGTGTGTTCACCAATAAGTGATGTTCGACCGCATGAACTCGTGCTTCGAATTGTTCGAGCGTTTCTTCTGGCTGAAAGAAAATCTTCTCGGTGGCGAGGACGGGGCCGTCATCCACGCCTTCATCGGGAACGAGATGAACCATTACGCCGCTGTGGTCGGTTTGGCCGTTTTGCCAGGCTTCGTAAGCGCGTTCAATGGCGTGCGTGCCGGGGAATGCGCCGGGCAGGGCAGGATGGAGGTTGATGACGCGGTTGGGATAGTGAGACAAGAAGTTATTCGAAAGCAGGCGCATCCAACCAGCGAGGACGATGTAATCAGGGTTATAACTGGCTACCAGGGCGGCTAAACGGGAGTCGTAATCGCGGCGGGATTCACCATCCGCTTTGGGGAAGGCAATCGCAGGCACGCCAGCGTTCCGGGCGCGGGTTAGGCCATAGGCTTGGGGTTTGTTTGAAATAACGGCAACAACGTCTGCGGGGAGTCTGTTCTCTGCGCAGGCATCGAGAATGGCCTGGAGGTTAGAGCCATTGCCGGAGATGAGGACGACCAATCGAGCAGGCATTTTCCAAACTCTCAGTGATGGAACAACCGGACACCCGTAAACGCCATCACCATGTCGTAGTCATCGGCGGCGGCGATGACATCGGCATCGCGGGTGGAGCCGCCCGGTTCAAACACATAACGGACACCCGATGCGGCGGCGCGGTGAATGCTATCGGAAAAGGGGAAGAAGGCGTCAGAGCCGAGGGCTACGTTGGTCAGACTGTCGAGCCAGGCCCGTTTTTCATGGGAGGTGAGCTGGCGCGGAGGTTCAGTAAAAATCTCAGACCAGGCGGCTTTTTCGCGAGGAGTGATGTCATCGCGCAGGAACTGGTCAATTGCATTGTCACGCTCAGGACGTTTGATTTCGGAACGGAAAGGTAGAGAAAGGACGGCTGGATGCTGGCGTAGCCACCACAGGTCGGCTTTTTGCCCGGCAAGACGGACGCAATGCACCCGCGACTGCTGCCCGGCGCCTACGCCGATGGCCTGACCGTCTTTGACAAAGCAGACCGAGTTGGACTGGGTGTATTTCAGTACAATCCAGGCGATTTGCAGGTCGCGTACCGCAGAGGGGGGGAGATGCTTGTTTTTGGTGACGATGTTCTCGAAATCGGCAGTGGTTACGGCGCGGGCGTGGCGCCCCTGCTCGAAGGTGATGCCGAAGACATCGCGGGTTTCGGTGGCAGGGGCTTCGTAGGCAGGGTCAATCTGGATAATGGCATATTTGCCCGCTTTCTTTTTCTTAAGGATTTCGAGGGCTTCTGGCTCGTACCCAGGCGCAATGATGCCATCTGAAACTTCACGGGCAATCAGGCGGGCAGTCGGGACATCAACTGTATCGGACAGCGCAATAAAATCGCCAAAGGAGCACAGCCGGTCAGCGCCGCGCGCGCGGGCGTAGGCAGCGGCGAGGGGACTGAGTTCAAGGTCCTCTACGAAATAGATTTGCCTGAGTGTTTCATCAATCGGTACACCAACCGCCGCTCCCGCCGGGCTGACGTGCTTAAACGAGGCTGCGCCGGGCAGCCCGGTGGCAGTTTTTAATTCGCGCACCAGTTGCCAGGCGTTGAGGGCATCCAACAGATTGATGTAGCCGGGTGAGCCGCCGAGTACATGGATGGGCAACTCGGAGCCATCACGCATGAAAACGCGGGCGGGCGTTTGCTGGGGGTTCATTCCATAGCGAAGGAGAAGGGAGGATGGCATGAGAAAAGTCCTTTCAATGAGCAAAAGAAGCGGAGGGGACAGCGGAGGAAACGGAGAAGCGGAGTGGACAACGGAGGAAGCGGAGAAGCGGATGTCAGACTGTGAGATGAGTCTTGCGCTGGCCATCGGTCAGTTCGCCAATCACGAAAGTTGTTTCTGGAATCAACTTTTGAATTTCTGAAGCAGAATTTTTATCCACAATCGCCACCATGCCAATTCCCATGTTGAAGACCCGGTGCATCTCCTCAGTGGAGATATTTCCTTTACGCTGAATCAGTTTCCAGAGCGGCGGTACAGGCCAGGTCCCCAAACGGATGACGGCATTCAGATGTTCGGGCAAAACGCGCGGAATATTTTCGATAAAACCGCCGCCGGTCAGGTGAGCGAGCGCCTTCAGGCCCGGATGGTCAATCACCGCTTCCAGGATGTTCAGATATGAGCGGTGAGGCGCGAGCAGCGCATCGGCGAGCGGAATGCCCAGTTCGGGGAACACCGTTTCCAGCGGCGTATCTGCAAACACTTTTCGGATGAGAGAATATCCGTTGGTGTGCGGCCCCGAAGAGTGGATACCAATCAGTATATCCCCCGCTTTGAGTTCGGAAACGCGCGGAAAAATCCGCTCCTGCTCTAATACGCCGACAATCGTTCCGGCCACATCGAACTCACCCGGTTGGTATACGCCCGGCATCTCAGCGGTCTCGCCGCCGAGCAAAGCCATTCCTGCCTCTTTGCAGGCTTCGGCAATACCGGTTACAACTTCGGCGGTTTGCTCTGGGTTAAGTTTGGATGTGGCGAAATAATCCATAAAAAACAGTGGGCGCGCGCCCTGAACCAGAATGTCGTCAATACAGTGATTGACAATATCGTGGCCGATACTGCGATAGCGCCCAACCGCCGCCGCCAGTTTGACCTTCGTCCCAACGCCATCGGTGGAGGCTACCAGTACCGGGTTTTGCATCTGTTTCAACGCCGAAGCATCAAACAGACCGCCAAACGAACCGATTCCGGCCAGCACGGCGGGGGTGTACGTGGCCCTCACTGCGGATTTCATCAGTTCAACTGCGCGGTTGCCCGCATCAATGGAGACGCCAGAAGCAGCGTAAGCGGATGTGGACAACAGAGGAAGCGGAGACGCGGAGGGAGAATCGGATACGGGCGGAGTGGACAACGGAGGAAACGGAGAAGCGGAGGGGGAATCGGAATCAGATGTAGAGGGGATTTCTACTTGACGAGAATAGGGGCTATTGACAGAAAACCGAATTGGGTAAGCGGAATCTTGAGCAGAATAATCCGGAAAAACTGTTCCTGGAATCTGCCAAACATAACGGGAAAGGTGTTTTTGCCAATCCTGAACACGTTTGGGCGGGAACACCCGGCGTTGGTCAAACTGCTGCATCCCAAAATTGAATATTTTTCCCACGGGACTTCCCGTAGCGGCAAGGTAGGTGATAACCTGCCCTATTTCTTTATCGGTAATTCCATGCGGAAGTGTTTTGCACTCGACTACCAACATCTCATTAATCCACAAATCCATAAAAAGATATCCAACCAGAGAATCCCCCACCCAAACTTCGACTCGTTTTTCAACTTCGACTTGCAAACCAGCCTCGACGCATAATTCGGCCAGCCGGCGTTGATAAAATTTTTCACGGTGTCCGGGTTGTAATTCTTGATGTACTCTCATCGCCAGGCCGGTAACCAGGTAAGTCAATTCATCGAACTCTGTTTTGGAGACCTTTGTTTGATAAATTGCACGCGACTCAAAAACACCAACTGCATCTGTTACATTTGCTTGCTGATACAACATCCGTTTCTCCGCTTCGTCCGTTGTCCAGTTCCGTTTCTCCGCTTCATCCGCTGCCCAGTTCCGTTTCTCCGATTCATCCGCTGTCAACAATGCCCGCGCTGCAATATCCGTCCGATATTGCATCCCCTCGAACTCGATTTGTTCCACGGCATCATACGCTAGTTGTACCGCCGAGGCCAAATTCGCTGCCTGCGCCGTGGCGCCCAACACCCGCCCGCCTGCCGTGACCAGGCATCCTTCGGCATCCGTTTTCGTCCCGGCATGGAAACAGACTATCCCCTCCGGCAGGCCGCCAATGCTGATAAGGCGTCCCGTCTCGGCTTTTTCGGGATACCCTTTCGATGCCAGCACCACGCAGACGGCTGCCCCCGCCTTCCAGCGGATATCTGTTTCTGCCAGTTTCCCGTCCACGCAGGCTTTTGCCACTTCGAGCAAATCCGTTTCGAGCAGAGAAAGCACGGCCTGGGTTTCCGGGTCTCCAAACCGGCAGTTAAACTCCAAAACGCGCAGCCCATCGGCAGTAAGCATCAGCCCGGCATAGAGAACGCCGACAAACGGAGACCCCTCCAGCCGCAAACCGGAGACCGCCGGTTTCAAGACGATTTCCAGGGCTTCTTCCATCAAGTCCGCCGTGAAAATCGGCGCAGGAGCATACGCGCCCATGCCGCCGGTATTGGGGCCCTGGTCGTTGTCGAAAATCCGCTTATGGTCCTGCGCCGGGAGCATTGGAACTATCGTCTTCCCATCCGTAAAGGCCATCAGCGAGACTTCCGGCCCGCTCATGCGCTCCTCAATCACTACCTCGCTGCCTGCCGCGCCAAATGCGCCGCCTTCGAGCATCTCCCGCAAAACGGATTCGGCCTCCGTTTTTGTCTCCGGCAAAATTACGCCCTTGCCCGCCGCCAGCCCGGAAGCCTTAATCACCATCGGATAATCTATCCGTTCCAGGTGCGCCAGCGCGTCTGACAGTTTGCTGAACGTGGCATAACGCGCGGTCGGAATCCCATGCCGCGCCATAAAATGCTTGGAAAACACCTTCGAAGCCTCAATTTGGGCGGCGGCTTTTGACGGCCCAAAACAGCGGATTCCTGCCCCGGCCAGCGCATCCGCAATCCCATCCGCCAGAGGACCTTCCGGCCCGACTATTGCCAGCTCAACCCGTTTCTCCTGGCAAAAATGGATGACTGCCGCATGGTCGCCAGGGTTAAGCGATACATTCTCGCCGCATTCTGCCGTCCCCGGGTTGCCGGGAGCGATATAAAGTTTGTTTAGTTTCGGCGATTGCGCCACCTTCCAGGCAATTGCGTGTTCCCGCCCGCCCGAACCAATGATTAAGACATTCATGATTGCATCTCCTATTTCGTTCCGCGCTCGAAACCCGTTTTTACGCTCGTTAAATCCACCGGCACGGGATACTTGCCCGTAAAACAAGCCTGGCAGTAGCCCTCTGCGCTGCCCACTGCCCGCATCATTCCCTCCAGCGAGAGATAGGTCAGCGAATCCGCGCCCACCTTCCGGCGGATTTCCTCGACAGTTCGGTTGTGAGCAATCAAATCCTCGTAGCCGCCCATATCCACGCCCATAAAACACGGATGCGCAATTGGCGGACAGGTAATGCACATGTGGACTTCCTTCGCGCCCGCCTGCCGCAAGAGCTTAATCAGCGGCCCGGTTGTATTCCCGCGCACAATCGAATCGTCAATCACAATCACCCGCTTATCGCGCACATTCTCGCTAATCACATTGAACTTCATCCCCACGCCGCGCTTGCGCAGCGAATCGGTCGGCTCGATGAACGTCCGCCCGACATAACGGTTTTTGACAAACCCATCGTTATACGGAATCCCGCTCACCCGCGAAAACCCAATCGCCGCCGGAATGGACGAATCCGGAACCGGAATCACCACATCGGCCAACCGCCGCGCATCCGCTTCTCTGTTTCGTCCGCTGTCAACTCCGTTTATATCCGCTGTTCCGCTTCGTCCGCTACCAACTCCGTTTCTCTCCGTTTCTCCGCTTCGTCCGTTGTCCAACTCCGCTTCTCCGCTTCGTCCGCTACCAACTCCATTTCTCTCCGTTTCTCTGCTTCCTCCGTTGTCCAACTCCGCTTCTCCGCTTCGTCCGCTACCAACTCCGTTTCTCTCCGTTTCTCCGCTTCGTCCGTTGTCCAACTCCGCTTCTCCGCTT